>CALMYQ010000223.1 GCA_937873655.1 uncultured Lewinella sp. | reverse complement strand
ATGACTTACAACTTATGACTTACAACTTATGACTTACAACTTATGACTTACAACTTATGACTTACAACTTATGACTTACAACTTATGACTTACAACTTATGACTTACAACTTATGACTTACAACTTATGACTTACAACTTATGACTTACAACTTATGACTTACAACTTATGACTTACAACTTACAACTACCCCTAAACATCCAAAAGCCGGTCATAAAACCCCTCTGAAAACGATTCCCCGACCGGGATATTCTTCTCCCCAATGTAAATCCGGTTGCGCTGGATGACCGTGATATGGGGAATGGAAACAATGTACGAACGGTGCACCCGGGCAAAGGTTTTTTCGGGCAGGACTTCGGCAAATATGCTGAGGCTGGTCAGGGTCAACAGGGGTTTTTCGGCGTCGGTGAAGATCTTGACGTAGTCGCCCCAGGCCTCCAGCCAGCGGATCTTGTCCAGCGTGACTTTGACGAGCTGGTGTTCGGACTTGACAAAGATATAGGTCGGCTGTTCCTGCAAAGGCTGAACATTCCGACCGGCCAGCCACTCCCCGGCCTTGTTGACGGCCCTGGCGAAACGCTGGAAATCGTAGGGTTTCAAAAGGTAATCAACCGCATCTACGTTGAAGCCTTCGGCGCCGTATTGGCTGTAGGCCGTGGTGAAAATGAGCGCCGGCGGCCGGCTTTGTAAGGTCTGCAGGAATTGGAACCCCGTCAGGTCGGGCATCTGGATATCCAGAAAAAGCAACTCAACCGGGGTCTGTTTCAGGTGGGACATCGCCAGGAAAGGATCGGTGAAGGTTTGCTCCAGCTGTAGATCGGGCATGCGTGCAGCGTACTCGGCCAGCATCTCCAGCGCGATGGGCTCGTCGTCGAGAGCGATGGCGCGGAGTGTTGGATGGGCGGATGGTTTCATTGTTAACCTGTTTTCCTGTTTTTGACCTGTCCGGGATGTTGTTATTGCTGTTTGTTGTGGTTTATTATGGTTTATTGCTGTTTATTATGGTTTATTATGGTTTATTGTAGTTGGCGGCCAACAAAAATAAACAAAAACAAACAACCATAAACAACCATAAACAAAAATAAACCTATACAAAAGAAACCGGTCAACTTCCTTTCAAATGAATCGTCAACTCGGCAATATATTGGTCCGGGGTTTCAGTCAGGTGCAACTGGTGGGCCTCGGGGTAGATCAGTACCAGCCGCCTTTGCAGGTTCTGGATCCCGATGCCGGTCCGGTCCCTTTCGACGCCGGCGCTGTTGAAACGGGCATTTTCCGACCGGAACCGGAGGCTGTTTTCCCGGATTTCCAACCGGAACAAGATCGTACTTTCCCGATGTGAACTGACCCCGTGTTTGAACGCATTTTCCACAAACGGCAACAGCAGCATCGGCGCAATGGGGATGCCTGACGGATGGCCGGTGACCTCGAATACAACCTGGGTCTTGTCGGTCAGCCTTAGTTTGTGCAAGGCGATGAAATCCTGCAAATGGCGGATCTCATCCTCCAGCAAAACGGATTGTGGCGGACTGTCCATCACATAGCGCAACAGGTTGGACAGTTGCAAAACCGATTCGGCCGTCCGGTCCGATTTGCGGTGGGCCAGCGTGTAGATCGTATTCAGCGTGTTGAACAGAAAATGCGGATTCACCTGGCCTTGCAGGTAGGAAAGTTCCGTTTTCAGCTTTTCGTTTTCCAGGTCGCGCCGGGCCTGTTCGGATTGAAACCACGCCCGGGTCATCTGATAACCCACGCTGGCAAACCAGAATGTGATAAAAGCGGATCCCAGCCCCAGGAAGCGGCGTTGTCTGAAAAATTCGGCATCCGTCACCAGATCCAGGCTGACCACTCCTTTGATCAGCAGGATCATCACAAACATGCATCCTGCGATCACCAGCAAATAAACCCCGAATCGCCTTTTCAACAGCAATTTCGGGACAAATATCCCGGCGTTCAGGTAGAAAAAGGAGACCATTATCCCGAAAAATAACAGCAACAGGACCCAGTTCGTGCCTGCAAACGGCTGTGTCAGGATCTTCGGCGCATCCGTACCGGCAAAAAACAATTCCCGGATAATGAACGGCAGCGCCATCACCTGCAGCCAGACGATCAGATGAATGAGGACCTTACCCGATTTTGTTTTGAATAACCAGTTCATATCCCGTAGCGACGCAAAATTTTGCGTCGCGATAAAATTTTGCGTCGCGATAAAATTTTGCGTCAACCAAAATCTTGCGTCGCGATAAAATTAAATCCTCCGGCATCCATCAACCCCCAAAGGGATCCTTTCGGAACAATCAACGGATCAACCTCCGGCGGCCTTCGTCACGCCATTAGCGTGACGAAGGCGGCAAATCAACGAACCTTAACCACCGACACCCCATACGCGCTGAAATACCCCAGCACCCGGTCATCATCAAAATTACCGGTGGGGTTGGATGGGGTAGGGCTTTGGTTGAAACCCTGGCCTGAGGTCTGCTCCAGCACGTAAAAGTAATCATAAACGGCGGGATCAACGGATTGCAGTTCAACCGTCAATTGGTCGCCGGGTTGGATGTTATAGTCGGCGAAACGGAACGGGCGGCTCACTTTTTCCCCGTCCCATACCTTGTCGCTCAGCGTGAAAAAGCCGGGCAGGGGATCGCCGTCGCGGTTGAACGCAATGCGGTAATAATTGGCGACGCCCGCCGGATCCCGGAATTCGACGGTGGGCAGCAGCCCGTCGCCGCCCATAAACGCGGATTCGGTCAGATAGGCGGTATCGACCGGCACGGGCGGAGGCATGGCGGAGGAAGCGGCATATGTTTCGCCGTCGACCTCAACCATCAGCGTGTAGGTGTTGCCCGGTTTGCCCTGCAAATAGCTTGTGGCGTAGAGCCCCGGTACCGTTTCCTGCAGGGTATCCGTAACACCTTCACTGTCTGTGATCCAGACCCCGGCATGGCTGACGGCCGGCCAGTTGTTGGGCTCATCAAAGTTGAGGGTCCGGGAAATCTTGACGTAGTACGGCCCCGGTTGATCGCTGACCCGGCCTTCGATTACCAGCCTCAACGACGTTTCATTCAGGTCGAGGTCGATGATCTCGGTACAGGCGCCGGTCAGGAGCAGCAGCGGCAATAAGAAGAGCGGATTTTTCATGGTGGTTCTTTTGAAGTTCACGGGTTAGAATTTGAAGTTGTAGCTGACGGAAGGGATCATTTTGAACAAGGCCGTCCGGACCGCATTGGTTTTGGAAAGATCATAGGCGTCCTGTTCAAAAGTGATCGTGTAGGCGTTTTCCCGGGCGTACAGGTTGTAGATGTTGAACGTCCATTCGGATTCCCATTTTTTGCCGGATTTCCCTTCCAGTGTAGCGCCGATATCCAGCCGGTGGTAAGGCGGCATCCGGTAGCCGTTGCGCTCGGTGTAGAGGAAGACCGTGTTGTTGTCGATGGAATATTTGCCGGAAGGAAAAGTGGCGGCGTCGCCGGTATAATACACGAAGTTGGCCGCCAGCGACCATCGGTCCGAAAGCTGGTACATGCCGGTCACCGACAGGTCGTGCGTGCGATCCTGCCGCGCCGGAAACCAGCTGCCGTTGTTCACTTCGGCGAATTGCCGTTCCGTTCGCGAAAGCGTATAGGACAGCCAGCCGGTGAATTTCCCGGTTTGCTTTTTCAAATAAAACTCCACCCCGTAGGCGCGGCCGTCGCCGTAGATCAGGTCGGCCTCGTAATAAGGGTTGCGGTACAGATCGGCGTCGTTGCGGTAGTCCACTTCATTGGAGAGCCATTTGTAATAGGTCTCAATGGAAAACTGGTACTTGTCCTGCGCAAAATTCCAGTACCAGCCCAGCGATACCTGATCGGACAGACCGGGCAGGATGTTGTTGGTGGCCGGCGTCCAGCGGTCGGTAGGATTGCCGGATGTGGAATTGGAAAGCAGCCGAAGGTACTGGGCATTGCGGGCGTAGGCGGCCTTGACGGAACTGTGTTGACTTAGGGCGTAACTGGCAGAGAACCGGGGTTCAAGATAGGCGTAGGTCCTGACGGCTTCGCGTTGGTCGTAATGGTCGGTTGCAACCAGGTTCCGGTCCGCGTCGAAGGTGTAGAAATCGCCGGGACCCAGCAAGGTAAAGGCGCTGAGTCGCAAACCGTAGCCAATGTTCAGTTTCGGACTTGCCTTCCATTCGCCGGAGGCCCAGAGTGCGTTTTCCAGGGCGTATCGTTCCTGAAGCTGATGGTCGGCGAAGGCGAGAGAGTCACCCGAATAGATCTCGCCCGGCGTAACAGCGTGGTGGATCGCGTTGGCCCCGAACCGGAATTTATGGTTGGCCGACGGATACCACTGCAGTTCTTCCTTCAGGTTCCAATCCCGGATATCCGACCGGATACTGAAGTCGTTGGAGCCGGTTGCGATATTCACCTTGAAGTCGTATTCGCTGAAGATGAGCGAGGTATTTGAAAACAATTTGGGATTGAAAATATGATTCCAGCGCAAGGTGCCGGTCAGGTTGCCCCAGTCGATGCCGAATTCATCGCCGAGCCCCATGACATCCCGGCCGAAATAGCCGGAGAGGAATACCCGGTTGTTGGCATTGATCCGGTAATTGGCCTTGGCGTTCAGGTCGTAGAAATAGAGCTGGTTGTTGCGGAGGTCTTCGTCGCTGGAGAGTTTCAGGAAAGCGTCGGCGTAGGTCCGGCGTCCCGAAATCAGGAAGGAGCCTTTTTCAGGTACGATCGGTCCTTCCACATTGACGCGGGAAGAGATCAGGCCGATACCGCCTGACACGTGGTAATCCCGGTCGTTGCCTTCGTTCATTTTTACATCCAGCACGGAGGAAAGCCGGCCCCCGTACTGCGCCGGTTGGTTGCCTTTGTAAATGGTGGCGTCCTTGATGGCGTCGGAGTTGAAGGTAGAAAAGAAGCCCAGCAGGTGGGAGGCGTTGTACACCGGCGCTTCATCGAGGAGGATCAGGTTTTGATCCAGGCCGCCGCCGCGGACATAGAAGCCCGAATTGCCGTCGCCGGCCCCCTTGATGCCGGGGAGCAGCTGGATGGTCTTCAGGATGTCGCGCTCGCCGAAGAGGACCGGCAGCCGGGAGATCTCCCTGACATTGAGCTTTTCAACCCCCATCTCCGTGCGGGTCAGGTTGTCGTCCGATCGTTCGGCGCTTACGGTCACCTCCGTCAACAGGGCGCCTTCGCTGAGCCGGATGTCCAGGCTGATGTCCTTGTCGAGTTGAACCGCTTTTTCAAACGGCGCGAAACCTACGTAGGATGCGGTCAGGGTGTATTGGCCTTCGGGCAGGGTCAGGGAGTAGAACCCGTATTCATTGGTAACGGCGCCGGTATTGTCCAGCCCGGGCACAAAAATGGTAGCGCCGATGAGCTCTTCGCCCGAGCCGGCATCCCGGACAGTGCCGGAGACGGTGTGCCTGACGGTTTGAGCCGATAATGCCTGAACCAGGGACGAGAAAAAAAGCAAACAGAGAATGCGATTGGATGTCATGGTGCTCTTTGGGTTGTTAATGCTGCCGCAAAGAACCGGGCATTTCCATTGGGGTGCAAACCCGATCTGTGAACGCCGGAATTTTGTCTGTGAATCCCGGTTTCAGGTATCTGCAACAATTTTTAAAGGATTTGCAACATGAGTATTAACCTGTAAGACCGTAATGCGGTCACCTTTGTCACAGTAACCAAATGAACCTTTTATTCAAAAAAATCAAATCATGCAATTCGATTATCCACACACCATTGAGAACGGCGGCGGCGAAAAAATCACTTTCCTGAAGCTGATCAAAGACCCGGCCGGCGACCGGCTGGAAGTTGAGAATTTTGTTTCCCCTAACGGCGGTCCCCCCATGCATGTCCATTTCAAACAGGACGAAGGCCTGACGGTTGTGAAAGGCCGTATCGGCGCCCAGGTAATGGGAGAAGAACCCAAATACTTCGGCCCCGGCGAGTCGATTGACTTCAAGGCCGGCATCGCCCACCGGTTCTGGAACGCCGGTGAAGAGCCGCTGATCTGCAAGGGATACATACAGCCGGCCAATAACGCCGAATATTTCCTGACCGAGCTATACAAATCGACGGCGGCCAACGGCGGCGAACGCCCCGGGACCTTTGACAGCGCCTGGTTGCTGAGACGCTACCGGTCGGAATTCGATATGCTGGCGGTTCCCGGATTCGTCAAAAAGGTCATTTTCCCCGTCTCCCTGTTCTTCGGCCGGCTGGCGGGCAAGCACAAAAAATTCGAAGGGGCCCCGGAGCCCGTCTGACCTCTTATTTCAATTCAAAAACCCGAATTAACTCAATTTGACCATGAAAAAATTTTTGAAAATCACCGGCATTATCCTCGGCGTGATCCTGTTGCTCATCCTTTGCGTTGCAGCCTGGATCAACTGGGGCGGCATGCCGGCCTACGAAGTAAAACCCATTACGGCAAACATTAAAACGGATAGCCTGACGCTGGCCAAAGGGCAAAAGGTAGCCGAAAATATCTGCGCCTATTGCCACCGCGGCGAAGACGGCCGGTTGAGCGGCCGGTTGTTCATGAAACCCGATTCTCCCTTCGGCGAGATCTGGTCCGGCAACCTGACCAAAGACCCCAAATACGGATTGGGCCGCTATTCGGACGGTGAATTGCTGTACCTGCTCCGGACCGGCACCAAGCGCAACGGACACCCGGCGATGCCGTTCATGATCATGAACCGCATGGCGGACGAAGACCTGAACGCACTGGTGGCCTACCTGCGTTCGGATGCGCCCTCGGTTGAACCGGTCGCGACGGAGCGCACTTCCAAACTCGGCTTTTTACCCAAGGCCTTGTTCAAGCTCGGCGCCATCAAGCCTGCTGAATACAAGGGCGAGCCCATTATTGCGCCGCAGCCTTCCGACCAGGTAGCTTACGGCAAATACCTGGCTACTTCCCTGTATTTCTGCGCGGAATGCCATTCGGCCTCTTTTGAAACCTTCGATCAATGGGATCCCGAAAAATCACCGGGCTATTTCGGTGGGGGCAACCTGGTGGAGGACCTGGAATTCAATCCGGTCTTATCGGCCAATCTTACGCCCCACCCGGAATACGGAATCGGCAACTGGACAGAAGAACAATTCCGCCTGGCCGTCCGGAACGGGATCAGCGCCAATGGCCGTGCGCTGAGTTTTGCCATGCCCAAATTCGCCCTGCTGAGCGATGAGGAATTGAGCGCCATCTGGGCCTACCTCCGCACCGTACCGCCTCTGGATAACCAGGTCGTACGCGAAGCAACAGGCCGGTAAACCGTCTACCGTCAAAGATCGACTTTTGTTGTTTTATTATCACGGGGAGGAGCCCGGCGGAATGAGACATGACCGTTCCTGGAATTCTCCCCGTTCTTTTCAACCGGTGAACTGCCGCAAATGGTCTGTTTCCTGGTGCTGTTGGTCGGAAAGAATGGCCGTTTTGGATGGACAGCCTGAGATTTGGACACCAAAAACACTATGGCATACCCAGGTAAAACCATCGTCAACCCATTAAGCGGTCAGGAGCTTAAATTCCTGCGTACCTCAAATGACACCCAGGGGCAATTCCTGGAAATGGAGGCCCGTTATCCGGCGCATTCCAGGGAACCGGCGCCGCACTTTCACCCGGAGCAGGATGAATATTTTGAAGTTCTGGACGGGGAAATGACTGTCCGGATACATGGCGGACTCCAGGTCCTTCATAAAGGCGATAAGCTCCATATCCCGCGTGGAACCGTCCACTCCATGTGGAATCACTGCGACCACCCGACGCTGATGGACTGGAAAGTCGTTCCGGCCTTGGATACCGAGCAATTCTTCGAAACCATCTACGGGCTGGCGGCCGACGGCAAAGTGGACGCTTCCGGCAAACCCGGCCTCCTCCAGACGGCCCTGACGATGAGCCGCTTCAACCGTATATTCAGACCCGTCAAACCGCCTTACAAGGTGATCAGTATCCTGTTCCGGATCCTGACGCCGATCGCCTGGCTGATGGGCAAAAAGGCGGTATATCCCAGATATTTTGAATGAGATCCGTGCAAAAAACCAAGGCGAAACACCTCGGGTTACGCATCAAAAATATCCGTTCATTTTGTTATTTTTGTGAAAATGAAGTGCTATGCCCTCTCCTTTCCCTGGAATGGATCCTTACCTGGAAGGTCATCTTTGGCCGGATGTGCACAATAGCTTGGCTTATCTGATCTCGGTGCAATTGACCCCGCGGCTGGGTGTTTCGTATGTCGTCCAATTGAATAGCTATACGGTGGAAGACACGGCTCCGGAAGAAGATATCGGCATTATGTATCCGGATGTTGAAGTATTCAAGCGTTCCGACCTGATAAAAGAACCGCCCCCTATGTACGGCGAAAAAACGACTCCGGAAACGGTCATCCTCCCGGCTATAAAACCGGTTGAAGTGCGCATACCTGTGGTAGAGATCAGAGATCGGAAGGGTAATCAATTGATAACGGCAATTGAAATCCTTTCACCGGTCAACAAACGCAAACCGGGCCTCCAGCCCTACCGGGAAAAACGCCTTAGACTACATCAAGCCGGGGTACATTTATTGGAGATCGACCTGATTCGCAGGGGCGAAAGGCCTCTGGAGCATCCCTATCTGCCCAAATCGCATTATCTCGTTACGCTGAGCAGAGCAGGCTCCGGGCAAACGCAGGTTTGGGCGCTGGATATTAAGGATCCGTTGCCCATTATTCCCGTTCCCCTGAAACAACCCGACGGAGATATTGCACTTAATCTGGGCGAAACGCTGACCACATTGTACCAACAGCGCGCCTTCGAAAAATCCATCAATTACAGCGAAATGCCTCCTCCTCCGGCCTTTTCGGAAGATATCATAGCCTGGATGAGAACCCTCGGCGGCCTTACCTCAACCGATCACTGAACTTCGGCTTCGCTCAGTTACCAACAACTGACAACTGACCCCCTCCTCCGATGAAGCTACGGCGGGCGGAGACTGACAACTGACAACTGATCACCGGCCACTGAGCACAGGAATCCTCCGTCCCTCCTTTACCGATTGGTAAATGGCATCCACTACGATCATATCGCGCAGCCCTTCTTCGCCGGGAACGAGCACATCGGTATTGTCCATGATCGCTATGGCGTCTTCGTCCATTTGTTTGGCCTGTTCATTGGGCGTGTCGACATTGAGGGCTTTGCCGGTACTGGTCACCCCTTGCACGCCGCGATAAGCCTGGAACGGATCCAGCCGGTACCATCCTTTTTCGCAGACGGTGTGGAGTGTATTCATACCCATACCGAAGCTGGTGGAGCAATTGGCGAGCGCGCCGCTGGGGAATTCAAGCTGGAAGAGCATCGTCTCATCCACCTCCGAGTACAGTTCGGGCCGGGTAGTGAATTGCTGGGCCGTCACACCGATGGGCTCCTCACTTGTGGCATACCGGGCGGCATTGAGCGAATAAACGCCCATGTCGAACATGGCGCCGCCGCCCATTGCTTTTTTGAGCCGCCAATGGTCGGTACGCGAATCCCGAAAACCGGCTGAAGCGGTGACCAGCCGGACGGCGCCGAGCGTTTTCTCCTTACCGTACCGGATGATCTCCTGGGTGTTGGGCTCGTGCTGCATCCGGTAACCGATCGAGAGCTTGACCTTGTTGTCCTTGCAACCTTTGATCATATCCCTGCATTCTGCGGCATTCATGGCCATCGGTTTTTCGCACCAGATGTGCTTGCCGGCCCTGGCTCCACGGAGCGTGAATTCCTTGTGGAGGTTATTGGGCAACACAACATACACCACATCGATATCCGGATTGTCGGCAATGCTGTCGAAATTATCGTAATTGTAGACATTCTTGTCCGGAATCCCGTGTTTCTCCTGCCATTGTTTAGCCTTTTCCGGCGATCCGGTGACGATCCCTGCCAGGTAGCATTTTTTGGTCGCCTGGAGGGCGGGCGCCAGCAGGTCGCGGCTGTAATAGCCCAGTCCGATGAGGGCAACGCCCAGGCGATCCTTTTTCTTAGGGATGATCAGGTTGGGAAAGGCGGCAGTGCCGGCTGCAAGAACGGCGGCCCCTGCGGCGGTGGTCCGGATGAATTGGCGTCGTGTGGTCATGTTAATCAGGTTTTTGAGTCATCAATTTAAGTTGGTTCCGATAGTGGGAGTGGTGCAAGTTAAGGAAGGATTTTGTTTTTGTTAAATACTTGCCGGTTACTGATTTGGAAGGGATGGAAAATGGAGTATCTTGAACCTTCATTTCTGATGGATCATGATTAAGACATCCGAACCAGTTTTTATAGTTAGAAACGCTGAACCGGCTGAATTCGAAACGATCGGTCGATTGATGGTCCGGGTCTATTCCCAATTAACGGGCTTTCCAACACCCGGCGAACAGCCTGAATATTATACCATGCTGGCCAATATCGGAGAATTGGCGCAAAGACCGGCAACCGAATTGTTGGTAGCGGTATCCTCCGAACAGGAGATAGCAGGAGCCGTTGTCTATTTTAGTGATATGCAGTACTATGGATCAGGAGGTACAGCGACTCTTGAAAAAAGCACCTCGGGTTTTCGCTTGCTTGCGGTGGCTCCGGAATACAGAGGGTTTGGGATCGGAAAATTGTTGAGCAAGGCGTGCATACAAAAAGCCAGAGAACAGGACCAACGGCAGGTTATCATCCATTCCACCCGGTTTATGCAGGTCGCCTGGGGGATGTATGAAAGGCTTGGTTTCAAAAGGTCGGAAGACCTGGATTTCATGCAGGGAGAACTGCCTGTTTTCGGATTCCGGCTGGGACTATATGCTGATTTTCCAAACCAAAGCCGACCAGGCTCGCCTGGAAATTGAAGCTAAAACCCACTTTTCCCATGATTTTATAAGCCTGCTCAAAACGGACAACGGATGGAAAAAAGGGAGCAAGATCTTTTACCGCGAAAACAAGGAGCCGGGATCCTGATCCTGGGGTTGGTTCTGCTGTTTTTCCCAATATTCAACATCAGGCTTATGGCTCAATCTTTTGTAACCGTTCAGGACGGACGATTTTATCTGAACGATAATCCCTACTATTTCCTGGGCGCCAATTTCTGGTACGGCTTCAACCTCGGCGCGCCCGGCGGCGACCGGTCCCGTTTGGTGGCAGAGCTGGACGAACTCCGCTCGCTGGGCGTGACCAACCTCCGCATTATGGCAGCCACCGAAGGGCCGGATACCGAACCCTGGCGCGTTTCGCCTTCCCTGCAGTCCGAACCCGGCGTGTACGACGAATCCATGTTGCAAGGCCTTGATTTTCTGCTGGCGGAAATGGCCAAACGGGACATGAAGGCCGTGCTGTGCCTCAGCAATTTCTGGCAATGGTCGGGCGGGTTTGCACAATACGTCGCCTGGTCGGAAGGGAAAGCCGTCCCGTATCCGCCGCCCGCGGAAGGCGGCAACTGGATGGGCTTCTCCACCTGGTCATCCCGATTCTATAAGGACCAACCGGCCATGGAACTTTACGACAACCTGGTGCGCAACCTGGTCGGCCGTACCAACTCCATCACCGGCACAATATACCGGGAAGATCCCGCCATCATGGCCTGGGAGCTGGCTAACGAACCGCGGGGCATACTCCGGCCAAGAGCCTACCGCCGCTGGATCCGCCGTGCCGCAGATCTGATCAAATCCCTCGACCCCAACCACCTGGTGACGATCGGCAGCGAGGGCAATACCAATTTCCCAACCGGCAACCATTTCAAACGAGACCACCGTCCGAAAGACATCGATTATACCACCGTTCATATCTGGGTCCAGAACTGGCAATGGTATGACCCCCTCAAACCGGAAGAATCCTACGACCAGGCCCTGGAAAAAGCCAAAGATTATCTGGAAAAACACCTCAAATGGGCCGAAAAACTGGATAAACCCCTGGTACTGGAAGAATTCGGCATCGCCCGGGACGCCGACGATCATGACCCCCGGTCCACCACCGCCTGGCGCGACCGCTATTACCGCGAAATGTTCCAGACGGTTTACGACCTGGCCGCCGCCGGGAGAAAGATCTCCGGCTGCAATTTCTGGGCCTGGGGCGGGAAAGGCCGGCCGCGCATTCCCAAGGGTTTCTGGCAACCCGGCGATGACCTGATCGGCGATCCGCCCCACGAGGGCCAGGGTTGGTATTCGGTTTATGATCGCGATGCTTCAACCCTGGAGATTATCCGGGAATTTGCGGCAAAGATGGAGGAACTGAGGAATTGAGGAATCGAGGAATTGAGGAATTGAGGAATCGAAAAATTGGACCGATTAAGTCGATTAATCCGAATGATTGGATTAGGCTGACCGACTGACGGACGCCCCAAATCGACCACGCCGAGGCGTGGCGGGGCAATCGAACAATCGAATCAATTGAGGAATTGAGGATTCGAGGAACTGAGCCTGCCTGCAGGCCGCCTGGCAGGCCAAATCAACAAATCAACCCCCGGCGGCCGTAGCCTCGGCGAAGGCGGCAGATCAACAGATCAGCAACAAATCACTCTGGCAGCCATAGCTACGCCATCAGCTTGACGAAGGCGGCAGATCACTCCACCGCCGTAAAGTTCATCGACGCGTTGATCGTTCCGTCCCCTTTTTTGTCCCAGACCTTCACTTCCCACAGGTATTCGCCGCCGCTGACCATGGGGTCGCCGATGGTGATATTGCCCGACAATTCAGCAGCAATCTCCGGGTCGAGGCCTTCGGCGTCGTATTGGGTGAACAGGTCCGGCGCATCGATCACAGCGGCGCCCGATCCGTCCGTCACCCGGATGGACAAGCCGGGGTATACCTTCCCTTCTACTGCTTTGAATCCGTTTACTCCGGAGAAGTGCATCACGACCTGGCTGCCCATCGGGAAATCGCTGCTTTTGAAAAGCTGGTTGTCTTTGGAAAGGAAAACCTCTTCTGCTCCCAGCCCTTTATAGGAGTAGGATAAGCCCGTTGTCAGGTCTTTGTTGACGCCGACCTGGCAACCGGTTACAGCGAGGGCCAGACCGGCAAAAGCGATCAGAACAGGAAAGGAAAGGCTTTTGTTTTTCATGATGGTAAAGGTATTGAGTTTATTAGTGGTAAGTCGTAAGCGGCCTTGATGGGGACTTACGACTTAGAACTTATCAACTCATAAGACCTATTTGCTATTTATGGGTAAAGATTGTGTTGTTCAACAGGACAGTTCCGGATAAAGTATCTTATTCTTCTTCCTCGGCAGTTTTTGATTCCTTTGCCCGGATTATTGCCAGCTTAAGTTGTTTGAAAGTCAGGAAATCCCTGGGGGAAGAAAAATGATTTTCGGTTGCTTCATAATAACCCTCGGCTAATTTCAGGTAGTCTTTTTTAAGGCTTTTATCCGTGGAAAGCAAATATAGACGGAGGTAGTACCAACCCAGTGTATCGTAAAACCTGCCTTGCCATTCTGTAAAGGTCTCATAGTTTTGCAATTCTTCCACCAGCGGCTGGAGCTTTTCAAATTCTTTGCTGTTGCTGCACTTGGTGGTGTAGTAGATTACGTTGTTCAGTGCGTATAAATAACTTTGAAATCGCAGGTTCTCCTTGTTTACATCATCATCAAATCTGTTGACTTCAAGGTATTTATATGATTTTTTTGCATATTTCAGGGCCCCGTCCTGGAAAAATAATTGATACTCCTTGCTTTTAGTCTGGTTTTCCCAGGCCTGGAGGTGCATTTCGGGCAGATCAGGCTTCAGGTGGGTTTTACTGATCCAGAGGCGGAAGTAGAGGTAGCCCACGCCAATCCAGACCTTGTAGTTTTTGGGTTCTTTGGAAAGGACACACCGTATGATCTTTTTGACCCGGTCAATACTGTCTCTTCTGCCTTTTTTGGCTTCTATTAAAGCCGCCGCATAGATCAATGCAAGATCATACCTTTGTGCGATGGAGACTTCTTCATATTCAGCGCCTAATTTTTCGATAAGGTGATTTTTTCCAAGGATCCAGGCAACCGTGAGGGCTAAAAGAAACCGTCTGGCCTTTTCAGGGTTGTCCGGTCGATAACTTAAGGAGGTCATCAAATCGTACACGGCAGATGGAAGCCGGGAATCATCATCGTCTGCAAAATCAACCAAGATGTTGAGGATTTTTTGCAACCCTGGCAATCTTCGGAAATCCAGGCCAAACTTCATTAATGCAAAATCCCGGAAGATGTCCGACTTGAGGCCCTTTTTCTGATCAAATATAGTTTTGGACTGGTAGATGATATCCTTGAAGCCTTCTATTATGGCGCTTATTTTAATTGAGTTCTGGAGATTCAAATTTGCCTGATCCAGGGTCTTGTCAAGTTCTTTTTTAATGCTATCTGTGATGAGAGGTAATTCCTTGTCATGAAAATTGTAAACCTCTTTTAATTCAATTACTAATGATTCGTATGCTTTATTTTCCAACCAGATTTCCTGAACAAACTTCACGTTGATTATCTCAGTGATTGCCTCTTCAAATTCTTTTCTGGACTGCTCTAAGTTTTTGATCAGGTCTTTGTCACCTCGGAAGGAGTTGAATTCTCCGCGCACTAACGCCTTTATTTCTTCCTGCTTTTTTTCAAGAGACTTGAAAAAGGATTCGGTTTTATCCCCAACTTTAAATACAGCTTCTAATACAAAAAACAAGGAATCGCGAACAATCGGGATCCATTTTTCATTTTTCTCATTCCAATAGGCAAATAATTTAGGGTCACCCTGACGAACGATATTGATGGCTTCTTTAACTTTACTGGAACTCGCGAAGAAGACCGGTAAGGGAAGCTTGGGGTCCTTAAGGTGGTTTTCCAATAAATTCTGGAGATAGTACAGGGCAAGGGCGTCATAAAAATTATTGTTGGATCGATCGGGGCGGACTTTATCAAATGCATTCCAGATGGTTTCTAATAACTTCGGGTTTTTAATGTCGTCCAACTCTTGTCCATATTCTACGAAGCCCAGAATTTTTTTATTGATTAAATATTTTAACCGGTTCGCCCAAACCTTTTCCCGGAGCAGATAATTTGCTCTGTAGAGGTGGCCTCCCTTTTTAATTAATTCATTGATATAATTGTCAATATTTGACTCATTAAGATTATTAGGTACATTGCGGGAATCCAGTTCCTGGGCATAAAGCACTTCTGTAACCAGATTGGAATACTGCTCTCTGGTGGGGGATTTGAAAAAAGTATCAGATTGATCAAGTTTGGTTTCAAATTCCATTTGATGCGGAGGAAGCATCCTTATCGTCTCAAAAAAACCATCAAAAGCCAATGCATAGACAGATAATTTTCCGCGATCCCGCCTGATGGCTGCCCGGTCAAATTTGAACCCGGAATCATAAGCCCACCCCCCTTGAATCAGGTTGATTACATCAAAAGAATCGAAATAATAATTCAATTTTGGTTTATTCCTTTCTTCAAGTTCCTGAATAAAATAACCCTCAGCTACATCCTCAAAAAAGTCCAATCCGTCACTGTCGCGTTCTCCAATGGATTCGGCTGTTAATTCTGGATTAACATTGGTATTTCCTGAATTCATGGTACTAGTTTAAGTTGATTTTAGCTGATTTTTCATTGGCAAAGTCAAAAATCTTACGAGTCAAATTTTTATTAGTGGTATGAATTTTAATCGGATTGGATTCAAAAAGGGTATTTAGCCGACTGCCCGCCCGGATGAAATCTTCGATTTGAGCGGTCCTTCTCTCTACAAATTTTCTCATAAACGGAGCATCTACGGTATATGGAGTCAATGTGATAAGTACGCCGAAATTACGGAGAATTGCTTCCATATCTATTCCTTTAGCTTCAAGCTTAATCAAAAGGGGTTTCATATTGATGGCAGTAATTTCATCGTTCTTTTTCAGGCCTTCGATGATAGAAAAAACCAATACATTCAGTTTTCCGGCGTCCTTAACCGCTGAGTTTACCCATTCATTTATAGCTTGCGTCGATAATTCTTCTTCTAAGGATAGAAGTGCAGCCTCTTCCAGGTTGTCTTCTTCTGTTAAAGTCATAGAGCTGATTAGACGCTGCTGAGGTTCAGCCGGCGCAGGCCTCGCATCCAACTCCATCTTTTCAACCTTGTGTTCCGCGCCAATCCCGGGTGAGGGCGCCTCCAACGCCAAATGGTCAAAAACGCCCTCCACCAGATTTCTAAGGTCGGCATTGGCAATCACCAATTCCTTTCCGGCAAATTCAGCGAGCTTATTTTTCCAGCTCCCCGGGGAACCTTTTTTTAAGGTTCTGGCAATTTCATCGAGTACGTATTCCATGTCCGCACCGATGTCTACTCCTTTGGGCGGAAAGGATTTTTCGTCCATCGTATTGAGCAGACGCAGAGCTTTGTAGGGCCCTTCCTTGTCCTCCTCATCCCGAAGGTAGGTTTCCATCATGGCCGGGAGCATGTACGGCTGCCCGGATACGTTCAGCAACTGGGCGGCCTCATCGTAGTCCAGGGCGTAATCCTTGTGCTGCAGCATGAGCTGCGCCAATTCCAGCCGCAATTTCGGCTCAAGCCCGGATTGACCCACTTTGCGCCGCAGGTACGAAAACGGCAGCCCGTCCCGGTGTTTGGCCGTGATGGCCTTGATCTTGGCCATTACCCCGACCGCCCGTTCGTCCGTTTTGCACAGGGTAAGGGCCTCTTCGAACAGCCTTTCCAGTATGTCAAACGTGCGCTTGAGGGTCGTGTACGGCAGGTTCATCGCCCAGTCGAACACGAGTTCCGTCTGGGAGGCATAACGCGAAGGAATGAACCGGAGCTCGGCCATCAGGTCGGGGTCCTCGTACAACAAGCCCCGGATGAACTCCGCCAGTTCATTGGTATCCAGCTCAGCGACCAGCTCGTTGAGGCCGCTCCTCCATTCCTGTTCGTTCCGGGGTTGGTTATCGGGGGGCGGCATGTCCGTCACCCTTTTGATGTACGCGTCCAGCACGTCGCCCGGCACCTTCCCGGATGCGGCGGCATTAGAGGTATCACTTTGTTTCTCAAAGGATATGTTGAGTGATCTGATCTTGTCCAGAATCTGCTTTTTCATGATGCTTACGAAAAAATTTCAAAACTTTCCAAAAATGATAATTTAAAGTAGGCGCTTCGGCCTACGGCTTCCGCAATTATGCGCTTCCGGCCTTTTATCGGGCGCTGATAAGTCGGATTGACAATCCCGAACCGGGTCTCCGTTGAAGGCGGCGGCTGAAAACCGGCCATGAAGTCGGCGTCGCACCAGGTAGGGCGGAAAAGCTGCATCCCTTCGGCGGCAGGGTGGTACCGGAATACCATTACCGCCAGGCGGTTGCCCGCTTCGTGCCACGAGGGGAGATCAAGAAATTCCCTGGCCTCTAAACTGGACATGGAATGCAAAAGTTCCCTCGGGTCGCCGATTTCGCCTTCCGAATCCCAGAAGAACCAGTTCAGCATATAGTCGGCTTTAACCCTGAGATAGCCGAACCTTCGGCCTTGCAGCCACTCTCCCGGTTTGGGGTGCTGCTCCAGATTGTCAATAAAACGATCGAACCGCACTGCGGTCGGGAACCAGGTACTGTATTGCGTTAGGAACAGGTTTTGAATCAGATCAAGAGGGATAACTATTCCGATTCGTTCAGGAGCGGCGGCGTATTGTTCAATTTCCGTTCCTTGGAGTTGGAGCCAGGAGTAGAATTGCTGCCGGAATTCCCCCTCCAGGGTGGTGCATGAGCAATCCTCCGGGAGTTCTACAAACTTCCTGACAATATATTGCATTTCCGGATGGGCCAGAAAATGTTCCGCTAACAGGTTTTTCACAGCAGCGGTATTTTCGGTTTCCCATCCTTTCAGGATGCGTGATATTTTTTCTCTTTCTTGCGGCTTTAGTGTGGCTGCCTCTTCTGCAAATGCTAACATTTGGGTTAAAGTTTTCTACACGATAGACTTTAAACCGGAGACAGTAAAGATATGGTTTTTCGTTAAAAAGGTGCAGCAATCCGCAAAAAAATCCCAACCGTTCGCCGGTAGCCTTCTTTTCGGGTACGTTTACCCGGAAAGGCGCTGCAATACAGCATTCAGGTGCATAATGCGATAAGTAGCGGAAAGGTAATCGGATCAGGCGCGTTAAAATGGTCCGTTGCGCGAATAACAGGCGCATCCGTCCGTTGTAGTGGTTTTCATAATTTTAGGTGTTAGGTGGTGAATTTTATAGTATACCGGAGAAAAACCATGTCTTTCAGATAGAAAAATTGTTTCTTTTTTAGTTTCTTTACATAATTTGAGTTGAATCAGATAGAAAAAATGATCAATCCCCTGAAAATCGGGGTCATTTTTAAAAATAAATAATTCCCCTTGACACAAACCTATTGGATACGGCAGCTTGTCCGGGCCTTTGGTGAGGGGCGCATCGTGGTGGCATTGCCTTCCAGGGACAAGGACGGTACCGGGGTGTCCTACGTTGAGGCGGGGTCATGGCGCTCAATAGGGCCCCGTTTCCCGGTTTCCTGGGATGCAGCGCCCCCGGTAATGGACGGCGCCGTACCGGCCCGGACGCTCGCCTGGTTGAATGATCGCCTGGATCAGCCTTTCACCGCCGGGGCGCATGCGCATCCGCTGGAAGCGTGGGGCTTCAGGGCCGGATTCGTATTGACGGACGACAGCGCAAACAACTTTTCGCCGCCCGCCGCTGAAGGACTGGCGGCTGCCTTGCTCAACGAACAATTCTACCGGATACAATCGGCCTTTTCCGTCTCGAAACTGAATTCCCTTAAAAACGATCTTCAACTGACCCAGGCTTTTCTTGAAGCCTTTTGCCAGACCTTTCTGCCGGAATCTTACAAGTCTTCCGCCGCCGGCCTCTGGGTGCCCTATTGCAAACCCCTTTTTCAGGGCGTTTCGCTGGAAGAACGCGAATTGCAGCTCGGTCAGCACGCGGTCTTCTTCAAAGCTGCCCTGTCCGACGGCATGGAAGCCGGCTGGCTGAAAACGCAAACCGAGGAGTTGTTCGGCGCAATACTGGAAAAGTGGGAACTCTGCCGCCGGCCCGAACAACTCGCCGCAGGAAGATTGGACGAGATCCTCACAGAAGTCAAGAACAGCCGCCAGCTGCTGGAAGCCCAACAGACTTCCCTCGAAACGGCCTGGCAAAACCTGGGCGAACTGCGGGCGCTTTCCCACCGGTGGTCTTCTCCCGGCGCCAGCGTCGATTTCGAATTTTACCGGGGCACCGAAAGCTGGTCGATCCGCTTTGAAGGCGAACTGGTGAAAATGGCCAACCAGTATACCATGGGGCTGATCTACATCCACCAGCTGCTCCTCAACCCCGGTACGGAGATCTCCTGCCATCAATTGTACCTTCGGTCAAAAAATGACCTGAACCAATCGGCGCCGCTGTGGCGGGAACTGTCCGATACCTACGGCAAGAACACGCACCCCGACGACGAAAAAAGCTGGCTTGAAACCATCAAACGGATCGAGCCGCACTTGCGCAACGCAAAACCTGAGGCCGCTGTTGAATTGCAGGAATACCTCGTCTTCGCGGCAGAGCAACTCTATCGCATCAATTCTTCCCAACGGAACTTCAATCTGATGACCGATGCCCGCCGGCAACTCAAGGTCCGCAAACTCGAACTGGAGCCCGGGCAATCCGACGAACGTTTTTATAAAAAAGGTATGACCCTCAGCGGTGTCCTCTACTCCGGCCGCGAAGACAGCCGCGATAACAGAAAGATCTACCAAAACGTTACCAAGGCCATCAACCGCACGATCAAGACCATGTCCAACACCCGGATCGTCGAATTCTTCCAGAAAACCCTCTCGGTCGGTCAGCACAATATCTACGACCCCGCGAAGTGGGACGGAGAAGAACCGATGTGGAAGCTTTGGGCAGACTAACCATTCTCCTTGCTGCAGCTGCCGCCCTGCCGGTAAAGATTTTTCGCTCACCTACTTGACTTTTACCAATAAATAGAATAAATTTGATTATTATTTCTTATTAAGATCTTTATAGCAATAAAAAAGAAACGATTTTTCTAAAATAAAGATCCATTTTTTCCCCCGTTGGTTTTTTGAAGCTTGAACGCAAGCGGATTGCTTAACCAAAAAAACAGGGAAAAATGGACAACAATTCAATTCTGACCTTTTTGCTGGTCTTCGGATCGGTCGGAACGCTGTACTTCCTCGGAGTCGGCGCCAAAGCCGTCTTTAAACTGATCGGATGGATGTTGCAGGTGTTGGTTACAGCCCTGCTGGTGGGCTTCATTTTCGCTTTCCTCTCCAAAAAAGTGGACGTCATTGACGAGCACATGCAGGAGGACGAACAGCAGATGGAGCAACCGCACAAAATGGAGAAACAGGACGAAGAGCAACTGAGACTGGAAAACCGCGTACCCGTTAGAAAGATTTGAGAGCGCTAAAGGCAGCAGATGCCGACTGTGACATACCAGATGACTTGATACGGAATCCAGACGGACCCCGCGAAACTTTTGCGACCAAACGATCAATCCGGGCTGCCTTCGGGTGAACCTGGAAGCTGTCTTCCCAAAATGGGACTAAACCTGAACTAAACCCCGCTAAACCCCGGTTAGATTTTTAACCACTATTGGTGTTGTTCATAAAAAAGAAACGCAATTTCTTAATTGGAGATTCACCATTTCGCCAGTATTAGGGAAAGCCTGAACGCAGGCACAACAATTCACCATTGATCATCTCTAAAACCGAACCATCATGGAAAGTAATGCCGCTTTAACTGCAACCCTGATCATCTGCGCTTTCGGCACCCTTTATTTTTTGGCTATCGGAGCAAAAGCCGTAATGCGGCTGGTCGGATTGGTCATCCGGGTATTAATCGTCACCTTGCTGATCGGAATGGGCTACATCTATTTGTCCAGAACCGTGCAGAAGTATGAAACGGAAGATAAGAACGGAGTGGTGAAATATGAGGATCGAGACCATATGCAACAGGACGAACGGATCATTGAAACGGTAAACCGCGACAGGCAACCGGCACGAAACGAAAAAGTAAGAAAGATCTAGCCAGGCTAATCTGCTGATACCAAAATCCCTTTCATCATGCAACATCCATATCCACAACCGGATTCCCGGTGCGTACCGGCCCCGGTGATCGCCAAAACCTTTCGGGACAACCAGGAAAAGCCCCGTCCGCCTCCGGGTGAAATTTTATTTGGAAGGGAGCCCCCGTATACCGTATCTTCGCCCCAACCAACCACCTCTCCAATGTTTCGCCTGACGAATCTCCTGTTTTTATGCCTGTTTTCAATCGCGCTTCACGCCCAGAAAGGCGACTTTGCCACGCCCTTTGAAAAGGACCAGAACGTCACCGCCACTTATTTCGAGGCGATTGATTATTATAAAAAACTGGCAGACGCCTTCCCGCAATTGCAGCTTCGCGAGTGGGGGGCGACCGATGCCGGTTTTCCGCTGCACACGGCCGTTCTGTCGCTGGACAAAGTGTTCGATCCCTCAGCCATCCGGAAACAGAACAAGCGGATCCTGTTCGTCAACAACGCCATCCACCCGGGTGAGCCGGAAGGCGTGGACGCGACCATGATGCTGGTCCGGGATATCCTCCAAAAACCGGAATTGCAGCGCAACCTCCAACACGTTGTGCTCGTCGTGATCCCCTATTACAATATCGGCGGCGGACTGAACCGCGGCCCTTACAGCCGGGTCAATCAGAACGGTCCCAATGCGTACGGATTCCGCGGCAACGCCAAAAACCTGGACCTGAACCGCGATTTCATCAAGTGCGATTCCAAAAACGCGCTGACCTTCAATGAGATCTTCAACTACTGGCAGCCCGATATCCTGATCGACAACCATACCTCCAACGGCGCCGATTATACCTACACCCTCACCATGCTGGCCAGTCAGCAGGACAAGCTCGAGCCCGCCCTCGGGAATTACCTCGACCAGGACCTGCTGCCCCGCCTCTATGCCGATATGAAAGCCCGCAACTGGGAAATGACGCCCTACGTCAACAATTTCCGGGATACGCCCGACAAAGGCATCTATGGCTTCTACGATTCGCCGCGCTATTCCTCCGGCTACGCCGCCCTGCACAATTGCATCGGTTTCATCCCGGAAACGCATATGCTCAAACCTTTCCCGCAGCGCGTTCAGGTAACCTACGCCTATATGGACGTGATGCTCCGGGTGATGAACGAACAGTACGAAAAGATCGGCAAACTGAAAGCCGAGGCCGTTCAGCACACCATGACCCGGGACTCCTTCCCGCTGGACTGGACCATCGCCAGGGATCAGGCGGATACCATCATCTTCAAAGGGTACGAAGGCAAATACAAACCCAGCGAAGTGACCGGCGCCGACCGCCTCTGGTACGACCGCACCGCTCCCTTTGAGCGCAAAACGCCCTATTGGAATACCTTCCTGCCGGCTAAAATGACGGCCAAACCCTATGCCTACATCATTCCGCAAGCCTACAGCGAAGTGATCGAACGCCTGGAGAAGAACGGCGTCAAACTGCAGCGGCTCACCGCCGATTTTACGCCCGAACTGGAAATGTACTATATCGCCGATTACAAGACCCGCGAGGCCTACGAAGGCCATTACCTGCACTACGACGTCCAGCTGGACAAACGCCATATGTCCTGGCCGTTCCACAAGGGCGACTACGTTGCCTTCACCGATCAGCCCTCCAACCGCTACCTCGTGGAATCCCTCGAACCGCAGGGCATTGACAGCTTCTTCGCCTGGAATTTCTTCGACGGCATCCTGGGCCAGAAGGAATACTTCTCCAGCTACGTTTTCGAGGACCTGGCCGCCGAATTCCTCCATAACCACCCGGAAGTGAAAGCCCAACTCGAAGCCCGCAAGCAAACCGACGCCGAATTCGCCAAAAACCCGCGCGCCCAACTCGACTGGGTGTACCGCCAGACGCCGCATTACGAGCCGACGTACAACCTGTACCCGGTGGGACGGGTTTTGGCGGGGGTGAAGATGCCGGTGAAATAAGGTTAAAGTAGAAAGGGTAAAGGTTAAAGGATAAAGTGTAAAGGTTAAGGCGGGTACGGGGAACAGCCGTTTTTTGGGTCGCCAATAACAGCGGTTCGTTAGGATCGCTATCTCTTTAGCGCCCCGGCCACGACGGAAGCCACCGGCCTGTAGGGCCGGCATATGAAAACCGGCAACGGCCGTTGAAATCCTTTCCATGTCTGTCCAAGGGTGTTGATCCGGAATCGACCGACAAAGATTTTGCCTGCCCGAATTCATCACATGCCGGCCCTACAGGCCGGAACCTCAATCAATGACCGGTTTGCTACCGATATGGCGGACCTGACGGCCCGCATTGTGGAAATCCAGGTCAATCCTAAAAATTGGTTCATTGTAACCAACGGCGCTGCCATTTGGCTCCTTTAACCTTTCCACTTTATCCTTTATGCTTGAAATGGCGGACCTGACGGCCCGCATTGCCGTAATACAGGGCTGGAAACCCAGGTCAATCCTAAACATTGGTTCATTGTACCCAACATCGCTGCCCTTTGGCTCCTTTAACCTTTCCACTTTATCCTTTATGCTTGAAATGGCGGACCTGACGGCCCGCATTGCCGTAGCCAATTGAGGCCTCTTTAACCTTTAACCTTTAACCTTTAACCTTTAACCTTTAACCTTTTTACTTTATCCTTTATCCTTGACCTGAAGTAACTCCTTCCAATTCTGCTTCCGAAAGGCCAAAAGCACCCACAGCAGCAGGACCACCAGCACTTTTACGCCCAGTGTCAGGAAATAGAGGATGCTTTTGCTGGTGTTGAGCCAGAAGGCGCCGGTCTGGTAGATGGCAACATCCGGCTGGTTGAACAGGACGGTCAGGGACAGGCTGATCCGGAAAACGGTGAAGAGGTAGAACAGGATGGAGCCGATGACGATACCGGCGAGCTTCTCTTTCCAGGTGATGGGGGACAGGAGCATCAGCGCCACAAAAAAGAGGTGGAAGCTGAGAAACATGTTGTAGAACTTCATGTCCGTGACCTTGCCGGGGATCTGCACCTGGCCGCCTTTGGTGCGGGCTTCCATTTGCGCCTGCGCGATCTTTTCCTTTGAGGCGTACTCGATGATGATGACATCGGCATCGCCGGGGCGGGCTTTCAGGTTCAGGTAGGCCTTCGGGAACAGGCCTTTCAGCAGCCATTCGGTGGGTTGGCGGTACAGGGCGTTGCAGGCCGCGCCGACCTGCGGGATCAGGCTGACCGCCGTCAGGGCTCCGTACAGCAGCAGGAACCAGAGGAAGTATTTCAATCCGGCCGTAAGGATAGATCTCATGCGTTGCCGACCTCCCGGATCTTTTTAGCGGACCAGTTCATCCAGACAAACCACAGCAGCACGCTGATCATGGTGAACAGGATGAACCCGCCCTGGATATGAAGAATGTCGAATACGGTTTTGGAGAAGTAAAGCCCCGCCAGATATAACCCCGCAATGCGCAGAAAGTTGAGGATCAGCAGCGCCCCGAGGCCCCACGCCAGCCCGGTGAGCTTATACCGGACCGCCGCCGGAAAGATGACAATGCCGCTGGCGAAAATGGCCATTGCTTCCAGTCCATCACAACCGTTCTTGATGTTGACGGTGAAATCGCTGCCGGCGATGGCGGTATCGGCAACCGCGGTATCGTATCCCAGCAGATGAAGGAAGAAATTGCCGGCATGCGCCTGGAAATTCAGAAAGGGAAGCTCCAGGTAGTTCCTGTACAGGGGCGAGTAATAGAAAATATAAAAAAGCGCCATGCAGCCTGCAAATCCCAGCAGGAATTTCAGGATCGGGTTCCTGGTCCTGAACCAGTCTTTCAACTGATTTACAGGCCCGGACGGAGTGTTTGTTTTTTTTCTTGCAGGTGATCCTTTGCCGTTTTTACTGGATGACATGGAGCAAAATTGGTCGCCCGGAGGCAGAATGGACGGGCGTCGTGGAGATAGGCAGGCAACCCGCCGGATGGGTGAATCGATCCGGCGGGTTATCTGAGATGGTCCTGATTATTCAGACCTGGAATTCATCATTGCAAAATGAGCCAGATAAGCCACCACCGCGCCGGCCAGGATGCTGCCCGGAAGGTCGGCTGCAGTAGGCTGGTAGCCGATGGTCAGGATAGCCAGCGTAAAGATGGCGCCGATGGCCAGGTAAACGACCGGCAATACCCTGAAGTACAGGCCGCGATCGAACGGCAACCGCATGCGGCCGTCGAACGGCGCGGAGCTGTTGCTCTGGGCCATGGCCATGGCTTCCTTGCGCTGCATGCCGAATACCACGCTCATCGTGAAGATGATCAGGGCGAACAGGATCAAACCCCATTCGGACATGGTCGGGATACCTTCGATCGGTGCGTTCGGCGAACAGGATGCCGGAGCAACGCCCGCATTGTCCGTCAGCGAGCAATCACCACCCGAAAAGCTGGCCGTGATAAAGACCGGGTGGCCGGTAGTAGCCATAGTAACCCCGGTGAAGGTATGAGAACCGCCCGAAAGGGAACCGACCGGAACCGAGGCCGTCGCCGGGCCGGACAAAACGAGGTTGCCCGTAGCCGGCGGATTGGAGAAGGTGACCGTTACATCGGCCGTGAACGTATCGTCGGAGGAATTATCGTCCGTGCCGCCGTCATTACAGCCGGAAGCGTTGGCAAAGCTGATATTGGTGATGGAACAACCGGCTTCGCAGATGATGATGGGCGCGTAACGCCAGGCCACACCTGCGGTGTTCAGCAAGCTGGCGTCCTCGTAGGTTTGCATGCCGACAATAACGTTACCGTTCGGTACAAACATCGCGGGTTGCGGGCTGCCGCCCGTGCCGCCGATGGCCGTCATGGGCGTACTGGTGGAATTGGGCAGGCTGTTGGCTACATCCAGGATGGATTTGGACTGGCCCATGATGGCGTCAATGGCGCAGCCGATCCTGACCTCGAAGCCGACCAGGGCCTGACCGGCGCCGGCTTCAATGGGGCCGTCGGCAGAGGTGCCGATATGGGAGCCGTTGGCGCAGGTCGTTACCACCGTAGCGCCAAGCGAACCGTCGGAATTCAACTGGCGGCAACGGAGCTTGAACTGGCTGAGTACCATGGGGCCCCAGGTATTTCCTTCAAGGCCTTCATAGCCTACAGCGACATACCCTGCAGGGCAATCGCATGTGGCAGTCTGTACGGCAGCGGCGCCGCAAAAACCGCCTACTTCTTTGAGCAACGGCGTGAGCTGGGATACGGTAGTTCCCAATTGCACGCAATCCTGAGCAGATAGCGCATTGACGCCTAACGTGCCTGCAAACAGGAATACGCTGAACAGGTGTACGATTCTTTTCATGATAAGCTTTATGATTTGTTAATTAGCAAAAATGAACGAGAATTGACGCAGGGACGCCTCTTGACGAGGTAACTATTCGGTCGTTGGGAATGGCGATTTTTCGGGGATGATCGGAAGGTAACTGCCGTAATGTTATTCAAAAATAGAAAATACCTGGATTAATAAAAAATAAATCAAGTCAATTTAGGGGATTTTTGATTGGATTTGATGGAGGATTAAATTTTGTATATTGGTTTTCAGTCGCTTATGTCTAAATGTCATGAAATAAGCAAAATCAGGATGCTGACACCTAAAATGATCCCGAACCCGGCCAGCAGGTACTTCCGCACGGCCTGGATCCCGAGCACTGCGCCGTAAACCGCCTTCAGGAAATTGTTGCTCAGGGTGGCCTGGATGGTGGCCAGCACAACAAGCTGTTCGGTAAAGGATTGCTTGTCCTGGAACAGATTGAGCAGGAACGGATCGATATCCGTCACCCCGACAATGAGCGACAATACATTCAATCCGCTCTGGCCGTAAAACCGGAGCACATAGTGGGTCAGGGCGGCAAATATCACAAACAACAGGGCGAACAGCAATGCGGTGGGAAATTCCAGCGGATTTCGCTGCGGGGCATCGGCTTGAGGGCCCTCGGCAGGTTCTTCCTTTCTGCTGCGAAAAAAGAAAAAGAACGCGACGCCGGCCGAAGTAACGGCAAGGACCATCAACGGAACCAGCAGCCGGTTGCCCAGCGCAGGGTTGAACAGAAAGGCCAGCACCAGAACGCGCAGGTACATCATGGCGGTCGCCACCAGGATGGACGCCGCCGTCAACATGACCGGATAGCCGGCAGTGGCCGTCTTGCGGGCCAGGGTAAAGGTGGTAGCCGTGCTGCTGTACAGTCCGCCCAGGACGCCGGTGAGGAAAAGGCCGGCCCTGGGGAAAACGAATTTCTTGAGGAGGTAGCTGACGTATGAAATGGCGGAAACCGCGACCACCGCCAGCCAGAAATTATAAGGCGTCAGGTTGAGCCCCTCAATGATCTGGTCATGCGGCGTCAGCGGGAGGATGACCCCGGCAATAGCAATGAATTTGGCCAGCGTGATGAATTCGTTCTTGTTGAATTTCTCCGAAAATTCGATCAGGACCTCCTTGATCTCGACCAGCACCAGAACCGTGATCAGGACGAGCAGGACCAGCCACGGCGGTTGGGTGTATATCAACGGCGCCAGGCAGTAGGTGATCAGCGCAACGATTACGGAGGTCATGCCGAACTGCCCTTCCATCCGGACCTTGCCGGCATAGGCAACGGTGAGGAAAACGGTGACCATTATCCCACCGCCGGCAAACAGCCACAGGCGATCCCTGTCCAGCGCGTACAGGATAAAACCCAGGATACCGATCAGCGCAAATGTACGGTCGGTACCGAAGAGGTATTTGATCTTTTCCGTTTCATGGTGCCGGCGCTGTTCCAACCCGATGATCAGGGAGAAAAGGGCCGTGAGCAGGAAATTGATCAGATCTTGCGGGATGTCTTCCAACAGGTTCATGCCGAAAGTTAAGATTCAAAATGCTGAATTCAAAATGTAAATAAGCCTACCTTTGAACCGGCCGGCGATTCCGCCCGGATAAAATCCATGACATGACCATCGAACAATTCAACGAAGATAAAAAGGGATATTTCAAAGCGGTAGAAAACGGCGTGGAAGCCGGCCGGATGACCTATACCTGGGCTGGGCCCAAAGTATTCATCATTGACCATACGGAGGTCAATCCCGATTTCTCCGGTCAGGGTGTCGGCAAAAAACTGGTCATGGAAGCCGTTCAATTTGCCCGCGAACAGGAGGTCAAGATCATGCCGTTGTGCCCCTACGCGATGAGCGTGTTCAAGAAAACGGAGGAGATCCGGGATGTGTTGAGGTGAGCTTGATTGCTGGATGCTGGTCGCTGGATTCTTGATATCAGCGCCTGCCAACTGAAGACTGAAGACTGCCAACTGAGGACTGAAGACTGCCAACTGAGGACTGAAGACTGCCAACTGAGGACTGAAGACTGCCAACTGAGGACTGCCAACTGAAGACTGGATTCTTAATATCACCACCCGACCTGATATTCAACGCTTTCGTCGAATTATTGAGTGGAAAAAAGACGATCAATACCTATATTTACCAAAACAGCCGAAATGAAAATCCTCAACGCCTTTTTTCTTCTCCTCCTTTCCGTTTCCATCCTCGCAGCCCAGAAAAAACAACTTCCCGATGATGTTGTGGCCAGTATTCGGGAGCGCATTGAAAACGGTCACAGCCCCGGCATCGTAGTGGGCATCATCGACAAGGATGGCCCGCAGTACTACGCTTTCGGCGCCAAAACAGCGGGTGGAGAGCCGGTGGACGAGCATTCCATCTACGAGATCGGGTCCATTTCCAAGACCTTTACCGCCACCCTGCTGGCGCAGAATATCCTGAACGGGAAAATGAAAGCCGACGACCCGGCGCAGCAATACCTGCCCAAGTCGGTGACCATGCCCATGCGAAACGGGCGCCAGATCACCCTTGGAGAATTGTCCGACCATACCTCCGGCCTGCCCAGGCTGCCGGCGAACCTAAATCCGGCAGATCCGTCCAACCCATATGCGGATTATACCGTCGAACAGATGTACGCCTTCCTGTCCGGCTATGAACTACCCCGCGACATCGGCTCCCAGTACGAATATTCCAACCTGGCCCAGGGATTGCTCGGCCATATCCTGGCACTCCAGGCCGGCAAGTCCTATGAAGAACTCTTGATTGAAAATATTGCAGGACCGCTGGGTATGGATGAAACCAAAATCACCTTCGATGAGCAGATGAAAAAGAACCTGGCGATGGGATACAGTCAGGGGATGCAGGTGCCCAATTGGGATTTTCCAACGCTGGCCGGCGCCGGGGCCATCCGCAGTTCGCTGCATGACATGCTCCGGTACATCGGCGCCAATATGGGTCTGATCAAAAGTGATTTTTACCCGGCTATGCAATTGGCTCATACTATGCGCCATGATAAGGCAGGAGGAATTCGGGTCGGACTTGGTTGGCACATTTCCAAAGGGTCGGACGGCGATGTAATCTGGCATAACGGCGGCACCGGCGGTTACCGGACCTTTGCCGGGTTTGTCAGGGAAACCGGCGAAGGCGTAGTTGTGCTGACCAATTCCACCAAAGGCGCTGACGACATCGGTTTTCATCTGCTCAACCCGGAGGCCAACCTGATCAAAGTCAAAAAATCAGCCCTGGCAGTAATCCGGAAAGCCATCGATGCGGAAGGCCCAGATGCCGGCCTGAACGCCTGGGCTACGTTGAAAAACGAACATGCGGGCGATTACGAATTGAATGAAGACGAAATGAATACCCAGGGGTATATCTATCTGAATGAAGGGAACACCAAGGCCGCCCTGGCTGTATTTCGGATCAATGCGGAGGAATATCCCAATTCTTCCAATGTATTCGACAGCTACGGCGAAGCACTGATGAAGGATGGGCAGAAAGATGAAGCCGTTGTCAATTACAAAAAATCGCTGGAACTCAATCCCGGCAATGACAACGCCGTGAAAATGCTGGAAAAGATGGGGGTGACCAATGCCGTTGACATTCCTGAAGTAGCAGAGGAGGTGCTGGAATCCTATGTCGGTACCTACAACCTGGCGCCCGGATTCGATATCGAGATCACGCGGGAAGGAACCCAGCTTTTCGGACAGGCAACGGGACAGGGACGATTCGAACTGTTTCCAAAATCCGAGACGGAATTTTACCTGAAGGTGGTGGCGGCACAGGTGGTTTTCAATGCCAAAGACGGCCAGGTCGAAAGCCTGACCCTGTTCCAGGGCGGCCAGGAATTGCCGGCAAAGAAAATGGAAAAATAGATGCAAGGGGCCGCTATACCGCGGACAATAGCCATGGCGATCGTCGGTGAAACCGGCGGCGAACCTGCGGCCATTCGCGCAGCGCTCGAATATTTCGGCTTCAGGGTGCTTTTCATCCCCGTCGCGCGCCCCAATGACCTGATCGCGGTTTTGAATCGCTCGGCTTTGTATCCGGATGTTTCAGACCTGATCCTTTGCGCGCACGGCGACGAAGGGGAAATCATTATGCCGGAATTGCACGATAGCGTTTACAGGCCGGATGAACCGCGCGGGAACTGGGACGCCGGCCGGCTCAGGGCCGTTGTGCGGTTACCGGAATTCAGGGTCCTGACCACCGCGTGCACCCTGGGCGATGAAGCGACGGCCCGCGCATTTCTGGACGGCGGCTGCAGGGAGTACATCGCTCCCCTCGGGTATATAGAAGGCAATGCAACCCTGGTCTTTGTCGTCCATTTTTATTACCGGATCGCAAGCGGAGCTGCGGGGGCCGAAGCCTGGAATTCGGCTAAAAGCTTGGATGAAGAGACCGGGCTTTATACATTTTGGACTTAAAAAAACAGTATTTAACTTTTGCTTAAGAACAGGCGAACTGGTTATCGCTTAAATTGGGATTCAACCGTTTTAAGGATAACCTTTAGCATATGAAAATCCGTTTTTTACCCGGCCTCCTTCTGGTCTTTTTGCTGACCGCCTGTACGATTTCCCGCCCCCTCAATCTGCACGGATTGAAAAATGCGCCGTTTGAGGACCCAATCCTCCGGCCCGATTACGACCTCTACGGTCTGCGCATTGACATTATACGGCAGACGCATGATGAATCCGAGACGGACTCTACTTCCACTACGGAGAAAGCGTCGGATGACGGCCGGAAACTGGAGATCTTTTATGCCGGCCGCAAAGGCAAACAACACCTCCTCTACACGCTGGAGCGGACGGAAAACGCCTTGCTGGTGTATAACCGTAAAAAACACGGCATGCTGATCCGCCTGGAAGATAACCGGCTGGACCTGGTACGTAATGATAAAGTAGTGTGCAGGTAATGTACAACCAACCGATTGCAACTGTCAGAACGATTTTGTATATGTTAAAAACAAAGTCGAGCAAAAAAAACCAGGGTTCAAGGTCAATGTCAACAATGAAACCCGGAAAGATTATGACCGCAAAGTGGCGGAAACTGCCGCCCGCATACAGAATGATACGCCTGACAGGGAGAATTGTGCAAGTTATATCGGCGATTATTTGTCCTTCTTCAGGGATAAACACATGAAGGTCTTTGTCGATAACGGCCGGCCTGATAAGTCCGAGCGAAACCTGACCAAAGACATGACACTCGAACCCATAAATGAAAATACCTGGTACATCAAACTCCCCACCTTTTACAAAACTTACTGGCAGGAGATCGACAGTTTTTACGACAGCATTATCCCGCAATTGCAAACCCGCCCGAACCTGGTGGTGGATTTAGCCGGTAATACGGGCGGAGGGCCCAGGATGTACCTCCAGTTGACCAAATTCCTCAAAAAGGGAAAAAACGCGCCGACCCGGATTGCCCTGATATATGACAGGTATTGTGCAAGCGCCTGCGAGCATTTTGTTCTTGAGCTGGCCGGTAAAAAAGGAGTCACCACTTTTGGTGAGAACTCCTTCGGTGCTTTGGGGTATGGCAATGTTGCATCGTTGGTCACGCCGAACTGCGGCTTGAAATTTTACTTGCCTACGACGCTGTTCAGAAAGTACCTGAAGTACGAAACGGATGGTATCCCCCCTGATCGGTCGCTGGACGCAGGTTCGGATTGGCGACAGCAAGCCGCGGATTTTCTTTCCAGATAGCGTATCCTGAAATTGGGCTGATGAAGTTGCAAACTTTCCCAATCGGACCTTGTTCTATGACCTGAAGACTTCAACTGCAACCATTATGAGGAATTTCGAACTGTACGTACCCACCAAAATCGTATTCGGCAAAGGCGAGATCACGAAATTATCCGCTCTGGTCCCGAAAGATCAGAAGATCCTGTTGCTGTACGGCGGCGGCAGCATTAAGAAGAACGGGATCTACGATCAGGTCATGGAGGCGCTCGCCGGGTTCGATGTGATCGAGTTCAGCGGCATTGAGCCCAACCCGGAATATACCACCCTGATGCGCGCCCTTGAGGTGATCAAACGGGAAAAAATCGGCTTCATGCTGGCCGTGGGCGGCGGTTCGGTCATCGATGGGGTCAAATTTCTGTCTTCGGCGGCAATGTACGAGGGGGACGATCCCTGGGACATCCTCGCGAAAAAGATCCGCACCTACGTCGGTTTGCCGTTCGGGGCCGTCCTCACCTTGCCCGCCACCGGAAGCGAAATGAACAGCGGCGCGGTAGTGAACCGCTCCGAAACCCGGGAGAAACTCTCAATGGGCGGCCCCGGCCTGTTCCCGCAATTTTCCATCTGCGACCCTGCTGTGGTGCGCAGCCTGCCGCCCCGGCAGATCGCCAACGGGATCGTCGACGCGTTTACGCACGTGATGGAGCAATACATGACCTATCCGGCGGACGCCTGGCTGCAGGATCGCATCTCGGAGGGGATCCTCAAAACCCTGATGGAAGTGGCGCCTCGGGTCATGGCCGACCCGACCGACTATGCGGCCGCCGCCAATTTCATGTGGTCGTGTACCATGGCGCTCAACGGCTATATTCAGAAAGGGGTGCCCACCGACTGGAGCGTCCACATGATCGCGCACGAACTGACGGCCCATTTCGGCATCGACCACGCGCGTACCCTGGCCGTGGTCCTGCCCAGCGCTTATTCCCACCAGTTTGAAAAGAAAAAAGAAAAACTCGCCCAATACGCCGAAAGGGTATTGGATATCCATGAAGGCACAGTTGATGAAAAAGCCAGATTGGCCATCGACAGGACAGAAGCCTTTTTCCATTCTCTCGGGATCGATACCCGGTTGAGCGATTATACCGATCAGTATCCGGGGTTTGCGCAAACCGTCGCTGATGCGCTGGTCAGCCACGGTATGACCCGCCTGGGCGAACACAAGGACATCACGCCGGAGGTAGCGGCCAGGATCGTGGAAATGGCATACTAACCAGGAGGACATGAAACATTCAGCCGAACAGCACCTGATCCGGCACGGTGTACATCCGACAGCGATGCGGCTCCTGGTATTGGAATACCTGCTGGACAACCGGACAGCCGCCAGCCTCGGCCAGTTGGAGCGCGAATTCTATCGGTCCGATAAGGCCACATTGTATCGCACACTCAAGACTTTCGAGAAAAAGGGCCTGATCCACGGGGTCAATGTCGGCGGCACCACCGTCTACCTGTTGTGCCGGGAAAACTGTTCGGCTGAAGGCCATTTCGACGTGCACCCCCATTTTTTCTGCACGGTTTGCGCCAGGACCATTTGCCTTCCCCAGGCCAAAATGCCCCTTTTTGAACTGCCGGAGGATTTTGACATTCAGGAGATCAACCTCATCCTGAAAGGCCGGTGCGACGAATGCGCTGACTGACTTTGCAACCAGGTTGCAGGGGATAATGCCTTATCTTTGCCGGACAGCTGAAATAGCCGGTTCCCCGGTTCCCCGAATCCTCCACAAGTACCATGCATCACCACCACCATCACCACGATCACACGGACTCCGGAAAGAACATCCGGCTGGCCTTCTTCCTGAACCTGACTTTCGCGATTGTCGAACTTATCGGCGGCTTTTTTACCAACAGTATTGCCATCCTGTCCGACGCCCTTCACGATTTCGGCGACAGCTTGTCGCTCGGCGTTACCTGGTACCTGCAACGGCTTTCCAGGAAGAAGCGGGACGCTGATTTTACCTACGGCTACAAGCGCTTTTCCCTGTTGGGCGCCGTCCTGATCTCCGCCGTGCTGATCGGTGGATCCTGCTTTGTGGTCTTTGAGGGTGTGCAGCGGATACTTGCCCCTCAGCCGGTGGATACGACGGGTATGCTGTTGCTGGCTGTGGCCGGGATTGCGGTGAACGGCCTGGCCGTATTCCGGCTGAAAAAAGGTGTGAGCTTCAATGAAAGGGCTGTTTACCTCCACCTGATGGAGGACGTCCTGGGGTGGATCGCCGTCCTGATCGGCAGTGTTGTGATGAAATTTGCCGACTGGCCGGTTCTCGACCCCATCCTGTCGCTGACCATCAGCGGCTGGGTATTGTACAATGCCGCCGGCAACCTGCGAAGCACTTTCCGGATCCTGCTCCAGGGGACGCCCAAAGGTATGGACGTCGAAGGTTTGAAGGCCGAGATCTCCGCCCTGGAACCGGTGGCTTCCCTCCACGATTTTCACCTTTGGAGCCTCGACGGCGATTTCCATGTATTGTCGCTCCACGCCGTGGTGGACCCCGGTCATCCGCATTCCGATCCCTCCATCCTCAAATCCAGGATCAGGTCTATTTGCGATGATTTTCACATTCACCACGCCACGATCGAGGTAGAGGACAAAAAAGAAGACTGCGGGCTGGTGCATTGTTGACGGCCGAACCGGCAGTTGCGCCACTCCGGGCTGCGGTTGCTCTACTTTCCCGGCTTCCGTCTGTACCTGGGCGTTATATTTAAGGCTGAAACGCCATTCAGACTAAATAAAGCCGTATGACCATGACCGGCGCCGGACGTGATCCTCTATGACTACCATACGGACAACAACGGCTACTATTCCCCGGGCCCCGGAATGCCCGAAAAGGCCAAGCGGCACGGCCATATCCGGGGTTGGGTCAAAACCGGCGCCGACGGCCGTTATGCCATTTATACCATCCGCCCGGCGCCGTATCCCAACCGAAATGCACAGGCCCATATACACCCGGTCATCAGGGAACCCGGTATCGCCAATGAGTACTTTATCGACGAATGGTTATTTGACGATGACCCCCTGCTGACGCCGGAGATCCGGAGGAAAATGGAGAACAGGGGCGGAAGCGGCATCATGAAAATGAGGACATCCGGCGACCTGCAGATCGCCGAACGGGATATCATCCTGGGCCTGAATGTGCCGGATTATCCGACAAAATGAGCAAAAAATTTGAAAAAGCCGCATTTTCTTTGGCAATAGGGTAACGCGTTTCACGCGATATTCAGGCTGCCCGATTTCATCCTCTGCCCAGGTGGGAATAGTACGCTTTTACGGGTGAACGCCTGCTGCAGGATTGACTAAAGTTCCATCGATATTTTAGTTGCTAGTGGCGCAAAACTTGTGTGGCATCTAGATTTCGCGCCAATGGCTGGAGATAAAAGCGTTGCATTTATATACGCTGCTACCCATTTAGCCACATGTTAAAAAATATCCGCTGTTTTCGGCATACCTGTTACCATGAAATTGTGCTAATTTTACGGGTATGATAAGATTGATTGAAACTAAAAATTTCAGGGGGCTGAAATACATTTCGCAACCTTTAAGTGATTTTCATGTACTAGTTGGGGCCAATGCCAGCGGTAAAACGACCTTTCTGGATGTAATTAGCTTCATTGCTGATCTAGTGATGAATGGTATTGATTTTGCAATTACGCAACGGACTCAAAACTATTTGGATTTAACTTTTGCTGGTAAGGGAGGAGATATTGAATTGGCTATTGAATTAGAGATTCCTGAATTTTTGGCGGATCAATTGCCAAACAATATATACGACCGGATAAGGTATGAAGTTAGACTGGGATTGAAGAAAGAAACAAACGAACATGCAATACATGAGGAGAGGGTGATATTGCTCAATAGTAATGAAGTAGTAAAAAACCAAAATGGTACAATGAGAATTGAATTTCCGGAATATTTTGAAGTTGACCATAAGTTAATAAATATTAATTACCCAGCTAAACAGTATAAATTAATAATCAAAAAACAGGAGGGTGGGAATGATACTTTTTATCCTGAAACCAGAAAGGATAACAGTGGTGGGTGGATTCCTTCTTTCAAATTAGGCATAAAAAAATCAGCTTTGGGAAACCTGCCTGCTGATGTTACTAAGTTTCCAGTATCATCTTGGCTTAAAGATTTTCTCAATGAAGGAGTTCAGCTCTTCATTCTTGACAGTTTGAATATCCGGAGGGCTAGTCCTCCGGGGCAATCTCGCCAATTTAAAACAGATGGATCCAATTTGCCGTGGGTTATTGAGGATTTGAAGAAAAGGGATCTTAATGCTTATCGAAATTGGATAGAGCATATTAGAACGGCTTTGCCGGATGTTCAGGAAATTTTAACTGTTGAGCGTCCTGATGATAAACATAGATATTTGAAAATACGATACAATAATGAGATGGAAATTCCAAGTTGGTTGATTTCGGACGGCACATTAAGGTTATTGGCGCTTACTTTGCCGGCGTATTTACCAGATTTTGAAGGAGTATATTTGATAGAAGAGCCAGAAAATGGGATCCATCCTAAGGCAATCGAAACGGTATTTCAATCACTCTCATCAGTATATAATGCACAAATACTTCTTGCTTCCCATTCCCCAATCATTCTTAGCATGGTCAACCTTGATGATGTTCTTTGCTTTGGAAAAACGCCCCAAGGTGTAACGGATATAGTTAAAGGAGTAGATCACCCTATGCTTAAAGGATGGCAAGGCGAAACTAATTTAAGTGTTTTGTTTGCTGGGGGGGTGTTGTCATGAAAGATCTAATAATCTTGGTAGCAGATTTGGACATTGAAAATGTTTTTCAAGGGTTATTGCCAAGGTTGACTCATGTTTTTGGCACCCGACCGTTCAATTTTGATATCAAAAGACATCCTTATAGAGATTCGGGTTGTTTTACCGGGAGTGCAGAATTTTTGAGACCATTCAGCAATCAATATCGGCATGCTATGGTTGTTTTTGATTTCGAAGGTTGCGGACAAGAACATAAAACAAAAGAAGATATTGAGAATATTGTCGAAACCAACCTTTTAAAGAATGGCTGGACAGATGGTCAAGTTTGTGCACTTGCGATCCAACCTGAAGTCGAAAATTGGATATGGATAGATTCTCCAAGGGTTACCTTTGCCTTTAACTGGAATGAATCGATATCACTTTACACCTGGTTAAGGGAAAATGGGTGGATTTTATCTGGTGAAGAAAAACCAAGTAGACCCAAAGAAGCTGTTGAAGCAGTTTTAAGGAAAACTAAAAAAGCACGCTCAGCCTCTATTTATAAATATATTTCGGAAAACGCCTCGTTTCGGGATTGTAAGGATAAAGCCTTCCTGAAGGCAATGGCTAATTTGAAATTGTGGTTTACCAAAAAGCCGGAAGGCGGGGAGTCATGAAAGGTAAAAAGAACAAGCAGGCGCCGAAGCCTAAAGCCGCAGCAACACCGAAGAACAAAAACCTGATACCTGGATTGTACCTGGTTCTCGGCCTGGTTATCCTGATCATGTATGTAAAAACGGTCGCGTACGATTTTGCGATTGACGACAAGATCATCATTGTCGATAATGCCTATGTGAGCAAAGGCCTGGCGGGCTTTCCCGGGCTGATCGGGGCCGCGTTCAGGAACGAACTGACGGTGCCGGGGGTGACCAGGCCGGTAACCATGTTCACGCATGCGCTGGAGGTGTCCCTGTTCGGGATGAACCCGGGGCCGCAACACCTCATGAATATCCTTTATTACCTTTTTCTGGTCCTGCTGTTGTTCGTACTGTTGCGTAAACACCTGATGCCCTCAGCTTCGATCTGGCTTTCGTTCGGCGTTGCGCTGCTGTTTGCCGTGCATCCGGTGCATGTGGAGTCGGTGGCCAATATCAAAGGGCGGGACGACATCCTTTGCTTCATCTTCGGCGCCTTGTCGATGCTGTATTTTTTCCGGTACCGGAAAGGAGCGGGCAAACGGTCGTTGTGGTTGAGCCTGTTGTTCCTTGTGCTGTCCTTTTTCAGCAAGGAAACCGGGTTTGTGTTCGCCCTGCTGATCCCTTTGAGCTGTTATTACACCACGGATGACGACCTGAAGAAGGCGTTCGGTTCCGCTGTTCCTGTTCTGGCAGCCGGCGCCGTTTTCCTGATCATCCGGCTGGCTTTGTTCAGCAATCCGCCTGAGCATATCAATATTTACAACAACAGTTTGCTGGCTATTGCCGACCCGGCGCAGCGATGGGCGATGGCGTTCAGGATCCTGTTGCAGTATCTCCAGATCGCTTTCTGGCCGCACCCTTTGAGCTGGGATTATTCCCTGGGGCATTTTGTAGTGGGGCGTTCCACGGTACCGCTTGCGCTGGTGTCCGTCGCCTTGTATGCCGGGCTGACGGCCTTTGGGTTGCTGACCCTGAAAAAAAAGAACCTGGCCGGTTTCGGTGTGCTCTTCTTCCTGATAGCCCTTTTTCCGGCTGCCAACCTGGTGATCCGGATCGCAACGACCTTCGGCGACCGCTTGCTGTTCATCCCGATATTCGGATTTTGTCTGGCGGTCGGCGTATTGCTGCAATGGGCGTTTTCCAGGCTTAAAACCCGGGGTGGGGCAGGGGCTTACGTCGGTCTTGCGCTGCTTTCAGGGGTATTCCTCGTCATGTCCTCTATCCGGGTGAACGCCTGGAAAAATGACGATACCCTGGTGAACACGGATTACGCCTACGCCAATTCGTTGAGGAGCATGAGGGCTTATATCCAGAACCTGACTTCCATACCGGGAGAGAGCCGGGTGGCCAACCACCAGAAGGCCCTGACGCTCTGCAACGAGGCCCTGGAAAAATACCCGGACGACTGGCAATTGTGGTATTTCAAAGGGGTCATTCACGGCGTACTTGACAACCCGCAAGGCGCCAGGGAAGCCTATAAAAAATCGCTTGAATACAACGGCAAGAATTTTTATTCGCTGGTCAATTACGCCAACCTGCTGGCCGACGATGACCCGGCACAGGCCATTACCCTCTATCAGCAGGCCCTGGGGATCAAACCCGATCAGGCGATTGTGCTGGGCAATCTGGGTATTCTGCTGCACAAGGCCGGCCGGTTGGACGAGGCCCGGCAGATGTATGAAAAGTCGTTGCAGCTCAATCCCAACGACGCCAATATCCGCAATGCCTATGATATTTTGAACGGCAATCAGCAATAAAAAGTTTTTATTTAAAATTATACAAAATATTTGTTTTTTAATTGAATCGGCGCTATATTGCGATCGAATTCATACCCATCATCCATGGAAACCAAAAAGGGCCGCGCGAAAAAGCCGTCCGATGGCGAGCAGGTAGCGGATTATATGGCGAAGCTGGATCACCCGTTGAAAGCAGCGATAGAGGTTGTCCGGTCGATCATCAAGGAAGCAGATCCCCGTTTCAGCGAACGGATCAAATGGAATGCGCCGAGTTACTATTATAAGGCCGACCTGTTGACATTTCATATCCGGCCGACCGACCGCGTTCATCTGGTTTTCCACCATGCAACTATTGTTCAGGTCCAATCCGATCTCCTTGAAGGCGATTATAAGGACCGGCGGATGGTTTATTTCCGGGATATGGCCGATATTGAAGCGAAGCGTGGAGAGTTCATCCGCATACTGAAGGCTTATGTGGACCTGATGGAATAAAAATCACCCGATATATGATGGATCTGATAGAAAAGAAAGACCTGGCCGGAATCCGCGCAGCCCTGTCTGCTGACCCGTCCCTGGCCAATAAGGGGATTCCATTCGACGACAAGAACCCGACCCTGTGCCACCCGCTGCACCGGATCTGCGACCGCGTTTTTTCAGGGCATTACAGCGATGAAGACGGTGTGGAAATCGCCGAAGTTTTCCTCGAATTCGGCGCCGATGTGAACGGGCTTGAATCTGAGCTGCGGAAGGATACCCCGCTGATCGCCGCCGCCAGCCTGCACGCCGATAAAGTGGGCATGCTTTACCTCGACCGCGGCGCCGATATCCGGCACCAGGGATGCCATGGCGGTACAGCCCTTCACTGGGCGGCCTGGACCGGACGGGATGCCCTCGTGCACAGGCTGATCGCCGCCGGCGCCGATATCCACCTCAAAGACCTGGATTACGACTCCACGCCCCTGTTCTGGGCCATTCACGGCTATGTGCACGGCGGCGACCCGAACCGGCACCAACAGCTGGCCTGCGCAAGGATGCTCATCGCCGCCGGCGCCGATATTGAGGCTCCCAACGCCGAAGGGACCACCATCCGGGACCTGCTCGGCGAGAACAGTGAAGAATGGAGGATCTTGTTTCAGGCGGATTGATTATCTTTAGCACATAATCTGCTGAAACGAACGCTATGAAAAAACTCCTGAAACTCCTGGGGCTGCTGATCCTGATCCTGGCAGCTGTTCTGTTGTTCAATACCTTCACCCTTTCTTCCGATCAACCGGCGTATGATGCAGTGGCGCCGGTATCCGTTCCGGATCAGGCGATCGACCATTTCCGGACCGCCGTGACCTTCAAAACGGTTTCCTACACGGATCGCAGCCGGATCGACACCGCTGAATTCCGGAAATTCCAGGCATTCGTCAGGGAAACCTACCCGTTGGTGGATTCGCTGCTCGACCGGAAGATTTTCAACCATACCCTGTTCTATACCTGGCCGGGAACCGACCCCAAAAAGCCGGGCGTTGTGCTGATGGGCCATTATGACGTCGTACCGGTTGACTCCAGCACCATGGACAAATGGGAGGCCGGGCCATTTTCGGGCGATCTCATCGACAATAAGATATACGGGCGCGGTACTCTCGACGACAAGATCAATGTCATCGCCCTGCTGGAAACGGCGGAAATGCTGCTGTCGGAAGGATTTAAGCCCGGGCAGAACATTTATCTGTCCTTCGGGCACGACGAGGAGATCGGCGGCGACCAGGGCGCCAAACAGGCAGCCGAATACCTTCGGTCGCTTAACCTGCCCGTTGCCTTTGCGCTCGACGAAGGCGGGTACATAGCACCGAAGGAACTGGCGCATACCCGCAATCAGGTGGCTTTCATCAATACGGCCGAAAAGGGCTACGTGTCCTACAAGCTGAAGATCAATACACCCGGCGGCCATTCCAGCGAACCGCCGAAAGACAATACGATCGGATCGCTTGCAGCGGCCATTACCCGGCTGGAAAACAATCCTTTCCCGTACCATATGGCGCCGCTGGTGAAAACCCAGATCGAAAAGGTGGCGCCTGCACTGGACAATTTCGGCTTCCGGATGGCGGCGGCGAATAAATGGCTCTTCGGGAAATTCATCCTGGAAGGTATGAACGCCCATACCACCCTGGTGCCTACGATCATTTCCGGCGGCGTCAAGGACAATGTCATACCGACCGAAGCGTCCGTTGTGGTCAATTCACGGATCATGCCCGGGGAGACCCCCGAGGACGTTCTCAATCATATCAGGAAAATAGTGAAAGACGACAGGATCTCAGTGGAGGTGTACATGCAGGCCGGCCTGCCCACGCCTGTTTCAGATGCCGGGTCTGACAGCTATAAACTTCTGGAAAAGACCATCCTCCAACTGATGCCGGAAACGACCATAGCGCCCGGCCTGCTCGGCGGCGGCACCGACAGCAAGCATTACATCGGCATCGCCGAAAATGTCTACCGGTTCTACCCTATGCGCATCGAAACGGATTGCATGTCGTGTTTTCATGGCAACAACGAACATATCAGCGTTGATAATTTCAAGGGAGTGGTGCAATTTTGTTATCAGTTGATCCGTAATTTGAATGAATAGGATTGTGAATTCAGCAATTATGCCATGACCAAAGAAGACCTGGGATACGATCCCGCTATCGGCCAATACTTCGATTCACAGGGGCTGGCAGGCGCCGAACTGGGTCGTGTGATCCAGGAACACCGGGAACGCTATGTGGTCAGGACCGAAAACGGGGAATACGATGCCGAGGTCACCGGCAACCTGCGGTATTCAGCCGCCTCGCGCGCCGATTTTCCGGCGGTCGGCGACTGGGTGGCCCTGTCCGTTTATGACCAGGGAGCTGCGTTGATCCTCCAGCTGTACCCCCGGCAGACGGTGCTGGAACGGCAGGCCGTCGGCAAACACGGCGAAAAACAGATCATTGCCGCCAACGTCGACCGGGCGTTTATCCTGCAGGCAGTCGGGCACGATTTCAACCTCAACCGGATGGAACGCTATCTGGCGGTTTGCCACGCTGCCGGCATTCAACCCATCGCCGTGCTGACCAAAACGGACCTGACGGATCAGGAGAGCCTGGATCGACTGGGCTCGCAGCTGGAAAAACGGGTCGGCAAAATCCCCATTGTTTGCCTCAGCAATGAAACCCGCGAGGGCTACGACCAACTCCGGGCACACCTGGAAAAGGGAAAGACCTATTGCATCATGGGCTCCTCCGGGGTCGGCAAATCCACCCTGGTGAACAACCTGCTCGGTGAGGAATTGCTGAAAACGAGCGCCGTCAGCGAAAGCACCAGCAAAGGGCGGCATACCACCAGCCACCGCGAACTGTTCGCACTCGAAAACGGCGGCATCCTGATCGATACCCCGGGTATGCGCGAGATCGGCATTGCCGGCGACAGCGACAGCATCGACTCCACCTTTGAGGCGATTGCGGAACTGGCCGGGCAATGCAGATTTTCTGACTGCACCCATACCGAAGAGGAAGGCTGCGCCATCCTGGAAGCGCTGGATAACGGCGAAATCGACCCGGCAGCCTTTGAAAATTACCAGAAAATGCTGCGCGAACAATCGCGTTTCCAAACCTCCCTGCGCGAACGCCGGAAAAAGGACCGGAAAATGGGCAAAATGTACAAGCAGATCCTAGAGAACAAACGGAAGAACAAATTCTGAAGTCGCGCCGAGCCGCTAAATCCCCCACCGATGCCTTTCCCCAAAAAGAGCTAGCTTTGCAAGCATACATCAACTTAAAATTAAAGCGACGTGAAAAAATTTCAAATCCTGGCCTGGGGGCTCCTCCTGACCTCCCTCGCCCTGTTCAGCACCGCTTGCAAAAACAAGCCGGCCGAGATCGCTGAGCCGCCCGTAACCTTTGAAAAACCGAGGGTTCCCGACTGGCACAAGAATTCGGTCATCTATGAGGTCAATACCCGGCAATACACGCCCGAAGGCACCTTCAAGGCTTTTGAAGCGCATATCCCGCGCCTCAGGGAAATGGGCGTCGATATCCTCTGGTTCATGCCCATCCATCCGGTCAGCGTCAAGAACCGGAAAGGCGATCTGGGCAGCCCCTACGCGGTGGCCGATTATTACGCCGTCAACCCGGATTTCGGGACCATGGAGGAATTCAAACACCTGGTTGTGGCCATTCACAACGCCGGCATGCACATCATCATCGACTGGGTGCCCAACCATTCCGGATGGGATAACCCCTGGATCACCGAACACAAGGATTGGTATACGCAGGATTCGCTCGGAAACGTGGTGGATCCCATCGATCCGGCTACCGGCAAATCCTGGGGCTGGACAGACGTGGCCGACTTCAATTACGATAACCCCGCCCTGCGCCAGGGGATGATCGACGCCATGCAGTTCTGGGTGACCGAAACGGGTATCGACGGCTTCCGGGTGGATGTGGCGCACAATGTACCGGTGGATTTCTGGGCCGAATGTTCCGATTCGCTTTATGCCATGAAGCCGCTCTTCATGCTGGCAGAAGCAGAAGTGCCCGCCATCCGCAACAACGGCGCATTTGTGATGGATTACGCCTGGTCGATGCACCACCTGCTGAACGATATCGCCAAAACCCAGGGCGCCAACCGGGATAAAACCCCGCAACTCGTCCAGGGCAACGCCACAGACGGCGGTGCGGCGCCGGTCGAAAAGAAGACCGCGCTGGACATCGACCGGCTCCTGGCTGAAAAGGCAAAGGAATATACCAAAGGCTATTTCATGGAATTCACATCCAACCACGACGAGAATTCCTGGTCGGGCACCGAGTTCCAGCGCATGGGCGACGGGCATAAGGCGTTCGCCGTCCTCGTTTCCACTTTCGACGGCATGCCCCTGATCTATTCCGGTCAGGAATCCGCCATGGACAAACAACTGGCCTTCTTCACCAAGGATTCCATCCCCTGGGGCGACTACCAATATGCCGGCTTTTATAAAACCCTTTTCGACCTGAAGGACCGCAACAAAGGCCTTTGGAACGGAACCGAAGGCGGCCCGCTCGTCAAGATCCCGACAGGCAATGATGAGAATATCTATGCCTTCATCCGCGAAAAGGACGGCGACAAGGCGGTTGTTGTCATCAACCTGTCCGCTAAGAAGCAGGACCTCAAATTGACCGGCAGCAACTTTGCCGGAACCTATACCAACGTGTTCACCAACGAACCGAAAGAACTGACCGACGGCATGTCCCTCAGCCTGAACGCCTGGGATTATCTGGTCTTTTCCAATAAATAGATCGACTTCGCCGGGCGGGTTTTTGGATCTGTCCGGCGCTTTTTTATATTGAGGAACTGAGGAATTGAGGAACTGACCAAATTAACCTCCGGCGGCCGTAGCTCCCAAGAGTGAAGGCGGCAAATCACCAAATCAATAAACCAGCCATGTCCAAATATCTTCTCCTCCTGACCTTGCTCGCCATCCTGTCCTGTAACACGCAGCGGTCCCTTACCGATGGGAAGTGGGTCGACCTGTTCAACGGTAAAAACCTCGATGGGTGGCTGCCCAAGGTTGCGGGGTACCCGCTCGGTGAGAATTACGGCAATACCTTCCGGGTGGAAAACGGCATTCTGAGCGTGCGTTATGATCAATATGGGAGCTTCGACAACAAATTCGGCGCCTTGTATTTCGATAAACGCTTTACCAATTACCGGTTGAAGGTCGAATACCGGTTTGTAGGCGAAACGGCGCCGGGCGGGCCTTCCTGGGGGTATCGCGACAGCGGGATCCAGTATCATTGTCAGGACCCGCGCACCATGGGCGTCGACCAGCCTTTCCCGGTGTGCCTGGAATACAACCTGCACGGCGGCAACGGCAAGGACGAACGGCCGGTCGGGGAGATCTGCGCTTCCGGAACAACGGTAGAGCTCAACGGCAGGCCCAACGAATCCTATTGCACGCCGGCTACCGTAAAGCGGACCTTCCACGGAGATCAGTGGGTGACCCTGGAAATCGATGTGCGCGGCGGCAGGATTCAGCATATTGTCAATGGAGAGGTGATCCTGGAATTTGAGAATCCGCGCTACCGCCCCGACCATGATCCCGGAAAAACCTTCATTGTGAACGGCGACGATGCCGTCCGGTCGGGGTTTATTTCCCTGCAATCCAACAGCGCACCGATCGATTTCCGGAAAATCTCGATCCTGGAATACCCGGCGCAGTGAACGGCCGGAATTAAAAAATTTGGCTGCTTCGAAAAAAATAATTTACTTGCATCAGTTTTACCGTGTATGCCGGCGGTCTCACAACGCCGGAATGTTAAAGCCAACTTTTTGAATTGAACACCTACGGGAAAATAAAAAGGCCGTTTTACGCCTGGGCGTTGATCCTGCTGATCCTGTTCCAATGGGTTGGCGGGCGCATTTATATCAACGCCGGTTATGCCGTAGAAGTGGAAACCCGGATGAACAACCGGGAAAAGGCCATCGCCGCCAAAATGGAAGCTGAAACCGGCATCAAAGCCCGGGTTCAGATCCAGGATGAAGAACAACTGGAAGCGCTCCACAGGCTGGGCTACGGCGCTCCCTATATTTTCACAGAAGAAGACAACGGCCAGGTGAGCTACTTCACCATCGACAATCAGGCCACCGAACGCATTCAAGTACGCTATCAGCCCGTTAACCAACCCGATCAGGACGAACGATCCGCCAAAAAAGCCGTATTGGAACGGCTTTTTTCCAGTTTCTGCCTGGAAGACCCCGAATCGTTGCCCGCTGTCGGACCACTTCTCCATCGCAATGTGTTTGCCTTCGTTCCCCCTTGCGGCAGGTTGAACATATCTATTCCCGCGCCCCCTCCCCGGCTTGTCTGACCCGCGCGTTTTACCGTAATCCTTTCATTTGTCTGCTGTGCTGCCCCGTACCGGCGGTTCGGTCGGCGTTGATCAGGATAGGATTGTCCGCGGTCTGTTTTACCCGTCCGGCCGCCCGGCCGAACTGGTTCCTGTTCAAAAGATTAATGACAAGCCAAACTTTATGCGATTATGAAAACTTTGACACTCAATATAGCCTGCTTTTTTATCCTGTTTACCTTTTCCGCAACGATGCTCAACGCCCAGGGCTGCATCGCGATCCGGAACATGATGTCCTGCACCGGCGGGAATCCGAACAGCCTTTCCTCGCTGACCCACCCCGGCCAGTTTCAGCTGACAACCTCCTACCGGTATTTCCATTCCTTCCGCCACTTCAGGGGGGATCATGAGGAAGCCAACCGGGTTGCCGAGGGCACGGAAGTGATCAACGATTCCCATTCCATCGATTTCGGGTTGAGCTATACGCTGAACGATCGCTGGAGCCTGAGCATCAACCTTCCGGTCAACTTCAACCGCCGGTCTTCCCTGTACGAACACTATGGCAATTCCGAAGAATCCAATCCTGAACATATGCGTTTCGCAACCGGCTCGGCGGGTATCAGCGACCTTCGGGTGGCGGCCACCTATTGGGTGCTTGATCCGGCTACCCATATGCACGGCAACTTCGCCATCGGCCTGGGGATCAAGGCGCCGACCGGCAAATCCACGGTCAAGGATGTCTTCCATAAAAGGACCAACAGCGGAGCGGATTCGACCATCACCAAGTTCGTCGACCAGTCCATCCAGCTCGGCGACGGCGGTTGGGGCGCCAGCATCGAATTGCAGGGCTACCAGACCATCACGCCGGCGCTTTCCCTGTACTACAACGGTTTCTACCTGTTCAACCCGAAGGGGGTCAACGAGGCCAACCTGTCGGTTCCCGATCAATACGCAGGCCGTCTCGGCGTTTCTTATGCCGCTTTGCCCGCATTGGGCCTTGCCCTCAATCTGGGCGGCCGCATCGAAGGTTTGCCCGCCATCGACATCTTCGGCAGCAGCGAGGGTTCCCGTAGGCCGGGTTATATCGTATCCGTTGAACCGGGCCTGCTCTGGAGCTCCGGCGCCCATACTTTCGGATTTTCCGTACCGGTTGCCCTGTACCGCAACAGGATCAAGAGCTATTCCGACCGCCAGGATCCGACTGGTCAGAAGCACGGTGACGCCGCATTCGCGGATTACCTGATCTCGGCCAATTACGCTTACAGGTTCTGATCCAAACGCAGCAAGCGCTTAGGGCAACAAGGTAAAAACCCGGAGGGGATGCCGTTGACAAACACGGTTTCCGTGCCGCCGGTATACGCCTTGTCGCCCTCGGCCAGTTGCCCAAAAGCAATCTTTATGCCGTATATATTGCTGGAAGCGCACCTCCCGGGGGTGACCGGGTTGTTGGAATACCGGAAGGATACGGGTGCGCCCTTGCGTGAGCTGACGCAGCTGTTGCTGAGGGGGCCATCAACCCTGACCGAAGCGGAAAGGGAATTGATCGCAGCCGTGGTTTCTCACCGGAACGAGTGCGTTATCAGTCAAGGTGTTTTAAATGCCTATATACCGGCTTTATTCCCTACTTCCGTACGGTCTTCGGCAACCGGCTTTTGCTTCAATATCGGAAGGATATTTACAGCAGCAGCCGTATTTTTTGTCGGATGGCTGGTACAGATCCTGGGCGGTTACGGAAATGCGATCACTGTTTTTTCCTTCACCCTGCTGATCGGGTTTCTGTTCACATTGGGGGTGCGGGAACGGGTTTTGTTCCGTTAAAATCAAATCAATGAAGAAATTCTTTTACCTCGGTGCATTGGGATTGATCCTGTTCGAGATAGCCGATATATATTTTATTATGCCGATGCCCGGCAGCCAGCAGATGGAGAGCATCGGCCTGGCCTATTTTCTGTATAAATGGCGTTGGGCTATCCGTGCAGTTTTTGGTGGATTGATGATTGCGGGTTTTCCGGCGGCATTCAAGGGCTCCAAAATATTCTCTCTGCTGTTGGTCGCGGCGGCCGGAGCGGTGGTGTACAATGCCAATTTTGTGATGGCCGCTGATGCCATGTTCCGTCAGCCGGAGAACCTCCGGTTTGCGGTAGGGGCGGAAAGCGCTGTGGACACCGGCCGGCTCGTCCTGGGTGTGGAATACGGGGGTGAGGCAAAGGCCTATCCGATCCAGTTTATCGGATATCACCACCAGGTATTTGACACAGTAGGCGGAAAGCCTGTGATCGTTACCTATTGCACCGTTTGCCGGACCGGGCGCGTTTTCGAACCGGTCGTGAACGGCAAAACAGAAACCTTCCGGCTGGTCGGGATGGATCATTTCAACGCCATGTTCGAGGACAAGACGACCAAAAGCTGGTGGCGCCAGGTGAACGGGGAAGCCATTGCCGGGAAGCTCACCGGCGCTGCTTTGCCGGAAATGCCCAGCTCGCAGATGGCTTTGGGCCGATGGCTCCGCATGTATCCCGCTACCCGGATCATGCAACCGGACCCCGCCTTTGCCGCCGAATACGACAGCCTGGCCAATTACGAAGCGGGCCGCCGCAAAGGCGTCCTGACCCGCCGGGATACCGTGCCCTGGGCGGAAAAAGCCTGGGTGGTGGGCGTGGCGACCGACCGGGAAGCCAAGGCCTATGACTGGGTCGCATTGGAAAAAGAACGGATCATCTACGACAGACTGGGCAGCCTGCCCATAGCACTGGTCCTTGCCGGGGATAACAAGAGTTTTACCGTCCTGCAACGGGCGGGCGAAGACCAACGGTTTACCCTGCAAAACGACACGCTTTTTACACCGGACGGCAGTTATAACCTCGTTGGGAAATCGCATGACCCTGCGATACCCGACCTGAAAAAACTGACCGCTTCCCAGGAATATTGGCATAGCTGGCGGACCTTCCATCCGGCAACAGCAAAGTATTAGACTTACCATCAAATCAAAATTTAAAAGAGTATGATCTGCTACATAAGGCTGGGCCTGAGCCTGGCTACCGTGCTTACTTTTGTGGGATCCCTTCTGGCACAGACGCCTTCGGATGCCATCATGATGAAGAAAAGGGAGATCTGTTTCGCCCTGATCTACGATGACGGCGCCTGGGACGAGTATTGGGAGGGACCCACCCTTAGAACCAACGCTAACGTCGGCACACTCTCCAGGAACACGGTGACGCCTATGTTCGCCTACGGCATTTTTGACAAGCTGAACCTCATTGCGGGGACCGCTTATGTGCACACGGAGGCCAGCGGCGGACAAATGAAGGGCGCCAGCGGCATCCAGGACCTGAACCTTGCCCTGAAATACGAGTTTTTCAACAAACAGGCCGGGAAAGGGAAATTATCCCTGCTGTCCACGCTGGGCTTTTCCACGCCGTTGACCAACTATCTGTCCGATTATATGCCCTTCAGCCTGGGATTCGGAGCGCCCGAAGTCAGCGGCAGAGGCATCCTCCAGTACCGGATGGACAACGGCCTTTACGTCAGGGGTGCGCTGGCCTATCTGTGGCGCGGCCAGACCGAAGCCGAACGGGATTACTACTACAACAACGGCAGCTATTACACCGCCTTTATGGATGTGCCCAACGCCTGGCAGTACCAGGCGGTTGCCGGGGTCTGGCTATTGGACAATTCGCTGAAACTGGAAGCCAACTACACCGGATTGAGGTGTACTTCCGGTGATGATATCCGAAAGTACAACGCCGGACAGCCCACCAACAAGGTCGAGGTGGGCCAGGTGGGATTCAATACCCAGTATTACTTCAAAAAACTCAAGGGGCTGGGCGTGCTGGCCTATTACAACCAAATGATCAACGGCCGGAATATGGGCAAATTCACCAATATCGGCGCGGGCGTCACCTATCAGTTCAAAATCTGAAAACATCAGCCATGAAAAACTATTCAATCATACTGCCTCTTTTCTGTTTTGTTTTTTTCCTCTTCGGGTTGTCGGCCTGCGAAAAAAACCTGCCGACCAGGATCGATTTTGAGGATTACGCCTTCGTCGGCCTGGATGAGAACGGCGGCGACTGGAAGCCCATTTTGTTGTCGGCCTCCGACCAGATTGCGGTGGATGCGCCTGAAGATGTCAACTCCGCAGCTTACCAGGCCGAACTGGCGGCTGTCAAATCGGCTGCGGCCACAAGATCCGACGCGGTGGAATACTGGACGGCCAACCCGATCCTGCGATGGAACGAGATCGCGCTGGAGCTGGCAGCCAAGTACAACCTCATCCCGGGGCCCAATCCGGACGGCACCTATACCCTTCCGGACCCGGCCAACCCCGGCAAACAACCCCTTTTTCCGTTCGCCCACCCGCCGTATACCTGCCGGATGCTGGCCTATATGAGCGTCGCCCAGTTTGACGGCCTCATAACTGCCTGGCATTATAAGTACCAGTACAACCGGCCGGCGCCGTACAAGGTGGACAACACCATTCAACCGGCGTATCAACCCAGCGACCTGCCTTCCTATCCATCCGACGGGGCCGTGATTGCAGCCGCTTCAAGGGATATCCTGTCGGTGATGTTCCCGCTGGAAAAGGAAATGCTGGCCGCCAGGGCCGAAGAACACCTGGCGAGCCTGATCGCGGCGGGCATCAACGTGCAGAGCGATGTGGACGCCGGCGCCCATATCGGCGTGGAGGTAGCCAAAATAGCCCTGCAACGGGCCGCCAACGACGGCATGAAAAAAGCCCAGGCGCCCAAACCGGTTTCCGACTCCATCAAACAAGCGGCTTTCGACCGGTTCGGCTGGCAATGGGACAACCTCGAGGCCCCGGTTCGGCCGGTCGGCCTGACCCCCTTGTTCGGCAAGGTGAAGATGTGGAATGTGGCCAATGTGGAGGATGTCCGCCCAGACCCGCCTCCCGCCCCCGGAACAGCTGAATTCCAGGCCAACATCGATGAGCTGGTGGACATCGCCGATCACATGACCGAGGAAAGAAGGCGGATCGCCAACTGGTGGCAGGACGGCCTCGGCACCTATACGCCGCCCGGACACTGGAACCGGTTCGCCAAGGAATTCATGGTCAAATACAAAATGAACCCGCTCCGCTCCGCGCGTACGTTCGCTTATATGAATATGGCCATCATGGACGCCGGGATCAGTTGCTGGGACGCCAAATATTACTACCATTTCCCGCGGCCGATCCAGACGATTCCCGGGTTCAAGACCATTGCGGGTACGCCCAATTTCCCCAGTTACACCTCCGGCCACAGCGTCTTTTCAGCGGCGGCGGCGGAAGTGCTGTCCTACATCTTTCCTGCTGAGGCCCAGCAATGCAATGCCTGGGCGGAAGAGGCGGCCATCTCCCGGGTGTACGGCGGCATCCACTACCGTTTTGATGCGGAAGTAGGATTGGAGCAGGGCAGGAATGTGGCGCAGTATACGGTTGAAGTGGCCCAAAAGGACGGCGCTCAATAAAGATCTTTAGGTTTGGTAATGAACAGGAACCGGACCGGTGTTCGATGCGGACGCCGGTCCCCTGTTCTTTTTCAAAACGGGCGGAACCTGGTTAAAAACGGCGGCTTCCGCCAGACGGTCATCTGGATGCAAGGAAAGGGTGAATGGGCACACTACCGGACAAAATGAGCAGAGTGTCAGGATTATGCTGCCCTGAAATAGGTTTTGTTCATTCAGGGTAGGTTTCCCTCTTTAGGGTCAGGAATGCCCGGTGAAAATTGGATTTCAGATTCCTTTGGACAATATCCGGCAAAGGGGTAATTTTGTCGGATTATCCTATGGAAAGCAAAGATTTTTTTCATCTGTTGAAAATTCGGTACGTCAGGAAAATTCCAGGCCTTATCCCATTTTGGCTGGGGCTGATAGCCGTATTTACGGCCATTTACGACCTGGGTTTTGACAACACCCAAAAGGTGCAGAATGAATTGCTCTGGATCTACGATGTGGTCATCATTGTCGGCATTGCTTCCCTGCTGATCCGTTATTTCGCCGATGCCCAGCGCAACAGGCGTACCGTTCGGTTGTTCGACCTGATCTCCCTGGTTTTTCTTTCCGTCCTCCTGGTGCACATCATCGGTTGGATCCGGTTGCCGGTTTTTCACCGGCGGCTTTGGACCTATATGGCCGTTTTGCTGGTTTTTATCCGGGAATTCTCGTCGTTGGAGATCCGGATCAAACGGACGTTCATCAACCCGGCCCAGTTGTTTATTGCCAGTTTTTTCCTGATGGTATCGGCCGGAGCAGCCCTGTTGATGCTGCCCAAAGCGACCCATGACGGGATCAGCCTGATCGACGCTTTGTTCACCTCTACGAGCGCCGTTTGCGTTACGGGGCTGATCGTCGTGGATACGGGCACCTATTTTACCGATTTCGGACTGTTGATCATCCTGTTCCTGATCCAGATCGGCGGCCTGGGCATCATGACCTTTGCCAGCTATTTCAGCTATTTTTTCAAGGGCGGATCCACGTATGAGAACCAGCTCATGCTGCACGACATGACCAATACCGAGAAGATCGGCGAGGTGTTCAGCACACTGAAGAAAATCATTTTGCTGACCCTGGGCATTGAAGCGACCGGCGCGGTCCTGATCTTCACGACCCTTGATCCCAAGCTGTTTTCAGCCCTGGGCGACCGGATATTTTTCTCCGTTTTCCATTCCGTGTCGAGCTTCTGCAACGCCGGTTTTTCTACGCTGGGCAACAGCCTTTATGAGGAGACCTACCGGTTCAATTACCCCCTGCACCTCATCATCGCCCTGCTGTTCATTCTGGGCGGTATCGGGTTTCCGATCGCCTTCAACTTCATGAGTTATATAAAGCACCTGCTGATCAGGCGGCTGTCGAGCGGAAAGGAGCGGTACAAACCCTGGGTGATCAACCTGAATACCCGGATCGTATTGATCACAACGGGCATTCTGCTGATAGGCGGTACGATCCTGTTCTATATTTTTGAATACGATAATACCCTTGCGGAGCACAACGGATTCGGGAAGGTGGTGACGGCATTTTTCGGCGCCGCTACGCCCAGGACCGCGGGTTTCAATTCGGTGGACCTGACCAAAATGCATTTTTCCACCATCATGGTGACCTTTCTGTTCATGTGGATCGGCGCGTCACCCGCATCAACGGGCGGGGGGATCAAGACCAGTACCATAGCGATCGCTACCCTGAATTTCCTGAGCATTGCCCGGGGCAAAAGCCGGGTCGAGGTATTTCGCAGGGAAGTCTCCGATATTTCCATCCGTCGGGCTTTTGCCATTATCTCCCTGTCGTTGATCGTGATCGGGTTTTCTATTTTTCTGATCGCTACCTTCGACAGCGGAAAGGACCTGTTGTCCATCGCGTTTGAGAGTTTCTCGGCCTACAGTACGGTTGGGATCAGCCTGGGGATCACGCCCCATCTCAATTCGGCCGGCAAAGTGATCATCATCCTGACCATGTTCATCGGCCGGGTGAGTATGCTTTCCATCCTGGTGGCCCTGTTCAGAAAAGTGAAAAGCACCAAATACAAGTATCCGACCGAAGAGATACTGATCAACTGAAAAACAAAATACAGGCATGAAATACATCATTGTAGGTTTGGGCAACTTCGGCGCGACGCTGGCGGAAAAACTGACCAGTCTGGGCCATGAGGTGATCGGGGTCGACGTGAAAATGGAAAAGGTCGAATTCCTGAAGGAAAAGGTTACCCATACCATTTGCCTGGATTGTACCGACCGCCAGGCGGTATCGGCCCTCCCGCTGAAAGACGCTGATATCATCATGATCTGCATCGGCGAGAATGAAGGCGCCAACATCATGGCTACCGCCCTGATGAAGCAGTTGAAAGTGAAAAGGTTGATTAGCCGGTCCGTTTCCGCCTTGCACGAAGCGGTTCTGGAAGCAATGCAGGTGGACGAGATCATCCGCCCCGAAGAAGAAACGGCCGAACGATGGGCCAACAAGCTCAACCTGCACGGTGTTGTGGATTCTTTCGAGATCACGGGGGACTACAGCATCGTGGAGGTGATCGTGCCCGACCGGTTTATCGGCATGACCCTCGAGGAAGCGGATATCCGCGCGGATTACAACCTGCTGGTGCTCACCACCATCCAGTTCTCCGAGAAAAAAAACATCCTGGGCCTGCCCAAAAAGATCACCAAGGTACAAGGTGTGGCTTCGGCCCAGACCTTGCTGAACCATGGCGATATCATGGTGTTGTATGGGAATATCGGCGACATTAAGCGCTTGTTGAAACAGGATTAACCGAAGTGAATGAATGGACACCCTGCTGGTCATAGACGATGAAAAAGATATCCTCAACATGCTGGCTCATATGCTTGAGCTGGAAGGATATGAAGTGTTGAAGGCATCAACGGCGTCATCCGGGAAAAACCTCCTGGAAAAAACCGATGTCAATGTGATCCTGACGGATGTAAAGCTCCCCGACGGCAACGGCGTCCAGCTTTCCGGTGAATTCAAACGGATCAGGCCGGAAGCGGAAGTGATTTGTTTTACCGCTTACGGAAATATTCAGGACGGCGTGAAAGCCATAAAAAACGGCGCCTTCGATTATCTGGTCAAAGGCGACGACAATGCCAAGATCATCCCCCTTGTCAGTAAGGCGGTTGAAAAATCCAGATTGCAGTACAAGATCTCCGGTTTGCAATCCAGGGTCCAGGAAAACTTCGGCTTCGATCAGGTGATCGGCAGGTCCCGCCCCATCATGGAGGCGATCAACCTGGCTCAAAAGGTGGCGCCCACGGTTGCGACCGTCCTGCTGACCGGCCCGACCGGATCGGGAAAGGAAGTATTTGCAAAGGCCATTCACGCCTGCAGCAACCGGTCGACGGAAAGTTTTATCGCCATCAATTGCAGTTCCCTTGGCAGGGACCTTCTTGAAAGCGAACTGTTCGGTCACAAGGCAGGAGCCTTTACCGGAGCGGTAAAATCCAAGAACGGGTTGTTTCAGGAAGCGCACAAAGGAACCCTTTTTCTGGATGAGATCGGGGAAATGGACCTTTCATTGCAGGCCAAGATTTTGCGGGTACTGGAAGCAGGAACGTTCATACCCGTAGGCGATACCAAGGAGCACCGGGTAGATGTACGGGTTATTGCGGCTACCAACCGGAACCTGGAGGCCGGGATTGCAACCGGTCATTTCCGCGAAGACCTCTACTACCGGATATCGGGGTTCACCATTCGTCTGCCAGCCCTTCATGAACGACGGGAGGATATTCCCGCCCTGGCCGAGCACTTTATGCATTATTACGCTTCCAGGATCAATAAGAAGGTCACGGGGCTTTCCCCTTCATTTATGAAATTGTTACGGGAACACGAATGGAAAGGCAACATCAGGGAATTGCGCAACGTCATGGAACGGGCAGTCATCCTGTCGGATACGCCGGAACTCCAGTCTGATCTGCTGCCCTTCAATACGGATGCCCCCGCCAAAACGAGCCTGCAAGCCGGCGTCTTCAAACTCCGGGACCTGGAAAAGCACCATATCCGGCAGGTGCTGGCGTATACCGATGGGAATAAGACCCGGGCCGCCGAATTGCTCGGCATCGGCGTAACCACCTTGTACATGAAAATACGCGAGTACAAGATCTGATCTTTGCCTGCAACCCTTCGCTTTTTGCATGACCCTTCCGATCCTGAAGGGTGTATCCGGATTTCGATTCCCCTAAAATTTCACAAAGTATTGATTGTCAATTTTTTATTCGGAATTAATTTTTCGTTTTGGACCTGGCATTGATTTTGGCCTGGATTAAGGGTCAATCATTATCGTGTTCAAAAAAACGGAAAAATGGAAATACTGCTTACAATAACCATGGTCTTGCTGGCTGCGGTTATTTTTCTGCTTCTCTTCCTTTCGATCGAAGGGTTGGATCAAATCCTAAATCAATAATTATGGTCCTGTTGCTATTGGTGGCGCTTGGTGCGCTGGGCTATCTTTTTTATGCCATCATTAATCCGGAAAAATTCTAAAAAATGGGAAATGAAATCACGGGAGTTGCTGTGGTTTTCGGACTGGCGGCAACCTTATCCTGGCCGCTCGGCAGGTATATTTCGGGGGTATTCCGGGGAACTTCCGGCCGTTTCACGGTATTCACCGTACCGGAAAGGCTGATTTTCAGGTTTTGCAAAATCGATCCGTCTGCCGGCATGGATTGGAAGCAAAACATGAAGGCCATGCTCTCTGCAAATATCCTGTTCTTCTTTGCGGCTTTTTTCCTGTTGCTGTTTCAGGGCGTTATACCTTTCTGGAATCCCGGACGCCTGGGCGGTTGGGATCCCATTCTGGCCTTTAATACTGCGGTCAGTTTTGTGACAAACACCAACCTCCAGCACTATGCCGGAGAAACGGACGCCGCATATTTTACCCAACTTGTCGTTTTTTGCTGGTTGCAATTTGTAAGCGCAGGCACCGGTATTGCGGTTTGCGGCCTGCTTTTCCAGGGCTTGTCGGGCGACACGGGCAGCAACATCGGCAACTTTTACAGCCTGTTGGTCAGGAGTTGCGTCCGGATTTTACTTCCGCTCGCCGTTATCCTTTCCGCAGGCCTTAGCCTCTGCGGCACGGTTTCCGATTTTGGAGGGGTCCGGGAAGTTCATACCCTGGAAAACCGGATGCAGCAGGTTGCAGGCGGGCCGGCTGCGCCCATGATTGCCATCAAACAATTGGGGACCAACGGCGGGGGATTTTTCGGGGCTAATTCAGCTCATCCGTTTGAGAACCCGGATTACCTGTCCAACATGCTGGAGAATATCGCCATCCTGCTCCTCCCGATGGCCCTTGTGTTTGCCTTCGGGTTTTATTTGAAGCGGAAAAGGGCGGCAATCTTGTTCTTTTCGATCATGACGGCCCTGTTCCTGGCCTTCACGGCCGTATCTGTCGGGCAGGAAGTAACAGGGAGCGCTTCTGTGCCGGAATCCGGCCTTTTGCCCGGCCCAAACCTGGAAGGCAAAGAAATGCGATTCGGTCCGGTTGCTTCAGCTTTTTGGGCCGTTTCGACCACTTCCACTTCCAACGGATCGGTCAATTCGATGCATGACAGCCATACCGCGCTCTCGGGCGGGGTTCTTTTACTGGACATGTTCATCAATGCCCTGTACGGCGGGGTAGGGGTGGGCTTCATTAATTTTTTTGTATTTGTTGTGGTAGCCGTTTTCATTTCAGGGCAGATGATCGGCCGAACGCCGGACCTGTTCGGCAAAAAACTGGAGGCGAGGGAGATCAAAATAGCGGCCCTGGTGGTAATCCTTCATCCCTTGCTCATCCTTTGCGGTACGGCGGCGGCTTGCCTTGCCTCATCCCACCAGGGTTGGCTCAACAACCCGGGGTTCCACGGATTTTCTGAAATGATGTACGAATTCACATCGGCTGCCGCCAACAACGGTTCCGGATTTGAAGGATTGCACGACAACACCCCGTTCTGGAATCTGGCAACCGGCGTGATCATGCTTTTCGGCCGGTTTTTGCCCATCATCGGGCCGCTGGCCATAGCGGGGGCGCTATCCGTCAAAAAAGCCGTTCCTGCTTCATCGGGCAGCCTCAAAATAGAAAGCATGGCCTTCGGCGCCGTACTGACGGCGGTCATCCTCATTGTGGCCGCCCTGGCCTTTTTTCCGGCGCTGGCCCTTGGTCCGGTTGCCGAATATTTTTCTACCCTTTAAAGCTGATCAAAATGAATGCCGAAAGGAATCAAAGGCTTTTCAGTTCAAATTTCATCCGGGAGGCGTTGGTTGCCTCAGTAATAAAGCTGCATCCCGGCAAGATGGCGCGAAATCCCGTCATGTTTTCGGTAGAGATTGGTACAGGGATTATGGTTGTCGTGACCGTGGCTTCCCTGATCACCGCTGATCAATCGCTGGGCGCCCCCGGGTACAACGGCTGGATTACGGGCCTGCTGATGCTTACGCTGCTTTTTTCCAATTTTGCAGAAGCCCTTGCGGAAGCCCGCGGCAAAGCGCAGGCGGCGGCGTTGCGGAAAACCCGGACCGATACCCTGGCCCGGCGCATCGAAAAGACCGGACGCCACACCATGGTGAGCGCTTCTGAGTTGGACCGGGGCGATCTTTTTCTGGTGGAGGAAGGAGAGCTGATTCCGGCCGACGGAGAAATTGTGGAAGGGCTGGCCTCGATCGACGAATCGGCCATTACCGGAGAATCGGCCCCCGTTATCCGGGAAGCGGATTCGGATCGCAACAGCGTCATCGGGGGCACCAGGCTGCTATCGGACCGGATATTGGTCAAAGTAACCTCCCAACCCGGTGAATCCTTCCTGGATAAAATGATCGCGCTGGTGGAAGGGGCCGACAGGAAGAAAACCCCGAATGAGCTTGCGCTGACCATCCTGCTGGCCGGATTCACTATCGTTTTTCTGCTGGTGGCGGTTGCGCTTCAGCCTTTTGCCGCCTTTTCCGGCGCCACATTGCCCGTTGCTTCCCTCATTGCCTTGTTTGTCTGCCTGATCCCTACGACAATCGGCGGACTCTTGTCGGCTATCGGGATTGCGGGCATGGACCGGGCCCTGGGCGCCAACATCATTGCCAAGTCCGGAAAAGCGGTCGAAACGGCGGGGGATGTGGATGTGCTGCTGCTGGACAAAACCGGCACCATAACGATCGGCAACCGGAAAGCTACCCGGTTCTATCCGTCGGCAGGCAAGGACCTTTCCGAATTTTCGCGATTGGCGGCGATCAGCTCCCTGGCGGACCACACGCCGGAAGGAAAATCCATCCTTGAGCTGGCCCGGCAGAACGGTGCGTCAGGGGAAGACCCTGATTGGCCGGACCCTGAATTCGTACCTTTTTCGGCAGAAACCAGGATGAGCGGGGTGAACCTGCCGGACGGGACCAGGATCCGGAAAGGCGCCTGGGATGCCATTGGAGATTGGTGCCGCCGGGACAGCCTTAAAGCGGAAAACCCGGAGTTGGAGACCTGGGTCAGGGATATCGCTGCGAAGGGAGGCACTCCCCTGGCGCTGGCCGTTGATAACCGTCCGGTCGGCGTCATTCAGCTCGAAGATATCATCAAGCCGGGTATCCGCGAACGGTTCGACCGGTTTCGCAAAATGGGGCTCAAGACGGTCATGGTGACCGGTGATAATCCGCTGACGGCCGCCTTTATCGCCGCAGAGGCCGGCGTGGATGATTTTATTGCGGAAGCCCGCCCGGAAGACAAGCTCGGTTACATCAAAAAAGAACAACAGGCCGGTAAACTGGTGGCTATGATGGGCGACGGAACCAACGACGCCCCGGCCCTGGCACAGGCGGATATCGGCATTGCGATGAACTCCGGAACCCAGGCAGCCAAAGAGGCCGCCAATATGGTAGACCTGGATAATGATCCTACCAAATTGCTGGAAGTGGTCGAGATCGGCAAACAACTGCTGATCACCCGCGGCAATATCACGACCTTTTCCATCGCCAATGACGTGGCCAAGTATTTTGCTATCGTTCCGGCGCTGTTCACGATATCCGTACCGGGTTTGAAAGCCCTGGACATCATGCACCTGGGCAGTCCTGAATCCGCCATCCTTTCGGCCGTTATTTTTAATGCCCTGATCATCCCCCTGCTGATCCCGCTGGCGCTGAGCGGGGTGAAATACCGGCCTGTCGGCGCATCCGTTCTTCTGACAAGGAATCTGCTGGTGTACGGCCTGGGGGGCATCGCGGTTCCTTTTGCCGGCATCAAGCTCATTGACCTGGTGGTGAAACAGTTTATTTAACCGCAAAAACGACGACATGAACATGTTCAGGATTGCCTTTCGTTTTACCTTGTTATCCATGCTGCTTTTCGGCGTCCTTTATCCTTTGGCCATGACGGAGACGGCCAGGCTGATCGCGCCTGATTCGGCAAAAGGCCGGCCTGTTTACAGGGACGGAACGTTGGTGGGATTTAAAAACATTGGTCAGCTCTTCACCGGTCCGGATTACTTTTGGGGGCGCCCATCGGCTGCAAGGTATAACGCGGCCGCATCCGGAGGAAGCAACCTGAGCGCCTCCAACCCGGAATTTGCGGATGAAGTGGAAAACAGGGTCGATTCCCTGTTGAAATACCACCCCGGGCTGACAAGGCAGGCCATTCCGCCCGACCTGCTTACGGCCTCCGCTTCCGGTTTGGACCCTCATATTTCCCTGGAAGCAGCGCTCATACAGACCCCCCGCATCGCCCGCAACCGGGGGGTGAAAGAAGCGGACCTTGAAACGTTGGTAAGGGATCATGAGAAAGGGCCGCTGCTAGGGATTTTCGGCCCCGGCGGCCTGGTGAACGTCCTGGAATTGAACCTTGCCCTGGATGAGTTTTCGAAGAAAACCGGACCTGAATCCCGCATTTCATCCCAACCTGAGGCCAATGGATCCGGATCATATTGACCATTTCATCCGGCTTATCCGGAGCCGCCGGCAGGGCCGGTTGAAGGTTTACCTGGGGATGATCGCCGGGGTAGGCAAAACCTACCGGATGCTCCAGGAAGCCCACGACCTGATTGCTGCGGGGATTGACGTCCAGATCGGACTCATTGAGCCGCATGAACGGGAGGAAACCTGGGCGCTGATGGAAGGCATCCCCGCAATTCCCCTGAAAAAAGTATATTATAAAGGGCATGAATTGCAGGAGCTCGACCTTGAGGCAATCATCCTTGCCCGGCCGGAAGTCGTGCTGGTCGATGAACTGGCGCATACCAATATTCCGGGCTGCAAGCACGAAAAGCGCTGGCAGGACGTGGTGGAGATCCTGCGGAACGGCATCAATGTCATAACCGCCTTCAATGTCCAGCATCTGGAGAGCATGCACGATAAAATTGAGAAGATTGCCGGAATAAAGGTGGAAGAGACCGTGCCCGACAGGTTTATGGCACATGCGGATGAGGTCGTGAATATCGACTTGCCGGCCGAGGACCTGATCAAGAGGATGCGCGAAGGCAAGATCTACAAGGGCAGCCTCCAGATCGCCCGGGCGTTGGAAAATTATTTTCAGCCGGAAAAAATCCTCCAACTGCGCGACCTGGCGCTGCGGAAGGTGGCATCGCAATTGGAGAAAAAGATGGAGAAAGACCTGCCGCCCACGGGAAGGATACATCCGGAGCGATTCCTGGGCTGCATCAGCACCAACCACGAAGGCGGTAAGAAGATCATCCGGAAAACAGCCCGGCTGGCGGATCATTACCAGGCGGAATGGTATGTGCTGTACGTCAAAACGCCGCGGGAGGAGACCAACCGGATCGACCTGAAGACCCAGCGGAAATTGCTCGAGAATTTTAAATTGGCAGGTGAGTTAGGAGGTAAGGTGATCACTGTCCCCTCCGACGATATACCCGGAGCGATTTTTGAACGGGCTGCCGAATTGAACATTACCAATATTGTGACCGGAAGGCCCACTTTTTCGATCTGGCGCCAACTGACCGGGAAAAATTATTTTGACAGGCTGTTAAAGCGGCTGTTGAATACGGAAATCGATATTATTATTGTATTTTGATCAGCAAGTTAGTTTGTTAATGACCGGATCATGAAAATCAAAAACCAACTGCTCCTTTCCTTTGGGTTCCTGTTCGCAGTAATTCTTTTCCTCGGCGGGGTGGGGAGCTATTATATCGACCGCCTGGCCCGGGAATCCATGTCCATTATCCGGGACAATAACCAGAGCCTGGTCTATATGCAGCAGATCGACGATGCGTTGGAGGATATTCAGTTTGCCTTGTTCGGGCCGGAGCAGGCGGAGGGCAAATCCTCCCTTGAGGAATACCTTGCAATTGTCCGCAGCAGCATTGACCTGCAGCGATCCAATATCACGGAGCGCGGAGAGGAAAAACTGACCGGTGATTTGTCCAGGGAAGCCGATCAGTTGGTTGCGATCCTGACCGTGCCGGAGATCGACGAGCTCAAAGCTCAGATCGCCATGCACCGGATCAACTCCCTGGTCAATACGATTTACAACCTCAATCAGGATGCCGTGACCCAGCGCATTGCCAACGCGAACGACACGGCCAACAAGATCTTCCTGTCGATGGTCATTTTCGGGGCCTGCGGCATCATCGTGGGTTTGCTGGTGACGTTGAGCGTGCCTTTTTTCATCCTGCGGCCGATCCGGTCCTTCAATGAAGCTATCGGAAAGATCGCTCGCGGAAAATACGACGTGCAGGTGGAGGTCAACCGCAAGAACGAATTCGGCGGCATGGCCCGTTCTTTCAATTTCATGGCGCAGAAACTGAAGGAGTACGAACGCAGCAATTACGCCGAACTGCTGTTTGAGAAAAAACGGCTGGATACAGTCATCAACCAGTTTACGGAGGCCATTATCGGTCTGAGCGAGCACAAGAACATCATCTTTGTGAACGACAAGGCGCTGACCTTGCTGAGCCTTCGCCGCGAACAGCTCATTGGGAAATACGCGCCCGATGTGGCGGCGGTCAACCCGCTGATGCAACAACTGATCGCCGAGTTAATGATCGGGTTCGAATCCTGGGAAGAAATGAACTATCCGCCCATCCGGGTTGCGGTAGAAAGGGTGGAGCGGCTTTTTTCAAAGGACGTGATCAACGTGGTGACCACGCCGACGGGTGAAAAACACCAGGTGCTGATCGGGCATGTGATCGTGCTGACCGATATCACTGAATTTGCGGAAAAAGACCGGGCAAAAACCCGGTTCATCGCCACCTTGAGCCATGAGCTCAAGACGCCCGTTACGGCTATTGACCTGACCCTTACCTTGTTGAAAAATAAAAAAGTGGGCTCCCTGACGGGGGGGCAAAGAGACTTGCTGAACACCATAGGCGAGAACAACCAGCGCATCCAGCGCGCCATCAATGAGATCCTTGAATTTTCGAAGATCGAAAGCGGGGGCATGGAAGTCGTGACCGTAAAAGCCGGCATCGGTAAAATGATCGAACAGGCCGTTTCCGGCGTGCTGCCGTTGGCCAAAGACAAACAGATCGAGATCAACACCCTGATTTCCGACCCGGATTCGATCCATGTCATGGCCGATCCTAAAAAAACCGTATGGGTGCTGAATAATTTCCTTACCAACGCCATCCGTTATTCCCAATCCGGCGATATCATCGAGATCACGGCGGAGGAAGCCCAATACGACGTGACCGTTTCCGTGAAGGACTACGGCAAGGGCATCCATCCCGGGGAGATCGACAAGCTGTTCGAACCCTACTCCCGCACCGAAGACGATGAAACCGAAGGAACGGGACTCGGCCTGGCCATTTCCAAGGAATTCATCGAAGCCATGGGCGGCAGCATCGGCGTCAAATCGGAGGAAGGCGCCGGTGCGGAGTTCTGGATCAAACTGCGGAAGCGTTGACGGCCGAATACAACCGAACGGTTTTTTCGACCCAACCATTCAGTGCTTAACCGGCGTCTATCCTCCAAAACCAAGACAATGAACCTTTCCAAAACACTCTTGAATGCGATCGCAGCGGGTATCGCGCTGAGCGCCGTTTCCGTATCCACCTCCTCCTGCCACCTGCCCGGCGACACCGAAGAGATCCACCTGTCGACCTGTGTGGAGAATTGCCAGATTGACCATTCCAAACAAGGGCATGTCTATGATAATTGTCCGGCCTGCGGTATGGGGTAATGTCTTTTTCTCCGGGCTCAGATTGCCGAATACGGCTTGGTATTATGGTTGAACGGTTTCCTGATGGGTGGTTTTCTGATCGCATCGGTTTGAGTTAAATTGCCTCGCTGATCTTGGTTTATGGCTGTTTATGATGGTTTATGATGGTTGGGCGTCCGTTGGAGACTGCCAACTGAAAATGGTTTATGATTGCTCTGCCCGCCATAGCGACTCAGCAGGCTTTACGGAAGAAGGTATAGGCAACCATACTACTGGACATTTTTTTACGTAAAGCGGATTGAAAAGCCCGGAGGCCTGCCGGTCGCAGGCAGGGATTTTTAAGCCTATCTGACCAACGGCTTATCAATCCCTGCAGGGCTTAATAATCCGGCCCGTTTTGGAAAATGTCCAGTAGTGTGATAGGCAACCAGAGACCGTTCAGAATTTTATGTCAATCCGATTTTAACGCCCGCAGCGTGATGAAAATCAAAGCTTTGCACCTTTGCGTGAGAATCGCTTTTTTGAACATTCTCGAGGGCCAACGACAATAAACAAAAACAAACAACCATAAACCCCCATTTGCCGACCACTGACGACTTCCCCTTTGACTGTGCTCAGGAGCCGGACTTACGACTTACAACTTACGACTAAATATGATCCACCCTGCCATCTCCTGCAATCTCGATGCCGATATCCTGGAAGCTGCGCTGCCTTTGCTGGAAGCATCGGAAGTGGAAGCCCTGGAATGGTCGTTTGATACGCTGTACAAATCCGGCGGAATGCCGCCCTGGTTTGAGGCGTTGTTGGATGCGTACGGCCGGGAAGGAAGGCTGGTTGGTCATGGCGTATATTTTTCGCTGTTTTCCGGACGGTGGTCGGAAGATCAGGCCAAATGGCTGACGGAATTGGGCCGGTTATCCGAGCGGTTTCGGTTTGATCATATCACCGAACATTTCGGGTTCATGACGGGGGACAATTTTCACGCCGGCGCTCCGATCAGCATTCCCTACAACCCGGTCACGCTTGCGATCGGTCAGGACAGGCTAAAGCGGATCCAGCAGGCATGCCGGCGGCCGATCGGACTGGAAAACCTGGCTTATGCCTATTCCGTTGAAGCCGTCAAGGTCCATGGGGAGTTCCTGGAACAATTGGTGGGGCCTGTCAACGGTTTTATCATCCTGGATCTGCACAACCTTTATTGCCAGCTGCACAATTTTGAGGTTGATTTTGAGGAAATGATCGGGCTATATCCCCTTCACCGGGTTCGGGAGATCCATATTTCCGGCGGCAGTTGGGAGGACGCTGCCGTCCAGCCGGGCCGCAAGATCAGGCGGGATACGCACGATGACAGCGTGCCCGATGAGGTATTCCGGTTGTTGGAGAAAACTATACCGTTGTGCCCCAATCTGAAATTTGTCGTGCTCGAACAACTCGGTGCGGGCTTGAAAACGGAGACGCACAAAATTGCCTTTCGATGTGATTTTCGGAAAATGTCTGCGATTGTCAGCCAGTCCAACAGGGCTGACCGTTTTTCCGGATTGGATGATTTTGTGGTCAGGGCGCCACTGCCCGACGATCCGCCGCTGGAAGATGAAACCCTGCACCGGCAACAGCGCGAATTATCGCACATCCTGGAAAATGCTGCCGATGTGGCGACAGCGGAAAACTTGCTTCGCCATTCCGGTCTGGCCAAGACGGAGTGGCGAATCGAGGATTGGGACCCTGCTATGCTGGAAACCGCGGTCCGGATAGCGCAAAAATGGCGTCATGGATTTGTTTGAACGGATAAAGATTGGATATGAAAAAACAAGCCTTAACTCTTTTGATGGCACTGATCTTGGGTAACACAATAGCCCAGACCGTTATAATTGCGGGCAAAAGAACGCTTTAGAGCCGGGTGTTGCCAATTACGATGACCGGACAGCTTTCACATTCAACCCGATCCGGGCCATTTACGCGGGCTATTGCTTTTGAAATGGAGCGGCAGGTATTGCAGCAGGCCGTGCTTTCCTCCCGGCAGTCCATTCCGATTTCGGCTTTGTTGCCGGGCGGGTGTTTTATTTCGCAAGTCGGAGACTTGCGGGTAGCCGCTGCGAGGCGGAGCCTCTGGCGAACGGTTCGGTTTCCAGGGTACGATCGTTTTGTACGATGCCTTGGGCGAACGGGTACTTTTTTCGCAAGTCGGAGACTTGCGGGTAGCCGCTGCGAGGCGGAGCCTCTGGCGAACGGGTAATTGAGCGAAGTCGAAGTTACCGGACTGACAACTGACAACTGTTAACTGACAACTGCCAACTGCCAACTGTTAACTGACTACTTTCTTTTCTTGCTAGCCTTCGCCTTAGGATTGAATGCCAGGCATTTGTCCACCCAGAATTCCAGGTCCGAATTGGTATCAAAGCCTTCCGGGGCAATGAGGAGGTAACCTTTCATGGTTTTGCCGGCCATGGTCATGCGTTCAGCCCCGGGTTTGCCGGCCAGGTTTTCTTCCTCTATTGGGTCGATCCTGACCATGAGGGCATCCCTGAAAATGCCGACGCACATTTTATCATCCACCATGAAGGCTTCGCCGCCCATCATGCTTTTCCGAATGAACGGCGCCCGCCGGTCATTCAAGACGCGGGCGATCCGTTCAATGGTATATTGTCGATCCATCATTTGGCCGGGATCTGCACAGAGATCTTATCCCACATCAGGGCGATCCCTTTTTTGTTGACTTCGTAGGTCAACCGCTCGTGCATGTCCGCCTTTTTGGCTTTGACCATGACCTTGAGCACATCTTTGGCCGGGTCCCGGTTGGCTTCGCCGCCGCGCTTGACACCCCATTGGCCGGTTTCCGAGTTCAGGATGATCTCCCATTTCTTTTCACCCGGTGTCGCAAAAAGGCTGTATTTGCCGGCGGGCAGGGTCTTGCCTTTGATCTTCAGGTCCTTGTCCGTTTCGAGGATGGTTGCCTCGTTGGCGCCGGCCCGCCATACCTTGCCGTAGGGAACCAGGTCGCCCCAGATCTTTCGCCCTTTTACGGCGGGACTGCTGTAATCAACGGTGACGGTTGCGTCGCCGATCATACCCTTGGCTGTCGCCGGCGGACTGGGCCTGCTGGATTTGTCCTGCGCCAGCAATCCGGTGCTGACCATAAAGATGGCGAGAACGGCAACCAGCATTCTCTTGGTGATCTCTGTTTTCATATCGTATTGATTTGGTTTGTATATGCATCCGAACTGGTCCGGAAGTTACCAAATTTTACGGGGACAACACAAAAAAGTATAGGCGGAAGGGCAGAGTCAACCAGTCTTTAAGCCGGCAACCTTGCAGGCTGAGGCATAGGATAAAACCCTTATTGGCGGCTGATACGGCAATTCGAGCCGGCCGGCCAGGTCTTTTTTAGTAATAATCCTATTGGTAATTACGGGTGGGGAAAAAAAGCCCACCCTTCCCTGCCTCCGCCGTAGCGAAGCTGCCGGCTTCGCGCAGGCAGGCACCACCACTCTCGGGTATGCGTGCGGGGCCCTAAACAGAGCCTCGGTTCTCTTATTTCCAGCGCGCTGAATCCAAACTTTAAGACCACCTCCAAGCATCTGGCTAAAAGGTGTTTGGGATTTAGTAGGACACAAATATAAACATTAATTTTTAACTTACAAATATTAATTTCAAAAAGTTTTAAAAACAAGAACTAATAATCTCCGTAGCTCTATCCGGTGCAAACCTTCCAACAGGCCGCCTGAAAGCCGCTGCATACACCTCCCGGCATCCGACATCCAGCATCCGACATCCAGCATCCACCACGCCTCAGCGTGGCAGCATCACTTCCGCCCATTCTCCTGAATCCTGAACCGAACCCGCAGATTATTCGATCGCCGCCGGTTCTCGGGCCGGGCCTCCGTCGTCGGGTTGTTGACCGGGTTGTACCTGAATTGCCGGTTGATTTTCTTGCGGTCGACTCCCAGGTTGTCTATCGTATTGTCGATGAATTGCCGCCTGACGGACTTGCCGTTATCCTCCACCTTGAAATTGCGCCAGTTTCCCTTGATTTTTTCCGTATCCTGTTCGTCTGTACCGAAAGGCGAAATGCGGTTCACCCGGTCTGCCCGTTTGGGGTCGCTCGGCATGTTGCGGCTGAGGGTGCGCTTCCAATTCCACAACCATCCGGGGGTGGTCCTGACCAGTGTTCCGTTCGCAGAGGAATTGTACCGCGGTCGCTTGGTCGGCCCGCTGCTCGAACGGCCGGTTTTCAGATCGGCAACGACGCCCCGGCCCGAAAGCCTGCCCGCTTTGGGCGTGATCCGGTAAGTGTATTGGCCGTTGCCTAATCGATAGACTTTGCCGGTGTAGGGCTTCCTGCGCAAGATGTATTTTCCGTTGTAATTCGCCCCGAAATCGGTAGCTGCCGCATCTGCGCTGCTAAACTGATCGCCTGGCATATTGCCGTCCGGGTCCTGGAAGGTGACCGGGTTGTAAAAAGCAAAGGCATATGGCGACCAGGAAGGCATGTCTCCCGCCATCGGATCAACACCCAGCCATACGGAGGCCTTCGGGTCGTAATACCGGGCGCCGTAGTAATAAAGGCCGGTTTCCTCATCCAGTTCCTTGGCGTTGAACAGGTAGGGTTGCGTCTCGGTATAGGCGTGCTCATCGGCGAAGGTCTCACCGAAAGGCGTGTATTCCTGATGTTGCCGCACTTCACCGTTGAGATCGGTGACATAGGCGGCGCTGCCAACCTGATCGCTGTGGTAATAGAACTGGTTGATCTCCTTCGGCGCGCCTGTGCCGGTGAAGCCGTAACCCGCCGTGACGCTGTCGTTGTCCAGCGTGGTGTATTGCTGCAGGGTCGGCGGTCCCGGAGGGCCGTTCGGATCGATGGGGATCGGTTGCGGCCACCCGCTGGGGATGGTGTTGTCATAATTGGCCAGCGAATCGGGTACCGGGATCGGATACACATTATGGGGCAGCGTCGGCGGCCCGGGCGGAATACCCAATTGCTGGATATATTCCCAATAGGCTTTCTGCAGGAGCTGCATGCGGAGCACGTAGTTCTTGTTACCGGCCGTGATCCCGCGGAAATACCAGTAATCGTTGTTGAATTCGCCGGTGCCGATCCGGCTTAGCACCCGCTCGTCGCCGATATAGTAATGCTTGGTGAAATTGGTTTCATTCGCCACCAGATAAGGGCTGATGTAGGCGGTGTAATTGCTGTTGTGGTTGACGGCCGACGCGCCGACCGGTGCGCCGTTGACAAAAACACCGCGACCCGACCGGTGGCTTTTGACCGCCCGCTCGCCGCCGGCGTCGTAGGTGTACTGGCTGATGTACCCATCGTTGGAAATGCCGGCCATCCGGTTCTCCTCGTCCCAGACGATGGCCCCTTCCTTGTGGTCATCCGGATCGGACCAACGCTTCATGTTGCCGTTCGCGTCGTAACCCAATTCCCGGTTGCCGATCCCGGTGGCGGCATGCGGCAGATCCCCGTCATACCAGTAATCGTAACTGTAGGTCGTTGCTTTGTCTTCCGTACCATCGAAAGTCTGGGTTTGTTGTTTGGACAGGATATTGTTGAGCTGGTCGTAGGTCATATTCAGGGAGTAGGCCGAAGTTGTCGTAGCGCCCTTCCAGGTACCTTCGGCGGAGGTCAGGCGGTACAGCGGATCATAGGTATAGGTCTGTGTCGCCGGTCCGCCGGGTTTGTCTGCGGCGGAAGGCGCCTTGTTTTCCAACCGAAGGAGGTTGCTGACGGCATCATAGGTATATTGATTGTCGATGAATTTCCGGCCTGTCGGTGTTTGGGCCTGCATTTTGCTCAGCCACCGCCGTTGCGGGTCGTATTCGTAGCGGGTCGCAACGCCGTTGCCGTACAGGGAGAACGCGCGGTCTTCAAACCGGTCATACCCCAATTGTTTCACAATGGTATAATTGTCCTGGCCCTTGACGCTTTTCATCGACCTTAATTTACCGGCCCGGTTGTATTCGTATTCCACTTTTTCGCCATCCGGATAGGTCATCGTCTGGACGCGCCCCCAGGTATCGTACTCGGCCTCCGATACGAAGGTGCGCACGTTGCCTTCGCTGGTCATGATGGTCCGGATGGTTTTGATCGTTTCGCCGAGCGGGTCGAAGAAGAATTCGCGGCCGCCGCCGGCGTCTTCGACCAACCAGACTTCCCCGGAACGGAAATGTTTGGCTCCCGGTTCGCCGTAGTGCAATTGCACCTTGTTCTGGTATTGTTTCGGATAGTCGATCGTTGTCAGGCGCTCTTTGTCGTAGCTGTACAAGATGGCGCCATCCGGTATTTCGGCCCGGATATTGGCGGTAACTTTCCGGGTCAGGTTTCCGGCATGGTCAAAAGTGAATTCCGTCAGTCCGCCGTCCGGTTGATCTACACTGATTTGCCTGCCCAGGTGGTCATAACCATAAACGGTTTCATTTTCATCAGTGTCGAGGACTTTCAAAAGCTCCGAAAGTGCATTGTACCGGTAACCCGTCAGGATAGGTCCGTTGTCGCCATAGTCTGCCGTTTCGCGTATCCTGCCCTTGACATCGGTGATGGTTTCGCGCAGGTGACCCAGCGGATCGGCGGTGGCGGTTTTAAAACCGGTATAGCCGGTCCGGTCGACGCCGAACCCGTATGCGTTGACCACCTTAGCCCCGTCCGGCAGGGTGATGGTCAGTTCCCGGTCCATCACGTCAAAGGTCGAAACAGTCGGCGCGGTATTGTCATAACCCGGGTTGAACTGGGCTTCCTGCCCGGGGTTTTCGGTGGTCGGGTACCAGGTTTTGGTAACGCGGCCGAAGGCATCGAAGGCTACCCTGCCTGAAACGATGGTTGTCAACTGATCATCCGCGCCGGCCCCTGCAAAAAGGGCGCCTGTCTTTTTGACCTGCACCGGCCGCATCAACCCGTCAACGAACGACCAGGTGTCAATATCCGAATCGTGCCCGGGGTCGTAATGCCGGGTCAGCGCATAGGGAACGGTTGCCTCCGGGTGGTATTCGTACGCTATGGTATAAGGTTTGCCGGCAGCCAGTTCGTAGGGCCCGGTCATGGCCGTTACCCTTCCGCGTGCGTCGATGGCAAATGCCATTTCCTGCTCTTTCAGGTCTGTTGATCGGAGCAATTGCCCGAATTCGTAATCATAGGTCGCAGAAGAGGAATAACCATATCCGTCAACGGTATTGACCACATAGGTATGGACCTCGTCATCCAGGGTATAGTCAAAGGAGAGCCGTTCTCCTTTCTCGTTGGCGGGCCTCAAAACGCGGGTCAGATTGCCGTACTCGTCGTAAGACAGATCCGTCTGGGCGGCGCTGCCGTCATCAAGGAAACTGCGGATCCGGGTGATGTTGCCGCTGTTGTCAATGGAGGATTCCCGTTTGCGGACCTCTCCTTCGGCTGTTTCCACCGTAATGGAAGCGGGAACGGCATGAAGGTACAGGTTCGGCTTATGGTGGTAGTCGATATGTGCGATGAGTTGATCCTCCTGCGTACCGTCGCCGGTATCGGTGTATTTGACCAGGTTGCCGAAATTGTCATAATCATAGGCGGTTTGGGTTTCCAGCCCCGGGTCGGCCTGTCCTTCGTAATAGAAATGCCGGGTCTGAACAAGGGCCGGGAAAACGGTACTGGAGTCGCTCTTTTCAAATCCGGAAGGCAGAGGTTCGCCCGTTCGGGTATCCCGGAATTCATACGTGTAGAGCGTTTCGCTGAATTTGTTTCCATCGCTGTCCGACGTGCTTTCGGACCGTATCAGGCCTTTGTTGTAGTAATTGCGGGTGTAATAGGTTTCTGTTTGTACGCGATAGGCCTGGTCGGCGTTTTCGGTATCGAGTTCTCGTGTATTTACTGTTTGGAACCCGTTGAACGTCCGTTCGTGCCGGTCATAGACCCCATCCTCATAGGTAAAGGCGTATTTCATCCGGTCGGCCCCGTCGCCGGCCAGCCCGTCCTCAATTTCCAGGCTGCTCATGGTCCATTTGCCGAAAGGCAGATCATAAGTGTTGCCGCCAATGGTATAATCGATGTCGAAGGCGGCGCCCAACGGCCTTTGAACCCGTTTCAGCATATTGGTCCGGCCGATGGTCGAGAATTTGGCGGTGAGATTGCCGTCATTCTCAGATTGCAGGAAATCCGGGAACCCGTCGCCGTCCAGGTCGTTGAACTGGTTCTTCTGCCGGCTTACTGCCCGGCCGGCCGATGTACTCGGGTTGAAACAAATGCGGACAACCAGGATTGGAATGCACCCCGTTATAGCGAAGTTGACGGATTCCGCTGAAGATGAGCCTTCATCCAGGGTGGATACGCCCGGCCATTCGACGGGCGGCGCGAATCCGTTCCCTGTGTTTAACCGGACCCGGATATTTTCCTTGGGGATGAGCCCTTCAATCGCATTTTTTGTGATGTTGTGCAGCGTTTGTTCCCCCAGGCTCTGGGCCATGATCAGATCGACGAGTCCGTCGCCGTTCACATCCTGCATGCCGGTGGTCGACATATTGATGGTGAGGGACGAACTGGTGCCGGCTTCGAAACTGCCGTTGAACAAATTCACGCCCAATCCGGCGCCGAAATCCATGCTTTGTCCGGAGCGGATCTCCTGGAATCCCCAGGGCTCCGCCGGCGCGAACCAATAGCCCATATTCAGGGCTGCGTTGCCGTTTCTGTAAACCTTATCCGGAAGGCCGTCGCCGTTGATGTCCATCCAGCTGTGCTCTGCCCGGTCGTTGTCCACATTGATATTGCCGCTGAAGCCGGCCATGGAGGAGGCCGACTCGGTGGCTTCCTTGGAGTTGTAATCCAGGCGGCCCGAACCGGCTTTGGAGCGGACGCTGCTCCGGTTGGACCCAACACCCGCACCGTTGCCGGAATTGCTGGTGTTTGAATTGCCCGGATTGCCGGCGATACCCGCCCCGATGGCATAACTGGTGGCCGTATGATTGCCCAGTGAATAGGAACTGGATTCATCCAACCCCCCTCTGGAATTCGTATAAATGATCCGGTTGGGATGTACGATGTCCGGATACCGGTCGCCGTTCATGTCCACAAAATCGGTTACGCTGGTCGTGGTGGATTCGGTATATCCGCCCGATATATACGCCCCGCCGGTAAAGCTGTGGGTGGATGACTTGGATACCTTGATCGGCGCGTACTTGCAATCGGTGCCGATGCTGACAAAGGAAGACCCCGTTATATCGTCTTCTCCCAATCGGGAACTGCTCATGACCATGCCGTCCAGATAGGTCAGGTTGTCATAGCCCATCCAGGTCCCTGATTTCGGATCGGCGATCAGGATGATGAATTTGGTGGTCTTGACGTCAAACTGGCCGCTGATGTCGTCCGGGTTTTCGATATCCTCGATATCCTCATCCACCATGTATTCGTCCAGCTTGAGGTCGGCCTCGTTGATGGGCAGATCTGCCCGGTCGCGGTTGCCGTTGTAGGCGAAATGACCCCAACCCCGGTACAGCGGGCCGAAGATCACGTCTTTTTCCGGCGTTTTTGCGAAGACGCCCGCCGCTGCAAAACCGGGATTGCCGTTGTTGTTCCATTCCACCCGGGCCGTATCGACGGTCAGGTCTGCGTTAAAATCGTCGTCAGCCGCGAGGTCATCCTGGATGAAGTATTCGAAATAGACCGAATCGCCCTTGGGGATCGTGAGGCTGATGGGGGTAACGCCGGTCAGATTCCCCTGGGCGTAGGTGAAGGTCGTCTCCCCGTACAGTTTGTTCACGCCTTTTACCGACAGGGTGATATCAAAGGTCTTGACCGCGGGCGGTACCGGCGACAGGACGATTTTGGGCTTGATATCGAAGGTCATGGAATCCGCCGCGTGCCAGACGGGCGTTTTGGTCACCAGGTTATTGAACATGGTGAACGCCACGGCCGGCATGAAGTCCAGGCCGTTCACCGGTTGGCCGTTGGTGGTGGATTCGTAGTAGATCATCGGTTTCCACGAAATGGCCGCCCAGTCGATATTGGTGGCGCAATAAACCCGGAACATCACTTCCTGATTGGCAACCACCGAAACCGGCATGCCGTCCAGATCGATATCCTCATCGGCGGCTTCGTCCCAGTTGTAGGTCCTGCTCCAGATGATCTGGTTGCCTTTGACGGCTTGCAGCATGATGCTGTCGGAGGTGACCGGCTTGTGGAATCCGCCTTTTACCCGGATCACGCCGTCGAAAGGCATACTGGCGATCTGCCGGGAAGCCAGCAGGTAATCCTCTGAGGCCTTATAGCGGAAAATACGGCGGCCGTTGGCGTCGATATACCCGGTGTCGATGGTTGAATAGGTGATCTCCGGATCCCACTTGACCTGATCGTAAAGCCCGTTGTTGATGGACTGGAGGCGGAAATAGAACCGCTCGCCTTTCTTTACCTGGATATTGCTGACGGCATTGACATTGGGGACTACCGGCTGGAAATTATCCGGCGCGATGGTCTGTTTCCACAGGACATTGTTCTTGAACTGGATGGAAACCCCCATGCCGTCCTTTTTATTGTAGGCCTGACTGGCGGGGCTGGTATCCTCGATCAGTTGTATGGGTGCGTCAAGGCTGACAACGCCGTCACAAGGCGCCTGCCACATTCTGACCAGGTCGTGCAAGGGGAATTCATCGATCAACGAATCCAGCTCTTCAGGCGTGGGCGGCGGCGGGGCGACGTCGGTCAGGTTGCCCTCCACGATCGGGCTGGGCGTATCGGTACTGAGGGTGGAAAACGCCGGATGGCCCTGTCCATTCTCGGTAATAAAGCTGAAGTACCCTTTTTCATTGTTCGCGATGTCGATCAATCCGTCCCCGTTCAGGTCAATAAAATAGACCGGTGTATTGGTCTTTGCGTCGGTATAGGTATATCCCACAAAGGCGATCCCGGGATGGGCTTCGGCGCCGACCGAGTTACTGACGGTTTTGGATTGCTCGAACTGGTTCATGTTGAGCGGCGCTTCGGCGCCGAACAGCTGGTCGGCAGGGTAGGGGATGCCGAGGTTTGGGCGGTAAACGAGGCCGCCGTTCGGTTTGGCGTATACCTTGTCGGGGAGCCCGTCGCCGGTGATATCCACAAAACTAATCAAACCCTGGGAACTGGATTCGCCGTAGTTGTAATTCCCGCCTGCCGTGTTGGTCTTGGCAAAGGGATTGCCCAGCGGACCGACCGTAACGGCCAGGCCTGCGCTGAAGCTGCTGGATTTGGAACCGCCTAGGACAGATGTTTCCCCGTTGGTCCAGGGAAAAGGGGTCAGGATCTCGCCTTCGACATGGTCGTCCCGGACAGGAATGGCGATCGTTGTCCCATAAGGCTGGTAGGCCCCTTGCCGGCGGACATCGTCAAAGTAGTCCATCTCATTCCGGTAAAACTCTTTACCCTCCTTGTCGATCTCGGCAATCGATTTCAACAGGGATTTGTAGAAAGCGCCCTGGGTGTAGGTCAGTTCATACGTGCGGATCAGGTTGTCCTTGAAACGAACCTCGATTTTTCGGAGCAGGTCGGCTGTGACCTGTTTGAAACCCAGCCGGGCGTCGATCTCGATGTCGGGCCTTTTGGGCTCACCGAGTTGGCGATCTCTGAGGAAGGTGACGGAATATTTGCCGGCTTCCGTTCCGTGGCCGGTATAGGTTATCCTTGCCGGATAGAGCTGTTGCCCCGGTACCGTTCCGCCGGGTACGCCCGGATCCTGGACGGTATTGTATTCATAGCGGATGAAATTATCGTCGGGATCGCGGGTTTCTACGAGGGCCCAAAAAGCGATATTACCGTTGCGGTCGCGCAGGACGGCATCTGTAAGCGGCCCCTGGCCCGGCAGTCCGCCGTAAAATTGCCGGGTACCGGTTTTATCCGTTATTTCCCACCAGTATTCTTTGGGGGTAGAGCCGTGCCGGACAATCCTGTTGAATGAACCTTCAACCCTGGGGTGAAATACCTTCTCATTACCGGTTCGGTCTTTGAGGACGCCCCGGTGAGCCACAGGCGTAAGTTGATCCCCATTGAACAGGTAGGTTTCTGTTTCCTTGCCGGCCAGAAAGCGCGGAACGCCCCAGCGGGTCTCTACACCGATGGACGGGATTTCAAGGCTCCAGCCCAGGCCGAGCCAGCTGTTGGCAATTTCGCTGGTGTAGTTGATGGAAAGATCGGGCGCCATCCCTTTGCGGCCTGCCGGCAACTTGATGGGGAAATGCAGATTGGCGGTCCCCATGTTATTGGCTGTCGGTGGTTCGATCGGCACAATGCCCTCAGAGGGATCGGCTGTTTCCAGGTCCTGAATGGAAGTGGGGGTGAAACCCTGGGTTTGCGGCGATTCCGGCGCCCGGATAATGCCGTTGATGAAATCAGTGAAATGGGTGGTTTGCGAACGGAGTTTGCGGGCCTGTTCCAACAAACTGTCCCGCGACAAAGCGACCCATTTTCGGCTATCCTCATCAAAAAAGAAGGTCTGGATATCTGCGGCGGTATAGCCTTTGGGAATGAGTGCGGGGTCGTAATCGATCTCCAGGTTAGCGACCTCATTGAAGACGGTGCCGTCGGGCAAAAAGCGATAACCGGCGTTGTACCGGGTTACGTTGATCAGGTCGGCGCCCAGCGGCGGCAGGTCGATTTCCCGGAGGGGCGCGATGGCGATCAGGGCGTCAGCGCACATGGCCCGTCGGTTGACGCTGATCGAGGCGCCCGCTGTCTGCAGCCTGTTGGCCCGGTCAACTTCAAACCGGCCGGCTGCTATCCTGCCTTTTGCGGAAAGCGGGAGTGCGTAATCAGCGGCGGGCTGCCGTTCGAGTGTAATCATGCGCGAAATGGTCTCGCCGCCGGCAAGCACGGCTTTCAGGTGGATATTCCATTGGTCGCCTGAATCCTGTTCTTTCTCCCCGAGCCATTCGAAGCTGCCCTGTTCAAAATGTACTTGTTTTCCTTCAATGAACAGGGTCGCGCCCTGATCCAGGCGACCTTTCAGGTAGGCAATATTGCCGTAGAACCGGTTGTCGGGCAAATCGACGGCAAGTTTTGAGCCGGACTTGTTTTTAGGCGCCACCACCAGCCGCACATCCCGGATCTCAGCCCGGATATCCACCGTTTCCGGCGTTTTGAACCGGATGACGTTGTCGCCTTTCCGAAGCCAGGACGCCTCCAGGATCTCGGTCTGGGTGGTCCATGTGTCCGTTTTGTTGATCAGGTACCCGCCGGCAGACGGCTGGTCGTTGATGCTGCGCGCAAGTGCGGTATGGTCCTGGACCCCCTTGAGCCGGTAGGTCAGGCGCACCTCGGAATCCGCTCCGGGGTGATCCGGCAAGGTCACATGGAAAATGTTGTCGTAGGGATCGTCGACCGGGTTGGTTTTGTCTGTGCCGATAAAACCCAGGGGAATGTCTGCGTTGTAGGTGGCAGCCGCATCTGGGGAGGTCGGGTGTCGGACACTTTGAAAGTGTCCGACACCCGGGCCAAACGAAAAATGAAAAAGAAAATAATACAGTATGGAAATAGCCGTGGTTTTCATGGTTGTTCCGGTTTTCAGGATTAATTGACGATCAGGCGGATCGTGCGCGATGTTTGTTCGGATTGGATTTTGACCAGGTAAACGCCTTTGATGCTGAGTTTTTCCCTGAACAGATAGTGATCGTTGCCGGATTGCCGTTGGGTCAGCACCAGGTCGCCGAGTGCATTGTAAACCGACATTTCCGCCGGCGCCGGGTGATCGAGGCTGACCCGGACCTGAAAAACGCCGCTGCCCGTCGGATTGGGAAAGGCTTCCGCTCCGGTCAGGTTGGACTGCCCTGGCGCTTTGACGGTGATGGACTGTCTGGCCGGGCAACCGTTCTTTTCCATGCTCAACTCGTATTGCCCCGGCGCCGTGATGGCGGCAACCGGGCCGGATTGCCGGAATCCATCGGGCCCGGTCCAGGTATATTGGATGTCGCTTGTCGCGGCTGCTGGGGCTGCATTGAGGCTGAGCGTTCCATCAGCGGGGATCTCGTATTGATCAGCAAGGTCGGATGCGGGTGCGTCCTTGCTCTGGATGTAGACCGTTTCTTCATATCGGCGATGGTCCGCGTCTTCCACTGCAATCCGGTATTCGCCGGGCCGGATGCCGGTGAAATGGTGGACCAGATGATCGGCAATTTTTGCGGTTTGTGTGGTTCCGTTTCCGGTGATCCGGCATGTGTAAGGCATCCGGCCGCCCTGAACGGTCAGGTTCAATTCGCCGGGCGCCGCCGGGCTGCAAACGGGCTCCACAACTTCAAAAACGGGCAATAAGACGGGGCCGGAAGCCAGGGTGAAAACATCGGTGCCCGACCCATCGGGGTCCCAGACCAGGGAATCGAAGGCGGCAATGCCTTCGCCATTGATCCGTTCCGCAGGATAGAAATCGAGGGAAGTCAGGGGGAAATTGCCGGTTCCGCTCCGGTCGGCGATCACCCACCAGGTCGTATTCCCTCGTTCGGGTGTGGTAATCACTTCCGTGGTGTTGAATTCCAGTGAAGTCGTGGCCGGCCCATCGCTCCCGGAAGATTGGATCAGCCAGTTGCGCGTGAGCTTTTGGGGGAGGCCTGTGGTTTTGGGCGCCCAATCCAATGGCGCCTGGTTGTCGCCCCAGACCAGGAATTGATTGTCCTGCAATCTGGAGCCGGGCGGTATGCCGATGGTCAGCAAGCCGGGTTGGGTACTGGCAGTCGATCTGGGTTGATCCAGCCCGGAGGCATCGTCCCGGCCGATGCCGGCTACCCGGTGGTGGTAAACGGCACTTTCGACGCCGTCCCAGGTGGTTTGACCGCGCGCGTTCAGATAAGAAACCGGGCCGATGGATTGCAGGGTAATGCCGTATTTGATGGCCAGGTAGGATTCGACGCGGAGGATTTCCTCGTCGGTCAAATACCGGTTGAAAACGATCATTTCAGGGATAACGCCCCTGAAGGGGGTGATGGGCAGGTCTCTGCCGCGGGGCATGCCGCCTGCGCGGATATATTGGACGTTGGATGGCGCATCGCCTTTGGGGGCCTGAACCCCGTTCTGGAAATAAGCGCTGACTTCGGCCCTGCCCTGTTGCTTGAAATCGAAGTTCATGTACTGAAAGGCTTCGAGATCCGCCATGCGGTGCGTGGTCAGGACCATCCGGCTGGCATCGCCCGATTCCAGGCACCAGATGCTTTTTTCTGAGGCGGTATCGGCGGGGTCGTAAACCGTGAAAATATGCAGTTGGGACAAATTACCTGAAGACACTGGAAAGAGAATCCCATTTTCCGCGCCGTCGAAATACAAGGCGGGGTTGAAATTCAGCAGCCTGCCTCCGGACGGCATGCGCAACCCGGATTCTTCGGTAAATTGTCCGGCATCGGTCAGTTTGTTGGTCCATTCAAAACGACTGTTGTCTTTTTCTTCCGTACCGAACCAGCGGAGCGCGCCTTCAACGCCGCCGGGTTGGGCAGCCTGAGCGCGGAGAAGGAACGGACTGACCAGGCAAAGGAGGATGCAAATGTGTTTCATATCGGAAAATTTAGGGATGGTCCGCAGATGGGATCAGAAAGGGATGGCCCAGCCCAGCGTTAATTGGAAAGCCTGGCTGCGGTTCGTGTTTTCAATGAAGTTGTAGCCGTTGGCCTGCGTTTCGATCACGTCGGACAAGCCGTAGTAGTAGCGGGCTTCAACGTTCATGCCGAAGGGGAACTCGTATCCTGCGCCCAGGCCGACCGCAAAGATGGTTTCGCCCTTGAGCACGTCGCGCAGGTTCTGCTGGATCTGCAGATCGGGCCCCAGGTCGGGCATGTTGGATTTATAGGTCAGCTTGTCGTTCTCGATATTGAAAGAAAGCTGCGGACCGATGGCCAGGTGGAAACCGCCCTTGTATTCGTTGAAAGGGTACACCTTGAGGAAGGTGCCGACATGCAGGTACTGGTACTTGAAATTGATGGTGTATTCCAGATCGTTGATATCGGTGTATTCAAACCCGCCGCCCTGGGTCCCGTAGGTCACCTCAGGCTGGATGGCAAGCGCTGACTCATTCTCAAACCGGTAATAGAAGAACAGCCCGCCGGAATACCCGAAACGGGATTTTTCAGCGGTGGTATAGGTGTCTTCCGGGAAGAACGGCCGGATAATGGTGGTCTTGATCTCGTTGATGGAAGCGTAGTTGACGCCCGCCTTGAAACCGTAGTAATAATCGCCGTGTTCATAGCGGTCCTGTGCGTCGAGGGTTGCTGCGAACAGGAGGCAGGCAATAATGGTCATTGGGAGTATGCTGTTCATAATGATGGTTTTTTCATAGTACTGAATGTGGATTATGGTCGGCGGCGCTTTTTCCGGGCCGCGGTTAGAAGAGGATGGCATTGGGGTGGGAAAGGTTACCTGGGATTCCGCATCATTTTTTGGATTACCAGGAAATAATTTATTTTTGTGATAGAAGCTTGATTTGTGGGAGAAATAAGGAGCCTGATCAATCTGTGATGTGGTTACTGTTATAAGTAAAAAAAGAATTATGTCTGTGGACGAAAGGATGATTTTGAATGAATAATGGCTATTTGTTGGACACTCCCAAAACATCTGGGTAAAATCAACAATATAACAATTGAAAATTGGACTATATCCCAGTTTAATGAATTCTTAGTATAATTACGGCTGTATGGTCGAGTGAAGTCTTGGCTATAATTTACGATCAAATATCTCTACCAAGATACTTTTAAAGAACGAAATACCTACAAACATGACCACTACAAGCCGACACCGCAAACTCCTCCTTTCCGCTTTCTTGCTTTTCGCCATCGCGTCCCTCTACGCTCAGTCCGTCGATCAGGCCTACAACCAGAAGATCCGGGAATACACCACCGATACCAGGTTCCTGCCCGCTTCGGTGCTCGACCTGCCGGATGACCCCAAGATACCTTCCCCCAGGCGGCATTTCGGCGACATCATCGGCGCGCCCGGCGTGATGCACCATACGGAGGAGATATACGGCTATTACAAGTTGCTGTCTCAGGCCTCGCCGTTCCTCAAGGTCCAACAGGTGGGCGTCACCGAAGAAGGCCGGCCCATCAACCTGGTCATCATCGGCAACCAGGATGCCATGGACCGGCTGGATTTCTATAAAGAGCAAATGGACCTGCTCGCCGACCCTCGCAAAATGGGCAGCCGCGATCCCAAAGACGTGATCAGCGCCGCCAAGCCGGTCTTTTACCTCAACGGCGGCCTCCATTCCACCGAAATGGGCTCCCCGGAAATGTTGATGGAACTGGCCTACCGCCTCGTCGCCGGCCAGAGCGATGAGATCAAAAAGATCCGGGAAAATTCCATCGTCCTGATCAACCCGGCTTCCGAACCCGACGGCCGCGACAAACAGGTCGACTGGTACTATCGCTACACCAAAAAACTGACCGATTGGGAAGACGGCTTCCGCCGCTCCGGACCCTATTGGGGTAAGTACATCTTCCACGACAATAACCGCGACGGCCTGCAGATCTCCGCCGCACTGACCAAGGCCATTTTCAAGATCTACTACGATTGGCATCCGTTGGTCATGCTCGACCTGCACGAGTCTGTACCCCTGATCTATATGTCGACCGGTACCGGCCCCTATAATGAGACTATCGATCCGATCACCATCGGCGAATGGCAGGTAATGGCCAACCACGATGTCACCTCCCTGGCGGCTCAGGGCCTGCCGGGCGCCTTTACCTGGGCCTTCTACGACGGCTGGTACCCCGGTTACGGCATCTGGGTGGCCAACAACCACAATTCCGTCGGCCGTTTTTATGAGACCTTCGGCAACGCGGGCGCCAACACCTACCTGCGCGATTTGTCCGACGATCGCTACGCCGGCGACCTCGTGACCAGCAAACAATGGTATCGCCCCGATCCGGCTACGCCCATGGTCAACTGGTCGGCGCGCAACAACGTCAACTACATGGAAGCGGGTGTATTGGCTGCCCTTTCCTATACCGCCGACAACAGCCGCCTGCTGCTCAAAAATTTCTACCAGAAAGGGTTGAACAACCTCAAAAAAGGGAAGGAGGAAAAGCCCGGCGCGTTCGTCATTCCGGCAGAACAACACGACCCTTATATGGCAGCCTACCTGGTCAACCAGCTGCGCGGCCAGCAGATCGAAGTGCACCAGGCCGACAATGGCGATTATGTCGTGTTGCTCGATCAGCCTTACCGGAATCTGGCCGTGTCCCTGCTCACCACACAGAGCTTTCCCAAAGACGCCAAATTTCCGCCCTACGACGACATCGCCTGGACCCTGGGTTACCTTTACGGCGTAGAAGTCCGTTCGGAGGATAGCGTCAAATATGCGCCTTCGAGCCTGAAAATGCTGACTGCCGACGCCGTTTACACAGGAAAAGTGAACAGCTCGTTGGCCGGCGCGATGACCCATTACGCCCTGAATTACAAGGCCCAGAATACCGTCTTGTCCGCGCTGTTCTGGCTCAAATCGGCCAATGCCCGGGCAAAAGCCTGGATCACGGATGCACCGGTCGCCCTGACCGGGGTCAAAGACACGCTCCCGCCGGGGTCAATTCTGTTCGAAGGAATGACCGCGGAAGAAGCCAGAAAAATGGCCGCCGAGTACGGCCTCGACCTCCAGGCTACGCGGTCTTCTTCCATGCCCGGCCAACGCGAGATCAAATTGCCGAGGATAGCCATCTACCACACCTGGTATTATACCCAGGACGAAGGCTGGTCGAGATACACCTTCGATCAACGCCGGATCCCTTATACCTCTATCGACAAGGACGACCTGCGCGCCGGAAACCTCCGCAGCAGATTCGATGTGATCCTGATCCCGCGGGTTTACGGTTCGGCCTCCGGATTCATCAACGGCATCGACAAAAAATTCGGGCCTATGCCCTATACCAAAACCGCTGAGTACCCCTCGCACGGTTTCCCCGATGCAACCGACGACATGACCGGCGGCCCCGGTTTTGAAGGCATGGCCAACCTCCGCGCCTTTTTGGAGGCAGGCGGTGTGGTGATCAGCCTGGACAATACCTCAAACATCCTCGCAAACACGGGCCTGGTGAACGACCTGGATACCTACAATGCCTCGGGCCTGTTTCATCCGGGATCCATCGTAAACGCCAAGGTGCGCCGAACAGACAGCCCGGTGCTGTATGGTTTTCCCGAAGTATTCCCCATTTTCAAAGGCAACGGACCGCTCCTCCAGGTGGACAAGAAGATCCGCGACCGGATGTTGCTGCAATACGGTACCGGTCAGCTCAAAGACGAAGAGGCGTACACCGGCCCGATCATGGGATTGCCGGATAAAACAGAATCGGAAAAAACGGAAAAAACCGATAAAAAGAAAGACGCACCCTATGTCCTTTCCGGAATGGTGCGCAATGAACAAACCATCATCGGGCAAGGAGCTATATTCAATATGCCGGTCGGCAAAGGCAGTGTCGTGGCCTTCACCTTCGACCCGCTCCACCGTTTCCTGAATTTGCACGACGCCCCCATGGTGTGGAATGTCCTGATGAACTGGGAGAAGATCAGGGAATGATGGTTGTTGATTTATTGATCTGTTGATTGTAGATTTGGCCTGCCACGCGGCACGCGTGGTTGATTCGATCAGATCAACGCATCAACAAGTAAACAGATCAACAGCATAAATCCCTCCATCAATATGAATAAAATCCTCATTCAGGGCCTCCTGATCGCCCTCCTGACTGCCGGCTGCAAGAAGGACCCGGTGGCGCCGGCGGTGGAGACCGTGGTATTAAACCTGACTTCGGACATGGCCGTCTACCGTCCGGGTGAGGATATTGTATTCACTGCCGACAAGGAAGCCCCTGCAACGGCCCGGATCCGGTATAAATACCTGGGGGAAGTCGTGGAGGAGGTCCCCTGGACGGGGATAACGTGGACCTGGAAGGCCCCGGCCGCCGATTTCAGGGGGTATATGGCGGAGGTGTACAGCATAGCCGGTAATAACGAACTGATCCATGGAGTCATCGCAGCGGACGTTTCTTCCGGTTGGTCCCGGTTTCCGCGTTACGGCTTTGTTTCCAAATTCTCAAATACCGAAGATCCGGAAAGCGTTATTGCCAACCTCAACCGGTACCATATCAATGGATTGCAGTTCTACGACTGGCACTACAAACACCACCATCCGCTGGCCGGAACGCCGGCCAACCCCGATCCTGTGTGGAAGGATATCATCAACCGGGATATCTACCTCACCACGGTTAAACAGTACATCGCCGCCGCCCACGCACGGAATATGCAGGCCATGTTTTACAACCTGGCCTACGGCGCAACAAATACCGCTGAGGCGGACGGAGTTTCGCCGGAGTGGTTCCTGTTCAAGGACCAAAATCATGCCGTAAAGGATTTTCACGACCTGCCGGAGCCGCCGTTCAATTCGGATATTTACGTAACCGACCCGGACAATCCCGGGTGGCAGCAATATCTGGCCGCCAGAAATGCCGATGTTTATACCGTCTTTGATTTTGACGGCTTTCACATCGACCAGTTGGGCGACCGCGGGGTGCTTTTCGATTACAATGGATTCCAGGTAAACCTGCCGCCGGGGTTCAAATCCTTCACGGAGGCCATGAAAGCGGCCGCACCGGATAAAAGTCTGGTCTTCAATGCCGTCAACCAGTTCGGACAGGCGGAGATCGCCCAAAGCCCGGTGGATTTTCTGTACACCGAAGTCTGGCCGCCCAACGAAGGGTATAAAGACCTGGCCGCCCTGATTGCCGACAACTATGCCTACAGCGGCGGCTCCAAAAAGACCGTGCTGGCGGCTTACCTGAATTACGCCAAAGCCGACAATCCCGGGCAGTTCAATACGCCGGGCGTGCTCCTGGCGGACGCTGTTATTTTCGCATTTGGCGGTGCGCACCTGGAACTGGGCGAACATATGCTGGGCAAGGAATATTTTCCCAATGCCAATTTACAGATGACCGATGAATTGAAAAAATCACTCGTCAATTATTACGACTTCCTGGTGGCATACCAAAATGTGCTGCGCGACGGCGGCGTCATCAATAACCCGCCGGTAACCACGTCCAGTACGGCCTTTTCTCTCAATGCCTGGCCGCCGCAAACCGGTAAGGTAGCCGTCGCCGGCAGGGATCTGGGCTCCCGGCAGGTGATCCACCTGCTCAATTTTGTCAACGCTGCCGACCTGAACTGGCGCGATACCAACGGCAACCGGGTGGCGGCTCCGACCCTGTATGAAACCAAACTCACCCTGACAACTGCCAGGACCGTCAAACGAATCTGGTATGCCTGCCCCGACCTGGACGGCGGCGCCTCGCGCGACCTGAACTTCAGCCAATCCGGGGGCTCGGTGGCTTTTGAAATTCCCTTTTTTAAATACTGGGGAATGGCCGTGGTGGAATATTGAACCTCGATCCTGTTTTTTGCCGATTAAAAGGCTATATTAGGCCGTCAAACCGATTCTGTTAAAGCCAACACCAATACAGGTATGAAAAAACGCCAATTCCTGAAACACTTCAGCCTTGTCCTTATTTGCAGCGCCTGGGGCTTCTCGGCGGATGCCCAATTTCAGCCGCCTGCGCCTGCGGTTACCGGGATGTACGAGTTTATCACCCAATATCAGGCCGATATGGGCAGCCTCAACCGGTATTATTTCGTGGAGAATTCACCTGAGCGCCGGGCGCGGTCCAGAGATTTTTACAACGACGCTCTGGCCCGGCTGGAACAATTGCCGTTCGATGATTTTTCGGCCGGCGGGAGGGTGGATTTCCTGCTCATGAAACGGGCGTTGAACGAAGGGCTTCACCAGCTCGATGTGGAAGAAAAGGAATGCCTTGCCGTGCAGGACTGGACCAAATTCGGAGATCCGATCTATGAGTTGGAAAAAATGCGCCGCCGGGGAAAACATATGGACAGCCCCGAAGTAGCCCGGCAACTGAACCAGATGATCCGGGATTTCGGCGCCCAGCAAAAAGCCCTGGAAAAGCAACCCAACCGGTCCAGGCCGCTGACCGCCCGCGCAAAGGAAATCATCGAAGGGCAAATGGACGCCTTGAAGAGCTTTTTCGAATTTTATAACGGCTACGACCCCGAATTCAGCTGGTGGGTGGCCAAACCTTACGAGCAATTGACCGCCCTGATGAAGGATTATGCCGACGCCGTGAAAAAGAAAGTGGACCCGGCAACCCTGCCCAAGGACGACGGCAGCGGCATCATCGGCAATCCCATCGGCAGGGAAGAGCTGATCCGGCTGTTGCAATACGAGATGATCCCCTATACGCCGGAGGAACTGGTGGACATCGCCAACAAGGAATTCGCCTGGTGCGATGCCGAACTGCTGAAAGCTTCCCGGGAAATGGGCTTCGGCGACGACTGGAAAGCGGCCCAGGAAAAGGTCAAGCAATCCTACGTGCCGCCGGGATACCAGCCTGAAGCTATGCTGGATTTGTACAACCAATCGGTCAACTTTCTGAAAGAACACGATCTGATCACCATACCGCCGCTGGCCGAAGAGACCTGGCGCATGAGCATGATACCGCCGGAACGCCAGTTGATCAGCCCGTTTTTCCTCGGCGGCGAAGTGCTCCAGATCTCTTATCCGACCGATGAAATGGCGCACGAAGACAAACTGATGAGCATGCGCGGAAACAATCCGCATTTTTCCAGGGCGACCGTCCACCACGAATTGATCGCCGGCCACCACCTGCAAGGGTTCATGAACCGGCGCAACAAGCCCTATCGATGGGGGTTCGGAACGCCGTTCTGGACGGAAGGCTGGTCGCTGTACTGGGAATTGATCCTGTGGGATATGGATTTTCCACGCTCACCCGAGGACCGGATCGGCATGCTGTTCTGGCGGATGCACCGCTGCGCCCGCATCATCTTTTCCCTCAACTACCATCAGGGCAAATGGACGCCCCAGCAGTGTATCGACTTCCTGGTTGACCGGGTAGGCCACGAACGGGCAAACGCGGAAGGAGAAGTGAGGCGGTCCTTTACGGCCAATTACGGCCCCCTGTACCAGATCGCCTATATGACCGGCGGCATGCAGTTCTATGCCCTCAAAAAAGAATTGGTGGACAGCGGCAAAATGACCATAAAGCAATACCATGACGCCGTGATGAATGAAAACGCGATGCCGGTGGAAATGGTGCGGGCGATCATTACCGGCCAGAAGTTGCCGAAGGATTTCAAGAGCAATTGGCGGTTTTATAAATGACCTGAAGATGAGCCTTGTCAGTAAAGACGAAATCTTCGATGAATATTTCAAGCAGACTGACCTGAAACGCCTGTGGTAAAAACTGTCCAAATAACCTTACGGCAAATCGCATGGGATCTGGTCTCTCCCGACCTGGATGATGTCCGGCTTGCGCATACCATCGAAGCGTACAAAAATTTGCTGATCACCTCATCAGGCTTCAACCCGGACGGTGAGCCGGAAAAGGCCGATATCCATTTATCCGGCGGAAAGGCCATCGGCGCCGCCTGGGCGGCGATGTGCGTAGAGGATCAGATCCGGACCCGCAAATTTGTAAAAGGCCTTTACGAAGCCGTTACGGCAAGGCTGAGTGCCGGCAAAAAAACGGTGCGGGTGCTGTATGCGGGTTGCGGCCCCTTCGCAACGCTTGTCCTGCCGCTGACCACCCTGTTTGAGCCGTCCGAGGTCCAATTTGAGCTGATCGAAATTAACCCTTTGAGCCTGGAATCGGTCCGGCGGTTGATCAGGAATATGGACCTGGAATCCTGGTTTCCTGAAATATCAGAGGCGGACGCTACAAAGTTCAGGATCACAAAAGAACCGGACATCATCCTGAGCGAAACCATGCAGCGCGCCTTGCTGGAAGAACAACAGGTGCCGATCATTTACAACCTGTTGTCGCAGGTGGGCAACCGGTGCGTTCTTGTCCCGGAGAAAATCGAACTGAGCGTCGGGTGGTGGAACCCAGAGCTTGATCCGGACAGCCGGATCCGGAAAATAGCCCCCTTTTTTGAATTGAGCGCAACAGCTTTCGACCGGGCAATTGCCGAAACGTTGAAACAGGGCGAAGCGGTGAAATTTCCGGGAACTACCATTGACAGGAATGCATTGCATCCACCCCCCGGCGGCAGACTGGCTGTATTTACCGATATTCAAACCTGCAGCCAAGACCGAATCCTGGTGAATGAAAGCGGATTGACCGCCCCGTTGATATTGGCGGAAAACCCGGAGGGAAAGACCGGACTGAAAATCGGATACACCATCCGCGAAAAACCGGCTATCGACCTGGATTTCTTCAGATGAATGTTATCTATGCAAGCCATCCCGCCTAAGTGCCCTGAGTGGTAAAAAAAACAAGCAACCCTCTTAGTGCCCTGAGTGCTCTGAGTGGTAAAAAAACAAGCAACCCTCTTAGTGCCCTGAGTGCCCTGAGTGGTAAAAAAACAAGCAACCCTCTTAGTGCCCTGAGTGCTCTGAGTGGTAAAAAAACAA
>CALMYQ010000222.1 GCA_937873655.1 uncultured Lewinella sp. | reverse complement strand
GTAAGTTGTAAGTTGTAAGTCGTAAGTTGTAAGTCGTAAGTTGTAAGTCGTAAGTTGTAAGTTGTAAGTCGGGATCCTGAGCGCAGTCGAAGGATAAGTCGTAAGTCCGGTAACGGAGCGCAGTCGAATTCAGCATGGATCATACCCCCATAGACATATTGACCCTTTACCATGCAAAAATCGGGATTTTTTACCGCAATCCTTTACCTTTCGACCTGTTTGCTGCCCGGCAGGTTTGTGGGAAGACCGGAATGATCAATCATCCTGATTTCAATCCAGGATCTCCACCTCCACCGGCACCATAAAAAAGAGTACGCAGCCCGATTCCGACCGGACCGAATGCCGGAACCCCGGCGGCGTATACAAATAATCCCCTGCCGACAATTCGGCGCCTTCGATGACACAACTGCCTTCCAGGACCAATAATTCTTCGCCTGCCGGATGGTTGTGGTAGGGATACTGTGCGCCGGGTTCGAACCTGAGGAGGAAGCTCGGAGCCCGGCCGGTATTGTTATCGCGCCGAAGTGGTTTGATATAAATTCCGCGGGTATCCACCCCTTCTTCTTCCAGGGGAATCCAGTCCATAGAGTGCGTGGCTGCAATGTAGTTCAGAATATTCGTATCCATTTTTTGATTGACTGTTAAAAAATCATTTGCTCTACGGATACAAATTTCGTCCAAAACGGGGCCGCAAAAAATAGACGATCCTGAGGAAAGCATGTAATATTTACCCTACGGTTATTTCCCGGACTTGAACCGCGCCTCCTCCTGCTGGGTAACATCCGCCTTTAATTCCCGCCACCGGTACCGCGCCGACCATCGATGGACACCGCCCTCGGCCGTGGTGGCGATCATATCCCCGATTACGGGTCCCATTTTAAACCCATGCCCGCTGCCGCCCGAACCGATGGTCAGCCCGCTGATCTCCGGGTGATTGTCGATCCAGAAATGGCCGTCGAGGGTGTCGGTGTAACAGCAGCGCCGGGTGTACACGATCGGATCGTCGGCAAGCGCGGGGATGGATGCCCGCAAAAACCGGCGCAAATGGCCTTCATCCGATGGGTACACGACCCGTTCGTCGCGATCCGGGTGCAACTCCACCCCTTCGCCGTGATTGGCGATCTTTACAACGCCCGCTTTCGGATGCAAATTGAAGCCGTACCAGCCCGTATTGGAAATATCGGCCGCAAAAACGGCAAAGTCAGGATAGGCGAACAACTCCGGCCGGCTGGGTTTGAGGTGGAAAACCGGATGGCCCGTCACTTTCATATAGGGCATCAGGTCCGGCACCAGATAAGGGGTGTGATTGCCGGCGCAAACGACCGCGTGACCGGTTTCGAACCGCTCCCCTTCCCGGGTTTCAACCCCGGTCAACCGGTTGCTGTGAATGATCAGTTTTTCCGCCGTTTGCCCTTCAAACACCAATACCCCCAACTGCCGGGCGTAACCGGTCAGCACTTCCACTACCCTACCCGATTCGGCAAACCCGCCGACGGGATGATAAAAAGCATCGGTATAGGTAGCCGGACCAAAAGCGGGAAAGCGGCGCGCGAGGAGTTCCGGATCCATTCGTTCGGGGCGGTAACCTTTTTGCAGCAAACTGCGGTAGCTGGCGGCTTCAAATCCGCCGTTCGGGTCGTCCAGGCTGCTCCCCGACAAGAGGATGAATCCTACCTCGTGATACAACGTCTCCTGGAACAGATCGTTCCATTCCCGCCAGACCGGAAAACACGCTTCCACCATCTCCATATATTCCACATCCGCTCCGTATTCCATCCGAACGATCTTGCTGATGTCGGTGGAGGCCGCCAACGGGTGCGGGATCCGGTCGGGATTGAGGACGCCGACCCGGTGGCCGCGTTTGTGCAACTCAATGGCAGTCGTGATGCCGAAGATGCCGGCGCCGATGACGAGAAAATCGAAATGCTTCATTTTGAAAAATGTAAGAGTCCAGGGAATCGAAAAAGGCCTTACTCCTGCCATACGGAACGTAATGAAAAAATTCCCTGATTACTCCGACCAGGAGATAGCCGATCTATTGGACGCTCCGCTGGATTTGGTTCAAGAAATCCGAAAAGAAACCGCATAATAATTTGCTTGGGCCCCAGGAACTTATTACCATCCGGCTCCTAAGCCCTCGCACAGCCCCTTTAACCTTTCCACTTTAACCTTTATCCTTTTTCCTTTATCCCTCAAATCTCCCCCCGTTTCAGCGCCTCCACCGCATGACTGCAGGCCCGGGCCGTCAGCGCCATATAGGTCAGCGACGGGTTCTGGCAGCCGGTGGAGACCATGCAGGCGCCGTCGGTCACGTATACGTTGGGGGCCTCGTGGCATTGATTGAACTTGTTAAGCACTGAGGTCTTGGGATCGTTGCCCATTCGGGCCGTACCCATTTCGTGGATGCAACTGCCGGGGATCGGGTCGCTGGGGAAGCCGACCGGGTTCTGGAAGCCGGTTTTTTCCAGCATTTCAACGGAGGAGGCCTCCATATCCTTGCGCATTTTGAGCTCATTCTCGCCCCATTGCATGCTGACTTTGAGCATGGGCATGCCGTGGGGGTCGGTATTGTCCTTGTCGATGGCGACCTGGTTGTTGAAATCCGGCAGGCATTCCCCGTAGCCGACCAGGAACATGCTCCAGGGGCCGGGTTTGCTGATGGTATTTTTGAAATCCGCCCCGAACCCGGGTTGGTCGGCGGCGCCGGACCAACTGCTGCGCTGCGAATAACATTCATAGGCGAATCCGCGGACGTAATCCGGGTGTTTTTCCGCTACGTTCCGGAACCGGGGGATATACATGCCGTTGGGTTTGCGGCCCAGGTAATACTGGTCGGAAAAATCGTCGGTCCCGCCCCAGGCGCCGCCGGCTTCCTGATGATCCATCAGGTAGTGCCCCAGCACGCCGCTTGCATTGGAGAAGCCGTTCGGAAACCGGTTGGAGGTCGAGTTCATCAGGATGAGCGTGGAATTGAGCGCCCCGGCGTTGAGGAAGATCACGCGGGCAAAATACTCGGTCATTTCGCCGGTTTCGGAGTCGATCACCCGTACGCCGGTCGCCTTGCCTTTTTGTTCATCATAGATAATGCTGTGCGCAATGGAAAAGGGTCGGAGGGTCATATTCCCGGTGGCGGCGGCAGCGGGTAAGGTAGCGGAGTTGCTGCTGAAATAAGCGCCGTGCGGGCACCCCAGGGAGCAGCGATTCCGCGATTGGCACCGGCCCCGACCGTTATGCGGCTGGGTCAGGACCGCTACCCGGGCCACGATCATCATCCGGTCATTGTACGCCTTGGCCAGTCGCTCCTTCATCTGTTGCTCCAGGCAGTTCATTTCCAGGGGCGGCAGGAGTTGCTGATCGGGCAGTTGGGAAAGCCCGGCATTCTCGCCGCTGACGCCGATGAATCGCTCCACATAATCGTACCAGGGTTCGATGTCCTTATAGCGGATAGGCCAGTCGGCGCCGACGCCTTCTTTGGTATTGGCTTCAAAATCGAGATCGCTGAGCCGGAAGCAATGCCGCGACCAGAGCAGCGATTTGCCGCCGGCCTGATACCCGCGATGCCAGCGAAAAGGCTTGACCTGCTGGTAGGGATTTTCAGTATCCTTGACAAAAAAATGCTTGGTGTCCTGGCGAAAATTGTACACGTTGGACTGGATAAAGTACTCCTCCCGGTCCTTTTGGGTCAGTTCGTTGCCGTAAGGAATCTCCCAGGGCGCCAAATTGGCCGTCGGGTAGTCCTTGATATGCTCCACATTGCGGCCCCGTTCCAGGACAAGCGTTTTCAGCCCTTTTTCGCAGAGTTCCTTGGCTGCCCATCCGCCGGACATTCCGGAGCCGACAACGATGGCATCGTAGGTGTTGGACATTATGATGGTTTGTGATGGTTTATGATGGTTTATGATGGTTTATGATGGTTGCGGGCGTCAACAACAACAAACCCGCCTTCGCCGAGGCTTCGGCGGGCGGAGCAAACAACAATCAACAACAACAAACAACAACAAACAACAATAAACAACAATCAAAAAGTATACTTGAACGCGGACACTTTCTGCCCGGGGGCCAGATCGATGCAGCCCTGGAACGGGCCGGGATCCAGATCGTATACAGCCGCTTTGGTGGCGCCTTCCTGCGAAGTGAAATAGCCGAGCACGGTAAGGTATTTGAACATGGCGGTGAAATCCGGGTAATCGCGTTCCATCTCGGTCAGGATGCCGATTCGATCATCCTGCGACAGCTTGCCGAAGGACTTGTGGTGGCGGTCACCGGCCCGGTTTTCCACCCCTTCCAACCCCTGGATGAAGGCGCTTTGTTGTTTTTCGGAATAGCAGTCACGGACGTACAGGTCGATGAACACCTGGACCATGGCGTCGGCGGCGCCTGGGGTATCTGTTGCGGGAATTACGGTATCCGCTATGATTTCGACCAGGTTGCCCTGGTCAGCAGTAAAAAATTGGGGTGTCCATCCGGCCTGATCCGATTTGATGCGGGAACAGCTTTCCAGGAAGGCGGTTGCTACGGCCGGGAAGGCAGCGGCGCCCATCATCAGGCCTGCGGTTTTAAGGCTGGTACGGCGGTTCATTTGCGTTGGTTTTTCCGTTTTGGAATAATGGGCAAGATAGGGAATTCAGGTGCAATAATCATCTAAAAACCTGGTCAGCATCTCCGCTTTTTTACCCAACGCCCCGCCTTGCAGGTTCCCGGCCAGCATCACCTGATGCAACTGCGGGTACAACTCGGGCAACCGCAGAATGTCCACCACCTGATCGCGGATCCATTTGTTGTAGGCGATCGGATAGGTCCGCCGGGCGATGAACAGGGCCTGTAGGAACTCCTGATACCCCTTGTACAGGCGATCGAAGGCCTGAAAATGGAGGTCCCGCTTTTCGTAAAAAGCCACATGGTCCAGGTCATGGGCGCAGGCTTCCCGCACCATTTCCAGGCGTTTTATTCTGAGCGCTTCCCCGTAATAGGGCAACCATTGCTGTCTGAGCGCCTGATAACGAGGCCCGGCCCCTGTCAACGGGACGCTGTACAACAACCTGTTGCCCACTTCCACCTCAAAAAAATCGGGTCCGCCGCCGTCATCCCAGTCCAGCGGTTCAAAGCGGCCGTCGATCACATCCAGGTGGAGTTGGATGAACCGGCCGGAGCGTTTGAACTGATCGTAAACCGGCTGGGTGTCCCGAAAAGCCGACCAGGCGTTCTCCATTCCGGCAACGGCAGCCGGGTCCAATTCCAGGTTGGTCAGTATGGCCATGTCCAGATCGCTTTGCGGCACGGCTTTCCCCCGGGCGCAGGAATTGACGACCAGGACGGTATCCGTTTCGGGAAGCCGGTGAAAATACCCGGCGGCGAGGTCAGCCACAGCCTGGTGCAAGGACGTCGGAAAAACAGGCGATGTGTTCATGGGTTATTTTTCTTCTTTCTTTTTCGTTTTTTCATCCTAAGGAATGGATTGCAATGTTCTATATTTGATGCCATTATTGCAAACAGCATTACACCCGATCGCATGAAATATTTCATTTTCCTGTGCACTGCAGCCCTTGCTGCCGCCTGTTCCGCGCCTCAGACTCCCGCCTACGGCCAATCGTCCGCGCCTGATTATTTCGGCATGATCCGCGGGGAGGTGACCGGCGATACGGCTTTCAAAACTACGGCTTTTGTAGAACAATACTGGCGCGTTGCCGGCAATACGGGTTTTGACGCGACCGTCCGTTACCTGGCCGAAAGGCTCGAAAAGGCAGGTTTTGTACCTGAGGAAAAAGCCGGGCCTAAAGATCAACTGCGGTACCGGATCGAGAAGCGGCCCATGGAACACCCAACCTGGGAGCCGGTGGATGCCTCGCTGACCCTGGCCGGAGAAAGCGAACCGCTCCTGCAGAGCGCTGCCAACCGGAATATGATCGCGATGTACTCCGCCTCTACCCCGGCTGAAGGCGTTACAGGCGACGTGGTTTTCATTCAGAACATGGAGGAGATCAAACCTGAAAAGGTCAAAGGCCGGATCGTATTTGCGGAAATGGACCCGGGCCGGCTGTTCAGGAAAGCCGTCATTGAAAACGGGGCTCTGGGACTGCTGACGTACGATATGCCGGATTACCTGCAACCGGAAAAGAATGTCACCTCCATTCAATTCAGGGACATACCTTACGACAAGGACCACGCCGGATGGGCGGTTCCGGTGTCGTACGCTGCAAAAGAAAAACTGAAGGCCGTGCTGGCCAAAGGACCTGTAACGGCAACCGTAAAGATCCGGACCAAGATCTATCCATCCGAGGAACTCACGCTGGTGGCGGACGCCCTCGGGACCAAAACGCCGGATCAACGCCTGGTCTTCAGCGCGCATATCCAGGAACCCGGCGCCAACGACAATGCCTCCGGCGTAGGCGCTCAGCTGGAAATGGCGCTGACCACCGCCCGGCTTATTCAAAGCGGGCAACTTGACCTGGATCGCACCATCACTTTTCTTTGGGGCGATGAGATCATTTCCACGAAGCGCTATATCCAAGACGATAAAACCCGGGCAAAAGGCATTAAATGGGGCATCAGCCTGGATATGGTCGGTGAGAATACGGACCTTACAGGCGGCTCATTCCTTATCGAGAAAATGCCCGATCCCAGCGCCATCTGGACCCGCGGGGCCGACCAACATACCGAATGGGGCGCCAGTCCGATGACCCTGAAGGATATGAAACCGCACTATTTCAACGATTTTATCCTGCGCACTTTCAAAGCCCAGGGGCAATTCGCCGGCTGGGTGGTCAATGCCAACCCCTTTGAAGGGGGAAGCGACCATACGCCTTTCATCCGGGCCGATATACCGGGGCTGCTGCTCTGGCATTTTACCGACCAGTTCTACCACACGGACAATGACCGGATCGACAAAGTGTCCCAAAATACCCTGAAGAACGTGGCCACCGGCGCCCTGGCGGCAGCCTATACGCTCGTCAATGCCGATGAACAAACCGCCCTCCGGATGGTGGAAGACACCCGGCTGGCAGCTGCCGACCGGCTGAATACCGAAATGGCCCTGAGCCGGGAAGCGGTCGGCGCCGGAAAAGCGCCGGCAGACGAGGTGAAGATCATTACTGCCTGGAAGGATTGGTATCTGGCAGCCATCGGTTCGGTGGCCGATATCCGTCCGGCGCAGGCAGATTCAGCGGGGAAGGTGGACAAGGCGATCCGGGATGCACAGCAATCCATAACAGTTCTCGCGGAAAGCTATCTGGCAGAATTAAAAAAATGACCGGAATCAGGGCAGGCCGATGGTAACGGCCAGTTTGTAAAAACTGTCGCTGTATATCCCGTTCTTCGCCGAGTTGGAACCGGCCGAAAACCGGAAAATGTACCGGTTGCTCAGGTTGAATTTGAGGTATCCGCCGAACCACGCATATTGGCTCCCGGTATCGCCGCCGGCATGCCGGATGCGGTCAAATCCTTCGTAGTGCAGTCCCAATGCCACCCTTTCGGATACCCGGATGCCCGGCAATATCCAGTACAGGAGGTAATCGCCTGAGTTCCTGCCTTTATTGAGCAGGGCCTTGTACCAGGCAAAATAGCCTTCTGCTTCAAACCTCCCTTCCGTGAACACGGCGACCATGGACGGTACGATCCCTTCCGCAGGCACGCCCCTTGGGCTATCCGATAATAGTTTGCCGTGGGTCAGGCCGATGGAAGGATTGAGGTACAATCGACCTGAAAGGCCGGTGAACCCGATGCCGGCGCCGGTTTCCAGCCAGAGGTCGGAGCCGTCCACAAAGGTGCCGTAGCTGGGATTCGTCCAGAAAATGGCGTAATAGGTAAAGGAAGCGCCGCTTTCCGCATCCAGCCCGAAGCTGCCGTAAACCGCCGGATTGAACCCGAAAGCATTGTCGAGCCCAAGGACCAGATTGAAGGTTTCCGGGGTGGCCGTGGTGTCTGCTGATTGGGCGGATAAGCTACCAGCAATTAAGGAGATAAAAACTAAAAGGTGAAGGTTTAAAGAGATAGGTTTCATTTTTGACATAAAATTAAACCATGAAAATAGTATTCGCAAACAAGATTTGTATCCCTGATCTTCCTCCGCCTTTGGTCTTGTCACTTTCTTTTGGCGCCCAAAAGAAAGTAACCACG
>CALMYQ010000221.1 GCA_937873655.1 uncultured Lewinella sp. | reverse complement strand
GGAGCTATGGCGGACGGAGCCACGCCGCCGCTCTTGAGGAGCTATGGCGGACGGAGTCGGCTTCGCTCAGTGTAAAGATGCTGGTGGCTTGAGACTGCCAACTGCCAACTGAAATACTGTAGACTGCCAACTGCCAACTGCCAACTGAACTTCGGCTTCGCTCAGCTACCTGACTGCCAACTGAAGACCGCCGACTGAAGACTGGTGACTGCCGACTAAAAAAGGCGGCCTCCGGAAGTCGGGTGAGACTAGAGAGGCCGGCCTGTTAACAAAAATTGGATTTGCGATGTATATCTTGTATCGGAACGGATGGAAAATCCCTTCGGATTGAAGTTTACTTTTGGCCTTGTAAAGGACTGCATCTATGGATATTGGTTGCAACGGCGACTTATTCTTTTAGCCTAAAAAATCATAAATGACCAGAAATTTCCTGTTTGCGCTTATTTCAGTATTGTGTCTGGCCGGTTGTTCCGAGCCCCGGCCGGCGGCTTCTGACCGCTCCTTCCTGCCCAGCAAGAACTACCATTATACCGATATCGCCTTTGACTCGTTGGCCCGGCAATCGCTGGTGTATGTGCCGGTCTATTCCGAGATCTACCACATCAGCGGCGAGCGGCGGTTCCTCCTCACCGCTACCGTCAGCGCCCGCAATACCAGCATGCGGGACACGATGTATATCCGCAAGGCCGATTATTACGACTCCCAGGGAGCCCTGCAACGGCAATATCTCGAACGGCCCATTGTACTGAATCCGCTCCAGTCGGTGGAATTTGTGGTGGAGAACGACGAGAAGCACGGCGGGGCCGGCGCCAATTTCATCATTGAGTGGGGCAGCGGACCGGTTGTTCTGCGTCCGGTTTTTCAGGCCGTCATGATCGGAACGGCATCCCAGCAAGGGCTTTCCTTTACCACGGAAGGGGTGGAAATCGAAACCAAACAAAGGTAGCAGACCCCGATGCCGGATTTTTTGCTGATCTGCGGGATTGAATTTCATTTCAATGATTCCGGTCGTGTTGAGCGGGCAGCAAAACGGGCGTGCCGGGCTGGCGCCGAAGGGTCGAATCCCGGGGGCCGGCGCCTTTGGACACCAGGTCCATTAAGATCGATGTGCGGTACGGGGATAAGGCTATTACCTTGTTTTTGAAATTGATCGCCACCCGGTATTGCCGCAGCAACTCGAATCCCAGGATGCCGTCAATATTCGGCCCGCTGAAATTCCAGTTGATCCCGGACAGGTCGGTAAACAGCGTGGACATGGGGCCGCAAAAACTATCGCCGATCCGGACGCTGCTCAGGTAGCCGGATTCCACTTCCGATATTTCCCGGGAAATGCCCCTGAAAAACTTCGTGCCCCGGTCTGAAAGCCAGGGCTCCAGCTCATCCCGGCGGTTGCGGCTGATCATATTGTCTTCGGATGCCGTATCCAGCCCGAGGATATAGTTTTTGTTGCCCATCCCGACCTCCATGCACGGCATGCCGGCTTTAAGCGACATCGGCAGGACAGCGTCGAAGTCGAGGCTTTCCAACAGGCTTTCGCCGCCTTTGCCGGCGCGTTGCAAATGCACTTCCATTTTTTCGAAATCGATGAGCATTTCATATTTCCAGAAAAGGTCGCCGCCGACCAGGCCCAGGATTTCAACGTCTTTGGCAACCTCCAGATAGTCCAGTGGGATCAAAGCAGCCTGCTGCCCTTTCCATTTCTCTTCCCGGAGCTCGAAATCAACGTAAAGGGTTTCCACTTTGGCCGGTTCGCCGTTTACCCCGAAAGCAGTGAGGCCGCTGTAGGATTTGCTCCGGAAATAACGGGCGTTCAGGATAAGCCCCGATGCGCCGGTATCCAGGACAAAGTATCCGGTGACGTCATCGGCCGTACCCTCGATCAGGATGAATTTATCGGCCATCCGGATGGGCAGTACCGTTGCGTTGGAACGGAGCGGCAAAATGATGAGCAATGCAAAGACGAAGGTCAGTGGTACAATCGGGCTGTTCATTTCACAATGGTTTGATTGTGATTGGATAAAGGTGATTTTTTAGCCCAATTTACCTTTTGAAGAAAATGTTTGGGGCGTTTGCGCCCGGAGAGCATTACCCTTAAAGAGAAGAAAAAAGCGGAGAGGATGCTGCCGGAGATGTTAAAATGCCCGTTTCGGGGCAGAATTTTACCGGAGGGTCGGTTTCAGCCCGATGTTTGAGGACGGATGGAAGGCGAACCCATTCCGGAGGCGCCTTCCATCCGTCCCACGGTCAACGGGCCTAATCGACCCGCTTGCGGATGGTCCGGCCGTTGATCGGCTGAACTGGCCGGAAGTTGTCGTGAAGGACGTTGTCAAAGGCGTCCAATTGGGCCTGAGAGGCAAAAATGGGCTTATCCATCACGATCCAGGTGACGATTTCAGAACAGGGCGGGGTGGTCAGGGAACCCGAATAGGTGTAATAGGTCCTGTTATCTGGCAGGAGGTTGTCCGCGTCGATATGTGCGGCCGAAGCGTAGTGATCGCCTTCCTGAAGGGGCATATGGTCCATGATGGTCTGCAAAATGGGGTTGGACCGGCCTCTTTGGAAAAATACCCCGATAACGGCCAGTTTGCCGGTTGCGACATTTCGGTGAACGAGGTGCACTTCGAGCGGGTATTGCTTACCGCGGACCGTGTGCTCGCTGCCGGCGTGGAAATGGAACTGGAGCAGCTCGTAGGGCAGCCCGTTGAGCATCAGGATGCTGCCGGGTTCGTATTCGCATTCCACGGTATGGCCGTTGTTGATGATGTCCGTGGGAACCTCCTCATAATCCGGGTGGATGGTCTGCAGGGAGTTGTCGGTCAGCGGGTTCCAGATGTCCACCGGCGACTGGGCATCGCCGCCGCAAGTGCCGTAGCAGATCGACCAGGTGTCCGGGGCGTGATCGCCTTCGTATCCCCAATGGTAATCGGTACAGAAATCTTCGGTTGCCGTTTCGGACAGTGCCGTTCCGGAAAGGTCTTCGTCGAGGGTGCGGAATTGGCAACCCCAAAGCATCAGTGATGAGCTCACTGCCAGTAAAGTAAAAGGTTTCATAAAAGGTTTTTAATGGTGAAATAAATTACGGTTATCTACAAAGTTGAATAAGCACAGCCGGGAAGTCCGCGCTTCCTGTCGGGGCGGTCATAAATCCCGCTTAGACGTTATGATTTGCATCGGTAAGAATTCGGCAGGAACGGACACCCTTTGTCCGGGCGTCCGTTTTTTCCTGCCGCGAATTGGGTCAGAGACCCAGGTCCCTCTTTGTTTATCTTGTGATGATCAGTTTTTTGAACGCCGAGCGGCCGTTTGCATCGCTGATCCGAACGGTATAGACTCCGGACGCTACGCCGTGCAGGTCGAGTTCGGTGGTTGGATCCGCTTTCGCGTCGATTGTCCGGTTGATTACCGTGCGGCCGAGCTGATCCAGGATGTCCAGGGAAACGGCGCCTGTCCATTGCTCGTTCAGCTGAAGGGTGAAAGCGCCGCCGGTGGGGTTCGGGAAGAGTGCCATTTCGGGCATGACGGTCTGTTCGATTGCCTGAACAGCGGCGCCGTGCCGTTGCGGATTGCCGCCGAATGGCGGATCGATGGTCAGGTTGTCGAATGTAGCCGTGACAGCGGAATTGCCGCTGGTTCCGGATGACGTCAGACCGATCTGGATGCAGCTGCTCATTGGTACGGTTACGGTAAAGGCCAGGCTCCAGTTTGAGCCGTTGTACGAATGGTATCCTTTGAAGATATTACCCGTGCGGACGATCCTGAGCCACCGCGATCCCCCCGTCGGGATGAATGACGGATAGGAAGGCCCGTTGGCGACATAGCGGACAAAGCGCTGCAGCACGTTGGCGCCCTGATAGACGAGCGCTACTTTCCTGGCTCCGGGCAGTGCATTTTCGCGCATGGTGACCCCGGCATAACCCGGCAGCGTAAGGCCGGCAATGTGGACCGTTACAGAGCCGTCGCCGCAGAGCTGGAACCCGGCGAATCCGCTTTCATCCGAACTCGCATTGGCTGAATAGCAGCCTGCAGAATTGACCGTTATGGTGCCTGAATTCGGGTCGAAGGACGCCTGGTTGCCGTTTGTGCAGCCGATGCCGTCGGGTTGGGCCGACCAGCCGCAGGGAAGGCCCGCAACCGTCACGTCGGATTTGCAGGTTTTTGCAGTGTTGTTCGCGCCGTGCAGGGTTACCTCTACCTGCAGGACCGTACCCGCTGCCGAACAGGGGATCGATTCCGTGTCGATGCTTACCCCGGTCACATCGCAGTTGTCCGTATAGGAGGCCACATCATCGGGGCTCAAATCAATGGCTGCCTCGCCCGCAAAGGTGACCGTGATATCCTGGCAGGTGATATCGGGCAGCGGGCCCGGTACATAATCGGGGTCGTCGGTATCCACCAGGCCGTCGCAATCGTTGTCGATGCCGTCGCAGATCTCATCCGCACCGGGGTGGATGGCGCTGTTGTTGTCATCGCAATCGTCGTCGCAGGCATAGTAGCCGTCATTGTCGTTGTCCACATCAACAACACCGCAACCGCAGGCGCCGGGGGCGATTTTGTCCGGGTCGTTGGGGCAACCGTCGGTACAATCCGGGGTTCCGTCGTTATCGGCGTCCGGCAGCCCGCCGGCTAAATCGCCGTAGCTGAAGTTGTCCATGTTGAAACTCTGGAAGTTTGCCAGGGTAGTATAGATCTCATAGGCGGTAATCCCGCCGCAAGGGCTGATGATCCCGATGAAGCCTTCCGTAGACGATTGGTTCAGGAGTTTGGTGAGGCTCCCCGATGTGCCGTTCACCCGCAGATAAAGGGAGTTGTGTGCCCCGTTGGGTGATGGGGCGCTCGTTTTCCAGTCGAAGGCGATGCCGAAAGAAGCCGGGATCGTAACGGTCGTTTTGGGTGTGCCGCCGGTGGTTCCCCCCATTTCAATTCTGGTGGTATTTACCATCAGCCCGCCGGGAAAGGAGGAGGTTTGCACACCGCCGTTGCTGCCGCTGCCGGCAAAATGGTGGGTGCCGACCGTGGTCGGGGTCGTTTTTAAATCAATGATCTGGCCGCTAAGGGACTCCAGGCCTTCGTTGACGATATTCGCCATTTCAGCTTCCCAGGCTGTACGGCTGGTGTACACTTCGAGCTGGCCTGACATATTTACCGAACCCAGGATCAGGAAGGCCAGAACGGCCAGCCCGGCCAGCCTGTCGTGCAACAGCGCGTTTCCGCCTTTTCTTGAAATTTTAAGGCGCATGTTTTTCCGGCGCCGCAGCAGGTTTGTTAATTGTAAAGTTAAATGTTGGGTCATGATACAATGTTTAAGGTTTGAAAAATGAAAAAGGTGATAGTGGTCTCAAAAGAGCTATCGCGTACTTTTCTCCGGACAGCACAGCGCAATTGACAGCCTGCTGCCCGCTTAAATCGGAAACCCGGGAATATTTAAATCGGAGGGATCAAACAGAAAATGCTGCGGGAAACGCGGTTGCATCCGGCCGTATCAGACATGTCCGGTGCAATGATGAGCGCAAAAGTAGCCTGCAAAAATGTGGTAAAACGGACAATTTGTGGGGAGGAAACGGACATTTGGAAGTTGTCAGTAGCGACGTAAAATTTTACGTCGCGTAAGTTTCCGGTTGTCAGCCCGGTAGCTGAGCGAATTCGAAGCTACAACGAGCGCCAGGCAATGAAACAGTGAATCAATGAAACAACAAACCCAAATCCCCTCTTCAAATCCCGGAAGGCCGCGCCCCGAACCGCTTTTCAAAAAGATCGGAAAAATAGCGGGTGTCGTTGAAGCCGACCGCGTAACATACCTCTTTGACGGTCGCGTATTTGCCGGCCTGGAGCAGCTCCAGGGCCTTTTGCAGGCGCATTTCCTGGAGATAATGGTTGGGGGTCATGCCGGTGAGTTGTTTGAGGCGCCGGCTGAAATGGCGGGTGCTCAGGTTCAGTTTCCCGGCGGTGAAGTCCATATTCAGGCTGCCGTCCGCCATTTGGGTCAGGAAGAGTTGTTCAACGGATTCCAGCCATTCGGCGTCGACTTTGGAGATTACGGGTTTATGGATTGCGATGTCCGGTTTTCGCTCCTGGTCGGCGGCAGAAAACAAGGCCATCCGCTCCTGGTAATTGTGCAGCAGGTTTTCGATCCGGGCCAGCAGTTCTTCTTCCTGAAACGGTTTGGTAAGGTAGTCGTCGACCCCGATGCGCAGAGCCCTCAGTTTGACCCGGATATCGGCCCTGGCGGTGAGCATGACGAATGGGATATGCCGGAGCCGGTCCTTGCTCTTGACCGTTTCCAGCAGTTGAAATCCGTCCATGACGGGCATCATCAGGTCGGAGATGATGAGGTCGGCCGGTTCGCTGCCGGGTTCCAGCAATAACTGGAGCGCCGCTTTGCCGTTGTCCGCGGTGCGTACCCGGTATATCGGCGCCAGGACGGATTCCATATACTTCCGCAGATCGGGGTTGTCCTCCACGATCAGGATGGCCGGTTCCTTGCCGTTTGAAGACCTGGATTGGCGATTCGGCCCGGGTAAAAGTTCGGGTTCCTTCGGGTAGGATGGCGATTCGGTCGGGAGACCCGGAGCTTCCTCCTGCTCATTGTGCAGCGTGGCATTGCCGGTCGCTTCCCTTTTCGGAAACCTGAAATAAAAGGTACTGCCTGAGCCGTACACGCTTTCCGCCCAGACTTCGCCTTCCAGCAGGCCGGCAAGCTCCCGGCAAAGCGACAGACCGATGCCTGTACCGCCCTGCGCTTGCACGCCCGGTTGCCTGGATTGGTAAAAACGGTCGAAAATGTAGGGCAGATCGTCGGGATGGATGCCGGGGCCGGTATCGGATACCCGGATCAACAGCTGGTCGCCCATGTCCTCAACCCGGAGCTCAATGACCCCGCCCGCCGGCGTGAATTTGGTGGCGTTGGACAGGAAGTTGTATGCGATCTTCTCAAATTTGCCGGTATCCAGGCGGAGGCGCAGACCGGTGTCGGCCTGGTAGTTGAACAGGAGTTTGAATTGTTCGCTGTCGTTGAAGGAGCTGAACTGGGCAACCATAGGCTGCAGGAACCGGTAGAAGTTGACCGGGGTTTCCACGACTTCCAACCGGCCTGTTTCCAGTTTGGACAGATCCAGGATCTCATTGACGAGTTTGAGCAGGTGATCGCCGTTGCGGCGGACGATCTGCAGCAGGTTCAGGTCCGTTTCCTGCCAATGCCCGCGCTTCAGCAGGCTGCCGACCGGGCCCAGCATAAGGGTCAGCGGGGTGCGCAGTTCATGGCTGACATTGGCAAAAAACCTGGACTTGAGCTGCTCCAGCGACTTCAAGGCTTCGGTCTGTTCCAGGATGGTCTCATTCTGGCGGGCCAGTTGATGCCGGGCCTTCCGCTGTTTCAGAAAACCGATGAGGATAGCCACACCCAGCAGGGTGATCAGGGCGGAGAACACAAACAACAGGGTCCGTTGGGTTTGGGTGGTTTCCAGCAGGCTTTCTTTTTCCTGGAGCAGCAGTTCTTTCTCCTGCAGCAGTTTTTCTTTTTCCCCGGTGCGGTATTGGGTTTCCAGCCGGCTGAGCAGGGCGGTATTCTTTTGGGTGTACATCAGGCTGGTCATCTCATAGGCCTTTTCCAGTTCCTGGAGCGCTGCGCCTGTATGGCCTTCGGCTTTGGCCAGTGCGTAGAAGCTTTCGTGAAGGGCAACCAGTTCGGGCTCCGTTCCGCCAGTTTTCATTATGATCTCTCTGGACTTTTCCATCGGGGCCCTCGCTTTCCCGAATTGTTTAGTGTCGATATAAAGCCAGGCCAGGTGGGAGTAAAGCTGGCCGGTATAGGCCGTCCGGCAGGCATGGGCATACCGGATGCTTTCCAGCATTATTTTTTCGGCTTCTTCCACGCGGCCGAGGCTGACCAGGGAATTGCTGATGACGCTTCGGATCCGGATGTATTGGCTGCTTTCCTCAAAATCCTTCAGGTAGTCGATCGCCTTGATAAGATAGTCAAAATGAAGATCCATTTGGCCGGCATCGACATAGTTGAGCGAAATCGACACCAATTCCCGGATGATGCTTGCCGTGTCCCGTTTGATGCGCGCCAGGGCCAGCGCTTTCTGGTGATAGGGTACCGCTTTCAGGGAAGGGCCCAGAAATACATCCCGGTTGATGAAGCCGATCAGCGACAAGGCGTTGATCTGCAAGGTGGTATCCCCGGTCTTCCGGGCTGCTTCCAGCGCTTCGCCGACCTTGACCCGCGCTTGTTCAGGGCGGCGGTTGCGGTAGTCGGTAAAAGCGACCATGTATTGAGCCGAGGGATGACTTCCCGGGAGTTGTTTTTCCATTTCCAGCACCCTGGCGGCAAGGCTGTCTGCTGTCCGGTATTCAAAAAAATACAAGCGGTTGGAGATCTGCTCGATGCTGATGTCCAACTCGTCGGCTGCGTTGCCCTTGGCGGCAGCCAGCAGGCGGTTCAGGATCAGGTTGCTGCAATCCTTCAAGCCCTTGCGGCGGTATTCGGCAACCTGTTTCAGCCAGTATGGTTTGCGGGCAAGTATATCCCCGTTCAGTTGGTCTTCCAGATCGCAGGTGGCCTCGGGCTGCCGGTCGACGGCGCGGGTCGGTAATGCAGCAATTTTTTTCAGACATTCCTCCAGCCGGAGGGGGGCGTAAGGCGTAGGCTCCGGGAGGACGGCGGACCAGAAATTTGCCAGGCTGTCTTGTTCAAAATCCGCAGCGTGCAAAGGGCGGAATAAGATTCCAAGCAGGAACAGTAATAATAATCGAGTGTTCAAAACCAGTGTTAATTGAATGTAGCGATCAAAAAATTGACTTTCAGGGCGCCTTAACGCGGCCCGCGGCAAGTGTTCCAAAAGTGGGAAATGACCTTGGAGGGACGACTGCTGAATATAAAAATCATGTACGGAGATTTCTTCCCCGGGTTGCAAATTGCGGGAATAAATTGAACAAAAAATGAGCAGGCAAATGAACACATTCGCGGTCTAACTTGCCGAAAAATACCGGGACCGCCATGAGCCAATACCAATTCTTTACCTGCTGGGAGGTCGAATCCACGCCCGAAGAGGTTTACCGCATCCTGGAAAAACCCGAGGATCTGCCCCGCTGGTGGCCCAGCGTGTACCTGGATGTGGATATCCTGGAAACCGGCCAACCCGGCGGCGTCGGCAAGCGGGTAACGCTGTTCACGAAAGGCTGGCTGCCCTATACCCTGCGGTGGGAATTCGTGGTTTCGGAGGTCAGTTTTCCCACCGGATTCAAGCTGAAGGCATGCGGCGATTTCGAAGGGACGGGTGTCTGGCATTTTCAGGCCGTTCCCGGAACCGGCCGCTGCGAAGTGACCTACGACTGGCGGATCAGCGCCGAAAAACCGCTGTTGAAATACCTGAGTTTCCTGATGCGGCCCCTCTTCTCCGCCAACCACCGCTGGGCTATGCGCAAGGGGCTGCAAAGCCTGGACCTGGAGCTGAAGCGACGCCATGCCGCAACAGAGGAGGAGCGCAAGCTCGTACCGCCGCCGCCAGGGCCGACGTTTCCGCATAATTTGAGGAACTGAGGAAGTGGGGGATTGAGGAACTGAGGAACTGAGGAACTGAGGAACTGAGGAAGTGAGGAAGTGAGGAAGTGAGGGATTGAGGGATTGAGGAACTGAGGAACTGAGGAATTGAGGAACTGAGGAACTGAGGAACTGAGGAACTGAATCAACAAAATATCAGCTATGAAAACCAAAGGCCTGTTGGTCATTGTGGCGGCCTGCCGATCATCATTTGAAGCAATTTCAGCGCCCTAAAATAAGAGGGGTCGAACCGAATCTGTCCCGGTACGACCCCAAGCCCGCGCAGATTGCGCGGTATGCGAAGCTTTCGAATGCTTTTTCCAGGTTGATTTGTTTTGCTGTCGATCTGTTTATTTGATTCAAATCAACGAATCAACCCCCGGCGGCCGAAGCCTCGGCGAAGGCGGCAAATCAACAACCCTCAAATCTTCGAATCCTCGAATCCTCGAATCCTCGAATCCTCAAATCCTCCCCCATCATTCCGCTGCCAGCCCCGCTGCCCCGTTCGGCAATCCGGTCAGCTCGCCCAGGTTGTACAGGCTGCCGTCGGCGCCAACTGCGAACATGGTGATGGAATCGCTGCCTGCGTTGAGGGTGTACAGGAAGTCGGAATTGCGGCTGAAGCCCGCGTCGATGGGGCCTGCGCCGGTCGAGCCGGTTGCGCCGCCGCTGTTGAGCAGGGACACCTCGCCGGATGGGCTGATGCTGAATCCGGTGACGTTGGCGCTGCCCGTATTGGTCAGGTAACCGTATTGGCCGTTACCGCTGACGACCGCCCAGCAAGCTGCCGACTGGTAAGTGGGCATAGCGCCGGTGATCAGGTCAAGCGTTCCGGTATAGTTCAGCTTGTAGGAACTCAGGGTACTTGCGCCTGCCGCGCCGCCTGCGGCCTCGGATACGAAGATCATGTCGCGACGGCCGAAATCAAAGCCGAACGGGGTCGCGCCCGCTGACGGGTAGGTCGTCGGGGCGGAAGCGACGCCGAGGTTGTCGACGGAATATACGGAGAGCGAGTTGGTGGCTTTTTCCGTGACCACCAGCAAACGGCTCGTGCTGTTGAAGGCGATCTGGGCGCCGCCGGCCGAACTCGTGCTCAGGGGTTGTGAAGAGCCGGAAATGTAGGTCAGGTCGCCCTGTCCGCTCAGCATAAACCCGGCGATATTGCCGTTGCCGCCCGCATTGAGCACATAGACCATGTTGCGGCCGGCTGTGAGGCTGATCGGCATCACCCCGTGGGAATCTTCCACATCGGTGAGGGTGAGGTTCTGCCCGTTGACCCGGAATGCACTGATCTGGTTGCTGCCTGCGTTGACCACCAGCAGGTAATCGAGATAGCGTACCACGGCGCTTTGCGAACCGAGCCCGCCGCCCGTACCTGCGCCGCCTGTCGACCACGTGCGCATATTGCTCAGCGAGCCGTCGGCACCGCGGTCGAAGCCGATGACATGGTTGTCGGAAGCGTCATTATCGATCAGGTATACGTTGCCGGCGGGAGGAGCCTGTGGGAACCTGCGTTCGGCGGGCAGTTGTTCATCGGCGGGCAAATCGGGGGCGGCAATGTCGGGGGAGGTGGGCAGGGCCAAAGGGAGGACAAAAGGCGGAAACAAAGGAAACAACAATCCTTTTTTCATCGTGTAATTGGTTTTGGTTCTTTTATGATTGTTTCTGCCGGCAAAATTAGGGGGAGGGTATTGCGAGGAAATCACGAAAAGATCACAATTCGTGAACAGGGCGGGGTGGGAGGTCATGGGGGCGACAGTTTGATCAGTGGCCAGTTGTCAGTGGGCAGTGGTCAGTGGTCAGTGGGGGTAAGGCGATGGGTTGGCATCTTATTGGGCGCTGGAGACTGCTCAAAAAACAATGCCAGTTACATAGAATTGCCGGTGATGAAAGTGTCCCCGCGCAAACAATGAAAACTTTAATTCCTGTTTCCCTATCTTCAGGGCTCAATTGAAAGCGCGGGAAAAGCGGAAGTAACGACCATTAAAAATAAAAGATGGAAAGAATAGCCTTTCAGATCCGGATGATGGATGTAGTGAATTCATACTGAAAATTTTTAAAATGAACATACAATCACAGATCGACGCCTATATCGCCGGCCAGCCGGAACCGAAACGGAGTGACCTGCAATTGTTGCACGGGCTCACGCTTCAGGTGTCGCCGGCATGCAAATTATGGTTCAGCGACGGTAAGAACAGCGAAGGAAAAATCGTTGCCAACCCCAGTATAGGATACGGATCGTACACCATAAAATACGCGGACGGAACCAGCAAGGCGTTTTACCGGATCGGCTTGAGCGCCAACAAAACCGGGATCTCCGTCTATATCCTCGGACTTGAAGATAAGACCTACCTGGCCCAAACGTATGGAAAAAGCCTGGGCAAAGCGAACGTGACCGGGTATTGCATCCGGTTCAAGGCGCTGAAGGATATAAACCTGGATGTACTGGAAGCGGCCATACGGTATGGGCTTGTGTTGTAGGGGCTGAACCGCCTCCCTGTTTTCGTTTACCGGGGTTTTGTGCCGGAAAGTGGTATTGGTGTGATGCCGGCGCTTGTTCGAACCGCTTGTGAAACGACGACATGGAAAATACCGGGCAAAGTTTTATCTTGTCCCGTATAACCGAGCCTGATGTTGTACGGCAGTATAAAAGCTGATGTTGACGCCCGTGTTAATAACTCTCAACCAATGTTCGTCATTCTTTCGCCCAACGGAGAAGAGGTAATCGAGTAATTTGGATATCTGCCAATCGTTACCGATGTAGACTCCATTTTAACTGCGGGAATCGAAAAAATTAAAACTAATGCCAACAAAACCTATAAGCAATAGCACCCTGCGGGATGCTACTGCTCATAGCCAAAACGTCGGTCACAAGAGGTGAAAAGTTGGAGAGTACCTATCTTGTAGGTCACCAAACCTAAAAAATATGTACTCTCCGATAATCAGCGAAGCTGACTATGAGCATGCAGGATACTATAAAAATACGGTTGCTCACCTTTATTCGACAACGGATGCATGTGCTATATCTGCGAGCAAAAGGACTACGTCCCGGCACAAGTGCAAAGGCCGCCGATGTGCACCTCAAAGGAACTCGACGCCATCCAGGGCCATGAGGCCGACTTTAGCTTCGCGGCGGTAATCTTTGTAGCGAAAGTTAACACCCCGAAGTCCAAGATCGAAAAGGAGTTCAATGACCAGGCGATGGCGCAGACTGCGGCAGGAATCCAGCAAATGGTGCAGCTCATCGGAGTTGAGCAGATCGCCGAGTTGTTTGGACTTGCGGGTGTGTTCCAGGGCAGCACAGCGTCCATGCTCACGTTCTGCGCAAGCGTAAAAAACACCGACAACATCAAATAGACTGTTCGACAAGACAACAACTTGACTTGACAGTTTGGCTGAAATGAGAAACCCCTATTATCCAAACAACTTTACCGACGCGTAAAACAGACCTTTCTGTATTTTTTACTTCCCCACCGCACATTTTTCTAATTTTTTGAAGCCCACCGCACAAATGGTACATTTGCAAAACCACCGCCCAAGTTTTGTAAAAGAGCCATTTTTCGCCAGCGCACACGGCAATAATGATAACTTTATACCTTAATTGAACCAGTATATTGTGAGAAGAATTTTAATCATAGACGACGAAGAAAAAATCAGAACCCTCCTGGCAAGAATTATTGCCTACGAAGGGTTTGAAGTGCTAAAAGCTGCTGACTTTAATACGGCCTGGAAGGAATTGGAGCAAAACGATATTGATGTTGTTTTTTGTGATGTAAAACTACCTGACGGAAACGGCGTCGAGATGGTAAAGAAAATCAAAGCGCAATATCCATTGCTGGAAATTATTTTGCTGACGGCCTACGGGAATATCCCGGATGGCGTACAAGCCATTAAAAATGGGGCGTTTGACTATATCACCAAAGGCAACGACAACAATAAAATCATCCCTTTGCTGAACCGGGCGCTGGAGAAGGTGGACTTGGCCAAGCGCGTGCAACATCTCGAAAAGCAATTAGGAGACAAACACTCCTTTGATAAAATAATCGGCCATTCAAAGCCCATTCAAAATGCCATTGAATTGGCAAGGAGGGTGGCGGACTCCGACACAACCGTTTTGCTCACGGGCGAAACGGGCACGGGAAAAGAGGTGTTTGCACAAGCCATCCATCAGGCCAGCCAGAGAAACAAACAAAACTTTGTGGCGATTAACTGCTCGGCCGTCAGCAAGGAGCTATTGGAAAGCGAAATGTTCGGTCATAAAGCCGGCGCATTCACCGGGGCAACCAAAGACCAAAAAGGCTTTTTTGAAGAAGCTAACCACGGGACTATCTTTTTGGATGAAGTCGGTGAAATGGCTTTGGACTTGCAGGCCAAACTATTAAGGGTATTAGAAACTGGTGAAATTATCCGAGTGGGCGAAAGCAAGCCAACAAAGGTGAATGTCCGCATTATTACAGCCACCAACAGGGATTTGCAAAAAGAAATTGAGGAAGGGCATTTCAGGGAAGATTTGTTTTACCGCATTTCGGTTTTTCAGATACAACTGCCACCGCTCCGGGAAAGGGTGGTTGACATTGAGCCGTTGACCCAGCATTTTTTACACCTATTCGCCTCCAAGACCAACAAGAAAATATCGTCGGTTTCCAATGAATTTATCGAAGCTTTAAAGCTGCACCGCTGGAAAGGAAATATCCGTGAACTCAAAAACGTCATTGAGCGAAGCGTGATTCTTTGTGATGGGGAATTGGCGGTTGAACACCTGCCCATCGAATTGCAAAAAACCTCCAATCCCGAACAAAAAGGGAAAATACTTTCTGCCTTTGAGTTGGCAAGCGCTGAAAAACTGCATATCCAAAAAGTACTCAACTACAGCAACGGCAACAAAACGAAAACGGCGGAGCTGCTCAATATCGCTCTGACCACCCTCTACCGGAAAATTTCCGAATATGGTCTGGAGTAAACCCACCCTTTCAAAACGCTACGATTGACCCTTTCAAAACGAAAGGGTTTTCTGTTTTGGCACGTCTGTGAAATCAATTCAACTTATTGTATTTCAATTAATTGGATTATTGTTGGATTTTCAGGAACAGCATTTGGTATGTATGGATTGAACTTCAAAACAATTCTAACATGAGCTTACTAATGTACCTCACCGGCCTGGCAGTTTATGCTTTTCTTTTTAAAGCCATAGATGCCTTTGAAAAAATTTAAAAAATGGAGACTAAGATTGTGAAAACGGTCAAGGAATGGCTGCCTTGGTCTTTGGAAAATGAGGACCGGATCTCAGAATATTCTCTGTTGAAAAAACTGGCCGACTATTGCCGGCAGCAAATTAATGGAGGAGAATATGAGAAAGCTAATCAAGTAATTAAAATCATCAATTTGCTTTATTCTGGCGGCACCTTGCACGAGAAAAATGCGATTGAAAATGAATTTTTGGAAGTGCTTGCCATAGAGGAGGCACCATCAACTTTGAAAACACACATGAAGTTTTTACCTGAAAACCTTAAAGAGGCTTATTTGAAAACAATTTTGGAAAATTAATCAATAAACATGACAGCATTATTCATCATCGCAATCGGAGTATTTGGCTATTTGTGCTATGTATTAGTCAAACCCGAAAAGTTTTAACAGAAACCAATGAATAAAGAGAAACTAAAAAAGGACATCAAATCAGTAGCACAAATATTCGTGATTTTTCTGATGGTCTTTGGCAGTCTCAGGCTTTTGGTTTGGTTTTTTCACCTTCTAACAGATTAAAAAATGAACACAGAAATCCTTGGCGTAATCTTAATGTATGCGGCCGTGCTTGTCTTGGCAATTCCACTAGGTCGCTATATCGGCAAGATTTTCAATTATGAAAATACCTGGCTCGATAAAACCTTCAATCCGTTGGATAAGCTCTTTTTCAAACTCAGCGGAATTGACCCTGCCAAAGAAATGAACTGGAAACAGCATCTGGTGGCATTGCTCACCACCAACGCTTTCTGGTTTGTCATTTCGCTTTTTGTACTGACCAATATGAGTTGGCTGCCACTGAACCCAGACGGCAACCCCTCAATGAGTTGGGACCTGGCATTCAACACTTCGGTCAGTTTTGTTTCCAACACCAACTTGCAGCATTATTCGGGCGAAACAGGCTTATCCTACGCGGGCCAATTAATCCTGATGCTCTGGCAGTTTATCAGTGCAGCAACGGGTATTGCTATCTGTGCGGTAATATTCAATGCCATGAAAGCAGGAACGACTGAAAAGCTCGGTAATTTTTACAGCTATTTTGTCCGCACTTGCACCCGTATATTATTGCCAATCGCTTTCATTGGTGCGGTGGTTTTAGTGTTCAACGGCACACCGATGACTTTTGAAGGCAAAGACACGATTACCACGTTGGAAGGTGTGGAGCAAAATATCAGCAGGGGCCCGGCAGCAGCTTTTGTCCCCATCAAACAATTAGGAACCAATGGCGGCGGGTTCTACGGCCCCAACTCCACCAACCCTATGGAAAATCCGAATTACCTGACCAATATTCTGGAAACGGTTTTCATTTTTATCATTCCTATTGCCCTTGTATTTGCGTTGGGCTATGTGTTGAAACGCAGAAAATTGGCCTTGATGATTTACGGTGTTATGACCGCAGGATTTCTGTGTTTGGTGGTTCCTTCCATTTACTATGAAATGAACGGAAACCCTGCCATTACCGAAATGGGCATTGCCCAGGATATGGGAAGTATGGAAGGTAAAGAAGTTCGTTTTGGTTCGGCTGCATCTGCCTATTGGGCAATCAATACAACTTGCACCAGCAACGGTTCGGTCAACGCCATGCACGATAGCATGACTCCGCTCACTGGCATGTTTGCCATGCTCGGCATGATGATAAACAGCTTTTACGGCGGAGTGGGAGTTGGTTTTATCAACTTTTATGTGTTCATCATTTTAGCGGTATTTATTGGTGGATTGATGGTAGGCCGAACCCCCGAATTTTTAGGAAAAAAGGTCGAAGCCAAAGAAGTGAAAATTGCGATGATAATTGCCCTGCTTCATCCCCTGATGATTCTGGGCGGAACAGCTCTCGCAAGTTTCCTGTATGCCGGAAATCCCGAAGCGTATGCCGGGTGGTTGAACAACCCAGGTTACCATGGTTTTGGAGAATTCCTCTATGAATTTTGTTCTGCCTCTGCCAACAACGGGAGCGGCTTTGAAGGGCTGGGGGACAATACGCCATTTTGGAACGTCGCCACGGGATTGGTGATGCTTTTAGGCAGGTATTTGCCCATTATCGGGCCGGTCGCTATTGCTGGCATGTTGGCTTCCAAAAAATATATTCCCGAAAGTGCCGGAACCCTCAAAACGGATACTTCCACCTTTGGTGTGCTGGTATTTGCCGTGATTGCAATTGTGGCAGCACTGGCATTCTTCCCGGCACTGACGCTTGGGCCATTAGCGGAATATTTTTCCTTGTATTAATCCAGTCAAGTGCTGAAGAAGTAAAATCGAAGATTCACGGGTTATCAAAATAATTAAATCATGAGTAAACCTAAAAACATGAGCCTTTTCCGGAAAGATTTGGTGCAAGAAGCATTCAAGCAGTCTTTCGTGAAGCTCAATCCAAAAATAATGTTCCGCAACCCGGTGATGTTTACCGTAGAAATCGGAACATTTATACTAAGCTCGGCCACAAGAGGTGAAAAGTTGGAGAGTACCTATCTTGTG
>CALMYQ010000220.1 GCA_937873655.1 uncultured Lewinella sp. | reverse complement strand
AGGGCAATTTTAGGCCCAGCTGCGTATGCCCGCGCTGGCTTGGTCCGGTGGACCAAAGGCGTGGTTACTTTCTTTTGGGCGCCAAAAGAAAGTGACAAGGTCAAAGGCGGAGACAAACAAATTAAAAACACCCGAATAAATGAAAAGCAGCAATTTCCCGTTACTTCTTGGCTTGTCAATCAAAAACCTGCCTTCCTCCATGTAATTTATACTCCCTCCCCGCATAAACAAACTTCCCGCTCATCCCTTCCGGCAATTCAATTTCGGCTTCCAGGTCATTGCCTTTTTTGTGATAACTGACCGAGATCCGGCCCATCGGGTGCGGCATGGAGGCTTCGAGCGCGGTCAGGTTGCCGAGGTGGGGTTCGATGACCACCGTGTGAAATCCGATATCGCCGGGTTTGATCCCGCAAACGGAGCTGAGCAGGAAATACGACGGGTGTGCGCTCCAGGCATGACAGTCCGAACGGTCGTGGGAGGCAAAACCGGTCTCGCCGAAGGTCGTGTGGCCCCGGGCCAGAAAATGTTCCCAAAAACCGAGGTGATCCAGGATGAGCTCTTCCCGGCCGGTCTTTTGCATGGCTTTGAACAGGAAAAACGAAAAATAGGAACTGGCGACCTCGTCGAAACCCGGGTACGACAACAAACGCTCCAACAAGCCGGATTGCATGGCCGGCGCAACACCGTCGCAAAGGATGGCGAGTATGGAGGTATGCTGCGAATACCGGCTTTTGTCCGGATAATCGGCCATCAGCCCCTTTTCGGCGTCCCAGCAATGGGCATACACCGCAGTTTTGATGCCGGCGGAAACCCGTTCCCATTTTTCAGCATTCTCATTCCGGCCGGTGTGCCGGAACAATTGAGCGGCGGCATCCAGCGAAAGGGCGAAGTAAAGGCTTAGAATGGCCGACTGCCCCTTTTCCCAGGGTACGACATTGTAAGGCAGGCTTCCTTTGTCGATACTCCAGTCAATGAAATTCTGGGTGCGCATCGGCCCCAGCAGACCGGTGGATTCATCCAGGCTGCGCTGGAAAAAATCAAGCACCTCTTCGATGGGTTGCGCAAACTGGCTCACGTAGGCGGAATCCCCCCGGACGGTGTAATAATCCCAAAGGCTTTGTATCCAGGCCAGGCTCCAGGTACCCATGTCGAAATCGAAACGGGAAGGGTAGGCCGATTTGAACAACCGGGTCTCGCGGTTGGCCGATTGGGGATACAGGCGCATGACTTCCCGGAACAACCGGTCGTCGGTGGAATTGTACAGGGAAATGGCGGAGATGGGCCGGTTGTCGCCGCCGTAGCAGAGTTGTTCGTAATATGGGGTGTCGTAGTAGGTTTCGCCGGAGCACATGCGCAGGGTGCGGAGGCCGGTCTCAAAAATGGCGTTGAGCCGGGCATCATTGCTTTGAAAGGTCCCCATGTCCGGATACGGATAACCCGAATAACGGCTGGCCAGGGAGACCAGTTCCAGCGGCTGTTTGCCGGTCTCGATCTCCAGTTCGATATAGCGAAAGGCCCGTTTCCAGAGCGGCCGGAACATGCGCAATTGACCGTCGGGGTGAAAAATGTCGAACACGCCGTACATGGTCAGCCCGTTGACGGAATCGCGGTGCGCCTTGATATTCGGCTCCGTGTACAGGGCCTCGGCGTAGCGGATCCTGATCGTGCTGCCGGCCCCTTTGTCCACGGTGAGTTCGGGATAACCCATGGTAAACCGGTCATAATCGAACAATACGGTCGCTTTCTGGCCGCCGGGGATGACAAACCTGGTTTTGCCGTCCGGAAATCCGTCGGGCGCCGCAACGCCTGTGGTCTTTCGTATCCGGACGGGATGTTCCGGGTGCGTGTCCATGAAGGGGATATTGCGGGGGACCAGTTTCCAGGGCGGTGCGTTCTCAAAGGCCAGGGTTTCCGGGGTCTGCCACCCGGAATCGTCAAAGTCAGGCAGCTCCCAACCCCAGGGGAACCGGTCGGCAAACACCTCGTCGCCGGGGCCGCAGGCGTAATAGCCTCTCACCCATTCCCAGTGCTTCAGCTCGCGGTAGCCGATCGGGTCGTAGGCAGGGTTGCGGTATACCTTCCATTTTTGGTCTGAATTCAGAAAGGCGAATGCCGGCAATTCGCTTCGAAACAGGAAAGCCGTTTGCGCCGAAATGAAGGCCATGGGTTTGTCCTGACCCAGGTTGAATACCAGGGCCGCCAGCAGATTTTTTCCCGGTTTCAGGAACGGCGCCAGGTCGATGATATCGTATTTGTAGGTGATCAGGTCACCTTTCGCCGGTCCGAAGCAGACCCGGTTGCCGTTGACGAACAGCTCGTACCGGTTGTCGGCGGAAATATGGACCGGAAGCGATTTCGGGACTACGGTCAGGTCAAAGGTTTTCCGGAAGTGGTAAACCCCGTAGGCGGTATTGTTGGCCGAAGGATAACTGACCCAGGGCGCCGGCAGGTTAGGTTCCTGGCTCATCACCCGCTCAGGGAGGGCCGTTATAGCCAGGAAGCATACACAAAACAGCAAGTTGACGGATGGCTTCATAAAGCGGGAAGGATTGGATTTCTGCATTCAGCTGGTGAAAGAAATGCGGTGAACATTCAAAACTATAAATTTCCTGAAAATTCCCCTAAATTTAACCGGAGTGACTCATGGGAATTACAACTAACAAAGACCCGACGCATGATTATGCGTCGCTACTTATGACTAACAAAGACCCGACGCATGATTATGCGTCGCTACTTATGACTAACAATGACCCGACGCATGATTATGCGTCGCTACTTATGACCCACAAAGACCCGACGCATGATTATGCGTCGCTACTTATGATCAACAAAATCGCGACGCATAATCATGCGTCGCTACGCACGACTAAATAAATTGTATGAAAAACCAACACTACCTATTACTTGCTGTCATGCTGTTCTCTGCCGTCTCCCTGACCGCTCAGGAAAAATTCAACGGCCTGGGGACCGATATGGGCAATCTATTCCGCCTGTCCGACGCCAAAACCCGGTCCATCAGCCCGGAGAATTTCACGGGCGAAAAAGGCAAAGGCGGCATGGCCAAACTGGGGGAAGGCTCAGCCACTGATGCCGCTCGTGAACTGGGTCAAGGCTGGAAGGTGAATCCGTTCATCGTCATCGAAGCGGGTAAAACCTTTACACTGGCCGAGATCACGGGGCCCGGCTCCATTCAACATATCTGGATGACGCCTACCGGTAACTGGCGGTTTTCGATCCTGCGTTTCTATTGGGATGACGAAACCGAACCCTCAGTGGAATGCCCGGTCGGCGACTTCTTCGGCATGGGGTGGGGGCAGTACGCGCACCTCAACTCGCTCGCTATCTGCGTCAACCCCGGCAGTGCCTTCAACTGCTACTGGCAGATGCCTTTCCGCAAAAAGTGCCGGATCACCATGGAAAACATCGATACCAAAGCCATGCGGCTGTATTACCAGGTGGATTACTGCCTGACGGATGTGCCGACCGATGCGGGGTATTTCCATGCGCAGTTCAGGCGTACCAACCCCAATTCTTACAAGTCGGATATCACGATCATGGACGGGCTCAAAGGCAAGGGGCAATACGTGGGCACCTACCTGGCCTGGCAGGTGAACAACAACGGCTGGTGGGGCGAAGGCGAGATCAAGTTCTTCATGGACGGCGATACGCAATTCCCGACGATCTGCGGTACCGGCACGGAGGATTATTTCTGCGGTTCCTACAACTTTGACCGCAACGGGCAGTACACCGAATTTTCCACCGCCTACGCAGGGCTGCCGCAAGTGATCCGCCCGGACGGCACGTACAAATCCCAGCAGCGATTCGGCCTCTACCGCTGGCATATCACCGACCCCATCCGGTTTGAAAAGGACCTGCGGGTGACCATCCAGGACCTGGGTTGGCGCAGCGACGGGCGTTATCTGCCGCAGAAGAGCGATGTCTCCTCCGTTGCGTTCTGGTACCAGGCAGAGCCGCATGCGCCGTTCCCGAAATTGCCGGCGAAGGATGAACTGGAGGTGAATTGAGGGGGAGGGGGGAGCTGAGGAATCGAGGAATTGAGGAATTGTGGAATCGAGGAACTGAGGAATTGAGGAATCGAGGAATTGAGGAATTGAGGAATTGAGGAACTGAGGAATCGAGGAATTGAGGAATCGAGGAACTGCCGCCTTCGCTCGTTGGAGCTACGGCCGCCGGAGGTTGATTGGTTGATTTGAGCGGATATGAGGATATAAAGGAATTCCGCCATTTCAGGACGGCGCCTTCTTATCCTCATATCTTCAAATACTCGATTCTTCGATTCCTCCAAGAAATCAAACATCGCACGTCTTGACCCCGTGCCGCAAGGCCGCCAGTTTGTCGTCCCAGCTCGGTACGAATTCCTGGGCAACATATCCCTTGTAGCCGGTTTCAACGATGGCTTTCATGATGGCGGGGTAGAACAATTCCTGCGTTTCGTCGATCTCGTTCCGGCCGGGCACGCCGCCGGTATGGTAATGGGCGATATGATCCTTGTATTTCCGGATGGTAGCGATGACATCGCCTTCCATGATCTGCATATGGTAGATGTCGTACAGCAGTTTGAAACGGTCGGAGCCGATCTTTTCCACCAATTCGGCGCCCCAGGGGGTATGGTCGCACATGTAATCCTTGTGGTTCACCTTGCTGTTGAGCAGCTCCATGACGACGGTTACGCCCATTTTTTCGGCGTGTTTGACGATCTTGTCGAGCCCGACCGCGCAGTTTTCCAAGCCGACCTTGTCGTCCATACCCCTGCGATTGCCCGAAAAGACGATGACGCTTGGAATGCCGTGTTCGGCGGCTTTATTGATCAGGTCGATATAAGGGTCGTACAGCTTTTCGTGGTTTTTCGGGTCATTGAAGCCGTTAGGTATACTGGCAAAAGGTCCGGTTCCCAGAGCTGCCGTAAGCCCGTTCCTGATCAGCAAGGGCCATTCCTCGGCAGTGGTCAGTTCGATGGATTTCAAGCCGTCGATCTCCTTGACCCCTTCGATGAACGCCTCCATCGGGATGCTGCCGTAACACCAGCGGCAAACCGAGTGATTGATGTTGCCGTTGGAGGTATCAGGTGTCAGAATATCCATGTGTTGAGTTTTTTGATTGGAACGGTTGCCGGCCCCGCGCGCATTGGCTGCCTGGGCGCCCATGGTGATTCCGCCTACGCCGAGGGCGAGGTTCAAAATGGCATTTCTTCTTTTCATAAGTTGGTTGATTTAAAGTTCTCGATTTTTAACCGGACCAAGAATATACGATTCGCCGGTAAAGTTGACATTCCTTTTCCAAATTTAAAAATAGCCGCCGGGATCTGAAAATATCCACTTTCGCCAAGGAATAACGATGCCCCTCTCACCTCCTCTCACAACCTCTCACCTCTCTCACCCTCTCACCTCTCTCACTCTCTCACCCCTCTCACCCTCTAAACAAAACCCCCGGAATAACGGAGCCCGTACATCCGGAAGGCCGCGTGATGTGCAGGATATCGCAAACCGTCGGCGCGATATCTTCTACCCAGACCCGCTCCCGGTTGTCGCTGTGCCTGACCTCCCATCCGAAAAAGATGATGGGTACATGGGTGTCGTATGCATAGGGGCTGCCGTGGGTTGTACCGCCTTTTTCGTAGTAATTGGCGATCCAGCCCGGATAGAGTTGGACGTACAGATCGCCGCTTCGGTCGGGCATTATGCCTTTCCTGATCTTGTCGCATACCGAAGGGTCGGTGACGCATTTCCCGAAATCATCCAGGGGAATGATGCCGTAAACGCCGGGAAATCCGGCGGCATAAGCGCGGACTTCCCCCTCCAGCTTGTCTTTGTCTACATACAACGGCTTTGTAAAATAAAGCTGTTCGTTGATAAAACTCTCAACGGGGTCTTTTTTGAACTTTTTTACCAGGTGTTGTCGCAGACCTTCCTCAAAATCTCCGGCCTTGAAATATCCGGCGGGCGGGGAGATATAACCCGGTATATCCGCTGCAGCGTGGTCGGCTGTGAGAAAGATCAGTACATTATTTAACCCTATTTTTGAATCCAGGTACTGGAACAGGTTGCTCAGGGTGAGATCCAGCCGCAGGTAGATATCTTGTATCTCAACGGATTGCGGCCCGAACTGGTGGCCGATATAATCGGTGGAGGAGAAACTGACGGCCAGCAGGTCGGTGATGGAATCCTGACCCAATTGCTCGCCTTCAATGGCCGCTTTAGCCATTTCCAGCGTCAGGGAATTGCCGTACGGAGAGGACATCAGGATACCGTATTTGGATTCTCCGACGCCGAACCGCTGGACGCTGGTGATCTTTTTCAGGTCGTAGGGGAAAACGGGCCTTTCGGTGTTCAGGAACGGCCGCTCTTTGGGTTGGTCGTCCGGCAAGGTCTCATCGTAGCGATCCAACGGCAGCAAGGTCGTCCAGGGCTGATCCAGGAACTGGTCCGGCAATTTCCGGTCGTTGAATTTTTCGACCCAATCCGGCAGGCTCTTCCGGTAATAATCGCTGGTGATGAAATGGCCGTTGGAGCCGTCGTACCAGTAAGCGCCGTCGGCGAGGTATCCGACGGGCATAATGGCGCCCCGGTCCTTGAGGGAGATCCCGATGGTTTTCGAACGGCGGTTGGTGGCCAGTTCCAACTGGTCGGCGAGGGTCGTGGAGGTCAGCCGTAGCGGCGACATCTTGCCGTTGACGGGTCCGGACCCGACCGTATTGGCGGTGGACTCTTCAGCGCAATAGACCACCCTGTTCTCCGGCCGGGAATACCAGTTGTTGCCGATGATGCCGTTCATGGCCGGTCCGGTACCCGTATAAATGCAGGAATGGCCAGGTGCGGTCAGGGTGGGAACGTAGGCGTAGTGGCCGTCGTGCATGACATTGCCTTCACGAAGGAGCCTCTTGAAACCGGTTTCGCTCATGTCGCCCTGAAAACGGTAGAGGTAATCGTAGCGCATCTGATCGATCACGATGCCGACCACCAGCTTGGGCGCTTTTTGACCGAATATTGGAGCTGTGAGCAGAACAAAGGCGAAAAACGCCGTTATGTTTTTTGAAAAGCGCATGGTTGTTGGTTTTAATGGATGGGTCAAAGGTAGTTATTTGCTTTGCCTGTAAAGACTTCTAAGCAGGTTATTAACACAAAGGTAAATAATGATTATCATTAGGGTTGAAAAGAGGTGGAGGGCAGGCAGGGACTTTTCGTTGCTTGTTGATCAAATGCAAAATGCAAAAGAAAAAATGCGAAATTTGAAAGTGGCAGCCGTTCATTTTTGGAACGTTTGTTGTGCGGAAAATGGACCTGGCCAAGTAAACTAACAGCGAATGAAGCGTATGAAAATCGGAAATGTTTTTCCTGAAATGCCGGATAGAACGGGGTTAGCCGGGAAGCAATTTTATGCTTTGACGGTAAATGTGGATGCCGCCAGGCAATTGGGAAGGCAAATGGATCTTCCCTTCGTAGAGGAGGACCCGGATTGCAATGTATGTATGGCCGGCGCCGAAACGGTTTTGCCCGCCTACCGGTTGACGTTTAACAAACGGGATTTGATCGAATATATTCATGCCTGTCTTGGTGGGGATGGATTACCCGACGGAATGGTTGAGAGAGACTGGGAATTCCCTGTACCGGAATCGGCTGAAGATTTTTGGCGAAGCATAGGAAAGTAAACCGGTTGAAAAACAACAGTCCTACTCCTTTTTCCCCTTCTCCGCCTTCGCCCGTTCCTTCAACTCCATTTCCGCTTTTTTCATGTCGTACCCCAATTCGGAAATATAGTTATTGATCCTGCCTTTGAATTTTCCGAAGGTGGCGTGTTTTTCATCCGAGGAGCCTTTGTCCATGGCCAGCTCGCGGGCGTTGAGCAGATTGCCGAGGATGTACCTTTTTTGTTCGGGCGTGAGTTGCGGCAACAGGTTCAGGTAGCCGTTGTAGGTCCTTTCCAGGACGCCGTAGGTCATGCCGTCCTTGATCTTGTCCACCTGTTCCGGGGTAAGCTCGGTTTGCAAACCGGCGATGAAACGGGTGTGCAGCCGGAATAATTCAACCTCCAGCTTGCTTTTTACGGCGTCAGTTTTTGCATCCCGAAGGGCAGTTTCCATTTCCGTTTGGGCTTTGAGGTCTTTTATTTTAGCCTCTGTATTTTCCTCCAGCCAGTTGATTTCCTGGTATTGCCTGACGACCATGTCGCGGACCCGATCGTACTGCGCTACGTCCCGGATATTCAGGTCGACGAGGAATTTATCCACTCTTTTGACGAGCGTGTTGGTGTAGGCCGGGTCCATCTTGGCGGGGTCAAAGGCTTCCTGGGAGAAGGACGGGGTTGCGAGGAAGAAGAGGATCGCGGTGATTGTTGGAATTGATTTCATGTTGTTGAATTTTTATTTTATTTAGACCACTCAGTGGCGGCAGATTATTAAGCCGGGGTAAGCCTGTGCGCAGGCGGATTGATAAGCTGGGTTTGACCACTCAGGGCACTTAGATCACTCAGGGCACTAAGATCACTCAGGGCACTAAGGGGCGGATTGATAAGCTGGGTTTGACCACTCAGGGCACTAAGACCACTCAGGGCACTTAGGGCACTCAGGGCACTAAGATTACTAAGATTGCTCAGGCTACCATTTCAAGAGGTATTGATACGGCGCCTGGATCCCCGCCTTTACCCGGATCGAATCCGCAACAGCGGGGCCGTTGTTTTCCCAGTGATTTCCGGGGCCCGGGGAATTCGAGAAAAACTTTTCCTTCTCCGTCCAGTTGTTGATGACGCGGATGAAAGATGATTTTTCATCGAGGTATATGTATTGATAATGCTCGGGTATATGGGCGTAGGGGGCTTTTTCCAGGTGGTGGATATAGTTGTCGCGGATTTCCGTGTTGGGTTGGGCGGAAAGGGTGTAGATCCCGCCGACGTCGTACATGTTTCGGGCGAAATGGTGGATCTGATTGGCAAAAACCCGGTTGTTTTTCATGCAATTGACGGTTTTTGTCCAACCCCATCCGATGCAGATGCCGGAGTAGTTGATATAGCTCACCTCGTTGTGCTGAATATCGATATCGTGCGCATAACCGACGCTGATGCCCACGCATCCCCAATCCTCGTTGGTGCAATCGGTGATGAGGTTGTTGGAAATGGTTTCAAACCGGCAGACCTCCCGCTCATCGGCCGGGTCATAAGGAAGATGGGCTTCCACCTGAGGGCTGCCGAAGAACCCCACCTGGACGGCCGTACCCCCGATGTCCCTGAACAGGCATCCGTCGACGAGGTTGTGGTGCGTACCGACCACAAAGTCCAGACCGGTTGCCGCCAGGTGCTCAAAGCTGCATTTTTCAAAGCGGATGTCATGCGCGTTTTTTACCGAAACGGCGGATGCCTGTCTTTCGATCCAGGCCTGATTTTCCAATCCTGCCTTGTCTGGCGTCCCCGGTATCTTCAATTTGTACGCCTCGGTTATCGACCAGCCGGCCTGCAAGGGGACATGCCCTTTGACCGAAGGCCGCAACCAGGAAGAATGCCCGAAAGCGATCCCCTGGAAAGCAATATGCTTAACCGGATGATCCGGCGTCCCTTCAACCCGGACCAGTTCCTCCAATACGGGTACGATGCACGAAGCCGCATCCAGGTCCTCTCCCTCGCGGGGCCAGTAGTAAAGTTTTCCGCCATTCTGATCCGCGTACCATTCGCCCGGCGAATTCAGCAGGCTCAGCGCATTGGCAAAATAAAAAGCCGAGTTCCCGTTCAGCTCCTTTTTCTCATCGATGAAGGGCGCCGGCCAGGGATGCTCAAATTCTATCTGGCTTTCGGGTTGGTGGAATTTAACGAGGGCTTTATCCTTGTCCACCCGGATGGATTTTACCCGGAGGATCGCGATGGCCCACCATTGATGAATAACGAATTCCAGCTGGCCGGTATTTTCGAAATTGAAACCCGGAGCCGGGATCCACATTTCCTCCTTTTCCTTGTCGACGGAAAGGATCCGCGGCAATGGTCCGTCGTTCAGACCGGATGCCCGAACGGCTTTGCGACCGTTGACCCACATTTGCCGGAATAACAGGCGTTGTCCGCCGATGGCCGGTATATCTGCTGCCCAGACCTGTCCGTTCGCGTTTTGGGGAAGCCCCTGCAGCACGCCCTTGACCGGTTGCCAGTTTTCGATCCTGACGCCTCCGCTGAGAACGGGCTTTTCCCCTTCCGCCGCTATAATGCGGGTCGGGCTGTCGGGCGTGCCGGCATCTTCCGGTCTGAAGATCAGCGGTTCTGTCAGGGCGTAATTGCCGCCTTTCAGCATAATGCGGACCCCTTCGGCAATGGACGCATCGTTCAGCCGCCTCAATTCGCGGACCTTGCGCTGCGCCATGTCCACGGAGGCGAGCGGGGATTCTTTGGTCCCGGGGTTCTTATCGTCTCCATCCGGCGCCACCCAGATGGTTGCAGGTTGAGCAGGCGGTGCGGGATTTGATCTGAACCCTGAAAAAAGCCATAAAACGGCGGCGATCATCAGCTTGGCATTCATGTCGGATCAGCTTATTTTTGAAAAACGGATTTCAGGAAACGGGTATTGGCGCCGTAATTGCCGATCACATCCCTGGCGTTGTCCTTATCCCGGGATCGTTCGATGACCAACCAGCCGCTCCACCCCATCTCATCCAGCAATTTTTTCACCCGGGGCATATCGATGCGGGTGTTTTTCTCCAGCCATACGCCGTCCGTATCGGTAGCGTGTATCTGGCAGATCCGGTCCTTGCCCAGGATCTTTAACTCATCGTACAAGTCCCTGCCGGCTTCCAGCGGGTTCTGGAAATTGAAATAGATCTGAACGGCATCCGAATCGATCTCTTCCAGCAATTTCACCTCCTCTTCGGCCGAAAGCGCGGTTTCGATGCCGATTATGACGCCGGCCGCTTCCGCTTTTTGACCGAATAGTTTTAAGCGCTCCACGATGGCGGGCCTCAGTTCGGGGTACTTGGTCAGGTCATTCTGCACGCCGAGCGGCAGGAAGGCCGTTTTCACGCCCAGCAGGTTCATGGTATTGATGCAATCGTCCATGATCCGTTCGATGCCGTCCCGCGTAGCGAAATTCTGGGCATAAAACCCGGACATCGCGATGGAAGCAATTTCCAATCCGGTCCGGTCGGCGGCATCCAGGAACTCCTTTCTGTGTACCGGGTTGAGCAATTGGTTGTCGAAGGTCGGCCGGTCGCCGAGGCCGCCCATATCCAGTTCCAGCCCGTCCGCGCCGATCTCTTTGGTCCGGTCAAAAGCGCCGGGTTTCTGCCTTTTCAGGATCATCCAGTCGCAGACGGCGATCTTGTACCCGCCCTCGGTTTGAGCCGGGCTGGGTTTGGAGAGATAACCGGGTAAAACAAGCGGAAGCAGAAGCAGGTATCCGAATTTCATTGGAAAAATTGATATGGTTTTAGCAACAAAAGCACATTCTTGATTTTTACCACAAAAGGCGTGGTGGTCATACTACTCCGGCCACTGTTCATAAACGATCGGGGCAGTGACCAGTTTTTTCGGATCGATGACCACGTGTTTGATCCTTTCCCGCCGCCAGGTGTACACCAGGTGCACCATCCCGTCGGCGGTCTGGATGACGGAAGGATAGGAGTACTGGCCGATCTCGGAATCTTCGATGATCAGGGCGGCCTCCCAGTGTTTGCCGTCCGTGGATACGGCGACGTTCAAAGGGGTGCGGTGCCCTTTTTTGGCGCCGATGGGGGTTTTTACGTGGTTGTAGGCCACCAGGTGCCGGCCGTCGGCCAGGGTTACCGCGTCGGTGCCGGAGTTGTTGTTCGGCAGCCCCGAATCCCGGACCAGGGACCAGGTTTCGCCCTGATCCGCCGACCAGGCTGTGGCCAGCACGCTGTTGCGGCTCCTGCACAGGATCTGCAGCCGGCCGTCCTTGTGTTGCAATATGCTGGGTTGTATGATATCGTATACGCCGGGGTCATTGATGGGGTCCGTTTTCCGCCAGGTTTTGCCCAGGTCGGGACTGATCTCGAAATGCACCCGCCAACCGTCGCCTTCGGTGCTGGAAGGGCAGATCAGGTTGCCGTTGGGCAGCAGAACCGGCTTGTTCTTGACCGGCCCGATAAAACCGTCCGGCAGCTTTATGGCTTCGCTCCAGGTGTGTCCGTGATCGGCGGAGCGCTTGAGCATGCCCCACCAGGTGGAAGGGCTGGGGCCCACTTTGTAAAAAAGCAACAGCTCTCCATCCGGGATTTGGAAAAGGACGGGATTCCAGGTGGGATAGCGCAGGGTGTCATTCTGGACGCCGTCGGCAGCTTCTATGGCTTCCGTCCAGGCCCCGTCGCGGTATTGGGACACCCAGATGCCCACATCGGGATGCCGTTCGCGGGTGCCGCCGAACCAGGCAGCAACGAGGCCTTCAGGCGTTTCCGCAATGGTGGCCGCATGGCAGGAAGGGTAGGGGGCTTTTTCAAAAATGAATTCCTCCCTGACGATGCCGGTTTTGAAATCGGGGACAGCCGCCTTCCGGACAGCGGAAGGCGCCGCGCATTGATAGCATTGGGCAACGCCAAGGATGATCAACAATTTTATGCCTTTCATATCGGTCAGTTCTTTATCGGGCAGGTTATTTTCTCCAGGTCATCCGCATGGCCGATCACCTGTCCGTTCTGCAGGATGGTCAATCCCGGCCCCCGGCTGTATTTTTGACCGGTCTTGTCCCAGATGACGGTCAGTGACTTGCCGTGGTAGGGTACGTTATCCAGGCAAAACCAATCCCATTGCCCGGCGGGGATCAGCGGGTTAACCTCCACTGTATTGTCGGCCCTGGGGCGGAGCCCGATCAGGCCGGTGATCATCAGGTCGATGAAGGTGGAGTGATTGTAATACCTGCTGCGCTCCTGGTCGCCTTTCAGCCAGTAGCCGGTCGATTCGTCCAGGTACTCGCCGATATAGGGCCGGCCGCGATAATATTGGGATTCCACGTAGGTTTCCAGCAGGTCGAAGTATTGTTCCTTGTGAATGATATCCTGGTCGTAACGGTTGAGCAGGTTGGCCATCCCGGTCAGTACCTGGGAGGTGGAAAAAGGCCATACCGCGCCGTCCCATTCGCACTTGCAGCATCCGTGGCTCCTGAATTCCGGATGGCGCTGTTCGGCGGTGGTCAACCCGAAAGGCGCCTTGAAACCCGCTTCATCGAGCACCTGCGTCCAGGCGGTGCTTTGCGCCTGGTCGGGCAGGTTGAAATACCAGGGGATGTAGCCGATGGCCTCGCGCACCTGGGCAAAGCTGCCGCCTTCCCTGACCGTTTCAAAAAAAGCGCTTTCATCGTTCCAAAGGCTGTCCAATACCAGTTCTTTTAACTGAATTGCCTTTTGTTCGTAGGTTTCGGCCAATGCGGAATCACCGGCCAATCCGGCGATTTCGGAAATGGCCTTTGCATTGCCGTACATATAACTGTTGATGGTGGGTCTTCGGTTTTTTACCTTCCGGCCGCCCGAGATCTGCTCCTCCATCCCGTCTTTTACATCTTCCTGCCAGAAAAGCCCGCTTTTCAGTTGCCTTTCGCTTTCCCATTGTTCGAAGTCCTTTTCCAGGTCGGGCAGGAGGTCGACCACAAAACTGGTATCCAGGGATTGCAGGTAATAATTGTAAACGGCGTCCGCATTCCAGTTGCTGAACTTGTGCAGCTTGCTCATCGGGCCGCCTTCGTTGCCGCGGTACCAAACCTTGAGGTTGCTTTTCAGGTAGCCGGGATCCCGGAGCCATCGGGATTCGTAGGTGTGGTGGCCGACCGCGCAGGCGATCAGGTTGTATTTGTCGGCATAGGAACGCTCGACCAGGAACTCGGTAAAGGCATTACCGACCGGCGTTTCCTCAATGTGCTTCCTGAGGGTCCACCACCGGTAGTAGTACATCTCCCGGAAATTGTCCTGCGGGCAATCGAAAAGCGGTATATTTTCTTTCATCCAATCCCAGGACTGGTCATTGGGAATGGCCTGAACGATATTTTCATCCTCCATCCGGTTGAAATAATCCACGTAATGCTTAAAGTCGCCTGCCTCCAGGACCGATCCCGTCTGGCCGATAGGTACGGTCTTCAGGCTTTTGATGTAGTAAACCGCCTCCGGAATGTCCGCACCGGATTGGTCGACATCAAAATCCTGGTCGGTCGGCGTGTCGGCATCGGGGAACCGCCGCACCTCGCCCGTTCGGAACAAGATGCGTTGCAAACTGTGGACCGGATTGAAAAAAAGAAAATCCTTTACGTGCTTGTCATTGACGGACAAGCGGCAAAAGCGATTCTCCACGTCGGCTTCCCACCTGATCTTATAGCGTTCGCCCTTGTTGTAGGGCCCGATATTCTTCACCCGGTAACCGTCCTTGTATTTCAGGTAACCATCGCTGTCCCAGATCAGCCGGGTAGCCGGGTCATTTTGCCGGTCCTGCAATTCAACCTGCAACATGCCGTGGTCGTTCTGGGCGGCCATGATCTCAAATTCCACGGCGATATTTTGCGAGGGCGGGAACAGCCGGTCGGCAACGGCGTAGTCGAAGGCATCTTTATCGTGAAGCGCGAGATAGCGGTCACCCTTTTGCTCTTCTATCCGGACACGCGCCCAAACCGGGCTGAACAGGTTCCAGCCGGCCAGCTCCCGGCCCGCCGGCATTTGGGAAAATACCTCATTGACGTGCTCAACGGCTTCCGATACCACAGGAACTTCAATGCTGGAAATCCAGATATCCTCCTTGTTCATGCTGTAACTCACCCAAAGGTTGCCGTCGGGGGGCGTGCCGTTGCCCTCCAATATGCCCCTTACGTACTGCGGGCCGTAGGATTTGAAATTGCCGCCGTAACGCATCGTGCTGATCTCGCCGTTCACCAGCAGGAGGTTCCTGTAGTTGAGGCCGTCCTCGCTGACCGAGATCGCCAGGGGCCACCGGAATTCGGAAGGGTTATACACGGTAGCAAACCTTCCGTCGCTGGTTTTCTGTCCCCAGATTTTTGCGTTGCTGTTCACGAAATTCTTGCCCCTGTGGGGCTGGGTCCAGGTCTTGCCTTCGTCCTTGCTGACGGCTGTGAGGGCGTGTTTCCACAAGCCGACCACATCGCCGTTGTCCAGATGATAGTAGCAAAATGCCTTGTATTGTTGTTTCAGGGGGATGATGGGATCGTCCCGGTCGGCTTCTTCCACCCATTGCTGCACGATCAGCGGGTTGGCCAGGAGTTCGTCGCAGGCGGCTGTGAATGCCTTGTCCCTGCTTTTTTTATAAAAGGGATAAATGGTATTTTGCTCGTTGAACCGGGCGTTATACCGGATGAAAAAAATGGGGCCGAAGGAACCGTCCCTGTGAATTTCGCGCACCACCCGGCCGATCCCTTTGCCGTCATTTGGGCTGTCGTCCTCGCTCAGGGAAATGCCGTAATACCCCAGGCACAATAATTTCTCTCCGGATTTGGGAAGGTAGAATCCCATACGCTGGTGCATCACGGCTTTCTGGTTCTTTGCACGGATATTTTCAGCGCCTTCCTTGTAGGTGCCGTCCGGGATGGGATATTCCGGAAAAATGGTCTCCGGCACGGACCAGTTGTACCCATCCGGCGAGGTCACGAGCATGGAGCGTCCCGGCGCGATATGCTCACCGACAGGGTCATTGAGGTATTCCAGGTAAAACCGGTTGTTCCAGTAGGCCAGCATCGGGGCGTGGTTATAGGTCCAGCCCAGGCCGTCGGCGGTTTCGGGGTGTTCGCGGTCGGCCCGCATCACCTGGATGTTGTGCACACCCATGGCCGGGGGTAATTGCCCGTGGTGGTAATCAACATTCACTTTGACATCGCCCGTATAAAAAACGCCGTCCTGCCCCTGAAGGCCGGCGCCGGAAAGAAGTCCGCATAAAAACAGCCATGCAGCATACCGGTCAATCATCTTTTTCTCTCTTTTTTGATTCCTTGATCAGGCGTTTTAAGGTGGGTTTATCGGCTTCGAAAATGGTTCCGTGTTTGTGTCCTTCGGGCAGATGCGCCGAGGAGGAGACGTCCTCAAAATGGATGAAATCCGTTGTTCTGCTGACGCCGTATTTCTTTTGCTGGTAGGCGTCATAGAAAATATACCAGGCATTATCCTTTTTGAGCAGGGTAGGGCCCTCCGTGAATTTGCCGGTAAAGGGCGCGGAAATGTGCTCATAGGGACCTAAGGGTGTAGGGCCAAAGGCTACTTTTATGTCCCTTTCGGGCCGGGTATTGTCTTTCAGCACCAGCACATAGTCGTCCTTGCCCCGTTCGGCGATGACGGCATCGATGACGCTGAATTTGGGATCCAGAAAGAGTTTTGTCTCGCTGAAGGTTTCAAAATCCCTGGTGACGGTGTAATACATCCGGTGGTTGTTGTTCTCCTCTTCGATGCCCTTTTCGAATTTATAGGGAATGGTGGAAGCCCAGATGATGATATACTCGTTTCTGAATTGATCGTAGAACAATTCCGGCGCCCATACATTGATCGTGGAGGTGTCGTAAGCCATGACGGGAATCAGCTTTTGGGCCGACCAGTGAATGAGGTCTTTTGAATGGGCGTACCCGAAGCCCGGGTCCCCGCGCCAGGAAGACGTCCACACCAGCTGAAAGGTTCCGTCGGGCGACCGCACCACGGAAGGGTCCCGCATCACCTTCTGCTTTCCCACCTGGGGCGAGAGCCAGGGACCGCCCAGGTCCGCCCAGTTCAGTCCGTCGTAGCTGTACGCCAGGTACAATCCCTGGTCGGCCGGCTCCCTGAAGGTGCTGAACATATAGACCTTCCGGGCCGGCTTGCAGGAGGCCGCCAGGAGGAGCGTGAGCGCAGCGATGTAAACGGACCGTATTTTCAATATTTAAATTTTTTCTCGCAAATCCGCAAAGAAATCAAACCGAATCCAGGACCAGCACCCAGTCATTGCCGTCTTCCACCTCTCCGGGCGGATCGAATTCAACTACACCCTGATTGGGGTAGGTACCGATGTCATCCGTCCGTCCGGTGCGCGGATCAAACCAGGCGGCTTTCACTTGTTTCCCCTTTATTTTGCCCATGTTAATCGAGAAATTCCGGCCGTTATAGGTGTAGGCCATGGCATAGTCGCTGCCCCGTGTGGCAATGACGTAATCGTATTTTTCCCCGGCATCTCCGGCGATCAACGACTGATCGGGAACCCGGTCCAGGAAGGAACGGCTCAGCATCAGCTGTTTGAGGTATTTCATTTGGGTGGCGCCCGGAGCGTCCAGCGCCTCCCACCAGTTTTCCTTTACGCCGAAATTGGGGTCTTTGGAATGGGGGTTGTGCATTTGCATGACCGCGTTGTGCCCGTAGGTGAATCCGAAACTGCCGGCAAAAACGGCCCAGTAGCCGTACCTCCTGATGTCGGGCGCCAGCCAAAGCGGCTGCGTGAAATCGTGCAGCCCCTGCGGGATATTCTCGTACGCGGGCTCGCCGTCGACGGTCGGTTTGACGGGGTTCAGGTTGTAATCATCGCGGATGTACTTCCAGTTGTCCTGGCCGTAGGCTTGTTCGGAATCATCCTGGTCGTAGCGCCGGTGGCCTGTCTGGACCATGTTGAAATCCAGCCAGGGGGCGTTGTGAAACCAGGTGGCGGACGTGGACCTTCCGAAAGGATGGAAGGTAATGAGGTGATTGGGGTCGTATTTTCGAAGATTCTCTCCGATGACCTCCCAGACGGCCGTGGAATCGGAGCCGCGGATATCGCCGCCGTTCAACCAGATGATATTCGGGCGGTCTTTGTACCGTTCGGCCAGCCATTTGGAATATACGTCGGCCTGTTCGCTGGTTACGCCGCCTTTTTTGACAATGCTTCCCCATACCGGCACCATGGCCATGTACATCGACTTCTCCGCCGCCAGGTCGATGATATAATCGACGTGATCCCAAAAATCGTAGGCTTCCGGGTCTGCCGGATCGCTGCCCGGCGTGGTCAGGGGGCGGGTGACATCCCTGTTGACGAGGGCGGAATCCCCATAGGCATTGTCATCGAACAACTCATGGATCAGCATAACCTGGATGACATTGAAGCCGTGTTCAGCCCGGTTGGACAGGTACCGGTCCGCTTCCTCGCGGTCCAGGACGGAGAACAGCAGCCAGCCCGTGTCGCCGAGCCAGAAAAAGGGCTTCTCGTTGTCCTGCACCAGGAATCGCCGGTTCCCGGAAACGTGCAGTGCGGGCATTTCAGCCGAGGTTGCTTCCGGCTCAACGGGCGACTGACATGCCCACAACAGGCAAGCCAGGAAAATCCATGCCGGTAGTTGATATCTCATTCAGTAATGGTTTTTACCTGATCCTTTTTCATTTATCGGCCTTCATCCCAGGCATTCTTGTGAAGACAGACAATGATGGGTTCGGCGGTATCATTTTTAAAGGCAAACGGTGATTTCTTTCCCTTCAACCGATCCTGTTTGACGGCCTTCCCGCCGACCGTAAAATAGTTGACGTAGTAGGGGTTGCTGTTCAGGTCGCAGTGTATCTCGCCGGCAGGTTCGATATACAGGATCATTTCCGCCGATCCGTTCTCCAATTGATAAACATGTTCTTTTTCATGGGAATCGCCGGGGTGCATGGTAGCGGCGAGGGCATAAAAGCCCCCGGGCAGATCCGGCGTGACCGGCGGCAGCGAACCGCCTGCCATGAAAACGGCCCAACCCCATCTGGGGTCCTGGTTCTCGGAATAAATGACAGCCTTGCCGGGGTATCGGCGCCGGTATTCCGATACGGACCGGTAGACGGATTGGAAGGATTTTTTCCCGGCGGACTCCAGCCGGTCGTTTTGGCGCGGCGCCAGGCTGACCCCTCCCTCAGGCGCGTACAGGGAGCCGTCTTCCCGGTATCCCCAATAGCGGATGTCGATGACGTCGATCAGGCGGTTGTATGCCGGGTTTTCCAGTACGGCGTCCTGCACATCCTTGGTGGCGCTGAGGCAGATCAGGCTATGGTTTTCGTTTTCGGTTTCCCACTCAGCGATGACATCCAGCCAGAACTCCACAAAATGCAGGGGGCCGGTAAATTCTGCGCTGATGCTTTGCAGGACATTGCCGTTGTCCTTGAACTCGTCCAGGCAATGCCGGATATACCCCCGGTGGAGCGCCCTGCGGACCGGATGGGTGACATCGTAGAATTGTTCGGCAAAGAATATCCGTTTATCGCCGGCAAAATTGGGCGGATCGGGGAAACCGGTATCGTTGATGTTGTTGGCGGGGCGCCATGGCGAATCCACCCAATGGGCGCCGGCCTCCAGGATATTATGCTGGAAATAATGCTGGTGCAGCAGGATCTTTCCCTTGTCCCGGGCCGCATCCGCGAAGCTTTTCAACCGCCACCAGTACCAACGGTTGAACCTGGTAAGGTCGTATCTGCTCAGCCGGTCCCAGGCTTCCCCCTGGCCGCTTCTGGCAAAGGGTTGCTCGTAAAAGGGCGCCCAGCTGTCCGGCTCCATCCTTCTGACCCTTTCGTGGTCGTCTCTGCGGCGGTCGTACCAAAGGCCGTAATTGTGGTTCAGGAGGGCTATGTTTTTTTGCGCCATGTAATCCACCACATCCTCGATCTGGTCGGTATAGCCCAGGCCGCTCCTGCCGGGCACAAACCGGGTAACGGCCGGCTGGGATCTCACGGCTTCAAACGGCCGGTCATCTCCCCGCCACCAGGGGACGTCCATTTGCCGCCCGGTGATCAGCTGCCCTTTGCACGTCAGCAGGCCGTTTTTCATTTCAATTTCCGGGGTTTGTGACCGTGGGTTGGAGTTTTTCGGAGGCACAACAGGGTCAATGACTGAGGCGGAGGAAAGATCCCGGTCTGCGGAATCCGGGAAACCTTGTTGTTCGATGAAGGTATACAGGTCCGGCGCCGGCAATTTGGCCAATTCCGAGGCTTCGGCCGCCTCTTCATGGCTCGGTTTGCTGGTGGAGGCGCCCTCGTAGGTAAGCAGCTGGTCATCGAATGCCCCCCTTTTTTTGCCTGTCCGTATAGCCAGTTGGGCAAAGAACAGGCTCGGCGGATCGATATGGCTGTTGGCTTCATACCAGAGTCCGTTTCCCTTGAACCGCGCCCAGACGCCGTAAGCCCAGTTGAAAGCGGCAGGGGGGCGGTCGCATTCGATCAGGGCGGCCGAGCATTGCCAGATCATGCTGTTGGCGGCATTCCAGCCGGCGCCCTGCCGGTCCCTGTCGAGGTTGCCGAACCGGATGGCCTGACCGTCGATTTTTACGTTGTCAAACAACAAACCGGATGCCCAGCTGTCGATCGAACCGCTGAAATCAAAGGGCAGGTAAGCCGTACACTGCACAAAGGCATTGGGGCCGGCGGCGCAAAAACCCGCTGCGAAATCATGCATGCCGTAAGCGGAATAGCAACGCAAGAACAGGGTTTGCTGCCCTTCCGTGAAAAAAGTATTCCTCCGCTCACCGGCAATTTCAGAAACGGGATCCGTTGAGATGCAATCCTGGACCGTAATCCGGCTGCCGGAGGCGTAAACGGCGACCGCAGAGCCGGCAAACCGGCTGAAATATACCTTTCGTACCCAGCCGTTTCGCGTATTTTCAAAAGAAACCGCATTCCAGCAATGGTCTTCATCCTTTGGGTTTTCGGGATTGTATTGGGATTGAAGCTGTAAATTTTCAATGCCTACCCGTTCAATCCGGCCGGGCCATACGACTTTTGAGACCAATCCTCCGCCAAACCGGGTCTCCAGGGCCGTGGTCAGGGGTGCGTCCAGGGTAAGCCGGTTCCCCAACCTGTCGGTGACGGTTCTTTCCCAGGCTATATCCCGGTCACCTGGTTTCCAGGTCAACCACCCCGTCTCTCCGCCGAATTCATCCATGCCCAGGGTCTTGATCCAGGCCTGGGTGGAGGGCCTTTGTATCCGGATCTCATCTCCCGGTTCGAATGTAACAGGATAACTGACCTCCAACTGACGGCTGCCTACCGGCACATAGCTGCTCATGAGTGGGACGGGGGTTGACAATTGCCGGTCGTCTTTACCCTGTATTCTGATCAGTGTCTCGCGGTCAATCCCCGACGCTTCCAGGACGGTTTCCCGCCCGCGCCCCCTGAGGACGATCCCCGATTGGCGGATGGTCAGCCGGCCCTGGAGTTTGTACAGGCCTTTTTCGATGAGCACGGCGCCACGGAATCCATTGGCCTGGAGGGGCAGCGCCGCGACATAGTCAATGGCCTGCTGCAGGGTGGCGGTGGCATCCCCTTCCATTGGCCGCACCACGGCGACCGCGGGCACAAGCGGAATTTCCGAACCGGATGCTTCATAACCGCAGAAAGAAAAGTTCGGGATCTGGTTGCCCAGCGTATCCGGCACAGCGGCTAGTATGCCGTTTTTAGCCATCAGCGACGGGGCAGTCTCCGGTTGCGCCCCGGACAGGCAAGGGAGAAGGACTGCAAACCAGCAGATCGCGAATTTTATAAAATAATGGGGAGCTCTATCCCGCATGGTTGCAACTTATTTTAAACATTCAGTACGTGTCGGACACCTTCAAGGTGTCCGACACGTAGCGCAGAGGTGTCCGACACCTAACACCAATGGCTAATTGGAACAGCAGTTCCGGCTTTCGGCCAACGTATCGTGGTTATTCAGGCTATTGCTCCAGTCCACCTGTTTGGCGGGGTCAATGCCGTTGATGTATTTTTCGATGTTGGTGTATCCGTCGCCGTTGCAGTCCAGTAGGGCATCCTTGGGGTCGTTGGGGTTCAATCCGAGGTCGGCGTATTTCAATTCCCAGTCGTCGGGCATGCCGTCCATGTCGGTGTCTTTGTGGGGTTTGCCCGCGTAGGCCGGATAGCCGCCTACCTGGCTGGGTTCTGAGATAATGCCCAGTTTGTAGGAATCCGGCGGCAGGCGGCGGTGCTTGAACTGCGGGATGACCGGTTGTGCGTCTGGCGCGTATTCTATCTTTCCGGTACTGACCACCCTGACGATCCTTTCATCGACCGGGTCTCTTTTGGGCAGGGTGGCGCCGGCGTTTTCCAGGACAAATTTGTAGGCTGATTTTGCATCCAGGATGGTCATTTCCGGCATGGGCAAGGGTTTGTCCCATTTGATCTGATCCCGGTATTTTCCGGTATTGGGCATGTCTTCCACCTGGACGCCGCCGTCCCAGTTGTCGTCCGTCACACGGGCATTTCCCTCAACGATATTGCCCGAAACATAGGCGCGTCCGAAGGTGAGGTAACCCAATTTGCTGCGGCCCGATTCGGGCTTGAGGATGCGGTGGCTGATGGAATGCTCCAGATCGGTGACCGGTCCCGGTTTGAAATAATTGTTGACGATATTGTACATGGCCCTGTAGTCGCCGCCGTCGATGGAGCGGTGCATCCAGTTGAAGACCACGTTGTTGACAAAATTGAAGATGCCGTACCAGCCGATCGACGGATTCCGGCCGGTGTTATTCGCCCACAGGTTGCGGATAAAGGAGCAGTTCTCGCCGCCCAGTGTACTGCCGAACGAGTGGTTCCAGGTATCCAGCGCCTCCGAAAAGATGGAGTTTTGAATCGTTATGTTGACGGTCGGCAATTTATCCATCTGCGCCTTCCCGGTGCCGTCGTCGTACATATGCCGGTAAATCGACATATTCTCATCCAGGCCCCAGCTGGCGGAAACGTGGTCGATCATGATGTTCCCGATGGGGTTTCCGCCGATGGCGTCGTCCCTTCTGCCCACGTTGGTTTCGCCCCGCCTGAATCGCATATGGCGAATGATGACGTCGTGGGTGTCGATCCAGACGCTTTCCCCGGCTACGCATACCCCGTCACCCGGCGCCGTTTGCCCGGCGATGGTGATATAGGGCGCACGGATCATCAGTGGCGATTTGAGCCGGATGATGCCGGCTACATTGAACACCACGGTCCTGGCGCCGCCGGTTTCGCAGGCTTCCCGCAGGCTGCCGGGGCCGCTGTCTGCCAGGCTGGTGACCACGATCACCTTGCCGCCCCTGCCGCCGAAGGAATACATGCCGCCGCCCTCTGCCCCGGGAAAAGCCGGGATGCTGGCCTGCGGCAGGTCATAGGGTCTGGCGGCCCAGGGGATGTAGGGCCTGCCTTCTTCCGCCGCTTCCTTTTCAATGGTGGGAAGCGCGCGTTGCCACATGCTGTCTGAATGGGCGTAGGCGGCTTTCATCATGATTTCGGTAGCCGCCTGAATGCTGTCCGGTACCTGGGGGTATTGGGCAAACCCGAGGATTGCCATTGAATTGGCGAGGAGGAGAAGAGCTGTTTTTCTTACATTGAACATTGTGCACGATTTATATAAAAAGATAAGTGGCGATGGTTGAACCGGCCTATTTGTGCTGTACGGCCACCTGCCGGGAAACCGATTGTCCGGTCCGGCTGACCGCCCTCAATACGTACAGGCCGGTGGGCAGCGCTTCCAGGTCGACAGATTGAATACCCGCTTCATTTTTTACTGAGCGGACCAGCTGTCCGGACAGGCTGACCACGTCGAGCCGGATGATCTTCTGATCGCTTTCGATCGTGAATTGTCCGGTTGACGGATTGGGGTAGACCTTAAAACCGGATGGGTCTTCCTCATCTTCGGTTGCCGTAAGCGTAAGGCCGTGCAGATAATTTTCCAGGTTGCTGTATCCGTTGGCCGTGATGGTCCTGCCGTCATTGTAGTTCATCGGATCCAGGCCGTTGGCGGTTTCCCAGTCATCCGGGATGCCGTCGTGGTCCGTATCGGCAGGTGCGTCGTAGGAGGCGGTGTAAACATCCCAGGGCGTCATCTCGTCCTGCAGGGAATCGGGTACGAGGTTCATCGGGGTGTCAATGATGCCGGAGGCGGTGCCTTTTACCGGCGTTTCCAGGGTATCGCCCGCCAGGTATTCGTACCGGATGATGGGGATCTCGCCTTTTACCTCAGCAATCACCCGGGCGTCGATCGTATCCCGTTTCGGGAGGGTAGCCCCCGCATAGCTGAGCACAGATTGGTAAGCGCCGGCAGCCGATTCGGTATAATGGCCGTATTGTTCCAGTACGCCGTCCGACTGGGCAAATTCCTCATCGGACCGGATGTTCCCGATGCCGCCGACTTCCGACCCGTCTACGCCCAGCCAGTTGTCGGCCGTCATCGCGGCGTTGCCCTCCATGACGTTGCCCGAAAAATACCAGCCGGCATAACCGTCCAGGGGTACGCCGTCCCGGTTGAGGGAAGGCCGGGCGAAGATCGGGGAACCGCCGGTAGCGGGACCGGGTTTGAAATAATTGTTGACGACGTTGGTATGGCAGAAACCCTGGCCGCCGGTGCCCTCGAACTCGCCGCCGTAGAAGGCGCCCGAACTCCCCCAGTTGAAGTTGACGTTATTTCGGTAATCGACCAGCGCCTCGACATCATTTCCGTTGGAGCCGTTGATGCGCGGCATCCTGGAGTTGTGGTGCGCCAGCAGGTTGTGGTGGTAGCTGGCGTACTGGCCGCCCCATTGGGTGGCGTACCCCCGGCTGCCTTTCGGGTGGAATGACCTGTACAGGGATTCGCTGAGGATGCACCATTGTACGGTGGTGTTCTTGTTGCTGGAAAAGTGGGTCGTTTCCTCGATGGTCCAGCTCATCGAGCAGTGGTCGACAATGAAGTTTTCCCCGTTCTCGATCCTGAAGGAGGAGGTGATCAGCCCCAGCTCGTCGCCGGGCCGGAAGCGGATATGCTGGAGGATGAGGTTCTTGCTCCCGGAAAAATTAACGGTTGCCCCGCGGATGCAGATCCCGTCGCCCGGCGCGGTCTGGCCGGCTATGGTCATATTGTTCCGGTTCACCCGCAATTCGTCCTGCAGGTTGATGACACCGCCGACCCGGAATACGACGGTCATGGGGAGTTTGACCGTATAGGGCCCCAGAATGGGGTCTATGCGAATTTCGGTAGCCTGCTGAAAGGCCCAGCGCAAACTGCCCTCGGGCGGGTTCACGGGGTCGTCTTCCAGGTTGGTCACTTCGACCACCTGATTGGTAAGGCCGTCCCCTCTGCCGCCTGTGGCAAATCTTCCGTAGCCCTCCGCGCCGGGAAAGGCGATCACCTGCGCATCCGCAACGGTGAAGGTCAGGGAGGATAAAGCCGCCAGGACCAGGTATTGTTTAATCTTCCGGATCATGGTTTGTTTTTTTATTGATTTCCCGCTTGAGCCCTTTATTGAAGCGGATCAAACGTGCCGTTAACCCAACCTTTGGTCTGTTCCACTGCCGGGCTGGTTTGCAAAAATGAAGAGGGAACCGCAAAAAAATCATACAGTTCCGGGTAGTTGAAACTCTGCTGCGTACCGCCTATGGTGCTTTCCAGCGTTTTGAGGGCGGTGGTGAAGTACGTTTTATAATTTTCCACATCCTCGATATCGATGGGGTGCAGCAGCACTACCGTGTCGATCCTTTTCCAACCTTTGTAGGGAGAAGCGGCGTCGGTGATCACCTTGTCCCACGGAGTAGCCGGCCGGATATCGAGGCCGTGCCGCTGGGCGCCGTTCAGTTTTTTGGCATAATTGCCCAGGTCGGTCCTGAACATGAGCCTTCTCCTCAGGTCCCAGTAGCGTTTGTTCTCGAAGGCAAACTCAACCTGCCGTTCGATCATGATGATTTCCCGGAGTCCTTCCTTGCTGACGGAGGAAGGGATGCCGTAGGTGCCGCCGCCCGCATCGATCCCCGCCCGTTCCCGGATCCGGCCGATCAGTTCAATGGCCTGGCTTTGGTTGCCCAGTTCGTTGGCGCACTCCGCCAGGTTCATCAGGACCTCGGCGTACCTGAGCTCGATCCAGGAGGTGCTGGTCTGGGACACATTGTTCTCGGCGATGCTGGGATTGGTGGCTTTTTTGTTGTAGAAGCCCGTAGCCGGGGTCCGGTTATTTTCGTGGATGCTGCGCAGATAGGTCCATATTTTGGTCATATCCCGGCCGTTCATTTCCCAGTCGCTGCCGTTGTAGGCCACGGTAGCGTAGAAGCGCAGGTCCCTGTTGTTCCAGAACCGCTCCGGGTCGTATCCCGATCCCGGGTCGTTGATGTGCTTCCCGTTGGCCATGGGGAAGGCCTGCACCAATTCCCAGGTTGGGGTAGACAAGCCGCTTCCGCCACCGGACGTCGGGCGCACCCTGCCTTCCCAGGAGCTGGTGTAGTCGGAACCGGCGCCGGCATCGTATCTTCTGTAAATAACGGCTTCCGGATTGCTCAGGACATTTGTGGTAAAGATGCCGCTGAAATCGGGGTATAAGGCTCGCGGAACGGTCATTTGCGCCAACAGGTCCACGGCCTGGGTATTGGCATCGTAGGCCCTTTGCCAGCGACCCGGATCATCGCTTCTGTTGAACAGCGGGCTTGCCCACGTCAACAGTACGCGGCCTTTGAAGGCTGCGGCTGCCCCGCTGTTGATGCGCCCTTTGTCCTTGTCCAGCGTCCAATCCACCGGAAGGTATTCGATGGCCAGGTCCAGGTCGTTGACGATCAGGTCGATGGATTCGGCAGTTCTGCTCCTCGGGATGTTCAGATCCGTTTCAAAGAACGGGTCCTGCACCCGGTTGACCATCGGGACGCCGCCGTACAGCTTCACCATTTGCCAGTAGCGCCATGCTCTGAAAAACAGGGCCTGCCCGAGGATGGGCTTTTTCAGCTCTTCGGCCAGGGAGGAATTTTCCAACCCTTCAATGCAGATGTTGATCTGGCGGATGAGGTGGTAGTTGTCCTTATGCAGTTCCTTGACCGCGTCAATGTCATTCGGGCCCAGAAAACCGTAGATCAGGTCGGTGATCGACTGGGAGGAAGAATAGCTCTCATCGACGTACGATTCGTTGGTACCCAAGGACATGGGCGGCATATTGTCTTCGTACAGGTTGTTGACGTAGAGGGTTGCCTGACCTTCATCCTCCCAGATCCCGTCATCCACCACGTTCAGGTCCCGTTTGTCCAGGACCTTGGTGCAGCCGGACAGCAGGATCGCCAGGACGGCAACCGTATAAAGCCATTTATTGATTATCTTGTTCATTTTCAAGCGATTTTATAAAAGCATCGACTTTAGATTCTAACATTCAACCCCAGGCTTACGGACCTCAGCAGGGGGTAAGTGTTGTACCGGGAGATGGCGTCTTCCTTGTAATCGAAAGTGCTGATGGGCGACCACAGGTTGGTCCCGTTGAGAAATATCCGCAGCTCGCGGATGCCCGCAGTCTGGTTGGAATTGCCGGAGATCCGGTAAGAGATGTTCAGGTTCTGCAGCCGCAGCTGGTAGACGTCCCGCATCCAGAAGCTGGAAACCCATTGGTTGTAACTGCCGAATTTCGGATTGGGGTAGGCCGCATTCGGGTCGTCGGGGGTCCAGAAATCCGACCAGAACGCCGGGGAGTTTTCCGTTTCGGTGGGTACGGTCCGGGCCAGCTTGTCCACCACCTGATTGGAGATGCCGTAGGACATGCTCCAGAGGGTGCTGAACTGGAGGTTTTTCCAGCTGAAGCCGAGGGTGATATTGGTCGGCAGCAGGTTTTTCCAGACGAAATGATCGTTGACCCGCTCGAGATAGGTTTTATCGTGGATGGAGTGGATATTCCCGTCGGGTTCGAAAACCGTTTCGGGTTCGCCTTTGGAGGGGTCGCCCGGCCGGCCGATATCCTGGAAGAACAAGCTGCCGACTTCGGCCGGTTTGCCTTCAATGGTATAGACGTGGCCCCATTTCTCCACCCATTGGGCGTTGATGGCGTCCAGTTGGGCCTGGGTTCTGATGATCCCTTCGGTAAAATAGCCTTCTTCGCGACCGGCAGCCGAGGTGCTTTGGCCGATGGGGTAGCGGTAATCGTTGGGCGCCCATTGGGTCGGCCGCGCCAGGATGCGGTTGGTGGCAAAGGCAAAATTGCCGCCGATATTCCAATGGAGGTCGGGGCTGATATCGCCGCGGTATCCGATGGAGGCGTCGTAACCCCATGCCTTCAGCTCGCCGAGGTTTTCGCTGGGCAGTTCGCCGATGCCGGAGGTTTGCGGGAATTCGACCGTCCGTTGATCCAGAATGTCGTATTGCCGGGTGTAGAAGACGTCGGTTGTGATGCTGAGCCGCCCTCTCAGCAGGCGGAGGTCGATGCCGAAGTTGCGGATCAGGGATTTTTCCCAGCTCACGCCGCTGCTCACCACGTCCGTTTTGCCGGAAACGGCCAGGCCGCCGGCAGCCGTAGATCCGCCGAACAAATAACTCCCCGAGGGCGCATACCGCAAATTGTATTCATACGACCCGATGGAGCTGTAACCGGTCAACCCGACGGATACCCTGAACTTCAGGTAGTCGATGAAGCGCAGCCCGCTTTTGATGAAGTTTTCTTCGGAGGCCACCCAGCCCACGGCAACGGCCGGAAAGAAGCCGGACCTTTCCCCGGGGGCAAATTTCACGGTGCTCTCATACCGCAGGGTGGATTCCAGCAGGTATTTATCCGCGTAGGCGTAATTGAGCCTGCCGACCGCGCCCAGGTCGCCGGATTCAAACAGCGATCCCTGGCTGGTAGCGGACAGGTAGTCAAATGCCCGTTGCGTTTCGACGCCGTAGATCAGCAGGTTTTCAGCCAGGGCGCCGAAGCCGGCAGATTTGCCTTCCATCTGTTCGTAGGTGGCAAAGGCGGAAAGCTGGTGCAACTTCCAGGATTTTTTATAGTTCAGGCTCAGGTTTAACTGGTAATTGTCTTTTTCAGAGAACGACTCGGAAATGCGGTTCTTGTTGTTGATGGTTTGTTCCGAGATGAGCTGGTCGCTGAGCACGTATTTGTACTGGGGCTGGAATTCGTACAGGGTGTAGGGGATGTTGTATTCCTTGGTGTAGCTGTAGCCCTCCCGGCGGCTGAAAGTAGCCGAAGCGGACAGGCCCGGGATCATCGGGAAGTCGTATTTTAGCTGGAGGTTCAGGTTGTTACCCTTGTCCAGGTCGTCCCGGTAGCTGTCGGAACTGAATAAGGCCAGCGGATTGAATTCGAGGTTGTTGTAAACCGGAAGTCCGTCGATATAGGGCGGCGTCCACCGGGGGGCTTGCAGCAATTGCCGGAACAGGCCTTCCATGGTATTGATGTCCGCTCCGCTGAGATAGGGCCGCTTGAAGCGCCTGTTGTCCAGTGCGACGGTGGCGGATACGAGGAGGTTGTCCGTAAGCTGGGCATCCAAGCCTATGCGGTAGGAATATTTGCCGACGTCCATTTTATCGAAGTTGCCCTGGGTATAGGTATAGGAGCCGCCGGCAAAATACCGGATCTTCTCCGACCCGCCCGAGAAATTGATGGAGTGTTTCGACAGCAGGGAGGGTTTCCAGGCTTCGCCCAGCCAGTCGTAGTTGAGGTTTTTCATCACCTCGAGTTCTTCGTCGGTTACGGGGATGAAATTGGGGTTGTCGATATTGATGGCGTTGAGCATGCGGGCCTGGTCGTAAGCGCTGAGCATTTCTGTCTGTTGAGTGGCGTCGCTGACACCGATGCTGCCGGAATAGGAAACGGATAATTTACCCGGTTTTCCGCGTTTGGTTTTCACCAGCACCACCCCGTTGGCGCCCTTGCTGCCGTAAACGGCCGCCGAGGCGTCCTTCAGCACGGAAAAGCTCTCGATCTGGGAAGGGTCGAGCACATCGAACTCTTCCTGGGTCACTTCGTAGCCGTCTACGATGTACAGCGGCGCCGGATCTTTGGCTCCGCCGCCGGCTGTGCCGAAGGTCGTTTCCGCCCGGATCCGCACCCTGGTCGCAGCGCCGGGGTTGCCGGTCGGCTGGGCGGGCGAAACATGGACCCCGGGCATCCTGCCTTCCAGCAAGGTGGTCATGCTGATCGCAGGGATGTCCTCGATCTCATCGGCGGACAGGCTGGTGACCGAACCCACGAGGTTGGCCCGCTTCACCTGGCCGTAACCGATCACGACGACTTCCGCCAGGCCGGTGACATCGGCGGAGAGAACAATATCGATGACCGTCCGGCCCGCTACGGGGATCTCCTGGTTCACATATCCGGTGTAGGAGATGGCCAGGGTATCGCTTGCCCCGACGGAAAGTTCATATTTCCCGTCGAAATCGGTTACGGTACCCGTTGAGGTCCCTTTGATGAGAATATTGGTTCCGATTAAGGTCTCACCGGCTTCATCTTTAATCTGACCGGACACCGTTATTTTACCCGCAGTCTGGGCATTTCCGTATAGTGGGAAAAGCATGCAGACAAGGAGTAACAAAGAAATTGATGCAATTTCTCTTGTCGGCAAATGGAATGCTTTTACTTTCATTTTCTTGGATTTAAGAGAAGCCGATAGTTTAAGAGCGCGCCTCTTTTCATTTACCAAAGGAAAACTTTCTCGGTTTTTACTTTTTTGCCGGCCTGCGCCCGTACGATATAGATGCCGGAGGGCAGATCGGATACATCAACCTGGTCGGCATCCGATACCGTTCTGGTCAGGCTGCCGTCGGCGCGGAAAATGGCCAGGTCTGACGTTTCGGAAACGGATATCCGCCTGTTCACCTGAACAATTTCAATATCATTGTCAAAAATATCTTTGACCGCGGTGACCGGCGTAAATGTCCCATAGACCTTCAGGTCGTGGATTCTGGGCGTCTGGCCGCCCGCTTCCAGGAATTTGAGCATGACGTTGCTGGCGTAAATGCCGTCTTCCCAGGTCATACCGAAAGCGGATGGCTGGCAGCGATAACCGTTCGAGGTTTTTATCCCCGTGACCGGGTCTTTCGTAAAGCTGGCCGCCCAGTTGTTCCCCGGTTGGTACCGAAGGGTGTCCCAGGTAGCGCCGTCGTCCAGGGAGATCTCGCACATGACGCCCCTTTTGTTCCCGCCCGTGCTGGAGTGCGTCCACTGGATGACTTCTACGAAATCCAGCGCGCGGAGGTCTACGATGAAATCACCCCTGACGGCGGGCGGGTCGGAAGGATAGTCCCGGCTGATTTCCACAAACCCGTTGGATACGTTTTCCGTGTTCTCCACCCCATCCCGGTAAGCATAGGCTGCCTTCCATTCCGGCGCAAACGCGCACTGCTTGAAAAAATACCAGATTTTCAGGTTGGGTTCGCCGATGACCGGAACGAAGGTCGTATCGTTCTTGTAGCCGTAAATGATCCCGCCGTTGCCATCATAGATATTGTCGCTGTTGCCCATGTCCGAATTCGAATCGGTATGGAAGAACTGGAATCCCTGGAAATTCTCATCCAGCACCAAAGGCTCAACCGGGCTTAATTCCCCCCAGGTGACGCCTGTTCCGTCATCGAGCTGACCGGATACGGATCCGTAGCCAAACAGCATAATCGAAAAGAAAAGGATAAGTGTAAAGTTGCGCATGGTGATAAGGTTTAAAAGATTGAGGCGCAGATCATTCCGGTTTATCACAAGTAATTTATCAAAAACCGGAATGATCTACGTTTAAATTCATGAAATATAGATAATTATTTGGTAATTACCAATTTGCCGACAAATATTTTTCCGTTCGCTTCCAGTTGGTACATATACATGCCGGCGGCAAAACCGCTCAGGTCGACATCGACCTGGTTGTTGCCCTGGAAGAGTTGACGGTTCCTGAAGATGTCAAACCTTTGACCCATCATGTTGGTCAGGGACAGGCTGCCCTGCTCCAGACCCTGCAGGTCAAAGCTCAGGGTGACCTGGCCCGTTGCGGGGTTGGGATAAGCCGAAATATTCCTGGAGATCACCGGCTCCTTCGTGCCTACAAGCGGTGCATCGTCGCCGGCGCCCAGGATCCATTCAACCGAACGCAGCATCAGCCGGTAGAAATCCTCGGTAGCGTATTCGGTCATGTCGGCGTCCTTGCCGTACAGACCCAGTTCGTGGATGCCGAGGATGACGGTGCGGTGTTCGGTCACCGTGCCGCCTGTAACGGTGGTACCGGCGGGTACGGCCCAGAGGTTGGCGTCAGTGATGCCTTCGCTGTTGTTTTTCACCAGCGGGTAAGCGCCGCTCATATCCTGGTTCAGGTTGAATCCGAACGCAAAGACGATTTCCGGCGTTCCGCATACGGCTGAGCTCCAGGCTACGACCGTGTCCTGCGTATAATCCTGGGTGATGTAATGCGTATTGTTGATGATCTTGAACTCGGTGGTGCCGGGCAGGCAGTTGTTATCCTGTTTGAAGCCCGGGTAGTCGCTGTTGCCGAAAGTACCGGGATCCGGATTCACGACCCATCCCCACTTGTCGGTGCGGACTGAAAGCGGCTCCATCATCAGACAAGGAATGGGGTAATGGTCGGTATTACCGAAGGCCACCACGTTGCTGGAACTGCAGGATTCGCCGAAAACCACAGCTTTGTACGGGCTGTAATCATAGCCGCCGTCCTTTACGTCGTTATCATCGACCAGCGTAACGGAATACCCTGCGTTTTCCAGTTGGGCGATCGAAACAGAGTCGCTGAGGATCAGCTGATCGGGACCACGGGCGCTGACATAGAGCAGGTGCTTGTCCGCGTTAATGCCCTTCATGTAATAGTCAAACCAGATCCGGGTTCCGGAATTCAATTCCAGCCTGGCAAAATGCAGGTTCTGGGAGGTTGGCGTTGCCGTGAAATAGAACATCATGTCGTCGTTCACGGATCCGCCGACCGGTGCGTCTACCGTGATTTTGGCTTTCGACCAGGTTTGGGTCCCGGAGTCAAATACGCCCGGCGTCAGGGTATAAGGCACATCTACGGTGTAGTTGCCGTTGGCGTCCTTGGCTTTCAGTCCCAGGGTGTCCGGAAAGACGATATTCTGGACAGACGGGTTCTGAAGGTCGTTGGTAATGGTCAGTGAGCCGTACCGCGATAAGGTCTGCAGGTGGAGGGAATCCGGAGTGGCCTCGCCGAGCAGCGCTACCAGCGGAGTGGTCATATTGTCAAATATGCTGTTGGCGGCAGCCCCTGCCGGCGGATCGATCCACGACGGGAGCTGGTAGGAAACGGTCATGTTGTCAAACACGACGGTAGGGTCGAAGCTGTCCATGGCGATGGCCGCGCCCGTTCCCAGCGTTTTCAGCTTAAAGTATACTTTGGTGTTGCTGAAGTCCGAAGGCGTCATGCCGATGGCCTCGGCCAGGTTGACCGTTTTCTTGGGTTGCCCGGTAACGTAAAAGCTGTCGATGAGGGCCACGATATTGCTTTCGCTGCCCAGTGCGACCTGGAGGGTATAACTTGCGGATAATCCGGTGTTACCCAGGTCGTAAGTGTCCATTTCGAAGGTAATGTCCGAGGTGACAGCCGTACCCGAAAAGCTGAACTGGAAGCCGAATTCCACCTTCTTGTACTGCCCGGGGTGGGTGCCGAACGCCTGGTTGGTATCATCGCCGTCCACGTCAAACAGGCAGCCCGACGGTTTCCAGATGATGTTCTTGGCCGTGTCGGCGGTGCCGGCGTATTTTTCCGACCATTTGGCCAGGATGGCCGTCAGCGAATCGATGCTGGCCATGTGGACCGGGTTTTCGTTGCTGTTCCAGCGGCGGATCCTGAAGTCGTCATTTAGAACGGTCGGGGCGCCTACGGTGTCTGCCGTGAAGACTTCCGATTGGAATCCGCGGTCGGTCTGACATTTCTGGAAGCTGATGGTGATCCCGGAGGTGTCCTGCGTCCAGGTGCTGTTGGGCTTGTCCGTGTTGAAGTTGATCAGAAATGTGGCGATGCCAGTTTCGGTGTTAATGTCGGTGGTCTGTCCGACGCTCGTCTTGGTGCTGAACCGGAACTGGGCGTCCACCTGACTTGCCAGCAATATGCAGCAAGCCAAAAAAAACATTTTAAGGTAATTGTTTTGCATTGTTGGTGCTTTTATGTTAAGAAATCCTGCCATTTGCACTTCTCCAAATGACCATATGAAAAATAGAATGAATCTGCGATCAAGTCGTCAGGCGCGTTTGCCTTTGCGTCCGTACCAGGTCAGCGCCAGGTCCGTTTCCGCCCCTTTGAACAGGAAACTGGCCAGGTACCCGACGATCAATACGACCAGGTGGCTGTAAACCCCCAGCATGTATTTGTGCTGCCTGAAATTCCAGTCTCCCAGGTCCAGCAGCAGCCTTTTGTCCTCACCGATGGGCGTGGAGGTCAGCACGGCGTAAGCGGTAAACAATACGCAGGCAAAGACCCCAACGTACAACCCCTGTTTGTTGGTCCTGGTCGTGAACAAGCCGAGCAACAGCATCCCGATGATCCCGCCGGAAAAGATGGCGTACAGGGTGAAGACGGTTCCCAGGATCCCTTTATCGCCCGCGGTTGCGTACAGCGTGGCCACCAGAATGGCCAATATGCCGGTAATGACCACCATCCAACGGCCTGCGCTGAACAGTGCGCTGTCCGGCCTTTTCGGTTTGAACCGCCGGTAAAAATCCTCCACCAACACGGCCGATAAGCAGTTCAGATCGGAATCCAGGCTGGAAACGGCCGCGGCGATCAATGCCGAGATCACAAAACCCGCTACGCCCACCGGCAAACTGGAAAGGATGAAATGAGGAAACACCTGGTCGGGCTTTGCACCGGCCGGCAAGGCTTCCGGTGATATCTGGTAATACACAAACAGCGCTGTGCCGATGAACATGAACAGGGCCCATACCGGCACGCTCAGCAGGACGCCGATCAGAGAGGCTTTGATGGCTTCTTTGTCGGACCTGGCCGTGAGGTAACGCTGTACGATGGACTGGTCGGTGCCGTATTTCTGCAGGGCGTAAAACACGCCGTTCAGGGCCATAACGATAAAGGTCAGGTGGTAGAAATCCACATTATAGGGGCCGAAACCGGACCTGTTTTGTTCCGAGGCGACCCTGTATATTTCGAATATCCCGCCGTCAATGGAATTCACGATGATGATGAGGGAAACCAGCCCGCCCGCGATCAGCAAGATGCCCTGGAACACGTCCAGCCAGATGATCCCTTCTATGCCGCCGAACAGGGTCAGCACCACGACGCAGATCCCCAATACCCAGACAACGGTCATGATATTGACCCCGAGCATGCCCGAGATCGCCAGACCGACCAGGTAGAGCACAGTGCCCATTTTGGCGAAATGCGCCAGGATAAACGCCAGCGAACTGTACAATCTGGCAAATACGCCGAACCGCTTTTCGAAGTATTCGTAGGCGCTCAGGTTGATCACATGCCGGTACAGCGGTACAATGAACCCGATGATCAGCAGCAGCACAACCGGGACCATCAGGCCCTGCACCAGCAGGATCCAGTTGGAAGAGAACCCTTCTCCCGGGTAAGCCAGAAAGGTAACGCTGCTGATGAGGGTGGCTAAAATGGACATGCCGACCGCCCAGGAAGGCAGCTTGCCGCCCGCCGTGTAATACTGTTTGGCATCCGTTTGTTTCGCAGAAAACCACAGCCCTATTCCCAGTGAACACAGCAGGGACAGAACGATAATGATATAATCAATGATGTGCAGATTATTCATGTGCTGGTCATCGCTTATTTAAGGATCATTTTCTTCACCTCCGGCCAGATCGTCTCCGGCCATTTGTAGCTTCCGGGTTTAACGGTCATTTTCAGGGACTCGTACCGGTTCAGTTCCATCCGGGTAACGCCCCTTGCCAGTTGCTGTACCGGGATGAGCCGGTCGGCTTCCAGCCGCTTCAGGATGGCGTAGGAGGTTGCGCCGCCCTCTACAAAGAGCTCATCGATGGAGATCTGTTCCAATAATCTGTGGATCAGCTCCCCGAGTGCAATTTTCAGATGCGGCCTTTCCTCAAAGGGCAGGTCCGGGTAGTGCATCGTGAGGACCACCCGGTCGGCGGTCTGGTACAGCGCCAGGATCTCCCTGACCCAAAGGCCGGTTTCTTCCGGGGAAAACGCGGCGTCGGTAAAAATCTTCCGGGGCATATTGGAAACGGCAAAACGCCGGTCGGAAAACCGGTTGATGGAAATATCCTTGTCCTGATTGGCGCTGCCCAGGATAATCAGGTGGCGTTCGCCGAACGCTATTTCCGCCTGACCGTTCTCCCGCTGTTCGTAGCCGTTGAATTGCAGCAGAGCGTCGAAAAAATCGCTGCCGCCGCACAAAGCAACGGGTTCATTGGAAAGGGAGGCCCACTTCAGCAGGTCGCCGTAATTTTCCACTTCACCGATATAGTAGCCGGGGCCGTTGAGCTCCGACAGTTCCTTGATCACCCTGGTCTGGTGCTGATAGGCCGGGTTGATCAGGTCGAGCAGTTTGGAGGAGGTTTTCCTTCTGAAATAGCTCACCTCAGCCAGCGGCACATCATTGATGAAGTAGGTTCCGTCCTTCACGATCCGGTTCAGGCTGGGGTTTGCCGGCAGGATGAGGACTTTATCCAACCCTTGCGCTTTTGCAAAGGCTTCGCATTCCTGCATGACGTTCCCCCGGAAGGTGGAGTCGATCTTTTTATAGAAAATCCGGGGTTTGAGCGCTTTCAGGGCCGTTGTATAGTCGATGATCCAATGCCGGATGTCCTCTTTGGCGTAAGACCGGGTATCCGTCGCAAAACAATACAGATCGATATTGTTTTCGGGGCTGATCGCGGTGGAAATCATCCCCCTGAGGCCCCTGCTGAGTCCTACGCCGGCGATTTCCGCAGCGCCGGTCAGATCATCTGCTATGACAATATGCATTATGCAACCGTTTTTCGTTGTTGACAGAATCGCACGGCATAATTCAGCGAGAGTTTCATGGCTTCCGGGCTGGCCATGTTCCGGCCCGCGATTTCCATGGCGGTCCCGTGGTCTACGGAAACCCGGATGATGGGCAGTCCCAGGGTGATGTTCACCCCTTTTACTTTTTTCATTTTGCCGGCCTGGTTATCCCACGAAAATCCCAGCACTTTGAACGGGATATGGCCCTGGTCGTGGTACATAGCCACGCAGCAGTCGTAATAACCGCCGGCAGCTTTGGGATAAAGCGTATCGGGGGGCAGGGGCCCCTCGGCCAGGTAACCTTTGCTTGTCGCTTCTTCTACAGCCGGTATGATCTCCTGCGCTTCTTCATAACCGAACAATCCGCCGTCACTGGCGTGGGGGTTCAAACCGGCAACGCCAATCCTGGGCGACCCGATGCCCAGTTGCCGGCAGGCGTGGTGCGCCAGCTCTATGGCTTCTAGGATTCTTTCCTTCTTCACCAGGTCGCAGGCCTGCCGCAGCGATACATGCGTGGATACATGAACGATCCGGAAATTCTCCTCCGCCAGCATCATGGCGTATTTGCCGGAGCCGGTGAATTGGGCGTATATTTCCGTGTGACCGGCGAATTGGTGTCCCGCCAGGTTCAGGGCCTCCTTGTGGATGGGGGCTGTAACGGTAGCGTCAATTTCACCGGCCATGGCCAGTTGGATATTTTTTTTAATGGCCTCAAAAGCCGCGTGGCCGTAGGCGGCCTTTACTTTTCCGTATTCGAGGGGCGCTTTTTCCAATACGCCCAGGTTCAGCACATTCAGGATACCGGGCTCAAACCGGGCTTCCGCGATCCGGGTGATGGGCCGTAGGGTCAGTTCCGCGCCGACTGATCGGTTGGCTTCTTCCAGCACCCATTGTTCCCCGACCACCACCGGGTTGCAGATCTCCCTGATCTCCGGGGCGCTGCAGGCCTTCAGGATGATTTCGGGGCCGATGCCCGCGGGGTCTCCCATTGATATGCCGATAACAGGTTTTTCCATGGTTGAATAATGGTTCTGGTTTCAATCCTTTATACCCGCCGGGACGCCCTCAGCCGCATTCAGGCTGATCTGTAACTGGTACTTTTCGATCAGCGGCTCAAAGGCCAGGTAAATGGCCTTTTTATTTGCCGGATCCGGTTGCTGCATCGGTACGGCTGCTTCCGCATCGCAATATCCCGCCAGGTGCAGCATGTATTTCAGGGCCGGAATGGCTTCCGCAACCGTTCGGCCGGCCTGGCAGCAATCGGATACGGCATCGCAGATCCCCTGGTAGTAGAGGGCCATTTCGGCGTTTCCGGCCAGCCCGTAGTCGACCACCGCCCGGTAATGGGCCGGGATGAGGTTACCCATGCTGGGGACCACGCCATGCGCGCCGTACAGCATTCCCTTGGCGCCGTAGGCCGCGCTGCCCAGAAAAAAGCGAAAATCCGGCCTGTCCTTCCAGCGCGAGAGGTTTTGCTGCAATCGCTCTTCCCCCGACTCCGAATCCTTGAGCCCGATTATTCCGGGGTGCCGGCTCAATACTTCGATGGCGGAAAGCGGAATGGACATGCCGGTGGTGACCGGGATATTGTACAGGAAAACGGGCGTCTCAGCGGCTTCGGCCAGCTGCAGGTAGTATCGGATCATCAGTCGCTCGGTCAGCGGGTAGCAGGTCGGCAGGTGCGGTACAATGGCGTCATACCCCAACTCGGCGGCGTAACCGGCCAGGCGGAGGGTGTCCGAAAAACTGTTGCAGGTGATGCCTGTATAGGTCACCGCATCGCCCGCGTGTTTTTTGACCAGGCGCATGAGGGCCTTACGTTCCTCCAGCGAAAAGGACATGGCCTCGCCGGTGGTGCCGAGTGCAAAAGGAGCGGCGCCGCCTTCAATGACATTGGCCAGGATCTTGATCAGGGCTGCTTCATCCAGGCGTCCTTCTTTCGTCAGCGGGGTAACCAACGGGACGATAACGCCTTTATATTTTGATAAGGATGTCATGGCAATGGTCTATAAATCGGTTGATAAACGGCCGTTCTGTGCGGCGCCGCACGATTTCCGGATTCTCAGTTTGGCGTCCAGGATCACCTTGATGCAAGGGCGATTGGGCTCTACCAGCCGGCTCAGCAACAGCTCGGTGGCTCTCCTTCCGATCTCAAAGCCGTCCTGATGAACGGCGGTGAGCGGCGGGTTGAGCAACTCCGACCAATACATGTCGTCAAATCCGACAATGGCGATATCGGACGGGATCTTCAGTTCTCTGGCGTGGATGGCCCGCAGAGCGCCCAGGGTCAGCAGGTTATTGCCGGTAAATACGGCGGTGGGCGGGCGGTTTAGGTCCAGAAGGGCGGTCGTGGCTTCAACGCCGTTCTGAAAATCGGAAGACCGGGTGATGATCAGCTCTTCCTCGATCGGCAGCCCGCTTTCCAGCAAGGCCCGTTTGTAGCCGGCCAGCCTGGATTTGGTGGTGGGGATGTCCCATTGCCCACCGACATGGCCGATGCGCTTATGCCCCAGGTTGATCAGGTGTTTTATGGCGCCGTAAGCAGCTTCCTCGTTATTTATTTTTACGGAATCGACCTCGACGCCTTCCATGTCCCGGTCCACACACGTCACCTGGTAGCCCGATTTGATCAGCTCCCTGACCTTGGGGTCCTCGTTGTTCACCGGAGCTACGATAAACCCGTTGACCCCTTCCGATTTCAGGATGTCGATATACATTTCGGAGCGGGATTTGTTCTGGGAAAAATTGCCGATGATCACGGAATAACCCTGATTGTAGGCGGTGGCCTCAATGCCTCGGATCATGTCGACATAGAACGGGTTCTCGATATCCGGCAAAACCAGCCCGATCAGCTTGCTCTCCTTGCCCTTGGAACGGAGCCGCTGCGCCACCCTGCTCGGCCGGTAATTCAGCTCCTTGATGGCCTTTTGCACCTTGTGCCGGGTGTCCATTTGGACATGGCTGTTCCCGTTTATGACACGCGAAACGGTGGCTATGGAAACTTCGGCTTTTTCTGCTACATCTTTCAGGCTTGCCATAGAAGTGTAAATTTATGAAAACGTTTACATGATTTAAATAATTGATTTTAAATTAATTACAACTTGTAAATGTGTTAATTTATGCAAACGTTATCATAAAAGTAGAAAAATTTTCATTACCCGATGGAAAATCCGGAAATTTTTAAGGGAAAATTTTGTGGGCGTCGGTTCAGCCCGGATAGAATATTCGTTCCCGGTCGGCGCCGAAATCAGAAGAACCATCCGGGTTTTGCATTTTATCTTACCTTTGGGCCGAAAGCGCTGAATTTTGCTTTCGGCCATCCTGGTTTTTGGGCTTATTTGACCGGTAGTGCTGCCTGTGCAATTCTTTCCAGTTTAACCTATAAAATTGTTATCGCCGATCATGTCTAATCCGACCAAAGGACCTCAACTTCAGGTCCTAATCCTGCCAATCCTGACTTTGCTGATGCTTTCCGGCCCTGCCCGGGGATTTTCCGGCCCGGATATCGGGGATCTGCGGGTGGAATACCTCCGGGAACCGATCGGTATCGACGTGGATAAACCGCATTTCAGCTGGAAAATGACGGCTGCCGACGGCCGGAGAGGCCTGGTTCAGGAGGCTTACCGGATTGTCGTGTCGGATGAACAGGATAACCGGGTCTGGGATTCCGGCAAGATCGGTTCCGGCCTCGCGCTGGGCATCGCCTACCAGGGAAAACCCCTGAACCCCGGGATGAGGTACGCCTGGAACCTGACGGTATGGGACCGGGAGGGGCAGCCATACACCGCTTCTTCCTGGTTTGAGACCGGGTTAATGGACCCCAACCCCAATGCTGCCGCCTGGGGCGGGGCGCAATGGATAGGGACCACCCAGGAGGACCTGCCGCTATGCGCGCAGTATTTGCCGATGTTCAGATTGCAGTACGGCCTGGCGCTCGATCAGGTATCCGGCAGCACCCGTGCCGCGTTTGTCCTCGGCGCCAACGACCGCCGGCTGCTGGATAAAAACCGGAACCTGCTGGGCATGCAAAACAAGAAAGACCAGGGGTATATGGCCCTTGAGCTCGATATCTCCGGTCTCGGCGCCGGAAAGGACGGAAAGGCCCGCCTCAACATCTACCGGGTCGGGTACGCGCCCGGCGACCGTGCTGATCAGCCCTTTAAAAGCTATGATATTCCCGCCTCCCTGGTCAATGACGGCAACAAATACGACCGCCACCAATTTTATGTGGAATGCAATTTCGGGGTCTTCAACATTTATATGGACGGGAGCGAAGAAGCCAATAAGATCACCCGGAGCGGAGCACAGGATTCGCCCTTTGTCCTGTCGGGCCTGATGCTCAATCCCTATGGCGACGGTCCCGGCGGCGATTACCTCTCTTTTCCCATGCTGGCCGATATCGGGTTTATGGCGGATCAAGGCCAGACCGCCCGGTTTTCGGATATCCGCGTCAGGCATTACCGCCGGCCTTCCAATGTGATCTTTTCCGAATCCCTGTCTTCGGGTGATGCTTACAACGGCATCTTTCGCCCGTTCATCGATCAGCAACATGGGAAACTCGCCGTTTCGGACGGCGCTTTTGTGGTCAGCGGCGCCCGCGACGGCGTTTTTGCGGTGGCCGACCCCGGCAGAAATGCGGCGCCCATGCTCCGCACAGAATTCGAAACAGCGGACAAGGCCATTGAAAAAGCCAGGTTGTATGTGACCGCCCGGGGCATATACGAAATGCACATCAACGGCCGCCGGGTCGGAAAGGATTATTTCAATCCCGGATTGACGCAGTACAACAAGACCCAGATGTACCAGACCTACGACGTTACGGAACTGATGAACCGGGGCGCCGCCAATGCCCTGGGCGCCTGGCTGAGCGAAGGCTGGTGGAGCGGGAACATCACCTACCGGGGCGAGAACTGGAACTATTTCGGCGACCGGCAATCGCTGTTGGCCAAACTGGTCATTACCTACGCCGACGGCACCGAAAAGGTCATTGTTTCCAATGATCAGGACTGGAAATATTACGCCGACGGCCCTATCCGGTACGGGAGCTTTTTCCAGGGAGAAGTCTATGACGCCACCAAAGAGGCCGCTGTTTCCGGTTGGTCGACCTCGTCTTTTGACGACCGGCGTTGGAAAACGGCCGTCCGCATCCCGCTGGAAGGAACCGCCGTTACGGGCAGCTTCAAGGATTTTCTCGGCCGGGACATCCAACTGAACTACGATCATCAGCAGCTGGTGGGGCAGATCGGTGAAAATGTCCGGATCGTCAAAACAATGACGGCACGGAGTGTGGAAGAGGTGCGCCCAGGCGTCTTCGTTTACGATATGGGGCAGAACATGGTCGGTTTCCCCTCGCTCACCATCAGGGGCGGCAACCGGGGCGATACCGTCACCCTGCGCTATGCGGAAGTCCTTTACCCCGACCTTCCCGAATACAAGGAGAACGCAGGCATGATCATGATCGAGAACATTCGGGCGGCCCTGACCCAGGACCTGTACGTTCTCAAAGGAGGCGATGAGGTTATTCAACCCCGGTTCACCTTCCACGGGTACCGCTTTGTGGAGATCACGGGCATTCCCCAGGCCCTGTCGCCGGAGGATGTAAAAGGCCAGGTGCTCAGTTCCGTTTACGAACTGGCTTCGCAATACGAGACCTCCAATCCGCTGGTCACCAAACTCTGGCAGAACATCAGCTGGTCCATGCGCAGCAATTTCCTGTCCATCCCCACCGATACCCCAGCCCGGAACGAACGCATGGGCTGGAGCGGCGACATCAGCGTTTTCTCCCGGGCCTCCACCTACCTGGCCAATGTCAACGGGTTTTTCAAGCGCCACCTGCTGGCGATGCGGGATATGCAGGGCGCCGACGGGAAATTTACAGATGTGGCCCCGGTTGGCGGGGGATTCGGCGGCATCCTGTGGGGCAGCGCCGGCATTACGGTGGCCTGGGAGGCTTATCAGCAGTATGGAGACCTGAGCCTGCTCCGGGAGCATTACCCGGCTATGAAGGAATACCTGGCATTTCTGGACACCAGGATCGACAGAACCACCGGCCTGATGAATGAAGGCCCGCTGGGCGACTGGCTGAGCCCGGAAAACAACAAAAACAACGACACCCAGATCTGGACGGCCTACCATTTGTACGACCTGGACATCATGATGAAGGTGGCCGCCATCCTCGGCAAACAGGAAGACGCCGATTTTTTCCGGAAGCGTTACGCGGACCGCAAGCGGTTTTTTAATGAGGTCTTTGTGGACCAGGATAACCATAAGACCATCAGTTCTGCTTTGAGCACGGGTTTTCTCCGGCCTACCGCCATTGATCCGTCCATAAAGGGAAAGCCCATTGATACGCAGGCTTCCTATGCCATCCCGCTGGCCTTTGGCGTGTTTGACGAGGCTTCCCGCGCGGGCGCCGTCGAGCACTTGGCGGAGACCGTTACCCGGCAAAATACCGACGACGAAGGGGTGTTGCGTCCCGCCTATTCGCTCATGACCGGGTTCATCGGTACGGCTTATATCGGAGAGGCCTTATCCGAAAACGGCAGGGACGACCTGGCCTACCGGTTGCTCCAGCAGGAGTCCTATCCCTCGTGGCTGTACCCGGTCGTCAACGGCGCCACCACCATCTGGGAACGGCTCAATTCCTACACCATTGAAAACGGGTTCGGCGGCAACAACCGGATGAACTCCTTCAACCACTACGCCTTCGGGGCCGTCGCCTCCTGGATGTACAACTACTCCCTGGGCATCCAGCGGGATCCCGAACATCCGGCCTTCAAGCGCTTTGTGCTGAAGCCGACACCTGATCCCACCGGCCGGATGACCTGGGCTAAGGGGTACTACGATTCCATGTACGGCCGGATTGCCAGCGAGTGGCGCTTGGAAGGCGGAAAACTGATGTACAAGGCCACCGTACCGCCCAATACCTCCGCCCGCCTCTACCTGCCCGCCGGATCGCTGAAACAGGTACGGGAAAGCGGGAAAAAGATCAGGAAAGCAAAGGGCGTGAAGTTCATCTCCCAGGAAGGCGACCGGCTTGTTTTTGAGCTGGGATCGGGGGGGTATGAGTTTTTGGTAATTGCCGGGCGTCCGTAAGGCGTTGCTTTTGATCTTCTGATTGATGCGGTTTTGATTTTCTGATTGTTGCTTCTGGTCTTTGTCCCTTTTTTGGCATTGCCCCAAAAAAGGAACCAAAAAAACGCTAGGACAGCAAACTCTGGCAGCGCCTTTGGTCCACTGGACCAAGCCTGCGAATATTCGGCACTGCTGTCCGGCCGCCCGCGCCGTCTTCGTCAAGTGCGTTTTGGGTAGTTGACGGGCGTCCGTATGGCGTTGCTTTTGATCTTCTGATTGATAAGGTATTGATTTTCTGATTGTTGCTTCTGGTCTTTGTCCCTTTTTTGGCATTGCCCCA
>CALMYQ010000219.1 GCA_937873655.1 uncultured Lewinella sp. | reverse complement strand
GGGTGGACCACTCAGGACACTAAGGGCACTCAGGTGTTTTGGGGGGTGGACCACTTAGGGCACTAAGGGCACTCAGGGCACTAAGGGCACTAAGGGCACTTAGGTGTTTTTTGGGGGTGGACCACTTAGGGCGCTCGGGTGTTATGGGTGGAGTTTTCGAATTTAAGCATAAAATGGCAAGCGACCGGAGACACTTGCCATTTTACGCATAATCGCGAAATTACCCGCGTCCTTGACCGCATGAGGTAGTCCGGTTTGGGCGGGCGACTCCTTTATTGGAGGAGGCGAAGATTTGGTTATTCGAGGATTCGAGTCCCTTTTACAGGCCACGAATCCTCGAATCCTCACATCCTCAAATCCTCTACCTCAATACCCTGGGTTCTGGGCCAGGTTTGGGTTGGCATCGAGCTGCGCCCTCGGGATCGGGTAAATATTGCGGAACGGCTGGGAAGCCGGTTTGAATTCCCAGGCCTTATTGTACTGGCCGAAACGGATCAGGTCGGTACGGCGGTGGTTTTCATAGAACATTTCACGACCGCGTTCTGCGAGCAGGTTGTCAGCCGTGAGTTCTGTGAAATCGGGCACACCTGCGCGGGCGCGTACCTGATTGACCAGTGCGAGGGCTGTAGCGCTGGATGCGTTCTGACGCCATTGTGCTTCAGCTTTCATCAGCAGTACGTCGGCATAACGGAAGATCGGGAAGTCGTTGCTCAGGTCGGGGCGACCGCCGTTCTTGAATTCGAACTTGCCGATCCGCACGCCGGCCTGGCGCAGGGCGTTCGGGAAGTGTTCATTGAGTTCAGGCGTGAAGGTTACCGGCTTGCCGTCCGGGTCAGCGGCTTCGGCGCCGTCGTCGATCAGGCGGGTTACGCCGTCAGAAGCGTATTGCGGACCTGCGAGGAAGTTACCGCGTACTTTCTGGCTGCCCCAAACGCCTTTGCGCTTGTCGGAATCGTCGTAGGAATTGTAGAATTCCTTCAGGGTGCACCATCCGTTCCAGGGCTGATCCGTAAAGTTCCAGGTTGCCTGGCTGGTATAGTGCAAGGTCATCATCGGCAGGTTGAAGCCGGTGGCGAATACCTCGTCGTAAGGAACGGACAGGATGTTTTCGGAAGACCCTGAGTTGTTGGTATTGAAGTTCGTGAAGTAGTCGCTTTCCAGGCTGTAGACACCGGAGTTGATCACCTCGTCGCAAGCCTGTTCGGCTTTAGCCCATTCGGCTGAGCCTGTGTAAACTTCGGCATTGAGGTACAACTTGGCCAGCAGGGTCTTGCCTGCATAGTACTGCATGCGGCCGTAGGTGGTACCGTCAACCGTTTTGGGCAGTTTGGCCACTTCCTTTTCCAGATCCTGCACCAGGAAATTGTAAACGTCCTTACGGGCAACCGTAGGCGGGTTGGGATCGGCATCGGCAAAGCTGGTGATCACCGGAATGTTGCCGAACATATCCAGCAACTGCCAGTAGAAATAACCGCGCAATACCTTCAGTTCGGCGATGAACGGGTCGGTAGCGGGGTTGGCCAGCTGCTCAAACTGAGCGATCAGGCGGTTGCAGGTGCTGACGCTGCCGTAAAGGTCACCCCAGGAGCCGTTCAACTGGCCTTCTTCCAGGTTGTATTCATGCCGGTGTTGACGCAGCCAGACACCGCCGTCAAACCAGTCCTGCCCCCGCTGAGGGATCAGCGCTTCATCCGAAGCAACTTCGTTGGAAGACATATAACCGCCGTGGTTGCCGATGGAGTACAGCCTGGTATAGGCTGCGCCGAGTGCGGCGATAAATTCTTCATCGGTCTTGAAGAAGTTGTCACCGGTCACGGTATCAAACAACTCTTCATCCAGGTTGGTACAGGACTGATTGAAGCCCAGTATCAATACCGCAATGAAAAGGTATTTTAGATTATGTAATTTTTTCATTTTTAATTTTTTTCAATTGTTATCAGAATCCTAACTGGACACCAAAGGTGACAGCGCGAGCCGTGAAATACGTATCCCGACGGTCGATACCGGGCGCAAGCGGGCTGCCGGTTTCGGAGTCGATCAGACGAACTTCGGGGTCAACACCCGAGTAGCCGGTAATGGTGAACAGGTTGTTGGTGTTCAAATAGAGCCGGATCTTGTTGAAGGCAGCGCCCTCAGGCAAATTCAGCGAATAGCCCAGCGTAGCGTTATCGAGCTTTATAAAGTCGCCTTTTTCAACGTGGAGGCTGGAGAACTTGGGCGCTTCAGCCAACGTTTGGACGTCGCTGATGGTTTCCGGGAGGTTGTACGAAGAAATGGATTGCGGCGCTTCGTAGAAACCGCGGAAGGTATTCACGATATCGTGGCCGAACGTTCCGCGCAGGAAGAAGTTGAAGTCCCAGTTGCCGAAAGAGAAGGTGTTGTTCAAGCCGATCTGGAATTTGGGCAAACCGTTGCCGATCACTTTGCGGTCGTCGCTGCTGCCGGCTACGCCGTCGCCGTTGACGTCGGCATAGATCCAGTTGCCTTCCGGAGAGATCCCGAGGTATTCAATACCCCAGATCTGGCCCAGCGGCTTGCCTTCCTCGATCCTGGAGATGGGAATATCGGACTGACCGGGCGCACCCATCACAGCCACGTCGCGGGAGCCGTCGGCTTCTTCGTTGAACTGCTTCAGTTCGCTGGCCAGGTAATAGGTGCCGTTCAGGCTGAGGTCCCAGGACAGTTTCTCGCTTTTCAACATATTGACGTTGACAACAGCTTCAAGACCTGAGTTGGAGATCTCACCGATGTTCAATTGCGTAGAACCGAAGAGGTTCGGCGGAACCGGTACGCCCAGTTCGAAGATCAGGTCCTTGGTAGAGATGTTGAAGTAATCGACGGAGCCGGTGACTTTAAAGTCGGCAAACGCAAAGTCGACACCGACGTTAATATCCTGCTTCACTTCCCATTTCAGGTCCGGGTTCGGGTTGGAAACCGGGCCGTAGGAGGGCACATAAGCGCCGTTGTAGTAGAAAGAGGCGCCGGGGCCGAAACGCTGCAGCGAGATGTAGCTGCCTGGCGGGCGGTTGCCCGTCTGGCCGAAGCCGACGCGGAATTTCAGGTTGTCAACGCCCGGAAGGTCGACCAGTTTGGTCAGGCTCACACCTGCGCTAAGGCCGGGGAAGGTACCCCATTTGTTGTTGGCGCCGAACTGAGAGGAGCCTTCGCGGCGCAAGCTGGCGGAAGCGAAGAATACGTCGCCGAAGTTCAGGTTGGCCCTTGCGAAGAAGGCGATGATCTTGTCGTTGTTCTGGTAGCTGAACACGGAGCCTACGCCGTTCTTGAAGTCCTGAGCGGCGCCGAAGTTATTGAACTGGAAGGCGTCGGAGATAATATTACCGCCTGACAATCCGAAACCGAGGTTGGTGAATTCCTGGTAGGAATAGCCGCCCAACAGTTTCACTTCGGTGGTTCCAAGGTCAAGGGTATAGGTCCCCGTGAATTCGAACAGTTCGTTGCGGTTCTTGTCGTTACGTTGGGAAGCCAGACCGTTGGGGCCGGCGCCTACGTAGAACGAGTTCTTGTCGTAATACTGGCGGCTGACAAAATCCTTGCGCTCCTGGGAGTAGAAGGCGCTGACATCCAGGCCCGGCAGCAGGGAATAGGTACCCCGCAAGCTGGCGATGGACTGGCGCGTTTCGCCCTGGTTGGTATTCTGTTCGAGGATGGCTACCGGGTTGTAGTAGTCGAACAGGGTCTGCTGATAGTAACCGTCGTAAATATCGTAGGAAGCGCCGGAGCCGTAGATCGGCGCGGTCGGGTTATAGATCGTAGCGTAGCGGAACGCCTGATCGAAACCGAAGTCCTGATCGATGGTGGTTGTCGTAAAGTTGGCATCGATCTTCAGGCGGTCGTTCAGCGCTTTTTGCTGAAGGTTGAAGCGGCCGTTGAGGCGCTTGAAGCCCGTATTGATGGTGATGCCTTTGACGTCGCGGTAGTTGGCGGATACGCGATAGGTGGTGCCTTTGGTGCCGCCGGAGAGGGACAGGGAGTGTACCTGGGTGATGCCGGTTTCGGTGATCGCATCAAACCAGTCGGTGCTGGAACCGAGGTCTGTACCTTTGATGGTGCCGTTGGGCCCGCCTGCGAAATTCCTGAATTCGTCGGCGGTCAGCGTATGGGTGTAGTTGTCCACCGATTCAGCTGTAACGAAGCCTTCGTAATCCACGTTGGTCTTGCCGGCAACACCGGTTTTGGTGGTGATCAGGATAACGCCCGCACCGCCGCGCGTACCGTAGATAGCGGCAGCTGAGCCGTCCTTCAGTACGTCGATGGAAGCGATATCGTTCGGGTCAACCGAATTGATATCCGCGCCCAGCACGCCGTCGATGATGACCAGCGGAGAAGCGTTGGCGCCGAAGGAAGCCAACCCCCGCAAGCGGAGCGTGAAGCTGCCGTTGGGGTTGCCGCCGGGGCGCGAGATGGTCAGACCGGCCACCTTGCCCTGCAGCAACTGGGAGGCGCTGCTGAGGTTACCCTTGTTGAAATCTTCCGCTTTGAGGGAAGTAATCGAACTGGTCACCTCCTTGGATTTCTGGGTACCGTAGCCCACAACAACAATTTCGTCCAGTATCTCACCGGCAGAAAGCGTAATATTGAGAACAGACTGAGTGCCGATCTCGAATCGCTGACTGGAATATCCCGTATAAGAAACTTCGAGGGTGTTGGAGCCTTCCGGCACCGAGAGTGAGTAATTGCCGTCAATGTCCGTCACAGTACCGGAGCTGGTGCCCAGGACCAGGATGTTGGCGCCGATAAGCGGCTCCTTGGTCGAGGCATCAGTCACTGTTCCGGTAATGGTACGCTGGGCCATTGCAAAGTTGCAGAGAGCAACTGCCAAAAGCGCCAACAACCATTTCGAAAAATAGTCGACTTTAAGTTTCATACATCGCTTAGGTTTGGTTAATGAAAACAAAGTTTTACAATATCTCTTTTTTCCTTGTCTTCATGGGAAGGGATAGCATCATTGTGCAAGGCTGTTGCAGTGTAAAGTTTTTATCGGATGACTTTTCGAAGCAAAAACAGATAGGCTTTTTAGGGTAACAGCGTTTTTTCAAGTCGTTTCTGAGGGGCAAAATTAGAAAGGATGAAGCGAAAAAACAAACCGCAATGGAATTATTTTTTCAGCGCAACCGATTGCAGAATTTAATTCGGCATCCAAATCCTGCAATTTTTCAACCTTCCTGCTGAAAAATCATGGAGCTGCCATGGCTAGCGGCGCCTATTTGACATAGTTCGAAGGATCCAGCGCAGGGGGTGACCATTGTTGAAAAAACTGGAGGACTTTCCGCTGGTCATACCCGTCGCCGCTCTCGAGGAGCCCGGTATCCTGGGTGTGGAGCCGTTCTCCTTTTGCGTTCAGGACGATCAGCACCGGAAAGCCGAATCGCTGCGGATAGCCGTATTTTTCCAGGACCGGCAGGTTCATATTCTCCCGGCTGTAGTTGACGCGGTAAGCGACAAAATTGGCTTCGATAAAATCCTTGATCTCCTGGTCCTTTTCGATAAAATCATGCAGGCGATAGCACCAGACGCACCAATTGCCGCCGACCTGGAGCAGCACGTGCTTGTTTTCGGCGGCGGCCTTTTGGATCACACCGTCTATTTCGGCCAGGGCATCCGCTTCGGGGTGGTACAGGTCGCCGTAGGATTTCTGTGCCTGTAGGGGAAGCAGGATCAACGTCATCAGGCAGCAAAAGAGGAAGGATTTCATGTCGGATTGGAAATTATGTTCCGGACAAACCTAATAAAATTTCATGTTGAACGCAACCGCAGTTTTTTATTTCCTGCAAAAACAATGGGCCGCAATGTGCGGCCCAACCGTTTTCAGCCTGGCCTTTACGCGGCCGGCATACCGTCTGAAGCGGTATAAATAAGCTTGTTTGAAGATTTGCCATCATTACAATCCAACATCCGGTTGACTCCGGAAAATCCCGGAAAATCTGCCGTTTTGAGGCGGCTATGACCATGGCGGACGAAAAATGGAATCCAATCCTGCTTGCTTTTATTGGTCCGGAAAATTTTAGCGGGAAAAGCGGAGCAGGGAAACTCAGGCAAAATGTCCAAACAATCGCTTAGAGCGACGACACACTCGCCGCGTCTCGCAAATTTTGCACTGAAACATTTTTTGGTGCAAATACAATGAAACTGAATTGTTCCGTGATGGTCTTGCCACGCGTCATCAACTCGCGATCCAGATTCGGCATCAGGATCTTCATGCCGGCGTCTTCATTGAGGGATTTAGCGTTGTACCGGCCGGCGGTGACCAGTGATTTCAGCATGGCTTCTGTTCCTGTATCCAGGGAAATCGTCATCTGCACGCGCAGGATGTCGTTGTCCCATTTTCTTACTTCAATGGTTCCGGGTAAATCTAACCTCACCAATTGGCTACCTTCGAGGTCGAAAGATTTTGCAAGCGTTTTTTCGATCTGAGCGCTAAGGCTAACACAGTAGGCAAGGAGGATAATCAAGAGTAGATTTAATTTTTTCATAGGCACCTCCTTATGGTTTTATTGCGCAGTCAATTTACGATTTTTTTTCGAGATTGTCAAGCTTTCAAACGGAAATAATGTTTTCATGCCGAATAATGTACGGCTTCGCGAATCCGTACCAGCCGCTCCAGCAGGTTTTCCAGTTGATCGAGGGGCAGCATATTGGCGCCGTCGGAAAGGGCTTCTGCCGGCCGGGGGTGGGTTTCGATGAACAATCCGTCGACGCCGACTGCGATACCCGCATTGGCGATGGCGCCGATCAGCGCGGGCCTGCCCCCGGTCACGCCCGAGGCCTGATTGGGTTGTTGCAGGGAGTGGGTGCAATCGAGCACAACGGTAGCGCCGTAGGCCTGCATAACGGGAATGCCGCGAAAATCCACTACGAGGTCCTGATAACCGAAGGTGGTGCCTCGTTCGGTGAGGATTACCTTGTCGTTGCCGGACTGCAGGATCTTGTCCTGGGCGAATTTCATGGCCCCGGCGCTGACAAACTGGCCTTTTTTCACATTGACGACCTTCCCTGTATCGGCCGCCGCTACCAGCAGGCTGGTCTGCCGGCACAGGAAAGCCGGGATCTGGAGGATATCGACATATTCGGCCGCCATCGCCGCTTCTTCATCCGCGTGGATGTCTGTCGTCACCGGGATGCCAAAATGATCGCCCACCTTTTTCAGGATCTTCAGGGCCTTTTCATCGCCGATCCCGGTAAAAGAATCCAGCCTCGACCGGTTGGCTTTTCTGTATGATCCTTTGAAGATATAGGGTATGGTCAGCCGTTCACAGATAGCGTGCACTTTTTCCGCTACTTCAAAGGCCACTTCTTCGCTTTCAACTGCACACGGCCCGGCAATGAGAAAAAAACGATCGGTATCGAGATGCCTGAGGCGCGGTATGTTGGAAAGTTGCATGTTGTTTGGTTTATTTTGGTTTATGGTTGTTGATGTTGGTTTATGGTTGTTTGTGTTGGTTTATGGTTGTTGATGTTGGTTTATGGTTGTTTGTGTTGGTTTGGGGTTGTTGATGTTGGCATCTTCGGCCATTTTAGCGAGACTGTTCAAAACAGTTTTTTTTTCACACAAAGACCTGATTTTTAGCAAATTGCGCATGCCGGAAATCCGGTTGACACAAAATTCTGAACGGTCCACATAGCCATATGAGTTCAAATAAGTTTTTCCTTGGGCGAAAGCTTCGTTAAGACCTATGACTTAACTTCGCCCTATGGCTGACGGAGTCGGCTACGCTCCGTTACCCGACTCACGACTTACCACATATCCTTCGGCTGTGCTCAGGAACCCGACTTACAACTTACGACTTACAACTTACGACTTACGACTTACAACTTACAACTTACAACTTACAACTTACAACTTACAACTTACAACTTACAACTCACTAACCCATTTCAACGCGGCCTCCATATCCGGTTGCATTCGTTCCACGTCAATAAAGCCGGCTTTCAGGAGATCATCCATGATCCCGGGGCTTACTCCGGACAGGACAACGGTCACACCCCTACCCTCCAGCAACCGGACCAGATCTTCCAATCTTTTCATCCCTGTTGCATCAATCATGGGCACATGACGCATGCGAAGAATGAGGACACTGTGGCGGTCGCCCAAATCTTTAAGGGCGTCAAAAAAACGCTGGGCGGCGCCGAAAAACAGGGGTCCGTTGATCTCATAAACAGCGATATGCGGGGGAATATTGCCGAATTCATCCTCAAACAGCGGTGAGTCGCCGGCGGTCTGCGCATCAAACATCTGCCCCAGCGAGGTTGCGTCGGCCATGCGCTTGATGAACAGGAAGGCCGCCAGCACCATCCCGATCTCGATTGCGACCACCAGGTCAAAGACCACCGTCAGGAAAAAGGTGACCAACAATACCGCAGCGTCATACCGGTTGGATCTGAGGATCGCGGCAAAGGTATGCAACTCTGCCATATTCCAGGCCACCACCACCAGGATGCCCGCCAGACATGCCAGTGGGATCAGCCCGGCCAGCGGCGCTGCCAGCAGCATGATCACCAGGAGGGTCAATGCATGGACCACCCCGGAGATGGGTGTGCGGCCGCCGTTCTTGATGTTGGCCGCCGTCCGGGCAATGGCGCCGGTGGCCGGTATGCCGCCGAACATGGCGCTCAGGATATTGGCGCCGCCCTGGGCCACCAGCTCCATATTCGACCTGTGCCGGCCGCCGATCATCCCGTCGGCAACGACCGCGGACAGCAGGGATTCGATCCCGCCCAACACCGCGATGGCGAGGGCCGGCGCAAGCAGGTTTTTAAAGGTTTCGAAATCAACCGAATAGAATTTCGGCATGGGCAAGGTATTCGGAATCGTTCCGAACCGGGAAGAAATGGTATCTACCGGCAACTGGAAAAAATATACCGCCAGGGTCGACAGTACAATCGCGATCAGCGGGCTCGGCACCTTGCTGGTAATCCGGGTAAACAAGAGGATCACCGCGATAGTCCCCAGGCCGATCAGCACGGCATACAGGTTGGCCGCCGTGAGGTGCCGGCCGTACTCCGCCCATTTCTCGATGAACCCGGAAGGCACCGCGCCCATCTCCAATCCCAGCAGATCCTTGATCTGAGACGAGAAAATGATAACGGCAATACCGGCCGTGAACCCCACGATCAGGGTAAAAGGGAAGTATTTCAGCAGACTTCCGAACCGGAGGAATCCCATCAGCATGATCATGAATCCCGCAATAAAGGTGGCGACGGTCAGACCTTCCACTCCGTATTGCTGCACGATCCCGTACACGATGACGATAAACGCCCCGGTGGGCCCGCCGATCTGGACCCGGCTGCCGCCGAATACGGAGATGAAGAATCCGGCGATGATGGCGGTCACCAGCCCCTTGTCCGGTGAAACCCCGGAAGCGATGGCGAAGGCGATGGAAAGCGGCAGGGCAATGATGCCTACGATAATTCCGGAAAAAAGATCCCTTGAAATCTGGCGGGCAGAGATCCCCTCTTTCAACAGCGTGAAAAGCTTCGGGGTGAACTCACGAAGGTCCATGTGAGCGGTTTGTGTTTAAATGTCAAAAGCGGTTTGCTCCGACGCCGCAAAATTAACCCTGATTACTGGGCTTTGAGCTTTTTTATCACTTTTCTTTCAAAGAATTTTACGGTTTTCCCGGCGTAGTCTTTTTTGGTGAACGGCGAGGCGTACCATACGGTTTTAACCAGGGTAACCGCTGATTTTTCCTGGTTGCCGTCGATCGTGATTTCGGCGAAACTGGAAGGCAGTATCAGGGTATCTTCCTTCGCTATCCGGTCCACATTGATCAGGCCGGTAATCGTATCTCCTATGTAGGTAAGGCGATAAAGGTTATCCTCAGGCGAAAACGTGACCTGGGAATAGTGGTAGGTTCCGAGTTCGCGGATGATGATCATATTCAGTTTTTGGGCCAGGGTACGGATGGGCATGTCGAATTCGTAACGCTTATCGATATGCACGTAGGTCTTCTTTTCCCTGGGCGGCAGGGTCGTGGCGAAAAAGGCAAACAGCACCACCGCGGCGGTAACGGCCGGGTGCATCGGCCAGATCGGTCCCAGTTTTCTACCCAGGCGCTTCAGGGAAAGGGGCAGCATGAGCAGCGCTACCAGGTCACCGTAGTCGATTACCCGGTATACCGGGACTCCCTGTTGCTGAAGCCATTGGATCAACGGCTGGCTGAATTCCGTTTTCCAGAAAATGAACCCCAGCGCAGTCGCCCAATGGATCGCCTTTGCTCTTGCAGGGAACAGCGCGGTCCAGAAAAACGCGAATACGAATACCCCGGCAAAATCGGATAATTTACCGGTCAGCCAATTGCCGAAAGCCGGTTTGAAGATCAGGTCATTCAGGAGCAAAAGGAGGAGCAAAACCAGGAAAACCGGATCGCGGAGCCTGTTCAATTTTTCCATCATTGCGGGTTTACCCGGAAGATTCTTTTTTGGGGGGTTTTGGCGTGCGCTTCGACTCCGCTCAGCGTAGCAGCTCACGGAAAAATCAGGATAACCCGCTGGTCAACCGGTCGAAAACGCGTTGCAGCAGCGACCTGGGCCGGGTGATGATCCGGGCCGTAGCGCCGGTTTCCTGGCGGAAATAAATGGCGGCGCCGTGGGAGGTGACCAGGCTGTCGAGCCGGATCACAGCGCGGTAAAGGCCGGGCCCCTCGTCCGGGATCGGCGACAAGGAAGCGACCCTGCCCGTCAGTTCTCCGTATTCGCGGTAGGGGTAACCATCCAGGCGCAACAGCACCTGCATCCCGGTTTCGACCTTGCCCAGGCCTTGTCCGGAAAGGCCTGCCCGAACGATGTAAGCGCTGTCCCTTTCCGGCGGCAGCACGGCCAGCATTTCCTCGCCTTGCGCGAAGGACTGCCCTTCGCTCAGGGCGCCGGTCAGGGCTACATACCCGTCGATGGGCGACCGGATGAGGTATTGCCGGTCCCATTCGGCTATCGCTCCATGCAGCCTTTTCAGGTCATCCCTGAGCTGGCGCCAGGCTTCCTTGACTCCTTCATTGCGGTTTTGCCGCAGGGCCAGTATTTGTTCTTCAAGAGAAGCCATAGTCCGGCGGTTGTTGATGCTGTCCCTTTTCAGGTCCTGCAGTTCGCGCTGGGCCCGCAAAAAAGCCTGGCGGGCCTCTTCAAATTCATATTGAGAAATAACCCCTCCGGGAACATTTTGCTGGTATCGCTGCTGACGTTCATTAACGACCTGCACTTCCTGGCTCAGGGTGATGCTTTGCTGCTTCAGGACAGGTTCCAGGGCCCGGATCTGTGCGATCTGCTCCTGCATGGCCTTGATCCGTTGTTCTGTGGCGTCCTGCGACAGTTGATAGCGAAGATTCTCAAAATGCTGGTAAAACAGAGCATATTCGTCCTGGAGGGTACCCAGGCTCAATCCCGACGGCAGGTCTGATTCCGGCAACCATTCCTTTTCGAGCTGCGGGCCGAAATGATCCAGCAAGGTATCGAGGCGCAGGATATCCGGATAACGGGCCGAATTTTCCATCAATCCGAGGGGGCTGTTCTTTTGCACGAGAGCGCCTTCACCGGTCATCCAGGCCTGGAGGCGGCCGGTTACCGGGGCCACAACCCGTACCGGAGGTTGCCGGGTGGTGAGTACGGCATGAGCCTCCACCACGTCGGGATACCGGAGCCAGAACCCCAGAAAAACCAGGAGGAGCACGGCCGTCAACACGAAGGTGATGCCCCAATGGAGGAGCCATCCGGGGGGCGGACCGAGCCATTGCTGATCTTCCCGTGATTCATTTAGGCGAATGTCTTCTGGCTGTTCGATCAAATTCTTGTAAATTTGCGCTCTAATATACGTAAATGAACAATATTGTAGCCATAGTCGGCCGTCCCAACGTCGGGAAAAGCACTTTATTCAACCGGCTGATCGGAGAACGGCAGGCCATTATTGACGATACGAGCGGCGTAACGCGCGACCGCCAGTACGGATCCTGCATCTGGAACGGAAAGACTTTTACGGTGGTAGACACCGGGGGGTTCGTACGCGATTCGGAAGATGTATTTGAGGCGGCCATCCGCAGCCAGGTCAAGATCGCCATCGAGGAAGCGGGCGTCATCATTTTCATGGTGGATGTCACGACGGGCACAACCGACCTGGACGAACAGGTAGCCGATATGCTGCGCCGTACGGACAAGCCGGTCTTCCTGGCGGTCAACAAGGTGGACAACCACCAGCGCGAGATCGAGGCCAATGAATTCTGGGGCCTGGGTTTTGAGGAGACCCACTTTCTGTCGTCCATTACCGGCAGCGGCAGCGGAGAATTGCTGGACGCCGTCACGGAACACATCACGGAAGTGGAGCCGGAGGGCAACCAATTGCCCAAGATCGCTATCGTGGGGCAGCCCAATGTCGGCAAATCGTCGCTGACCAACGCCCTGCTGGGTGAAGACCGCAACATCGTCACGGATATTGCCGGCACCACCCGCGACTCCATTCATACCCGGTATAACAAATTCGGCAAGGAGTTCCTGCTGATCGATACGGCCGGCATCCGGAAGAAGTCGAAAGTCCACGAAAACCTGGAATTCTATTCCGTCATGCGGGCTATCAACGCCCTGGAAGAAGCCGATATCATCATCCTCATGATCGATGCCCAGACCGGCGTAGAGGCGCAGGACATGAACATCTTCCGGCTGGCGCAGCGCCGCAACAAGGGTGTGGTCGTACTGGTCAACAAGTGGGACCTGGTCGAAAAGGAAACCAATACCGCCCGGGATTATGAGCGGGAGATCAAGGAACGGCTTGCGCCTTTCAACGACGTGCCCATCCTCTTCGTATCCGCCCTGGAAAAACAACGGATCTTCCAGGCGGTCGAAACGGCCCTTGAGGTGTATGAGAACCGCCAGCGCAAGATCAAAACGGCGGACCTGAACGAGGTCATGCTGGCAGCCATCGAAAGATACGGCCCGCCGGCCCATCGCGGCCGGTTGATCAAGATCAAATACGTTACGCAGCTGCCGACCTATTACCCGGCGTTCGCCTTTTTCTGCAACCACCCCAAGCATGTCAAGGAGAATTACAAGAATTACCTGGAAAACCAGTTGCGCAAGCATTTCAACTTCACGGGGGTGCCGATCTCGGTGTTCTTCCGGCAGAAATAGGGGTGACAGTGGTCAGTGGTCAGTGGTCAGTGGTCAGTTGTCAGTGGTCAGTGGTCAGTTGTCAGTCGGGCGTCCGTAGAGACGGAAGATTTTCCGTCTCGTTATCCATCGCATTTCCCGCCCCATGCACCAAAATGCCCACATCCCATTACAATAACGGCAACGCGGGCCGTCGGGTCCGCAATGTCGGTGGACGGAAGATTTTCCGTCTCGTTATCCATCGCATTTTCCGTCTCTACGGTAGGGCCGGCATGTGATTGCGCCGGTCGCAAATCGCGGGTCAGCAGGCAGGAGGCGCCCGGTTCAGCCGGCGGTTTTTTTGCGTTTCACATCAAATCGTTTGTTCTCCAGGGAATCCATGGCAAACTGCCAGAGGTCAAGGTAGGGGATGATTTCCACTTCAAAGGGTTGCTCGGCGATTTCCAGGGGGACCTCTTCCAATTTGTCGACGTATTTCTGCGCTTTGCGGGTGACGGCTGCCCGGTGAAAGCCGGCATCGGGCATTTGCAGCAGCATTTTGATAAAGCAGTTGCTGCGGAACAGGTCGTCGTGGCGGAGATACCGCGAGCAGTATTTTTCGATGGCTTCCATCCGGTCAATGACCTCATCGAGGTCTTTTTTCATGATCAGGAACAGGATCTGGGCGATGAGAATCGGTACGTTGAGGCCCCTTTTGTCCTGTGAATAGGTCGGGACCTGATTCAGGAATTTGCCCAGGCGGAAATTATTGAAGCGGGTTTCATCCTGATCAGGGGTGAATTTGCCGAGCAAAAACAGGTAATGGAGGAAGAAGCCGTAGATAGCCCATTTTTCTTTCGAACTTTCATCCAGGTACTTATAGCCGCTGTTGGTGATTGCGCGATCCCAGGTTTTGTACCCTTCGCCATATTTGCGGGTATGCATGGACAACAGGAAGCGCAATTCGTGATTTTTAAACCAGTTGTAGGAACCTTCCTGGATCAGTTGCAGCGACTTTTCCGCCGCATCCATGCCTTCTTCGAACTGCCCGAGCTGCAGGTGACAAACCAGCTTCTGGTGCAGAAAGGCGGAAACGGGAATTTTGACCTCAAATTTTTTCGTTTCAAAAAAAGCAAGCCCTTCTTCGCAGGTTTCCAGGGTACTGCGATAATCATTTTTCATCATCCTGGCTGCGATCTTGATCATTCTGCCCAGGAACTGTATTCTGAAGTAATTGAACCGGGCCAGGTAGCAATCAATGGTCGGGAGCAGGGACATGGCCTTTCCATAGGTTTCATCGCTTGCGGATTTTGACCGGATGCTGTCAATGGTCAGGTCGCAGTAATATTCTTCCAGCCGGTTCTCAACCGTGAGGGCTTCCTCGTAGCAGCGGTAGATCTGGCTGTATTCCTCGAATTTCTTCTTGTCGCCCTCGATGGTGCCGTAATAAAGGCGCAGCTGCCTGGAAACGTCGAGGATAAGGTCCACGAATTCGAATTCCTTGGCCACCTGGAGTATCTTCTGGCAAAGTTCGAGGCTGGAGCGGTGAGCGCCTTTGCCCACGAGGATCTTGACGGCAGCCCATTCGCGCCAGCAGTTGAAGTAGGCGGATTGCTGCTCGTTGTAAATGGCCCGTTTTACATCGATAAAAAAGATGGTGTTGAGCAGCCTTTTTTTCAGGCTGTTTTTGACGTTCCGATAGGCCGTAGTATGGACGTCCAAGCCGAGGAATTCCGCGGCTTCTTCGTCAGATTTCACCCTTTCCTCCCGGATCGCATCATAAAGCAGGTTGATCTTGGTTTCTTTTTTCCCGGGTTTTTCCTCACCGATGATTTCAATATGGCGCACCTTGTTGCGGGATGCCACCCCCACCAATTCGATCAGAGACTCCATAATTAGTATTATTTGCCTTTTCGAGACTGTATTTACTGATAGATTTCAATCCGGGGCCAATTGAAAAGTAAAAATTTTAAAAAACTGGATTTCAGCAGTTTAAAAATGAAAAAAACAAAGTAACCTAAATATTTATGAAAGTCGAGTGGCGGTTTTACTGTCGGGCGTGAGGGGTATATCACGGGTAAGTTTGTAAGGCAATCAACAATGTTTCACACCTAAAACTTACAAACCATGATTCCCGCTGCAATTATCTCGATTTTGTTGTCCCTCGGAATTATTAGCGATCCAGGCCAAGCCAACAGCCTAAGTCAGGAGCAGATCAATCAGGTAATCGTAAACACGGATATTTCCGGCATTTGACAACTGTTGCAAGTTAATTCATACCTGCCAAAATCCCAAGACTTTAACAAAAATAATATTTGTTTAAAAAGCTTAAAGCTGTACTTTTAAAAATCTATTTTACAGCTTGTTAAGCTAAAAACGCCTCGGGTTCTATTATTTTCAAGGAATGTCACATTTAGCCATTATTGTCAGGATAGTGATGGATTGACCGGCTAAATTTGCGATATGAACACCGAAAAAGGATAGAATCGGGGAAAATTGAATGAAGTGGTAAATACAATTGACATGTCCCTTGGAATAAAAATTCGCGGAAAGCGGGAAAATGCCCGGCAAAAATTGCTGCCGGCGACCGGTTCCCGCCAGTTGAAGGTCCAGCTTGCGGTCGAAGTGAAATTCGGCGTTCCCAGCAAGAAATGCGACAATTACGGCATCTGCCAGATCAACCGGACCGACGATGTGGTCGCTGCTGCGGTTGAGTTGCCCGAATGCCTCAATTGCGGCAAAGCGGCCAAAGCGATCATGAGCCTTTATTCCGGGAACAGGATCGAGCTGTTGTTTCCCAAATCAAGCCTCCTGCCGAAGGTCAGAGCAGCGGTTTTCGGCAGCCTCCGGTTCGAAGTGGAGGAAGATTATCTCCTGCCCGACTCGGTTTTCGATCCGGCGCTGTCGCCGGATGAAGAATGGACCTTCAAATCCGGGCGGTACTTTATTCTGGAAACAGACGGATTTTATTTCATCAATTTTCAATAATGATCCGACCGTTCTTAAAAGCGATGCTTTTTACACCTAAAACCTTCTGCCTTAAAACCTATTGCCATGAAAAGAAGAAATTACAAACCAAACTTGTTTCAGGACCCTGAATTGCTCAGAGGATTCGAAGAATTAGGCCTCGACACCGAAGGCGACCGCAGCATCTTCTTCCCGGAATTCGATCTCGGCGATTTCTATCCCTCGATCAACGCCAGATCGGCCGCCCAGTTTCGGCAGAGCAGCTTCTGACGCATTTTCCCGAAAAGTAAAATCAAAGCCATGAAACAGGAAATCGCTCTGGTGGGGTCAGGTTTTTGTTTTGAATCCGAAGACGGGCTTCCATCCTTTTTCAATCAGATCAACCACGCGCAGACCGGCCGCTTCCAGACCGGCAACCTCACGGGGCAACCCTTGCGGGGCTTTCCGCCCCGGCACCGCGCATTGATCGCCCAATGCCTGAAACAGGAGAAGCTGCTGCACAAATACCTGACCGCACCGGACGGCTTTGGCTTTTACGACGGTTCGCACCCGGACGCCAAATGGTGGAGCCTCTCCCGCAAACCGCATCACCTCATACCCGCCTCGGATCCGGTCGCTTTAAAGACCGGCGACGCCGTGCTGCTGGCCGAACCGCCTCAACCCGCCGCCGCCTGCCTGCCGGCCATCCAGACCGCAGCCGCCGACCTTCGATCGGGTGAAATCGACTTTGCCGTAGTTTGCGCCGTTCAGGATGAATGGGCTCCCGACGCCGGCTACCCCGGCCAGGCAACCGATTATCCGGCGCCGGCTTTCGGCCTCTCTTTCGCCATGACCACCCTGGAAAACGCACTACGCGAAGGCCTTGACACGGAGGCCGTCATTCATCTCGATGTCAGCAGCAGAAAACGAGCATACGAAGAACCCGAAGAGGTCCTCCTGCGGCTCATGGAACGCCTGTTCCGCCAGGGCGCGCGCGAAAAGGACATCGACGCCGTCATCCTGGCCGGCTCCCGGAATTTTGAAGTCGGCAAACTCCTCGAAGACCTGTGGTGGGAACTGGATATCGCACACGCAAAAGTCCACCTGCCCGAGCGCCTTTTCGGCATCGCTGACCACAACGGCGGCGGCATCGGATTGCTGTACGCCCTGGGGCTTGCCCGGCACAAGGTCACCCGAACCTCCCTGACGGACTTCCGGAAAGGCCTTGTCGGCGCAGTCGACCCGGACGGAAACGCAGGCATGCTGTACATTTCCTGTTGAATCCGGATAATGCCCTGTTCACCTGTAAAACCATTGTTATGGAAAATTCAACGAATTCCCGCCTCGCACCCGGCCCGACCGATCAGGAGTTTTACCACGAACTGACCATTGCGCCGCCCCGGTGGCTGACTGCCGGCGAACCGGCTGACAAGCGAGATCAGGTTTCGGAGTAAATTCACCAACCCTTCAGTGCGTGAGCGTAGCGGCCAGTTTTTTGAACAGGTAAAACGCCGCCAATGTCACCGCCAGCCCGATTCCCGTCAGCACCGCGATCCGGGGCAGGATCTGCACCAGGGGCAACTGCCGCCAGAGCAGGTCATAAAACGCTTCCAGGCCCCAGTAATTGACGCTCAGCAAAGCGATCTTCTTCATGAATGCCGGCATAATGAACAGCGGGATCATGCTCCCGCCTATGGCCGACATCACCAGCACCACGCCGATGGCCAGGCCCTGCATCTGGGCCCTTGACTTGCTGATGCCGGCCAGCAAAAGGCCGAAACTGGAACACGCAAACGTCGTGGCCAGCATGATCAACAGCAATCCCGGCAGGTTATTCCCTATCTTGAGTCCGAATACCAGCGAAGCGAACAGGAACATGATCGCCAGCTGCAGGAAGGAAACGATGACGCCCATCAGCAGTTTTCCCCAGAACAGGCCGGACGGCTTGAGCGGGGTCTGAAACAGCCGGGCCAGCGTGCCGGATTCCTTTTCTTCGAGAATGCTCCCGCCGATTCCCGCCACATTGAAAAGCAACAAGATCAGCGCAATCCCCGCAACGGGCTGAACCAGCCAGGGGTCATTGCTGACACTTTTCGCCGCCCGAAGGGGTTCAAACACCAACTGTTTGTTCCTGATATAATCGGCAGGCCCCTCAGCCTGTGTCCCGGTCACGGTCGGGGCATCTTCCTTTTTCCCGTTCGGGTCCATCCCGATCAGTTGCGGAATGAGCACCGATTTGAGTATGCCCAGTTCCATATCGCGGCCTTCCTGGTAGACCAGCCGCCAGGGCAGCGGCGTCTGACTGAGGTAGGCGTCCGAGAACCCCTTGCCGAACACCAGGGCCCCTACCCTTTTGCCGCGCCGGACCAGGTCGAGGGCCTGGTCTTCCGTGACCGGTTCGATGTGCAGGTTTTCCGACGCTTCCAGTTTCTGCACCATGTATTTGGTGGCTGCCGACTGATCGCCGTCGGCAACGGGCAGGTCTATTTTGGCGATCCGGCTCCCGCCGCCGTTGTCCCGCAATCCGGAAAAGGCCATCACAAAAACGGTGATGAGCAGAACGGGAAGGAGGAATTTCATCAGCAGCGCCCGGCGATCGGAAAAAAGCAGTTGGAGATCCTTTTTGAGTATCCTGAACATGTTAGTCTCTTAGTTGACGGCCTGTCAGTTCCAGAAAAATATTTTCAAGGTTGACCCTTTTGATTTCGATGCGCCTGACGGGGTGATCCGGCTTTTGCAGCGCGTCCAGCATGCCCGGCAGGGCCAGGGAGACGTCTGTGCCGGCTACCGTCAGGTTATCGCCCGCGAGGGAAACCGTGAAGGCGTCTTTCCGCAGGTTGTCGAGCAGGCCGGCGCCCAGGTTTTCGGGGTGATCCACCTGGATTTCCACCGTTTCCCGGATAGCGCTGGCGGCCCGAAGCTCTTCGAGGGTACCCGAGGTGACGACCCGCCCCTGGTCGATGATGGCGATCCGGTCGCAAAGGTTCTGCGCCTCTTCCAGGTAGTGGGTCGTATATAATATGGTTTTGCCGCGGCTTTTGATCCGTTGGATGAAGTCGTAAATAAGGTTGCGGCTTTGGGGGTCGATCCCGACGGTGGGTTCGTCAAAGAAGAGCAATCCCGGATCGTGGAGGAGGGCCGCGCCGATATTGACCCGTCGTTTCATGCCGCCGGAATAATTCTTCACCAGGTCGTGGCGCCGGTCGTAGAGGCCGAGTTCCCGGAGGACGGTTTCGGCGCGCTCCCTGAGCTGTTGTCCTTTCAAACCGTAAAGGCTGCCCCAGAAGAGGAGGTTTCTCCAGGCGGAGATATCCTGGTAAAGGGCAATTTCCTGCGGCACTACGCCGAGCTGCATCTTGTATCCGGCAGCGTTGGGGCTGATCTCTCTGCCCCGGAAAGTGACGGTCCCGCGATCCATGCGAACCAGCCCGCTGAGGATGTTGATCAGGGTGGATTTACCGGCGCCGTTGGGACCCAGCAGCCCCAGCATTTCACCTTCTTCCAGCGCCAGGTCAACGCCGTTGAGCGCCGTTGTGGAGTGGAATGATTTGAAAATGTTTTTTACAGCCAGCATTTATTTTTGTTTAGAGCGTTTTTTCACACTGATAAATGAATAAACAGGGGTCAATCCGGGATTTAAATTATAAAATAATAAGCACTTCAATAATTCCAATCGTCAATAACTTTTCTATTCCTGATAATTTAAATAGTTGGCTTTCAATATTTTAAAAAATAAAAATCGGGAAAAAAATAAAAATCACCGAATGTCAAACCGGGCGTGAATGGCCGGGAAAAATCCAAGTCCGGACCTACCTTTGTAATATCAAAAATGAACGACAACACCGGCAAATGATCGCAAAAATCAACCCGGTAAATATAACGGAACTATTTTATGAAAAAAGGAATAACATGCATATTATTTTACCTCATGGCCGTCTGGACGGCAGCAGCCCAGACCGCTCAGGTCAGCGGGGTGATCCGCGATGAGTTCAACGAGCCGGTGACCGGCGCCAACATCATCATCAAGGGCACCTACAACGGCACGACCACCGACCTGGACGGCGGCTTCACCCTGGAAATGAGCAAACCGGGCAAAGTCACCCTGCTGATCTCCTACCTCGGATACAAACCGATGGACCTGGAGGTGGACACCGGCCCGGGCGAAAACAAGGACCTCGGGACCATCAAGCTGAAACCCGGAGCCGAACAGCTCGCCATGGTCACCATCACAGCGGGGGCCTTTGAAGCCAGCGACGAAAAACGGCAAACCCTGCTCAAACCCCTCGATATCGTAACAACAGCCGGTGCAACCGCCGATATAGCAGGCGCACTGAATACGCTGCCGGGCACCCAGACCGTAGGAGAAGAAGGAAAGTTGTTTGTCCGCGGCGGCGCAGCCTACGAAACCCAGACTTTTATTGACGGCATGCTGGTACAAAAGCCCTACAACAGCAATGTACCCAATTTGCCTTCCCGCGGCCGGTTTTCGCCCTTCCTGTTCAGCGGAACAGCCTTCAGCACCGGAGGTTACTCGGCAGAATACGGCCAGGCGCTTTCCTCGGCGCTCGTACTGAACACCCATGACCTCGCACCTAAAACCCAAACTTCTTTGGGACTCACAACCGTAGGGCTGGACCTTTCCCACCAGGAACGGTGGGAAAACTCCTCCCTGGCCGTCACCGGCAACCTGACCGACCTAAGCCCCTACAACGCCGTGATCCGGCAGAATATCGACTGGATCAGGCCGTTCAACAGCCAGACCGGGCAACTGATCTTCCGGCAGAAACTATCGGAGGACGGCATCCTCAAGGTCCACGGAGACTTCAGCAACAGCCGGCTGAAACTCAATTATCTGAACATCGACGATCCCGGCAACCCCGACAATGTTACCCTGGACAACAACTACTTCTTCGTCAATTCAACGATCCGGGAAATTGTCAACGACAACTGGACGATCAACGGCGGCATCGCCTACAACTACAACCACGACCAGACCCTGGTGAATACCCTGACCCTGAAAACGACTGACCAGATGGCCATACTCCGGCTGAACGCCAGCAGGTTTCTGGGTGACGGGTTCAAAATCAAATTCGGAACCGAGTACCACGACCAGAGCTTCCGGCAATCCATTGTCGACGAGCAGGTGCTCAACCGCCGGAACCAGTACAATGTACGCTACCTCGCCGGGTTCGCCGAAGCGGACCTCAACCTGGGCGCCCGGTTATTCCTCCGGTTGGGCGAACGGTTGGAGAACAGCGATTACCTCAACGACCTGACCCTGGCAACACGGGCATCAATGGCTTACAAACTCAGCCCCCACGCTCAGGTCTCGGCAGCTTTCGGCCAGTTCTACCAACTACCGGAAAGCGAGTTCATGGCCTACAGCAACCGGCTGTCCAATGAGAAAGCGTTGCACTATATCCTGAACTACCAGTACACCCAGGACAATATCACCTTCAGGATCGAAGGCTACTACAAACAGTACGATCAACTGATCAAGTATACGGGCGACTACCGCTACCATCCGGAAACCCTGGACAACAGCGGGAACGGTTTTGCCAGAGGGGTAGACATCTTCTACCGCGACCGAAAATCGATCAGGAACGCCGACTTCTGGGTTTCGTATTCCTTCCTGGATACCAAACGGGACTACCGGTACTTCCCCGAAGCTGCGATCCCGGTGTTCGCTTCCAAACACAACCTCTCGGTGGTGTACAAACACTGGATCGATAAAATCGATACGCAACTGGGCTTTACCTACTCCTTTGCCAGCGGAAGGCCCTACGACGACCCGGCAACGCCGGCGATCAATGACCAACGGACCCCAGATTACCACGACCTGAGCCTCAACCTCAGCCATATCACCCAGCTTTGGGGCAACTACACGGTACTGTACCTGTCCTGCTCCAATATCCTGGGGTTCAGGAAAATCTTCGGGTACCGCTACAGCAGCCAACCCGACGCCGAAGGGATCTACTACCGGGTCCCCATCGAACCGACCGCACCCAGATTCGCACTCATCGGCCTGTTCGTGTACTTCGACCACAACAAGAAACAATGATTCAATCAAACCAAAAATATTGCAAAATGAAAAAGTTGTTCTTCATCCTTCCTGTACTCCTGCTCGGATTCAACCTGATTGGACAAGATTACGCGGGGACCATGCAATCCTGCCTGGAGCAGCTGGGTTCGGCAGCCACGGAAAGCGACTATTCAGAGCTGGCCACCACCTTCGAAAGGATCGGCCTGGCCGAACAAGATAAATGGCACCCCTTCTATTACCAGGCTTTCTGCCTCATCGCCAAAGGCTTCATCGCCGAGGGGGCCGAGAAAAAGGACCAGATCATCGACGCCGCTGAAACCGCCATCAAGAAAGCCGCATCCGTCGGCGGCCCCGAAGCCGAACTGGCCGTACTGCAGGCCCGGGCCAACCAGGCCCGACTCAGCGTGGACCCCGTCACCCGCGGCATGCAACTGGGGCCCAAAACCACCATGTTGCTGGCAGAAGCGAGGGCCAAGGCGCCGGACAATCCGAGGGTGACCTACCTGCTGGGACAGAACATCTTCTACACGCCGGCAGCATTCGGCGGCGGGCCGGAAAAAGCCATCCCGCTGGTTGAAAAATCGATCGAACTGTTCAAAAACTATAAGACCGACGATCCGTTCGCGCCGAAATGGGGGCAGGAACAAGCCGAAGCCTTCCTCAAAAGCGTCAACAAAGAAAACCGGTAATCGCAAAACCCGTTGACCATGAAACCATCAAAACTACTGGTCATCTGCATACTCTCGACAGGCTGCCTGACCACCGGCGCCGCCCAGGAACAGGTCCTGGCCAACACCCGACAAGTTGAGCAGCTGTCGAAATTGCACCTGGCCGTCGAAAAGCTGGATACGGCCGAAAACCTGAACACCCTGGCCGAACTGGCCACCGAGTTCAACCGGCTCAGACAACAGGATCAGGAAAACTGGCTCCCCTACTACTACGAAGCCTACACTTACCTGAAACTGGCGCTGAGAACCCCGAATCTTCAGGAAGTGGATCCGCTTTGCGACAAGGCCAACGCGGTCCTGGAAGCCCTGAACCAGACCTTTTCGAAGAACACCGAAGCCATGTGCCTGCAAGCGCTCGAAAGGAGTTCCAGGATCCGGGTGAACATGATGGGCAGAGGGCCCATGTACAGCGTCACCTCCAACAAGCTCCTGGAAATGGCCCTGGAAATGGACCCCGGCAACCCGAGAGCGCAATTGTTGAAAGGACAGAATGTCTTCTACATGCCGTCGGTCTTCGGCGGCGGCAAGGAAAACGCCAAAAAGTACTTTGAAAAGGCAATCGAGGCCTTCGGAAATGTAAAAGACCGGAATTTCGAACTTCCCCACTGGGGATACGAATCGGCGGTCGTCATGCTCGAGAAATGCCGCGATTCAAACCCGTAACAACACCTAGAAGTCAAAAATAAACGTCATGGATAATCCAAAAATCGTTTTGATCACCGGCGGAACCCGCGGAATCGGACGCCACACCTGCCTGAACATGGCACAAAAAGGATACCAGGTCCTGTTCACCTACCTGTCCAACCAGGAAATGGCGGAACAACTGGCCGGGGAGATCCGGACCGCGACAGGCACCACGCCGGGGTTTTTCAAATGCGACATGACAGACTATAACCAGGTGGCCGGCCTGATAAAACTGATCAAGGCCGAATACGGCCCGATCGATGTGCTGGTCAACAACGCCGGCATCCTGGGCAACAGCAGGCCCTTCCTGATGACCCCCGACAAGGACTGGTGGGAAGTGCTCGATACCAACGTCGCCTGCGTCGTCAACGCCTGCCGGGCCGCATTGCCGGGCATGGTCGCCCGCAAGCAAGGCGTGATCGTGAACATCACCTCGCTTTCCGGACAAAGGGGCAACCCCGGACAATCGGCGTACTCGGCCTCCAAAGCGGCGATCGTCGCCTTCTCGAAGGCCCTGCACAAAGAAATGGGCTCCATGGGGATCAAGATCAACTGCATCTCCCCGGGCCTGATCGAAACCGATATGACCAAGGACCTCAACCCGGTCTACTTCCAGCAACGGCTGGCCAACAGTCCGCTCAAACGGATGGGCAAACCGGAAGAAGTAGCCAACCTGATCAGCTATATCGCCGACGAAGCCCCTTCCTACCTGATCGGTCAGGAAATCACCATCGACGGCGGCATCGGAGTCTGATCCGGCCCGTACCGGGATCGCAATTTCAACATCATTCGAATCCAAATTTTCTTAGTCATGGCATCAAGAGTAGTGGTGACCGGCATGGGCGTGATTTGCTCCATCGGTAACAATCTCCAGGAATTTGAAATCAACCTCAGGGACGGCAAATCCGGGTTGAAGGAAATACAGGCAGACCGGTTCGATGTTTCCGATCCGTACTTCCGGAGCCACCAGGGCTGCGCCATCGACCAGGAACTGTATCGCCACATCTTCGACAAGGATGTCTCGATGCTGGGAGAAATCTCCATCAAAGCCATCGAAGAGGCCATCGCCACCGCAGACCTCGACCTGACCAAGACAGACCCCCGGAAAATCGGGCTTTGCCTGGGCACCTCAGTCGGCGGAAGCTATCCATTCATGGAGTGGATCAAGGACAAGATTGCCGGCAGGGAACCGAATATCGACCTGCTGACGTACAGCACCCCGAACATCACCTCGATGATCGCCCGGCAGTTCGGGATCCGCGGGCCGCTGTCCACCATCTCAACGGCCTGCGCATCGGGCACCAATTCGATCGGCAGGGCATTCGACCTGATCCGGAACAACCGGGTGGATTACATGATCGCAGGCGGGGTGGATGTGTTCACCTACCTGACCTTCAGCGGGTTCAACTCCCTGTTTGCCCTGTCAAAAGGCGCCTGCCGGCCCTTCGACAAAACCAGGGACGGGCTCAACCTCGGCGACGCGTCGGCTTATGCGATCCTGGAAAGCTACGAATCGGCCAAACGGCGAAATGCACCGATCTATGCCGAAGTGGGGGGTTACTCCATCGTCAATGAAGCCTACCACGCTACTGCGCCGCATCCCGAAGGCATTTTCGCCCGGCAGGCCATGCAGAACGCCCTGTCTATGGCTGAAGCCACTGTACACGATGTGGACTATATCAACGCCCACGGCACCGCCACACCGGCCAACGACAAGATGGAAATGAAAGCCATCGAGGCCCTGATGGGAGAAGATGAAGTGTACGTCAGCTCGACCAAATCCATGATCGGCCATTCCCTGGGCGCCGCCGGCAGCGTAGAGTTTGTCGCCACCGCCCTGGGGATCTACAAGGGGTTCATCCCGCCGTCAATCAATGTGTCAGAGAATATTATCACCAGGGCGAACATCAAACTGGTGAAAGAAAAGGGTATCGATTACCCGATATCGCTGGCCCTGTCCAACTCCTTCGGGTTCTCGGGCAATATGGCCTCCGTCGCCATCAAACGATTCAACTAATTTATTCACTAAAAAAATGAATAGTCATGAGTGAAATTACCAAAATCCAGCAAACCGTAAAACAGGTCATCATTGACGTCCTGGAACTCGAAAATACCACCCCTGATGATATCGCCAATGACGCCCCCTTCTTCGGAACCGACGACGAACCCGGCATCATTCAGGACTCCCTGGCCATCCTGGAAATCTCCACCCGGCTCGGCGAGGAATTCGGGATCGTTCCTACGGAATTCAACGAAGAATCCTTCCAGAATGTGGACAGCCTGAGCCAGATGATCCAGCGGAATCTGTTGAGCGAGGTGGTTTAGGGGAGGAGTTAGGAACTGAGGAATTGAGGAATTGAGGAATTGAGGAATTGAGGAACTGAGGAATTGAGCAAATTCATTAACCATTAATTATTTCATCACCTAAAATCTATTCAACATGCAAAATCCGAATTTCGAATTGAAAGATGCGCTGTCCGTAGTCGAGCTTGAAGAGCGCTTTGAAATGACCGTTGCCGCCGTTGACACCGCCCGTTGCGACGTGACCCTGGTAGAGGTCAATGTAGTAGCTGCCTGATCCTGGGCGGGCGCAACCGCCGCCGGTTTTCAAACAGCCGATCTACACGCTTGTACGCCTGACCCATAGCGGTTAAGGAGAGCAGCATCCGAACGAATCGCGCCCATTAAGAGGGCTGCAACAACCTAAGAATCAATCAATCATCATTCATTAACCATTTTAAATCTTATTTACCATGGATTTCAAAAATGCACTTTCCGTAGTTGAGTTGGAAGACCGTTTCGAAACGACCGTAGCCGCTGTTGATGCCGCTCGTTGCAGCGACAACACCGTTTCAGTTAGCCTGGCCTAATCAACCGGTTCCGACCCAACTGCCAACCCGCTTCCCGCCGGGCCGTGAGTTCAACATAGCCTTTGGCCAAATCAAGCGCCTGTAAAGGAATCAGCAATGACCTTGCGCGCCCGACGGAAGCCCCTTTTTTTCAAATTCAATCATTCATTCTTAATCATCAAAATCCTTAAATCATGCAAAACGAACTGAAAAATGCCTTGTCTGTAGTTGAATTGGAAGACCGCTTTGAAACGACCGTAGCTGCTGTTGACGCAGCTCGTTGCAGCGGAAACGACATTGAAGTTAGCGGAGTAAGCGCTGCTTAATCCACCGCAGTTAACTTCGGGTAACGGCGCTTTCCGGCCAGGAACCACCTTACCGGCCGCATAGCCCGATACCTTCCCAAAGTCAAGGGGATAAAACACAGCTTCCCTCTTTGTTTTATCGCCCTTGACTTTATCTCCCGGTCCTGCAGCCCATCCCGGGCGGAGGTCCCGCGCCTTTCCAAACCGGCATTCCGGCCCGGCGCTGAAGCCCATTAAATGATCGCATAAAATAATTATCATGTTCACTATACAACAAGTAGACTCGCAGGGCAACAACAAGCAATATTTGTTGCGGGCGAACGGCGCCAATTACTATATCGGCGAACTCATTTACCTGATCATCCAGCAACTGACCGAGCGGAAAAGCAGGAAGGAAATCGTCGATAACCTCAACAACTGGGCCCGCGGTCATTACCAGTTCACGGAGGAAGTCGTAGGCCATATCATCCAGGATAAGATCACGCCGCTCAACATTTTTGATGAAGCCGGCAACCCCGTCAAAGCCAAACCCGACGAAGAAAAAAGAACGTCTACCGCCCTGGGCGGTTTCTCGGCACGCTGGGATTTTGTCCAATACGAACAGATCAAGTGGCTGCTGAACATCCTGAAATACTTCTTCTATCCCATCCCGTTCTTCACCCTGCTGGCCGCAGGCGCCGCGCTGAACTACTACTATATCCACCAGTTCTCGCAATACTCAGCCGCCCTGACCGCCTCCGACGCCATCATGGAATCCGGCCAGCGCTGCCTCAGGAGCCTGAGCTATGTGCTGCTGTACTACCCCGCGGCCGTCCTGATCCTGTTCATCCACGAATTGGGGCATGCGGCTTCGGCTCACCTCTTCAAAGCGCCGCCCAAGAGCATCGGTTTCGGGTTTTACTTCATTTTCCCGGTGCTGTACACCGACGTCACCGATACCTGGAAGCTCAACCGCTGGAAACGGACCATCGTCAACCTCGGCGGCATCTTCTTCCAGGTGCTGGTCAACCTGGCGCTCATCTACTGGATCAAACACGCCCACAATATCGAGACCATCAAGGTGCTGAGAAGCCTGATGATCATCAACACGGTCACCATTTTCATCAACTTCAACCCCTTCTTCAAGTTTGACGGCTACTGGATCTACAGCGACCTGTTCAAGATCCCCAACCTCCGCCAACAGTCCAATGCCTACTGGGTGCTATTCCTCAAGCGGATGTTCCCCAAAGCGCCCTTCGGCGTCAGCAAGAACATCCTCCAGCTGTTCAACCCCCGCAACCCGCTGCTCATTCTGTACACCGTTTGCAACTACGCTTTCTGGATGTATGTAATGTACTGGGTCATCAAATTCATCGGCCAGGCCGTCAACGCCTGGGGGCAGGTGTTCGCCAGCGTCGCCCAGCAGGATTTCTCGATCTGCGCGATCGAGCACTTCCTCCAGACCGCGCTGATCACCTCCATCTTCGGCTTTATTTTCACCAAGCGCACCCGGTCAACTTCCGCCATGATCCGCGCCCGGATCCAGGCGATAAAAAACCACCGCCATGGAAAATCCTGAAATGACCAACTATATCCTGTCTCCGTATCTGCTGATCGAGACGGAAAAAAGCAGCCCCGGGCAGTTCAAACTGCTCAATTCGCTGAGCGGGAAAGCCTATCAGGTCCGCGAGTCGGTGGTGCAGATCCTCCGGTACCTGAACATCCCGCGGACGCTGGACGCGATCGCTGCGCATTTTGACCAGCACGCCCGCGAAGAACTCGGGCAGGTGATCGGATACTTCACCGAAAAAGGCATCGTGTTCAAAAGCGATATCCTGGCCGAACAACTGACGCTGCTCACAAGCCTTAAGCAAACGCTGTTCGGGCTGAATGACCGCCTTTCCGATTCCTTCGCCAACCTTTGCTTCATCGGCATCCCGTTCGGCGGCGGCAATCCCAAATCGGTCGGCAGCGCCTATTTCCCGGAAAAAGTGCGGGAATACACCAACAAGTACAGCCTGACCCTGGGCCCGGAACAGGCCCGGACCATGAACCTGGAAGCCGTCGGCATTTCGCCCGGAAAGACCGATATCCCGGACCTGCTGGAAAAGGACCTGATCAAGGATCTCGGCAACCTGTTCGTCAGCATCCACGAATCCAAGGCGTTCATCTACCAGAAAATCGAACAGATCGCCTACCGGGTGTTCAAGGAAGGGAACGTGCCCTTTTTCCTGGGCGGCGACCACTCCATCACCTACCCGGTCATCAAGGCGGCCACCGATGTCTACGACAATATCTACGTCGTCCAGCTGGACGCGCATACCGACACCTACGCGTCGAAATACGACCAGCTGAACCACCGTGAGAAGGTCCACCACCACGGGAATTTTGCCGCCCGGTCCATGCAGCTCCCCAACGTAAAGGGGTTCTACCAACTCGGCATCCGCGGCGTGTTCAACCTGCTGGGCAACCGGCGCGATCCGAAGCAGCATATCTTCTGGTGCGCCGAACTGAAAGAAACCCTGCTGCACGGCTGCGGCCTGCCCGAAGTGCCGGAAGGCGCCAATGTCTACCTGACCGTCGATATCGACGTGCTCGACCCCAACTCAGCGCCCGGTACGGCTACACCGGTCGCCAACGGGCTCTACCTGGCCGAGCTCATCCAGTTGCTCAACTGGATGCTCGCCGGCCGCCGCATCATCGGCGCCGACCTGGTAGAGGTCAATCCGGAACTGGATGAGGGCGAGCTCACCATGCAAACCTCCGTCGAATTGATCCTGAACATGCTGGGCCTGTTCCCGCTTACCGCCAAACAGCCGGACGCCGCCGCCGCAGACCAGGAACTGGAAATCGCTACCCACTAAATTTTCCGACCATGATGGCAATCGAAAACACCTTGTTCTTCAAAGAGGTATCCGCCGAAACCCTCAACAAATACCCGCATCTGGACAAATACCTGGGATTGCGCGAAAGGATACAGTTGCGGGAACAGGATAAATTCCTCCGGTTCCAACTCAAGGATTTTTCGCTCCTGGCCGCCAACTTCGAGAATTTCCTGCCGCAGGTATCCCGCGAGGAATACAAGGAGATCTATATGAACATCCTCGTCGGCCGCGCCCTGCTCAACGAGGAAACCCAAAACCCCAGGCTGATCGACGAACTGGACATTCCCAACCTCGAGGACGCGGTTTCGCCGGGCGCATTACCCGCCGTTTTCTGCACCTACCACCTGGGGTCGTACCGCTCCATCATCGGCATTCTGGGCAAGCTGGGCATCGACTTTGCCCTAATCGTGGATGCCAATACCCACCGGAACCAGGGCGAAAGGATCCGGCAACAAGTAGCCCGCTTCCACGAGGCTTACAACAAGAAGGCCTCCTTTGAAATGCTGAACGCCGAATCGCCCAACAGCGCCATGGAACTGGCCAAATGCCTGAGGGACGGCAAGTCGGTTGTCATCTATATCGACGGCAATACCGGCAGCGGCGGCATCCACCACAAATCCGAACAGTTCCACCTGCGGGTGCCTTTTCTGGGCAAAGAGATCAACTCGCGGAAAGGCGTAGCGGCCATTTCCTGGCTCAGCAAGCGGCCCATCATCCCCGTGATCTCCCATTACGTCCCCGGCGAACTGCGGCCCAAAGTCCACTTTCTGGACCGGATCGACCCGCTGAAATGGACCGGCAACCCGAAGGAATACATACCGGAAACGACCCGGCAGCTGTACGGCATACTAGAGCAGTACCTGGTGCAGTATTACGACCAGTGGGAAACCTGGCTCTACCTGCACAAATACCTGCCCGAAGACCAGAAGATCTGCGAACGGCGGATCACCGCTCCGGCCTCAACCCCGGAGGAACTGCGGTTCACCTTCAATACCGGTGAATTCGAGCTCTTCAAAATGGATGAGGCCGATCACTACCTGTTCGACAAACGGAGCTATGCGACCTATCCCATCGGTGAGGACCTGTTTTACGGCTTGCACGAAGTCAGGGACCTGGACTGGGCAGCCATGCAGACGGCCGGCTTCAAATGGCCGTTCGCACTGCAATTGATCGAAAAAGGCATTTTACTCACTTATTAAGGTAAAAACATGGGAACGCTGACCTACAACCCGCCCGTTCTGCCGTCCACCGGCGCCGCCGGCAACCTCGCGCAGGTATTCCGCAAGCGGCACCTCGGGCTACTGAACGAAATTGCACTGATCGAAGACCAGCGGCAACTGACCTTCGCGGATTTCTGGCGGGACGTTGACCGGAATTCGGACACCCTCACCCGCAAAGGCGTCAAAAAAGGCCATATCATCGCCATTGTTTGCCCCATGTCTTCCATCGAGGCGGTCGAATGGCTGATGGCCGCCATCCAGCTGGGCGCCGCGCCGATCATCCTCAACCTGGCGGACAAATTCCAGAAACTGCAGCCCGCCGATGCCGGCGCTTACGGGTTCATCGTCAGCAAGGACATCCAGAAATTCATCAACCCGGCCAACCTGGAACAATACGCCGCAGCCGACCTGCTGAGCGATCACCTGGTATGGCACCAACTGACCGGCAGCGACCAGGCCGAAACCACAGAAGCCGCCCTGCTGGTGACCAGTTCGGGCAGCACCAACCACAAGAAGATCATCAAATACGGGGCCGAAGGCCTGTTGTTCAACATCAAGAGCAACATCGCCGCCCTGGGCATCCGCCGGGAAGACCGCACCCTGATGGTGCTCCCGCTCACCTATTCCTATGGGCTGGTCGGCCAGTTCATGAGCCATTTCCTGATGGGCAGCACCGTGGTCTTTTCCAACAAATGGCTGATCACGAACACCATCATCGAGCTGATCAGCCGGCACCGGATCAATTCCGTGTTCACCGTGCCGCCGATCTTCCGGCAAATGGTATTCCTGCTGGAAAAATTCGATTTCCTGTACCGCAGGCGGTATTCCTGGAGCTCGCTGCGGTACATCACCGTCGGCGGCAACCACATCGAATCGTCGAACATCCTGAAGGCCTTGTCCATCTACAGGTGCCCGATCGTGAAAACCTTCGGACTGGCAGAGGCCGGCCCAAGGGTTGCCACCAACATCATTACCTCGGCGGATGATCCCATCGATGCAGTGGGTTACCCCCTCAACGGGGTCCATGTATACGCGCTGGGAGAAGACGGCCGGCCGGTAATCGACGGCGACTGCGGCAAACTGGTGATCGAAACGCCCTCCACTTCACTGGGATATCTGCGCCGGCACCACAACGGCCTGCATATCGACGGCCGCGCTATCTACACCCAGGACCTGGGAAGCGTCAACCGCGACGGCCTGATCCGGATCTTCGGCCGGGCAGACGGCCAACTCCTCCTGCCCGGTTGCGAGCCGATCTGGCAGAATGAGCTCGCCGACCTGATCTACGCCAATTTCTACGTCCTGAAACTGAAGATCGAGCAACAGGAACAAGGGCAGCTCAATATCGAGATCGCTCCGATGCCCAACTGCAAGATCAAGGGCGAGGAGGTACTGGCCAGGATCGGAGCCCAATACGGAGACTGCTTCCTTTCCATGGTCCGGATCGCGTTTCCGAAGATCAGCCAAATCAAACTGGATAAATAAAACCCAATGCCATGACCAACAGACTCAATTATACCCATTATGCGGAGGATGTCCAGTTCAGGCAACAACTGACCCGGTACGCCGAACTGTTCGACGCGCCCATCCGCCGGCGGTGGGACAAATACCTGCGCGACGCGGACCGGCTCAAATCCATCCTCAGCAAGGCGCTGCTGTACCACGCCCTGCGCCGGGAATACCCGCATTGCACGCCCGCAAACTTCGTTCTCCGCTACGATGCGCTGGGGCGCCCCTATATCGATCAACCGGAATTCGATTTCAATATCTCGCATTCCCGCGACCTGATCGCCTGCGCGGTCAGCTACGACGGCTGCATCGGCATCGACGTCCAGTCGAAAGCCGACCGGAACAGCTTTCTCCGATTCGGAAAGGCAGTAGCCGGGCTGGCGCCCCAAATGAAAACCATCGATCTGGAAGAATGGACCAGCCTGGAAGCCGCCGGCAAGTGCGCCGGCAGCGGGTTGAAAGACCTCAGGTCGGTGCTGGACCGAAAAAAAGAATTCGTGATCAGGTCCGTGGCCATCGACCGGGAGTTCGTTTGCCGGATCGCCACCCGAACATCCATCGACATTCATCCGGAACACCTGAGCCGGCAGGAATTGACCAAATCCATCGATAACCAGATCCGTGAATCCGAAAAAACAAGCTATCATGCAAACATTAGCCTACCCAAAACCGGACACTTTGCTGCCCCACCGGCCGCCTATGCTGCTGGTCGATGAAATCCTGGACTATCTGCCCGGCAAATCACTGACAGCCGGCGCCAGGGTAGCCGCCGACCTGCCTTTTTTCAAGGGGCATTTCCCGGGATATCCCATGCTGCCCGGCATCGTCCTGGTGGAAATGATGTTCCAGACCTGCGGCTTGTTCGGCCGGATGGAAGTCATGGAACAGACCGGCGCCCCCGCGGGCAACGGCAAACCGGACCCGGACAAAAAGATCTTCGGCCGGGCCATCAAGATCGACAAGACGACCTTCACCAAGCCTGTTTTTCCGGATACCAACCTCCGCATAGAAGTGGAGATCCGGCAAAAGTTCATGGACTTCTCCGTGTACGACGGAAAAGTGTACGACGAACAGAACGACGTCGTCGCCAAAGGCAATATCACCGTTCACCTTTCCAAACCGAAATAACAGAGATCATGGGAGCATCAGCATCAAAACCCAGAATCGCCATTACCGGCGTAGGCGTGGTTTCCAGCCTCGGTATCGGCGCTGAAACATATTACCAGGGATTGCGCATGGGAAAATCAGGCGCCGTGGTCAAGGACACCTGGACGGAAGAAGGCCTCGACAAGGCGTTCTTCTACCCTTGTCCGGAAATCAACATCAAGGATTATTTCCAGGACCTGAAGGCGCCTTTTCCCCAGCGTTACTCCCAATTGGCCATGATGGGCTGCCAGACGGCCGTCCGCAGTGCCGGGCTGGAAAACAGCGAGATCCCCAACGACCGGATCGGGCTGCTGCTCAATACGTCGCTGGCCGCCAATGCCGCCGTCGAAAACTACCTGGAAAAGCTCTTCCGCGACGGCCCCCAGAAAGCGAGCCCGTTCGAATTCACCAAAACCGTTTCCAACACGGCCCTCGGCGACGTTACGCGGTATTACAAATTCCGGGGCGCCAGTTCGCTGCTGCTGGGTGAGAACAGCGTTACCTACGGCTACGACCTCCTGCGCAACAACGAAGCGGACGTCATCATCTGCGGCGGTTTCGACGAGATCAGGGACATCCTCATGTTATCGTACGAGGCCAACGATCACCTGGTCGGCTGTCATCCGGACGGCGAACTGACCGCCGGGCAGCTCTTGCTCAAGGCCCTGGAACGGGAAGGCATGGAAGACAAAACCGTGATCGGCGAGGCTGCTTCCTTTGTCGTTCTGGAAAAACTGGAACATGCCAAGGCCCGCGGCGCAGAGATCATTGCCGAGGTCGTCAATTATCACACGGAGTCCGACCACAGCTACCAGCGTTTCATTTTCGAACGGAATGAAGAGACCTTCGCCTCCGTGATGAAGGAAAGCCTGGAACACGCCCGGCTCCAACCAGCGGATATCGACTGCGTGGTCGGCGCGTCCTGCCTGCCCTGGCAATACAACAACTACGAAGGCAAAGCCATTGACGAACTGTGGGGCGAGGGCGAGGTCTATTTCACGACCGTCAAACCCATGATCGGCGAAACCTTCGGGGCGTCGGGCCAAAGCTCCCTGGTTGCAGCCGCCATGATGATGAAGAACCGCGAAGTACTCGGTCACGGATTGCCCGAAAAACATTTTCACCGGGGCAGGACCCGGGTAAATGCCCCTGAAAAGACCGTTGAATCGGTCGACCTTCGGCATGTCATGGTGAATTCCATCCATTCGGGGGGCAATACCACGTCCATTATCCTGCGCAATCCAAATCTATGAGCCATGAAACGCCTGTATTTTGCCCTCGCGATATGCCTGTCGGGCCTGATTGAGCCCCTATTCAGCCAGTCCGCCTCGATCATCGATCTGAAGACCCGGCACCGCTTTGCCCAGAGTGCTTTCGGCCTCTTTGCCGACTATCAGCCGGCCTTCGAAAGCCCATTGTCCGGAGGAGTGGAAGGCGCATCCGGATTCCGGTTCCAGCCGCAATCGACCACCTTCCTGTCCATATCCGGGATGCACTTCTGGGGAAAGGTAGATTTTTATATCCATATCCCGGCGGTCGTTTTTTCCGGCGCCGACCGGAATTACAGCTATCGGACGGGGGTGGATACAGGTGTGAAATATTTTTTCGGAAAGGGCCCCTTCAAGTCGGCAGTAAGTCCGTTTGTCGGGGTTTCTTTCACTTCGCTCAACTTCCGGTACCTGGGCCCGACGGACAGCGGGACGGATGACGGCGCCGAATACAGCCGCTTCCGGTATCCCATCCATTTCGGGATAGCCGCCATTGCCCGGGACCGGCATTATTTTGAGTTATCCGGCACCTGGTTCCCCAACAACAAGGCGGACTATTATTTCGAAAGAAACCAGGTTTCGGCCCTGAAACTGCCGCCTTTCCGGATCCGGATCGGATACCGGTTCCTCTTCGACACCACCGTATCGGCCGAAGAGGATTACCTGAGCGGGAAGACCCGGATGGTGGAAGAAAAACTCGGAAAGGCAGGCAAGCTCAACACCTTGACTGCAGGGATCGGCATTTCTTCGGCCTTTTTCCTCAGGAACCAATCTGATGCCAACCGCCAATCGCCTTATCTGGACAAACCGCTTTCGGCGGATATTTTCCCGGAATTCGGCCTGGGATTCTACCACAACCGGCTCGACGCCCAGGTGAACCTGTCCTATCGCCGCATATCCTCCAACATTGAGGCATTCGGCCATTCTCAGGATTATCGCCGGGTGGCCCTGTCCCTGGACGTCTACAAATTCCTGTTTGATTTTAACGGATTTGTGCCGTTTGCCGGCCTGAGCCCGAGCCTGGAAAAGCTGAGCGTCACGGATGTCGATCTGGTCGAAGGCACGGGTTTCCGGCTGGAGGACCGCAAGTTGAAAATTGGACTGGTCTTCGGGTGGGATATCCGCCCAAACCGCCTGCAATTTTTCACCCTGCGCACCAACCTGCGCTATTATCCGGGGCTGTACCTCGAAAAAGGCGGCGTCAACCCGGGGAAATTCAACTTTGACCAGTTGGAATTCAATTTCATCCAGGCGGTGTTCAACCTGAACCGGATCTTTTGACGCTCAGGACCGCATCAGCTATCTGACAGTTGAAAAACCTTCCAGCAATTTTTCGCTGATGAACCCGGCGGCTTCCCATTGCAGCATATGGCCGCATTCCGGGATGAGGTGCAGCCCGGCGCCCCGTATTTGACGGGTTCCGGCTTCTGCTACCAAGGGCCCTGTCTGGGCGGGATGCAGGATCCGGTTGGGAATAACGCCGTCCTGTTCGCCGAAAAACACGAGGCAGGGCAGGTCCAATGACGGCATCAGGTCAAAAACCGGCGTATCGAGGATGCTGTGCATGCATTTGGAAAGGGTGGCGCAGTAGGCCTTGAAATCGGCGGGCGAACCCCGCAAGGCGTCCAGATCGTCAAGCGCAAAGCTGAAATCATCCGGAAAAGCGAAGAAGTTCTCCTTCAGCTGATCCTTCATCCGGCCGGCGGTCATCTTCAGCAACAGCCATTCCGCGTAAATCGCCTTCAACCATTGTTTATCCTTATCGGTGAAGGTTTCGAAGCCCGCAGGCGCCAGGAGCGCAAAAGCTTTCACGTTGGGCGCAACCCCGTTCAACAGGGTCCGGATCACCGTCAGGCCGCCCATCGAATGCCCGATCAGCACAACCGGTCCGGGGCCGAGCGAATCGATCAGCTCCGACAGGCATTCCGCAAAACAGGGAATGCCCGGTACCGCATCGCCGCCTTCGGAATAACCGTGATAGGGCAGATCGGGCGCGATACACCTGAACCGGGCCTGCAACAGGGGCATCATCTTCACCCAGACAGCGGCATTGTTGCCCATACCGTGTACCAGGATCGCCGTAACGGCAGCGCCAGGGTCGCCTGATTCGAGGCAGTGCAGTTTTGCCCCGGAGCGGGTCGCCATTGTCCGGCTTGAAACTGATCCGGCAGTAATATGATTCAGGCTGTATTGCATCGTTCCGCGGTTCGGTCATCCGGGTCATGCCCGAAGGGACCAAAATAGGAATTTTAGTTTGTTCGGCCCCGACAACCGGCAACTACGGCATTTTTTTTCGTAACTTTGCCTCCCTGATCCTAACCAATTCCAAATTTAATCACGGCACAGGCCTTTTTCAGGGACATACTGAACAGGGCAGCCATTCATCTCAAGAAATATATGGTCAATTTGATCCTTTTCGGCCCTCCGGGATCAGGTAAGGGCACACAGGCGGTTAAACTGGTAGATCGCTACAACCTGCTGCACATTTCCACGGGCGACCTGTTCCGCTACGAGATCGGCAACCAGACGCCGCTGGGTAAGGAAGCCAAGAGTTATATGGACAAAGGCCAGCTGGTACCTGATTCCGTGACCATCGGCATGCTGCGCAACAAAGTGGAGGCCAACCCCGATGTGGCCGGGTATATCTTCGACGGATTCCCGCGCACCATCCCGCAATGCGAAGCCCTGGACGACCTGCTGGCCGAAAAAGGCGAATCCATCTCCAAACTGTTGATGCTCGACGTGCCCGACAACGAGATCGTCAAGCGCATCCTCCTGCGCGGCGAATCATCCGGCCGCGCCGACGACCTGAACGAAGAGGTCGTCCGCAACCGCATCGCCGTGTACAAGAACGAGACCACACCGGTTTTTGACTATTACGCGAAAGAAGACAAGTCGGTTAAAATCCACGGCGTCGGCGGCATTGAGGAGATCTTTGACCGGCTGGCGGAAGAGGTTGATGTCTTGGTGTGAGTTGAACTCTTTTCTCAGGGTAAACGTTTTATCCTAAGCATAAAATTCGGACAAATGTCAACCCAAGAATTACGGTTTTCCATTAATAGGTTGGTCGAACAAACCGAAGATCCTGATATTTTAAAAAGTATTCTGATTCTTCTGGCAAAATCCGTAAGCCCTGATGAATCCAATACGATTGGCTTTACAATTGATGAACAGCCAATTACTGAAGATGAACTGGTAGCCAGCATTCTTGAAGGCAAAGCTGAAATATCCCAAGGCATTAAGATACCTTTTGAAAATCTAAAAAAGGAATTTGGTATTCAATGAATGACGCGCCGTTTGATATCGCTTTCACTAGAAAAGCAGGAAAGGATATCAAAGCTATTGAAGAATACTTAACAACCCATTCCTCCATGACCATCGCCTCAAAAGTGGTTCAGAAGCTTTTTTATGTCATTCAAGGTCTTGCCGACCAACCATAGCGTTATCCGCCAGAACCGCTTCTTTCCCAGCACGGAAATTTCAGGGTTATCAAGGAAGGTCAATACAAGATTTTTTACGAATTCACCGGGCAAGAAATAATTATCTATCGAATAGTTCACGCCAAAAGGGATATCCGCAAATTACTAGAAAAATTTAAGCCGTAGTATAGCGTACATTCGTCAGCGCCAACCCCTCCGGCGGCACGCTGTAGCTTTTCTTCAGGCGGGTCTGGGTATCCATGGCCTGTTTTAATTCTCCCAGGGTCACCTGGCCGGTCCCCACATTGATGCAGGCCCCCACGATGAGGCGCACCATGCCGCGCAGGAAACGGTTGGCGGCTATGTCGAAGGTGAGCAGGCCGGTCGTCTCATCCAGGTTCCACTCCGCTTGTTTCAGTTCGCAGCGCATGGATTCCGTATCCGTATCGCTTTTGCAGAAAGGGAAAAAATCCTCGTATTGCAGCAACAGGCCGGCAGCCGATTGCATCAGCGCCGGGTCGGGCTTTTGCGGGTAGGGATACAGGAAAGCCGTTTCGGTCAGGAAGGGGTCCTTGCGGTAGGTGATGGTATAGCGATAAGCCCGGTAACAGGCATCGAACCGGGCATGGGCCTCCGGAAGCACTTCGAAGATGCGGTATACGGCAATATCAGGCGGCAATACCTTGTTGAGCCGGCGCAGGAAAGCTTCCGGGAATTCTCCGTCAAAATCAAAATGGATGTAGTACTGTGTGGCGTGAACGCCGGTATCCGTGCGGCCGCAGCCCGTGATCTCCACAGGTTCCCGCAGCAGCATGGACAGGGTCTCCTCCAGTTTTTCCTGGACGCTCATTCCGTTGGGCTGCCGCTGCCACCCGACGTAGGCGGTTCCCTTGTAGGCCAGTTCGGCGAAGTAACGCATGGGGCGAAGATAGGGGATTTTGGCGGGTTCTTCCTCCCCGCCGCGGCTTACCAATCGGCCTGACCTGAGGGCCAGGATTCTTAAGCCCCCAGGGATTGAGAAGCCAATTAATGTCCTAAGGGCCCGGATTCTTAAGCCCCCAGGGATTGAGAAGCCAATTAATGTCGAAAACTTCCGTGTCTGGACCCGGCTTACCAATCGGCCTGACCTGAGGGCCAGGCTCGCTTAGTAATCCTTGCGGATAAAAAAAGCCCCGGCGCGACACCGGAGCTTCAGCGGTAAATCACCACAAAAAATTCCTACTTATTAATCTTCTTCCGGGTGTAAAGTCCGTCGAAAAGCGATTTCCAGGTGGCGCCGCCGTCGGTGGTGGCTTCCCAGAGCTGGCGGACGGTGCCATCGGGATTGGGCGTCCAGGTGATGCGGTTGGTGTAGGGTTTGCCCGCCTGGTTGATCATTTCACCGCTGTACATGACCATGCTGCCGTTTTCCAGTCCGCCGGTGAGGAGCAGGCTGCCGCCCTGGTTATCGACCCAGGTCTGGCGCCATTTTTTTTCCTGCGGGTCATAGAAATTGTAGCTGGTGCCGGTGTATTGGCCGCCGGCGGAAACCCAGTTTTCCTGGATCACGCAACTGTCCTGCAGGATGACGATATGGTTGGTCCCGGCCAGCTTGCCGTTGGCGGTCGTTTCCCAGTCGCCCACCCAGAAATCGAATTGGCGGAAAGCCGCTTCGCAGCATTTGCAGGCGCCGCCTGACTGGGCATTCAACAAACCGAAGAAGAAGAGAAAAGAAAAGGAAAGAATCAATCTGCCGGTCATAATCCTGGTTAATGGTTCAATAAATAAATCATCACCGGCAAATGTGGCGGAATTTGCGCGCAGCGGCTTAAACAATTATAAAAATTGGATTTTCCATGGACCGGCCAGGTCCGTCGAAAGGGGTTTTGCCTTTTTGTTTTCCTGTAAATATGGGCGACGTAAAATTTTACGTCGCTACTGACTACTGATCACTGATCACTGACTACTGATCACCCCATCTCCGAAACCACCTCCTTCACCTGCGGGATCATCCGTTTGAGGATGCCTTCGATGCCGGCTTTCAGGGTGACGGTAGAGGACGGGCAGCCGCTGCAGGCGCCCTGCATGATGAGGGTCACGACGCCTTCTTTGTAGGATTTGAATTCGATGTTGCCGCCATCCATTTCCACGGCGGGCTTGACGCGTTCCTCGATCAGGTTTTTGATCATTTCCACGATCTCGGCTTCGTCGCCGGCGTATTCGACCTCGTCGCGTTCGGCTTCCAGGGCGGCTTTGGCCGCTTCAAACCCCTCGCTGACGATCTCGCCGCCGTTCTCGACGTATTCCTTGATGAACTGCTTGAGCGGCAGCATCAGGTCGGCCCATTCGTATTGCAGTTCCTTGGTGACGGTCACAAAGTTGTTGCAGATATACACCCCTTTGACGAAGGGTTTTTCAAACAGCGCAAAAGCCAGGGGAGACCATTCCTCGGCGAGGTCGGCGTCTTTGAAATCGGCGGTTCCCTTGTACAGGATCCGGTTGGTAACGAATTTGAGGGACTCCGGATTGGGCGTCTGCTCCGTATAGATCAGGACCGGGCTTTTGATGGCCGTATCGTTCATGTTCAAGCTATTTAGAATAATTCTACAAAAGTAACGCTTGTGCGGGAATTTGGTTGGACGAGAGGCGGAAAAAATTGCGGCGCAGGATTCTTAAGCCCGCAGGGATTGAGAAGCCAATCAGTGCCGCAGGGATTGAGAAGCCAATAAGCCCCCAGGGATTCGGTTACAGGCTTCTCAATCCTTGCAGGCTTAAGAATCCAAAAAAAATCCGGCGGGCGCATTGTGACCTTTGCGTCCGCCGGACCGATAGGGATTGTGAATATGGTAGTACTGAATAGTTGTAAGTCGTAAGTTGTAAGTCGTAAGTTGTAAGTCGTAAGTTGTAAGTCGTAAGTTGTAAGTTGTAAGTTGTAAGTTGTAAGTCGTAAGTCGTAGGTTGTAAGTCGGGTAGCTGAACGGAGGCCAGGCGAAGTCGGGCTCCCTGTGCTGAGCGAAGTCGAATTTATGCAGAGCGCAGTCGAGGCAGCATCACCCTCTCACCTCCCATCCGACGAAGCCTCAGGCGAAGTCGGGCTCTCATCCTCTCCCACTCTCACCCTCTTTATTGGATCACCAACGGCTTAATAAACGTTTCATTTCCGCTGCGCACATTGATGGTATAATACCCTGCGGGCAGTCCTTCCAGTTCCAGGCGCACGGAATTGGACGGCTGTTCCTTCCGGCGCAGCACTTCGCGGCCGGCGAAATCGTGGAGGGTGACGACGGTTTCCCGGTCTGTCAGGCTTTCCGGCAAAAGGACATCGGCAAAAGCGGACGTCGGGTTGGGAAACACCTCCAGATCGTCGGAATTCTTGCGGTCAAAGTTGACGGTGATCACTTTGGAATATTCGAACTGGCCGTCGAAGTCGACTTGTTTGAGGCGATAGTAGTTGAGGCCGATATTGGGGGATTCGTCGATGAAGGTGTATTCAATTGTACTTTGGGAATTTCCTGAGCCCTGAATTTTCCCAATCATTTCGAAGTTATGGCCATTTAGAGAATGCTCCACCTCAAAATGTGAATTATTAACTTCAGATTCTGTAGTCCATTCAAGTTTTATTTCATTTTCCAATTTCAAACCGATAAACCTTGACAATTCAACAGGAAAAGGAACATAAACTTGATCTAACAAAAAGGTCTGAAGCAAGAAGGCAGGGATGTTCCCTCCTCCAACTATCGGCATCCATCCTGCAATTGGGCTTCCCGTATGATAAAACGTTGGAACACTTGCATCATAAATAACAAGCTCAAATGTCTCACCATTAGCCATTCCAATTCCAGGAACATTATTCTGGCCATAAATATTTAATAAATACGAACCATTGCCATCTAAAATTGCTGCAACGCCAACACAGTTTCCCCTAAGGTCAAATGCTGCAATATAATCTCCTGGTTCGGCAAAAACATCTGGAGTTGGGTCGGGGTTATCAACCAATTTTGCATACGAAGACATCCTTCCACTGATTGGGCCCGCACAATTTGATAATGTAAATTCCGAAGGTTGCCCCAAAAGAGTAACAGGACCGAAAAAGCACAACAAGAAGAGAAACTTAAGTACCTTTTTCATCTAAAATGAATTTTCAAAGAGAATGGACGGTCAATATTAGTCATTAACCGTCCACCCTTCTTTTGAATTATTTAATAACTTGAATCGGCATAACTCCTACATCTCCATTATCGGAAACCAGTTTAATGTAGTACACGCCAGGTTGAAGGTTTGAGAAATCTAATTTTTCAAGATTTGTTCCAGTAACAACCTTCGTGAGTCTACGGCTCAGAACTAATTGTCCTAATGAATTTGTTACAGTCAGCTGAACTGATTTAATGCCACCTGCCACGTAGCTTACCCAAACCTCCTCAGAGGTCGGATTAGGAAATGCTTTGTAAGCAAATTCGGTAGTGGGTTGATCATCCGCCTTGGATACTGTTGAAGAGTTGAATTCCAGGTCAACCCAAATCCGATCCAATCGGCCGTGGAATGTGATTCCTATATCAATGGATTCATCATTATAAATGAAGATCAACTCCTCACCGTAAATCAATCCATCTATTTCTTCAGTTCCTGGTTCATCTCCATAGACATCAGCAGTTAACAAATATCCGCCCGGAGCAATATCCATTGCACCGACTATTTCTCCGGATTTTTTAGCAATGTAAACTTTATCACCAGACGCAGGATTCAAAATATTTGATTGCCCCATAATGAAATCATAAACACTGGTTTTCTTGACTTCAAAGTCTTTTGGACCTCTATATTCAATTTCTTCTGCCGGAGAAGTGAGCCAATCTATACCAAGCACTGCATTGGTTACATAGACACCATATCCGAAACCATTTTCTACAGTATGCAAATCATTGAATACTGGTGGAAGGTCAGGATCATAGATCAATGGCGCATTATTAATGTAAGCCGAGGCATATTCCAAATTATTTGCAACAATCAATGCGTCAAAGTAGTCTTCAACTGCTTGTGGGGATTGCGGAATATATGCAGTAAGGTTCCAACCTGCATCCAAATCCTTTTTAAAGGTGGAGTCAATCGGTGTACCGCAAAGGATAAACGTAGCAGGTTGGGAGACCTGAACATAATACCCAAATCCATCTTCAATATTGTGTAAATCATTGAAAATAGGAGGCAAGTTCGGATCAAACAGCATCGGACTTCCATCATAAGTACTCACAGACTGTAAAATACCCGCTGTGATTAATGGGTCAAATACATCTTCAACAGTTGTATTACTTGGATGGACATCGAAAGAAACTAGGTTATAACCTTGGATCAGCTGAATTGTGTCACAAACTATTTGAGGGTTGTAAGGAATAGTAATATCCGTACAATATTGTGAAACTCCACAATTCGCAACGATATTTAAGCATACCGTATAAGTTCCTGGTCCTGAGAATTCATAAGTAGGAGATTGATCACTACTTACATTTCCATTATCATCGAAATTCCAACTCCAAATAAATGGTCCTCCTGTTGATTCATCAGTGAACATTATTGTATACCCATCAGGGCTAGCAGATTGATAGCTAAACAGGGCTGTTGCCGCTTGAACTTCAACCTCAAACGTATTCACCGTTTCACAGCCCAAGCGAGATGAAACACAAGTCACCGTGTAGGTACCCGGAGTACTTCCCCAACTCACCGAAATGCTACTCCCCGTCGTCCCCGAAGTAATCGTACCGCCGCCGCTCAGCGACCACAGCCGCGTAACGCCCATGACCACAGGCGTCGTCAGCGCGTAGTTGGCGGTTGTGTTCACGCAAGGCATGGCGTTGCCCAAAATCGGGTTCGGCGCAGGCGCTGCAATGATATTGAGGACCACCTCTTCGAAATCGACCGGATTCGGGCAGGCCGTCGGGCCCACGTTCACGGTGTAGCGGAAGGTGTAGTTGCCCGGAATAGCCGTCGTCAGGTCCAGTTCGCCCGTGGAGGGGTTCAGACCCGCGCCGCTGCTCGTGAGCTCGGCCCAGGCCCCGCCTGCATCGTAATTGACGCCCGCCGTACCCGACAGGAGCGTGAACAGGT
>CALMYQ010000218.1 GCA_937873655.1 uncultured Lewinella sp. | reverse complement strand
TCTTTGGTTTTTAGATTTTTTTAAAAAGGGCCGGACTTAACTTAATGGTGTTGGAGCTTTGTTTCGAATTGAAGGACGAAAGCCAATCCTGGAAACCTTTCATGGAGCGCACGTTTATCGCTCCCCAGATGCTGAAGCCGGAAAAACCAGGATCTATCGTCGCCCTTGAAAATTCCTGGAAACTTGGTCCGGAACCCCGATTTATACAACTCCGGTTTACCCACCCATTCCTGCATTACGGCATTATTCAGGGATTTATCGTTCGTGCCTATCAACTGGCCAGGGTAGATGAAATATTCCGGTACGGCATCCTTCTGGAATGGGAGGGAGAAAATGCTGTTGTGGAAGCGGTGAGCCGCCAAGAGATCCGGATTACCGGTTCCCAGGTCAGTACCCGGTTGATCTCTATGGTTCGGGATTTATTCAGGAAGCTTGAACACGACGGCCGGTGGAATGAAGAAATCAGTTTTGACGGCGAGCATTTTGAAGTGCTGGACGATAAATCGGAACTAGCATCAATCTATGATTTTACTGCAAAAGGTAAACGATTGGGCTTTGGAAGGGCTGATATTGAATCTTTACCAGAAGACTTTTATTCCGACAGTCAACCTCCTCTCAACAAAGAAATTTCATCATCCCCAAAACTTCGGATTCTGTTCCTTACTGCATGCCCTGCCGGATCGGATCCTATACAACCGGACAAGGAATTTGCTGTGGTTTATAGAAGCGTATCCGAAAATGTCAGGTTGGAAGTTGAAGACGCTGTAACATCTGACAACCTGATTGACAAGGCCCTGGAAAAAGATTACCCTGTTATTCACTTCTCAGGGCATGGTACAGAAGGCGATTATGATAACAGGGAGGATGCCGGGCTGATTTTTCACAACGATGGTCAGAATGGTTGGATCACCATTAATGAGGAGAAATTACATAATATTTTCAAGGCAATCAAAAAACAAAAGCAAGTGTTTAAAATTGCCTTTTTGAATGCCTGCTTTAGCGCAAGTCAGGCAAAAGCAATAAGCGAGGTCGGTGTCCATGCCATTGGATTTGATGGGAAATTGAACGACGAAGCTGCATGGAAGTTTTCTGCCGGATTTTATAAACATTTCGAAAAAACCGGAGACATTAAGGAATCTGTAGAAAGGGGCGCCCTTAAAGCGCAAGTAATTGATACGGATATTATTAGGATCGTAAATCTTTTTCACAACGGAGAGACCATTCCGCTTGACCTAAACTGAATAACCATGACCCAAAAAGAAGTGCTTAAGGCCTTTTTTGAAAATGCGTTTTACCGTCAGGGCTGGCCTATGGATGACAAAGCCCTGTCATTGCTGCACCAGGCCATCAACCTGTCTGAACGCCCTCCGGATGAATCGGAAAGCTACCGCACGGCTTATGTCAGACAGGAATCCGACGGAAAAGTAACCGCTCATTCCATCAAGTTGTACAATATTTCACAGGTGGGATTGACCGACCTCTTTGGGCTGTTGTATAAAGAAATGGGGTTGATCTTGTTTGAGGAAACCGTTCAAAAAGTGCTTTACGGTCTGGGGGTCCTGCTGATCGACTTCCTGCCCAAACTCAAATACGAGTTTAACGAACAGGACGCCAAACTGCTGCTATGTTTGGTAAAACTCAATAAAAAACAATTCACCAAACCTGAACTGGCTGCTCAATACAAAACTTCGTTCAAAAAAAACCTCGCACAAGATAAGCTGGACGCCAGCATCACCCTGTTTAAAGACCTGCGGGTGATCAAATCTGTTGCCCAAGGAGAATATAAAATCGAGGAAAAGATCAAAAACCTGACCCGGGAGTAATTTTCAGACAAAGCCCAATTAATAACCTGATCAATGCCTTTCCCTTATGAAATCTTTGAAGATGAATTACCCAACGGCATCATTTTGCCGATGATCAGGGTACCTATGGGAGGCTTGAGGCTTGGGAAAGGCATCAATGTTCTGGATGCAGAGATACCAAAAGATTTTTATCTAGGCCAGTTCCCCGTCACGCAGGCCCAATGGAAAGCGGTGATGGGGCAGGATAACAACCCGTCGCATTTCAAAGGCGAAGACCGCCCTTTGGAAAGGGTGTCTTGGGATGATATCGACCGGCAATTCCTCCCTCGCATAAATAAATTAACCGGGAAAACCTATTTTCTGCCCAGCGAGGTGCAATGGGAATACGCCGCCCGGGGCGGGCCTCTCAGCAAAGGCTTTGAATACGCCGGCAGCAACAAGCTCAAGGAAGTGGGCTGGTATGACCTGAACAGCCACCGCGAAACCCAGCCGGTGGGCCTGAAAATGCCGAATGAACTGGGGTTGCACGATATGAGCGGGAATGTGTGGGAGTGGTGCGCAGATACATGGCATGATAATTACGAAGGCGCTCCAACAGATGGATCTGTATGGATAGATGGAGGTGGAAAGGCTCGCCGAGTGGTTCGTGGCGGGTCCTGGTTCAACAGCGATGACAATTGTCGCTGTGCCATCCGCGACAGGTACAGTTCCGATAGCAGGAGCGGCGATGTCGGTTTTCGGTTAGCCCGGTACTGAATTACCCTTGATCCCTTTCTCCGTCCGCCGGAGCGTCAGCGAAGGTGGATACCCTTTTACACTTATACCGCCGCAGGCGGTCGATTTTATTTTTTTGAGGGGTTTTGATGGCATGGAAATTGGTTTTTTTTCCACCAAGGAGCCTTTCAGATAAGGCAGATTAAATGGGAAGATAACCTGCTGTTTGAATTCCTTCTGAACCAGGAATTACCTATCTTTCTGCCAATATTAAAACCAATGGCCATTGCTACCTCCGTACATACTGAAACAACCTGGCTGGCTATCCCCGAATTCACCCTGGTGGAGATCGCGGGAAGTACCTATCATATGGGCGGAGATAGGTATGACAAAGAAAAGCCGATCCATAAGGTAACGCTTGAAAACTTCGCCATCGGAAAATACCCGGTCACGCAGGCGGTCTGGAAAGCCGTGATGGCAGGAACGGACCGCGAAGATCCCGCCTACTTCAAACATCCGCTCCGCCCGGTGGAGCAGGTTTCCTGGGACGATGTGCTGCTTTTCCTTCAGCGGTTGAATGCCCTGCCGGAAGTAAAAGCCCAAAATGAGCAGGAAAACCGGCAATTCCGGCTTCCCAGTGAAGCCCAATGGGAGTTTGCAGCCCGCGGCGGGAAATTGAGCCAAGGCTTCGAATACGCCGGCAGCAACAAGCTCAAGGAAGTGGGGTGGTATACCCTGAACAGCCACGGCGAAACCCAGCCGGTGGGCCTGAAAATGCCGAATGAACTGGGGTTGCACGATATGAGCGGGAATGTGTGGGAGTGGTGCGCAGATACATGGCATGATAATTACGAAGGCGCTCCAACAGATGGATCTGTATGGATAGATGGCGGTGGAAAGGCTCGCCGAGTGGTTCGCGGCGGGGCCTGGAACATTAAAGATTTCAATTGTCGTTGCGCCCATCGTTACTGGGAATACGTCGGTAGGCGGAACATCAATTTCGGTTTTCGGTTAGCCCGGTATTGAGTAGTTGTCGGCCAAAAATTGTCGATTAATACATAGGTAAATGACTGCCTAAGAAATCCACCCCCTTATTCCCCCGCCGGCGGGACTTTCCACCCCCTTTATCCCCCGCCGGCGGGGGATACGGCTCGCTTGGTGCGGTATGGTAAATTTGGAGCTGTGTATTTCCGGATCGGCATTTTACCCAAATTGGGATTTCAGGCGCAGGAGTTCCAACAGGAACAATATCAGATCATTCTAATACTCAAGCTGCAAGTGTACGTTTCCCCCTCGGGCGGGGGCGGGGGGAGGACAACCCCCTCCTCATGTTTCCCAACAAGAACTTCCCGTCATACCTCCGATTTGTGTCCATTGCATCCTTAGACTTCGCTGCCTGAAGGTGATGACTCACCAGCATTCCCATCAATCCATTCTCCAATCATCACAGCCACATTTGCCATCCGGTACAGGACCTCCCAGCTTGAAAAACGCAGGACGGTAAAGCCGACAGCTTCCAGGTCTTTATCCCGTTTTTTATCTTTCATTTGGGCAGCTTCACTATCATGCGTGATGCCGTCCACTTCGATAATGAGCAAAAGTTCAAAACACATGAAATCAGCGATATAATTCAGAACAGGGCGCTGGCGGCGAAAGGCGTACCCCTTCATCTTCTTAGTGGACAGCAGATACTTCCACATGCAGGCTTCGCTTTTTGTCATCCTTTTCCTAAGACGATTGGCGAACGGTTGTAAATTTTTGTTGTAACAATAGTTGTTTTGAGCAGATGCGCGCTGGGTCATGGGTTTGGGTGTTTGGTGTTTTCAAAATTAAGGAAATTTGGGGATTTTGGGTAATTATTTGGAGTGTAAAGAAGTGGGGTAACTCCTCCCCCTGCCCCCTCCAGAGGGGGAAACGGGCTCGCATACGGGTTTCCAATCCTATAATTTAATTCTCGGCTCCCGAGGGATAATCCACCCCCTTTATCCCCCGCCTGCGGGACTTTCCACCCCCTTAATCCCCCGCCTGCGGGGGAAATAGCTCGCTTGGGAGGGTTTGGTGAATTTGGAGTTGTGTGCTTACGAACCGGCATAGTGCCCAAATTGGGGTTTCAGGCGCAGAGGCTCCAACAGGGACAATAGCAAATCATTCTAATTCTCAAGTTGCAAGTGTACGTTTTCCCCTTTTGGAGTGCTTGCCTACGTGCCGTCGCCAAAGGCTTTGGCCGTCGGTGACCGAAGGTAGGGGCAAGGGGAGGACCACCACATTTAATTATCCAAATCAAGGGTTGAATCCACGATAAATGTGCCGTCAGGCACAAAATATCGGTAGCATGATGGTAATCAGGCGTTTTTGGCGTGCCGTAGGTACGCAATATGAGGTCATCACATCGCATACCTACGGCATGCCGAACCACGTTTAACCGATTCGTCCACCGAGGTTTAATCCCCACGGGATTATTTACCCCCTGATTCGCATTCATTAAAGGCCAGCCGCGTAAAAAAAAACCGGCAGACCCGAATTTTTCGGGTCTGCCGGTTTTGGGTGGGGCAACCACAAGGGTGGGGCAACCACAAGGGTGGGGCAACCACAAGGGTTGCCCGTACGAGCTGGCGTCAGAGGCTCTAATTGCTGTCAGAACCCACCCGGTTCTTCTCGTCCTCGATACCGGTCTGGCGGCGGCGCGATTGCTTCACGTTCTGGTTACCGAAGCTGTAGCTGAAGTTGGCGCGCAGCTGGCGGCTTTCCCAACCGCCGGAGGCATCCATGTAGAGGTCGCCGAACTGGTTGACACCACGCCACCTTTGGCTAATGAAGATGTCGGAAACAGAAACCTTCAACCGGCCGCGGCCCTGCAGCACCTTGGCACTCAGGCCGGCATCCATGGCCCACATGGCGTCGGAAGCGAAGTTGCCGCCCCAGATGCCGGGGGAGTTATACCAGCCCGACATTTCGAACGTCAGGGCTTTGGACAAGGTGAAGGTGTGCTGCTGGTAGATGTTGAACGAAGTACGGGATATGTCCACGGTCTTGCCTTCTTCGAAGTAGGCTTTGTTGGCGGTGTTGTACACCGAGGCGTTGGCAAACACATTCCACCACTTGGCGATGCTGAACGGCGCGCTGATGTTCAGGCTGATCACCTTCTGGTTGTCCAGGTTTTGCTGGCTGATGAAGGCCCGCTTGCCCGACAGGGTATCCGTGATCTGGCTCATCAGGTCGGTGGTGTAAGCGTAACTCAGCGTGGTATTGAACCGGTAGTTGAACGTATGGGTTAATTCCACATTGTGGGTGTATTGCGGCCGCAGGAACGGGTTGCCCTTCTGGAAGGTCAGTTCGTCGAGGCGGAACTCGAACGGGTTGAGGTCCTGATAGCGCGGCCGGTCGACGCGGTAGCTGTAGCCCAGGCGGATGCTGTTCTTGGGATCAAGCTGGCGGCTGATGCCGGCGCTGGGGAACAGGTTGACGTAATCGCGGGTCACCTTGTCGTTTTCGGTTTGCTGGTCGCTGGTCAGGTCGCCGATGGAGTGGGTGTGCTCCAGGCGAAGGCCGGCCTGCAGGTTCGTCTTTTCACCCAATTTACGGTTGTACTGCGCGTAAACGGCGTTGATGTTTTCGGTATATTCAAAGCGGTTGCTCAGCATCGGGTCGTACTGGGATTCGCCGTCGACGTAATTGTAGAAACCGAAATTATTGTCGGTCACCACATAAGAGACCTTGGCGCCGGTAGCCAGCTGGCCGCCCCAAAGCGGGCGTTCGTGGTCCAGCTTAACCGACATCAGGTCGATATCCGTCGGCGATTTGATGCCGAAGATGACCTCGTCGATCAGGTTCTGGCCGGAGGGGTCGAAATAGCGGTTGGGCTGGTAGCTGTCGCGGGTATTCCGGAAACGGGCGTAGTCGGCGTCCACGTTCAGGGTTTTGCCTTTGCCGTTATCGAACCGGTAGTTGGTGTTCAGGTTGATGTTGTTGTTGTCGCCGGCGTTTTCGGAGCGGGCGAGCAGCTTCTGAAGGTTCTCTCCGGTCGTGTTGTTGCTGATGTCCGTGGAGCTGTTGCTGACGGCGGCAAAATCGCCGATAAATCCGGTGGCCAATACGCCGATGGTATTTTGCTTGTTGATGAAAAAGTCGGCGCCTGCGCGGAAGTTGTGGTTGGTCCATCCCCAGCGCTGGCGGGCGTGTTGTTCGAAATAGGTATTGCCCTGGATCCGGAGAAAATCCTGGAAGCTCATATTGTGCCCTTCGTTGTAGGAGTATTTCCCGAACAGGTTGAAGTCCTTGTTGCGGTGGTTGAGGCCGATGGAGCCGTTGTAGCGGGAGTGGATGGCGACATTGTACCCCAGGTCCAGGTTGCCGTTAGTGCCGAGGCTCTTGTCCTTTTTCATCCGGATATTGATGATGCCGGCGTTGCCTTCGGCTTCGTACTTGGCGCTCGGGCTGGTGATCACCTCAATGGCTTCGATCTCGGTGGCCTGGATATTGCGCAGGAACTGGGCCAGGTCCGAAGAACTCAACGGTGAAGGTTTGCCGTCGATGAAGATGCGGACCCCGCTTTTGCCCAGGAGCATGATGTTGTCGTTGTTGTCGACGACCACACCCGGGGCGCGGCGCATCAGCTCAAGGGCGTCATTGCCGACCGCGTTTACGGCGGCTTCCACGTTGAAGACCGTCATATCCGGGCGCACTTCCACCAGCGGCTTTTTAGCCGTTACGGTCACTTCGGACAACTCGGCAGAAGCGGCTTTCAAAGCGATCTCCGGCAATTGCTTGTTCTCATCGGCAGCCAGCACAAAGGATTCCGATTTGAAGGTCGGCAGGCCCACATAGCTCACTTCCAGCCAGAATTCGCCCGCACGCAGGCCTTTCATGGCGTAGGTGCCGTCTTCTTTGGTGTATTCGACCTTGACGATCGAGGAGTCGGCGGCAGCATGAAGGATGACGTTGGCGTAGTCAACCGGTTTGCCGCCGGCATCTTTGACTGAACCCTGGAGGGAAGCTTGGGAAAAGACAAAGGTAGCGGTAGCCATGGCCACCAATAGGGTGAACAATTTTTTCATAAGTCAGGTGATTATTCTATTAAATTTAAGACCGTACAAAGGTAAGGCAGGTTACAATCTCCGGCCTTCTTTTTTCGATAAACGGCCAAATAGGCCGACAAATGGCGGGAAATGGCTATTCATCCCCGCGAATGGCGGTTCGTCGGAAATTGCTGGGATAATAGATATTGATTTCGGAAATTTGATCTGTGGATTTGTGGATTTACCTCCTTCGTAACGCCTGTGGCGTCACTACGGCGGTCAGAGGTTGACCTGATCGATTCTTCGATTCTTCGATTCCTCAGTTCCTCGATTCCTCGATTCCTCGATTCCTCGATTCCCCAGTTCCTCAAAAAATGAAATTAAGATTCAGCATAAAACGGTTTTTCAGCGTTGAGCACCTGCTCTTGCTCGGCTTTTACTTCGTATTTGCCTTTTTTTATTTTGTTGCGATTCACTGGTCCTCAGGCGAGTCCATCGGCGACAGTTATTATAAATGGCAGATCACGCTGGATTACAGCCTCAAGGGGGTGTTCACCTGGATCATCTGGGTGTTATTGTTCAGGGTATTGGAGGGGTGGCCGTTGTGGCGAAAGCTGCTGCTGCATATTGTGCTGGCGCCGCTTTTTGCCAAGGGATGGCAGCAGGTTTATTACCTGTGTTGCAGGTTGTTGGGTCTCGGGCATTTGACCGGTTCGGCGGAATGGTGGGACATTTATATTCCGACCCTGTTTTACGTACTGGAGTTCGGCATTTTCCACGCCTATGATTATTACCAGCGGCTGCAAACCGCCCAATTGCACCAGGCTGAATTGCGTGAGGCTGCCCTGCAGAATGAACTATCCGCCCTGAAAGCCCAGCTGCACCCGCATTTCCTGTACAATGCCTTCAATACCATCAATGCCTCAGTACCTCCCGGGCATGAGGCCACCCGGGAACTGGTGGCGAGCCTTGCCGATCTGTTCCGTTACCAGGTATGGGCTTCCAGGCAAGATCTGGTACCGTTCAGGGAAGAGTTGGGTTTTGTCCGGCAGTACCTGAAGCTGGAAGAGGCCCGGTTCGGCGACCGGCTGCGGGTTCATTTTGACATCGATCCGCTGGCGGAGGATTGTCCGGTACCGCCGATGCTGTTGCAACCGTTGCTGGAAAATGCGGTGCGTCACGGCATCGGGCCGTTGGTAGAAGGCGGGGATGTGACCCTGTCCGCGCACCTGGCAGGCGATCAACTTGCCGTTGAGATCAAGGATACCGGCGCGGGTATGCCGAGCGGGCATTCCGAAAAAACCAACGGCACAGGGGTAGGGCTTTACAATACCCGGCGCAGGTTGGCGCTGACCTACGGCGTCGATCTTCATATTTCCAAAGTAGAACCACGCGGCACCCGGATCACGTTTAGCATTCCAAATCACCCGACTTATGCAAAAAGTAGTACTCATTGACGATGAGGCCCCGGCCAGGCAGCTGCTCCGGGAATACCTGGGCGACTATCCCGATCTGATCGTTGTGGGCGAGGCCAATAACGGCGTGGATGCTATTCGTGTCATCCGGGAAATGCGTCCCGAGATCATTTTCCTGGACGTGCAAATGCCCGGGCTCAGCGGGTTGGAAGTATTGGCGCACCTGGACGAATTGCCGCTGGTCATTTTTTCAACCGCATTTGACAAATACGCCTTGCAGGCCTTCGAATTGCACGCAGTGGACTACTTACTGAAGCCCTATACCAGGGAACGGTTCAGGGAAGCGATACAACGCCTGTTGAACCGGCTGCCCCAACCGCAGAACGGGTTGCGCACCCTTACGCAGCAACTGGTTGACGAAGCCGCCGGCGGTTTCCCCAATAAGATCCTGGTCAGCAAAGGCAACCGGTTGGTCGCCATCAACGTGGCCGATATCGTTCAAATCGCAGCCGACGGCGACTATTGCCAACTGATCACCGAAAAAGGCGCTTTCCTGAGCCAATATGGCATCGGCCAGCTGGAAGCGAAGCTTTCGCCGCGGCAGTTCATGCGCGTACACCGGTCAACGATCATCAACCTGGATGCCATTGCCGAGATATTCCGGGAGGGACATACCTTCGATATCCGGCTGAACAACGGGGATACGGTGCATGTGAGCCGGGGGTATGCGGGGAAGGTGAAGGAGATGATTTTTTGATGTTGTCCGCCGTCGTAACGCCTGTGGTGTCACTATGGCGGACGGTGCTCGCCAGCGCTCTATTGGGGCTTTCGCGGACGGGGATGCCGGATCCTGGAGCGAAGCGTAGGGATTGGTAAGCTAATTTCGGGATGCTGCCCGACTACCCCGAGGCTACGTGGGATGAAAGATGCTGGGGGCTGGAGACTGGGGGCTGGAGACTGGAGACTGGAGACTGGAGACTGGAGACTGGAGACTGGATACTGGAGACTGGAGACTGGAGACTTGAGGCTGCCCGACTTAGTTGGGACTTCGGAGGCCGGGGATGACAGGGAGATTTTGAGGGAGCCGGATGGCGATATCCTCAAGAGCAAATATCATTGAATTCGCCTCGAGTAAAAAATAATAAAACTTTTTGATTTTAATTTTTTTATTTTGAAAAATAAAGTTTATATTTGCATTGTATTAGATCCCATGAACATATCGGGTTTGACCGAGTAATAGTTATTGCATTCCGCGCGCTGGAAATAGGAACTGACAGGCTCTTACCGGGGCCTCGCACGTATACCCGAGAGTGGTGGCGGAAGGGCGGGCATTTTTTCCCCACCCATATTAACCAATAAAAGTAATACTAAAGAAGGGCCGGCCGGCCAGCCTCCCAATCCGGAGACCAGCCGACTACCAAACCTTTGTCCTTATTTTTTCATTTCTGCAATCGATACTTTCGGCGTCAGCACTTTGTGTACTTTTTCCACTATAATTTCCTTGGTCAGGCCGAAATCCAGCGTTTGCCGGATATCCGCTGAAGAAGCGCCGAATTTCACGGCATAATTCCCGGCGGCGGCTACCCAGGCGGACCGGTCCGTATCAAATGAGGCCAGATCCTCAGGCCGGAGGGTGAATTTCAGCGTTTGTTTTTCGCCCGGCTTCAGCAACCTGGTTTTGGCAAAGGCCTTGAGTTCAAGCGCAGGTTTGTCCAGGCTGCCGGACGGGGCGGTAATATAAAGCTGAACGACTTCCTTTCCGGCCGTCTTACCCGTATTCGTCACATCCACGGAGACTTCCATATTGCTTTTAAAATCCGAATTGCTCAACTTTGGGCCGCTGTACTTGAATTGGGTGTACGATAACCCGAATCCGAACGGAAATGCCGGCTGCACACCGAAAGTGTTGTAATACCGGTAGCCCACATAAATGCCTTCTTCATAGATCACCTCCGATTTCTTGCCCCGCAGCGGGCTCCGGGGGGCTGCGTCGGGGTTGTCTTCCGGCAGTTCGCGGCCGGGGAAATTCCTGGCGGAGGGTACGTCTTCGTATTTTACCGGAAAGGTGGTGGCCAGTTTGCCCGACGGAGTTACCTTTCCGCTCAGGATATCTGCCACCGCGTTACCGCCTTCCTGCCCGCCCTGCCAGGCCAGGAGGATCGCGTCAGTCTGGTCGCGCCAGGAAGCCGTTTCGATCACGCCGCCGATATTGAGGATAACGACGACTTTTTTGCCGGCAGCATGGTAGGCAGTTGATACGTCCCTGATCAGGTTTTGCTCCGCTTCGGTCAGCAGAAAATCGTCCTCTTTCTTCCGGTCCTGGAATTCTCCGGCGTTCCGGCCGATGGTGATAAAGGCAATATCCGTTTCCTTGACCGCCTTTTGAATGGCGGCGGCGTCTAACGGCATTTCCGCGATAGGCGGCGGCAGCTCGAAGAAGAACCGCTGCGGCGGCCGATTGGCCTTGGCTTCCGCAATGTATGTTTCGTAGCTGTTCTTCAGGGCGCCATCCATGACATAACCGGCGTTGGACAATCCCTCGGCCAGTGATACGGTATAGGCCTCATTGACGTCGCCGCTGCCCGTACCGCCTGCAATAAAGTCATAGGACGTATTGCCGAATGCCCCGATTCTTGCAATTCCCTTTTTCAAGGGCAGCACCTGACCCTCATTCCTGAGCAGGACCATACCTTCGGCCGCAGCTGCCCGGGCCACTTTAGCGTGCGCATTCAGGTCGGGATGATCGGAAAAATGATACCCATTAAACGTGGGCAATTCCATCAACACCGCCAGGATCCGGGCCGCATTCTCATCCAGCACCTTTTCATCCAGCCTGCCCGTTTTGACCGCGTTCAAAATCGTATCCACCTGAGGGGGCGTACCCGGCATGATCAGGTCGTTGCCGGCCTTCATCTGGGCAATCGGATCGGTGCCGCCGAACCAGTCGGTCATCACCAGTCCTTTGAACCCCCACTCATCGCGCAGGATGACGGTCAGCAATTCCGGGTCATGGGAAGTATACACGCCGTTGATCTTATTGTAGGAACTCATCACCGTCCAGGGCTGCGATTTTTTGACAGCAATTTCGAAACCCTTCAGATAGATCTCCCGCAGGGCCCTTTCGCTGACAATGGTATTGATGGTACTCCGGTTGGTTTCCTGGTTATTGGCGGCAAAATGCTTGATGGAGGTGCCTACACTGTGGCTTTCGATGCCGTTGACCATGGCCGCGGTAATGTTCCCGGCAATTACCGGATCTTCGGAATAGTATTCAAAATTCCGGCCGCCCAGCGGATTGCGGTGAATGTTGAGGGCCGGCGCCAGCAAAATATCAACCCCGTATTCCTTCACCTCATTGCCGACCGCCTTGCCCACCTCTTCTACCAGATCGACATCCCAGGTGGAGGCCAGCAAAGTGGCTACGGGGAACGCCGTCGCATAAAAGGTTTTGGTAGAATCTTCGTTACGGATGGGTTGGATGCGCAAACCCGCGGGGCCGTCAGCCAAAACGGCGTTGGGAATACCCAGCCGTTCTATGGCGAAAGTCGTTCCGGCGGCTCCGGGTACCTTATCCAGCGTTTGACCCACCACCGGACCGGCGCCCATATTCATGCCGGGCATCCGCATGCCCATGCCGACGACCATATGGGCCTTCTCTTCCAGGGTCATCTTGCCGACCAAACCCCGTGCTTTGGCCAGATCAGGTTGTTGACTGTACAGGAATAATGGCAGGAGTAAAACGAGCGTCGGGAGCAGGAATGATTTCATGATTGCTTATTTGATAATGATCAATAAGCACAAAAATAACAATTTATCAAAATGATACAATAAGAATTGACAACAAATTCCAGCAATCCCGGAAAGCGTGGGAGGTTTAAAGGGAAATAGGGATACGGATGAACAGACCGGCGGCGATCAGTGCAGGAAACCCGGCGTCGGACGCTTGTCCAGCCAGGCCACTTCAGCGGGCTGGTCATCCAGGTCGAGGAAATAGGTCTGCGTATAGATGAAATTGAATTCCAATTGTTCGCGCAGTACCTCGAACTGGCCTTCGTTCTCGGCATAACCGGCTACCCAGTCAATGGCTTCGAGGCGGGTTTGGAAGTACTTTTTCATGGTTCCTGGTTTTGGGTCAATCTAATGTCTTGACGGCACACCGGCCATTTCTTTCGACGAGGCCTAGGCCAAACTAGACGCTTCTACTTGTTTAATGTCTTTAAATGGAAAAAGATTACCGATTGTTCACGGGTTTAACAAAAGATTAGCTGTGATGCGGGCGGGAGGTTAGGGGTTTGTTAATATGACCCTCTGGATATTGGGTATCGGCACTTTTGCATTCACACTTTTGAATTTTACATTTCGCATTCAAAAAATTCCTTCCAGGTCATTCCAGCCCCGAACAAAAGCTGCGCTGCGATCCTGGCGGTCTTCTCCACCGTATAAAAGATAGCTTTCCACCGGCATTTCAGCGGTATATTTTTTAAAAAACAACAAATTCTCAAAGAAGGAAGAATTCAGTGTGGACGACGATTTAATTTCGGCAGCCACAATTTTCCCGTTTCTTTCAGCGAGTAAATCGATCTCACGCCCGTTGCTCTCCCGCCAGTAATAAAGCTCCGGCGACCATTCGGTCTGATAGCGTTGTTTCAGAATTTCAGCGATAATCAGGTTTTCAAACAGGTTGCCTCGGGCAAAATGGGCGATCAGGTCATCAGGGGAGGAAACTTTTAACAAATTTGCAGCAAACCCAACGTCATAAAAGTAGAGCTTGGGGGTTTTGGAAATGCGTTTGGCAAAGTTCCTGAAATAGGGCGGTAGCAGGAAAATAACATGACTGGCTTCCAGTATACCAACCCAGGCTTTGGCTGTAACGGACGAAATCCCCGTGTCAGAAGCCAGGGTCTGATAGTTCAGCGGTTGTCCGATACGCCCCGCACATAACCGGATGAAATTCCGGAATAACCGGAGATCCTGGACGGCTGTCAATTGTTGAACATCGCGCTGGACATAGGTCTCCAGGTAGTTCGGATAAAAATCTCCCGGATTCAAATCCTGATCATAAATTCTGGGATAAAACCCTTGAAAAATAGCCTGTTCTACCGAATCAGGCATGAGCTTCGAACTGCGCAATTCAGCATAAGAAAATGGAAATAATTTGAACAAGGCCACCCTGCCGGCAAGGCTTTGGGTAATCCTTTCCATCAACAGGTAATTCTGCGATCCGGAAAGAATATATTGGCCTGTTATCCGGTCCTCATCAACCTTGCCTTGCAAATAATTGAATAAGTGCGGAACTCTTTGTGCCTCGTCAAAAATGACGTACTGGTCGTAAGTGGCCAGAAACCTGCGCGGATCCTCCAACGCGAAATCATGCAGATCCGGGTTCTCCAGGGAAATGTACCGGTATTCGGGAAATAATTCGCGTAACAGTGTAGTTTTACCAGATTGCCTGGGCCCCGTCAATGATATGATCGGGAATTTACCGCACATTTCACGGATGCGGCCTTCTATTTTGCGGTGAACAAACACAGTACAGTAGTTTTATGCAAATATAAAATTAAATCTCAGATTTGCATAAAACACAGGTTTTTCAAAATCAAGCAAGTATTTCACGAATTCAATATCTTTGCGCCGGAACATTTCTCCATTCACTAGTAATGGTCAAAAATTAACTCCCCCTCTTTTAATTCAGTCGTTTAGCTTGAATAAGGTCATTGTCAATTGTTTATATCTTCAATAAAGGACTGAAACCGGGAAGTGATTATTTGACCGTTGCTTAACCATCCGACCATGCGCAACCGCCTGTTCCTTTGCCTGGCCTTATTGTCCCTTTGGGCCTGCAACACGTCAACCGAAACGAATAACCCTGAATTCAAGGTTCCGTTCGAACAATTCACCCTGCCCAACGGCCTTCAGGTCATTTTCCATATCGACCGGTCGGACCCCGTGGTGGCCGTGACCCTGACCTCGCACGTCGGTTCTGCCCGGGAGAAAGCCGGCCGCACCGGGTTCGCGCACCTGTTTGAGCACCTCTTGTTCCTGGAATCGGAAAACCTGGGTAAAGGCGGCCTCGACAAGATGAGCGCCCGCATCGGCGGATCCGGCGCCAACGGCTCCACCAGCCGCGACCGGACCAATTACTTCCAGACCGTGCCCAACGATGCCCTCGAAAAAATGATCTGGGCCGAGGCCGATAAACTCGGCTGGTTCATCAACACGGTGACCGAGCCGGTGCTGGCAAAGGAAAAACAGGTCGTTAAAAATGAAAAACGCCAGAGTGTCGACAACCGGCCCTACGGCCACACTTCCTATGTGATCGACAAGAACCTCTATCCGGCCGACCATCCCTACAACTGGGAAGTGATCGGCTCCCTGGAAGACCTCGACAATGCAACGCTGCAGGATGTCAAGGATTTTTACCGTCGCTGGTATGTACCCAACAATGTGACACTTGTCATAGCCGGTGATTTTGATACAGCGCAAGCCCGCGAATGGGTCGAGAAATATTTCGGCGAGATCAAACGCGGCGAAGAGGTGCCGCCGCTTGGAAAACGCCCTGCCCTGCTCACCGAAACCAAAAAACTGTTCCATGAGGACAACTTCGCCCGCCTGCCCGAACTGACCATGGCCTGGCCCGGGGTTCCCCAGTACAACCCGGATTCCTACCCGCTGGAAGTGCTGGCCAACTACCTGTCGCAGGGCAAAAAAGCGCCGTTCAATCAGGTGATCGTCGACGAAAAACAACTGGCCGCTCAGGTAAACATGTACCACGACGGTTCCGAACTGGCCGGAGAATTTATCCTCAGTATCCGGGCGTACGACGGCAAAGACCTCGATGAGGTAATGACGGCCGTGAACGAAGCCTTTGCGCGTTTCGAAAAAGACGGCATATCGGATGACGACCTGGAACGCATCAAAGCCGGACAGGAAACGGCCTTTTACAACGGCCTGTCCAGCGTGCTCGGCAAAGGTTTCCAACTGGCCCAATACCAGATCTTTGCGGGCGATCCGGGCTTTATCAACCAGGATGTCAAAAATATCCTGGCGGTCACGAAGGAAGACGTCCGGCGCGTTTACGATCAATATATCAAGGGCAAAAACTTCGTGGCCACCAGCTTCGTGCCCAAAGGGCAACCATCCCTCGCGCTCGAAGGCTCCATCAAGGCTGATGTTGTGGAAGAACCCATCATCGAAGGCGCGGAAGAGGAGTTTGACCTCAGCCAGGAGGTGGCTTACGAGCGCACCCCGTCGAGCTTTGACCGGACAGTGGAGCCGCCGTACGGAAAGGCGCCGGAAATAACGGTACCCAATGTCTGGGAACAGGAATGGCCGTCGGGAATGCGCGTTTACGGGATCGGGAACAACGAGGTGCCGCTGGTCCAGATCAGCATGGTCATCCGGGGCGGTCTGTTGCTGGAACAACCGGATAAAACCGGCGTGTCGAACCTGCTGGCGGAAATGATGACCAAAGGCACCCGGACCAAAACCACCGCCCAGCTGGAAGAAGCCATAGAGAAACTGGGCGCCGCCATCAACGTGAACGCCGGCGAGGAGGACATTACGGTCCGGGTCAGCACCCTGGCCCGCAACTACGGCAAGGTGATCGCCCTCGTCCAGGAAATCCTGCTGGAGCCGCGCTGGGATGAAAAGGAATTCGAGCTGGCCAGACAAAGCGCCGTCAGCGATATCCAGCAACAGGCCTCCAACCCCAACAGCATAGCCGCCAACGAATACAGGCGGCTGATCTACGGAGCCGGCAATATCCTGTCCAATAACCCTTCCGGCACAGAGGCTTCGGTGAACAGCATTACGCTGGACGACCTCAAAAAATATTTTGACGCCAACATCTCCCCTACCGTCACCACCATACATGTAGTCGGGGATATCAGGCGCGAGGACGTGGTTTTGTCGCTTTCCGCACTCGACGCCAATTGGCCCGCCAAACCGGTGACCATACCGGAAGTCGTTGTACCGGCGGCTCCGGAGCATTCCGTCGTTTATTTCTACAATGTCCCCGGCGCCAAACAGTCCGTTCTCCGCTTCGGCTACCCCGCCCTGGCCGCCACAGATGCGGATTTCTATCCGGCTACGGTGATGAACTACCGGCTCGGCGGCGGCGGGTTTGCCAGCCAGCTCACCCAGCAATTGCGCGAAGGCAAAGGCTACACCTACGGCATCAACTCCCGGTTTGAAGGATCTGCCATCCGGGGCCCTTTCACCATCTCAAGCGGTGTACGGTCCAATGTGACCTACGAATCCGCTGCGCTGGTAAAGGAAATCCTGGAAAACTACGGCAAGGATTTCAAGGAGAATGACCTGGAGGTCACCCAAAGCTTCCTGATCAAAAGTCAGGCCCGCAGCTTTGAAACGCCGGCCGCCAAACGGGGCATGCTGGAGAACATCAGCGCCTTCGGATGGCCGTACGACTATGCCCGGCAACGCGAAACCGTCGTCCGGGACATGACCCTCGACCGGATCCGGGAACTCGCCGGTCAATACCTCGATCCCAACCGCATGTACTACCTCGTAGTGGGCGACGCCGCCACCCAAATGGAAAAACTGAACAAACTCGGATTCGGCAAGGTGGTGCTGATCAATGAGCTGGCGAATTGAATCCGGATGCTGCCCGCCGTCGCTCCCGGGGAGCTATGGCGGACGGAGGATGCTGGAAAACTGCCAACCGAAGGACTGCCAACTGAAGGACTGCCAACTGAGGACTGCCAACTGAAGGACTGCCAACTGCCAACTGAGGACTGCCAACTGCCAACTGAAGGACTGGAATCCGGATGCTGCCCGCCGTCGCTCTTTGGGAGCTATGGCGGACGGAGGATGCTGGAAAACTGCCAACTGAAGGACTGCCAACTGCCAACTGAGGACTGCCAACTGAGGACTGCCAACTGAAGGACTGCCAACTGAAGGACTGCCAACTGCCAACTGAGGACTGGATACTGGATACTGGATGCTGGAAGCTTGACAGGGTCTGCCAAATGCCAGGGACTGTTCAGAATTTTGTGTCAACCCGATTCTTAGCAACCGCAGCGTGATGAAAATCAAAACTTTGCGTCTCACCCTCTCACCTCCTCACCCCCTATCCGCCGTAGCCTCGGGCGAAGGCGGGCTCTCACCATCTCCCAAAACCCACACCCGTTCGTCGAAAAAATTCATTAATAAATAACTGAAAATCAAAATATTGGCAATTATTTAACAGTGTCGCTATTTTTTTTTCTTGCACAAATAAAAATTAATTATTTATCTTGCATTAGCGGCTCGAAAAGGTTGCAAAACATACAACACGCTTTCTTCCGACACCCCACTCGATTTTTTATTTTGAACTGATTTTTTCGGCTTTTTCCATTTCATTTTTTGTTCAACTGTATAGCAGAACAGGGATTGGTTATTGTCTGTAGGCAACTATTTTTAACCATAAACCTATTCTTATGTCCACAAACCGCAAGATGCGCCATTTGTGCCGCATCGCCTTTATGCTTGCTGCATGCACCGCATTGACTTTCATGACCTCCTGCAAAAAAGAAGAGGTCAGAGACCAGGGCGCCACCATCCCTGACGAAGTCATCAAACGCCTGCAGGTCATCGGCCTGGGAACGGATGACATCCAGGTCGATCCCGAAGGCGGATACCTCGTCGAAGGTTGCCTCCACATGACCGAAGAACAGATCTTCGAACAATTCACCGACCTGACCGTTGACGGCGGCACCGAACTGGAACAGTACCGCACCTACAACCTCGTCTCGGTACCGGGTTCGACCCGCACCATCCGGGTCCGGGGTTCGACCAACCTGTCCACCAAAATGTCCAATGCGCTGAATACCGCCATTGCCCGGTACAATTCCGAAGGGCTCAAACTGGTTTTCCAACGGGTCACTTCCGGCAGCTACGATATCCTTGTACGCCGCAACGGCACCAGCACAGGGGCCAGCGCGGGTTTCCCCACTTCCGGCGGCAATCCGTACAATACGGTCAACCTGGGCAGCGGCCTCAACAATATCCAGGAAAATACCGTAGCCAGGGTCATCATGCACGAAATGGGTCATTGCATCGGGTTCCGGCATACCGACTGGTTTAACCGCAGCCTGAGTTGCGGCACCGGCGGCAGCGAAGGAGCCGACCCGTACGGCGCCGTCAATATCCCCGGCACGCCAACCGGCAACGACGCCTCCTCCGTGATGCGGGCCTGCTTCTCCAATGGTCAGGCGCCGACGTGGTCAAACTACGACCGGACCGCCCTGAACTACCTCTATTGATCATTTTCCCCGCAGATCGCGCCGATCGGTTCAGCCGGTCTGCGGGGATTGTGCTTTTTTTTAATGATTATTGACCAGTAATGAACGGCGCAATCCGGATCGCTTTTCTCTTTGTTGCAAACCTTCTTCCATTATTCACCGTTTGCCAGACCGCCCCTGTTGTGATCCTTTCCCCGGCACTGCAGGGCAGCCAGGCAACGCGATCCGGCTGCAGCGTTCTGTACTGCCGTGAAAAGGCCGTTCCAGAAACCGATGATCCGATCCGGCCTGAAATCCGCTTCAATGCGATCATGCCCGATGAAACCGGTAAGCCGGCGCCCAACCCGGATGCCGGTTTCATTGAGGTTTTCCCGCCCGACATTATTGAAGAGACCTCCGTCAAAAGCAAGGATTTTTATCTCAACCTGATCAGCCCTCTGGCCGCGCTATACCCTGAACTATCCGGAACTGCCGTCGCCGTTTCCGTCAAGGAACTCAACGCAGACCCGAACGACCCAGACCTGACCGGTCGGATCCGGCTCATCGATCCCGCCGTTGACCAATCGGACCATACCACTGCCATGGCCAGTCTCATCGGCGGTTCGGGGGCCACCTCCTATTTCGGCCGCGGGGTAGCTCCAGGCGTCCGGATAATTTGCACCGGAAACCCCCAGATCCCGGACTCCATCCAGGTTTATGCGGAATACGGGATCAGCGTGCAGAACCACAGCTACGGCGCTGCGGATTTTGAATCTTATTACGGGGTCCGGTCCGCCGGATTTGATGCAACCGTCAACGCCCTGCCCTACCTGCTGCACGTCATGTCGGCCGGAAACAAGGGCGATACCCGGGATGAAAGCACCGAATACCTCAACCGGGGATTCGGCAATATCACCGGCAGCTTTAAAACAGCTAAGAATATTCTGGTCGTCGGCGCTCAGAACAACGACGGCTCCATTGCCGGCTTCAGCTCCCGGGGGCCGGCCTTCGACGGACGGGTGCTGCCGCACCTGGTCGCACACGGACAGGGAGCATCCGAAGCCGCAGCCCTCGTGTCGGGTTTGAGCCTGTTGATGCAGGAACAATTCCGCCACCTCAACGGCAATCGCCTCCCACCGGCCGATCTGATCAAATCGGCGCTTTTAACGGGATCTGACGACACCGGTCCGGCAGGCCCCGACTTCAAAAGCGGCTACGGCGCCGTCAACGGCCTCAAGTCCATGGCGGTTATTTCCACCGGGAATTTCATCATCGACTCCCTGGAAGCCGAGGGGGAATCGATGGAGTTTATGCTCCCGGTTCCGGCAGGGGCGGAAAAGCTAAAAGTGTCCCTGGTCTGGAATGATCCGGCCGCCACCCCCCTGGCGGCAACCGCCCTGGTCAACGATCTGGACCTGACCCTGACCACTCCCGCCGGACAAACCATTCTTCCCTGGACCCTCAACACCCATCCTGATTCGCTGGAACAACCGGCCAGACGGGGCGCCGACCACCTGAACAATGCAGAATGGATCACGCTGGACCAGCCAGGCCCGGGGCAGTACAAGCTTGTCGTGAAGGCTACCAGGCTGCAACAGGGAACGGCGCAGTCTTTTTCAATCTCCTGGTCATTCGACCGCCCCGAAGATGCACGCTGGGTGTTTCCGGATCGCCGGAACCCTTTGGTCGGCCAATCGGTCAATGCGCTGACCTGGCGTGCCCCCGCGACCGCCGAACCTGCCGCCCTGGAGTGGAGTCCTGACCTGGGCCAAACCTGGCGAACGATCGCCACCGGTGTTTCACCTGCTGCCCAACGATTTTTCTGGGAAACGCCGGACACCCTATGTCCCGCCCTTCTGCGCCTGCGGTCGAACGCGGGCAACCTGGTTTCCGACACGTTCTTCATCGCTCCGGCCTGCAAGCTTCAGACCGGCTACGTATGCGGCGACTCCCTGGAATTGCGCTGGACCGACCTCGGCCCGGGTTTCGACTACGAATTGCAGGTACTGGAAAACGAAAGGATGACACCCTGGAAAAACACGTCGCTGCCCTATCTGACCGCAGATGCGAATGAGTTGAATGGAAAACCGGTGGCCGTCCTGCCGGTACACCAGACCGTCCATGCAGGCCTGCATCGCTCCCCCCTGCTTTACGGTCCGGAAGCATTTTCGGCTCCCTGTTATCTGGTGGATTTCCGGGCGGAGGTCCAGGAAGGGAGCATACGCCTGACGATTGAGCTCAACAGCACGCGCGGCATAGCCCGGTTGGTCATCAGGCAGTCGGATGATTCTTCCATTCTCTTTTGGGAAAAATCCGACCCGGATCCGGATGCGTTTTTTATTGAAATCCCGGATCCGAACCCCTACCAGGGGGTGAATGTCTACCGGTTGGAGATCTATACTGACCATTCACCGGAGCCCATATCCGCAATTGCCTCTGCGATCTTTTCCGGCGAACATCCTTACCTGCTCTTTCCCAATCCGGCGGACAGCCAGAAGCCGCTTTATCTCATTCAACGAAACGGTTATTTCGATGCCGGGATCCGATTCGAGGTCCGGGATGCGGCCGGGCGTCTGGTGTATCGCTCGGGGGAGATTGATTCGTACCCATTCCCAATAGAGCTCCCGGATTTACCGAAAGGCTTTTATGTTTATGCGGTTTATACCGGCGACCTGATCTCGGACCACGGGCGGCTGGTCATCCAGAAATGACGGCAGCCGGGTTGGCCGGCTGTTTCGCCTGGAATATACTGATGATCGTTTTGATGGTGTTGCTGTACCGGTTTTGGTCAGTGGAAAACCCCATTATTGCGAAATAACGCGGCGCTCCCCCAATTTTCTATCGCCGAAAGCGCATATTTCAATTTATCTCACCCAAAACTAAGACGAACCGAATGATATTTGACGTATATTTGAAGTAACCAACTTGCACCTATGTACCTGATCGGTTATGATATCGGGAGTTCGTCCATCAAAGCCGCCCTAATTGACGGTGAGCGGCAAAAAGTGCTGGCCCAATCCCAATATCCCGACCAGGAAATGGACATGATCTCCCGCCAGAGCGGCTGGGCGGAACAACAGCCCGAAGTGTGGTGGCAGGATTTCTGCATGGCCACCCGGAGGCTCCTGGACAAAGTCGCGGTGGACTCAGCAGAGATCAAAGGTATAGGCATAGCTTATCAGATGCACGGCCTGGTCCTTATCGGCAAGGATCAGCAGGTCCTGCGCCCCGCCATCATCTGGTGCGACAGCAGGGCGGTTTCCATCGGGGAGCAGGCTTTTCAGGAGATCGGAACGGAGTATTGTTTGAAAAACCTGCTCAATTCGCCCGGTAATTTCACCGCTTCCAAACTGCGCTGGATCAAGGACAATGAACCCGAAGTCTACGCCCAGATCCATAAGATCCTCCTGCCCGGCGACTATATCGCCATGAAACTGACGGGAAAGGTAGCGACCACCATTTCCGGCCTGACGGAAGGCATCTTCTGGAATTTCAACAAAAAGGCCATAGCCTCGGAGCTGATCGATTATTACCAGTTGGACGGCCACCTTTTTGCGGATATCGTCCCGACGTTTTCCGTTCAGGGGCGGGTCACCAAGAAAGCCGCAGAGCAAACAGGGCTGGCCATCGATACGCCTATTACCTACCGGGCCGGCGACCAACCCAACAACGCCCTGTCGCTCAACGTATTGCATCCGGGGGAAATCGCAGCCACCAGCGGCACTTCCGGGGTTGTTTACGGCATCGTGGATCATCCGGTCTATGATAAAAAATCCAGGATCAACGCCTTTGGCCATGTCAATTACGAAGAGAATTTCAACCGGATCGGCATCCTTTTATGCCTCAACGGAGCGGGTATCCAGTACAGCTGGATCAAGCACCAGGTTGCCCGCGGCTCCCATTCCTATCAGGATATGGAACGGATGGTCTCTTCCGTCCCGGTCGGTTCGGAAGGGCTTTGCATCCTGCCTTTCGGCAACGGAGCGGAACGCATGCTCGGCAACAAGACCCCGAACGGACATATCTTCAACCTGCAGTTCAACCGGCATACCCGCGCACACCTTTACCGCGCAGCGCTGGAAGGGGTGGCTTTTTCCTTCGTTTACGGGATCAACATCCTGAAAAAAATGGGCCTGAACGTGGATGTCATCCGGGTCGGGAACGACAATATGTTCCAATCTAAGACCTTCTCCACCACCATGGCCACCAAACTCGGGAATCATATTGAGGTGGTGGAAACCAACGGAGCCATCGGCGCGGCCAAAGCCGCCGGCGTCGCCTCCGGCATATACCGATCGCTGAAAGAGGCGCTGTCCGATATCAGGCCGGCCATCGTATACGAGCCGCAATACAATAAAGGCCTCTGCGACCAGGCCTACTCCCTTTGGCTGTCCTGCCTGGAAAGATCTCTCAACCAGGAAACCGGCGCCGACCTTCTGAAGAAGAAGAACTACAGCCTTGAAAGGGAACTGAAGAACAAAAGCCGCAAGATCGCCTCCACCGCGCTCCGGGCAGAAGTGAACAATGACTTTCTTCATGAACTGAAAAGCACCCTCAATGACGCTGCGGATTCGGATGACCTGACCGAGATCAAACGGTCGCTGAAGGCCCTTTCCCGGAAAGTCGAATCCTTTCTGGACCGATCCGGCGACTGGCAGACCTTTGAAGAGCATTTTGACCTGCTCCACAGCGATTTTTTCAAGCGCCTTAAGGATTCCTTCCCAGGATTATCGGTTCCTGAACTCAAGATCTGCGCCTACCTGAAGATGGGATTGTCCACCAAGGAAATCGCAGAAAGGATGAACATGTCGGTGCGCGGAATGGAAACCCGCCGCTACCGGATGAGCAAAAAATTCGGAATCAGCCCGCAAAACTCCCTGTCCGCCTTCATCGAACGGTTCTAGCCGTCCCTCATGACGTAGTTTTGACGTATTAATTTTTTACTTCGACGAAATTTTGAAGTAGGCCATTTTTTTGACCTACACCTTGATTTACCTTTCTTTGTTTTGTCAAATTTATTATACACATAATTTTATTTGACACTCATCATTTTTCGCCATAAATAATATTATGACGAATTTCCTTCAGCGCTCGGTCCAACAAACTGCGGCAGCAATCATGGTTATTGCACAGGCTTAACCGGCAAATTGCTGTTCAGTGCCCTTAAACGCAGGATTCCATCAGGAAAAAACAATGCAGTTTTTCCGACGACTTTTAGTTTCATAAATAGTCATCACGACGCCTGCTCTTTCAGGGTCGGGCGTCGGATTTGCATTCAATTCATCCAAATCATATTACCAAACTTAACGCTCAAAGCATGAGAATTTCAATTTACACTCACGGCAGGAAGACACCTCCATAAGATGGTCGAACGAAACGGGATATTTTCTGATTTGTTTCTTTCAAACTTGAAAATGTATGCGAAAAAAACATTTATTACAAAACATTAAACGGTCAGGGCCAGGGTTGCTCATCTTCCTGTTTGCCCTGCTGTCCGTTTCCGGAACGGTGGCGCAGTCCATGACGATCAAAGGCGTCGTTACCGATGAAACAGGCGCCGGTTTGCCGGGGGTCAACATCCTGGTATTGGGTACCGCCAACGGCACCATCACCGATGTGGACGGCCGGTATGAGCTGGCCGCAGAAAAAGGGGCGACCATTCAGTATTCCTTCACGGGATACTCTACCCGGTCGGTCGTTGTCGGCAACAGCTCCTCCATTGACGTGGCCATGGACCCCAACGCCGAGATCCTCAGCGAGATCGTCGTTACGGGTTATTCCTCGCAGCGCAAACGGGATATCACCGGCGCCGTGGCCGTGGTCAGTTCCGAAGACCTGAACAAGGTCTCGGCTACCAGCTTTACGCAAAAACTGGAGGGCCGCGCATCTGGCGTATCCATTTCTTCCTCCGGCGAACCGGGTGAGGGTACCACCGTGCGGATCAGGGGGATCAGTTCTTTTCAGAACAACGACCCCCTCTACATTATCGACGGCGTGCCCGTCCAGGATGCGTACAGCACGGGCTTCAATCCAAACGATATCGAGAGCATCCAGGTGCTGAAAGACGCCTCAGCCGCGTCCATCTACGGCGCCCGCGCCAACAACGGCGTCATCATTGTAACGACCAAAAAGGGCAAATCCGGAAAAACGCGGGTAACCTACGATGCCTATGCCGGGATACAAACGCCCATCAGCAACATGGATTACATGATCAAGGATCCGCTCGATTATTCCGCTTACGTCTGGGCCAAGCACGAGAATGCAGGCGCCGTCGTGGATGCCGCCAACCCTTACGGCACCGGCAAGGGCAAACTGCCGGTTTATTCGTATCCGGCCGGTGTCAGCAATGTCGACGAAAGCGCTTATTCCTACCCGGATAACATCATCATGAAAGCCAATCCGAACGGCACCAACTGGTTCGATGAGGTGTTCAGGCCGGCCGCTGTCACAGAGCACAACATCGGCATCGCCGGCGGCAACGACCATGGGAAGTATTACTTCTCTACCAGTTATCTGGACCAGAACGGCACCATGATCACCAACTATTTCAAACGCATTTCCCTTCGGGCCAATACCGAGTTCAAGGCCGGCCGGTTCATTTTCGGAGAAAATGTAGCCCTCACCCGCTCCAATTCGGTCGGACAAGACCGGGTAGGCGGCGGCAACCAGGACGAGCAGGGAGTCATGACCTGGGTCACCCTGATGAACCCCCTGACGCCTGTTTTTGACATCCAGGGGAATTACGCAGGCGACAAGGCCCAGGGGATGAGCAACGGCAGCAATCCGGTGAGCAGGCTCAATGCCGGCAAAGAAAACCAGGGTACCTTTTACCGGGTACTGGGTAATGCGTTTGCCGAACTCGAAATCTTCGACGGACTCAAAGCCCGCACCAGCTTCGGCACCGATTTTTACAGCAATTACACCGGCGGCTTCAGCTACCCTACCTGGGAAAACCGCGAATTTTCGTCCTCCAACGGCTGGAGTGAGAACTGGAGCAACGGCCTGACCTGGACCTGGACCAACACCCTGACGCTCAATAAGACTTTCGGCGGGGCGCACAACCTCCAATTGTTGGTCGGATATGAAGCCATCAAAGGCAAATACCGGAGCATCGGCGGCGGGCTGAACGGCTACTTCAGCACCAATATCAACGGATGGTACCTGAATACGGGCCTGGCCGACCCAGGCTCCAGAAACGTGTTCAGCAACGGCTCAAATTACGGTCTGGCCTCCGCTTTCGCCAAGCTGGATTACGCCTATCAGGACAAATACCTGGTCAGCGCGACCATCCGGCGGGACGGTTCCTCCAATTTCGGGGATGAGAAATACGGCACCTTCCCGGCTTTCAGCCTCGGGTGGCGCGTTAGCAAAGAGCCTTTCCTGGAAGGCAACAGCTGGCTCAGCGACCTGAAACTGCGCTTCGGCTGGGGCATCACCGGCAACCAGAGCGTCCCGGGCGGCAACGCCTACGACCGGTTCGGCGGCGGCACCGGATCCACATTCTACGACATCAACGGCGCCCAGACCTCACTGGCAACAGGTTATGCCCTGACCAACCGCGGCAATTCGGCTACGAAATGGGAGGAGAACATCTCCACCAACGCCGGCCTTGACCTGTCGCTGTACGAAGGAAAGGTCAATTTTGTCGCCGATATCTACAAGCGCAAAGTGGACGGCCTGCTGTTCCCCGCTGCGCTGCCCGGTACGGCCGGCACGGCTGCGCCCGCTTACGTCAACATCGCCAAAATGGAAAACAAGGGGATCGACCTGGGGCTGGATTACCGGAATAAGATCAGCGGCGACTTCGGCTATGACGTCGGCATTACCTTCTCTTCCTACCGCAATGAGGTGATTGACATCGACGGAAGTTCGACTTCCTTCTTCCCCTCCGGGTTTGACTCCCGGATCGGCCTGGTCAACATCAACCAGATCGGTTATTCCATTTCCTCCTTCTACGGCTATACCGCCGACGGCATCTTCAGGTCGCAGGCAGAAGTGGACAACCACGCCACCCAGGACGGCGCCGACGTGGGCCGCATCCGGTTCAAGGACATCGACGGATTTGACGACAACGGCGAGCTGACCGGCATACCTGACGGCAAGATCGATGACGCAGACAAAGGTGTGATCGGCAATCCGCATCCGGATTTCACGGCAGGCCTGAATCTCGGGTTCAATTACAAAAACTTTGACGTTTCCGTCTTCTTCTTCTCTTCGGTCGGCGGTCAGATTTTCAATTACAACAAGGTCTTCGACATTTTCGGCCTGTTCAATTCCAATGTCCGCCAGGAAGTGTTGACCAACTCCTTCAGCCCTGCCAACCCGAACGGCACCCTGCCGATGCTCGACATTGACGACACGTACAGCCAGCAGCCCAGCTCCTTCTATGTGGAGGACGCGTCCTACCTGCGGCTGAAAACGCTTCAGATCGGGTATACCCTGCCGGCGGGCGTGTTGGGCAAGGTGTTCAGCAACCTGCGCATTTACGTTCAGGCGCAAAACCTGTTCACCATCACCGGATACTCAGGGATCGACCCCGCGCCGTCCAACTTCAGCCCGCAAAACGGCCTGAACGGCGATTTGTGGACGGGGTACGACTTCGGCAACTACCCGGCGAACAAGATTTTCATGCTGGGTGTCAATGCGGGTTTTTAATTGAACCTGCCGACCAAACATCAACTTTAAATTCATTTTGGTATGAAAAAAATAACCTATAGCCTGCTTCTGATCGCATTCAGCGGAGCCCTGTTCTTCGCCTGCTCGGAAGATTTCCTGAATGCCCCGCCGCAAGGGTCGCTTGACGAGGGCACGCTGGGGAATCAGCAAGGCGTGGAAGCTGCCCTGATCTCCGCCTATTCCATGCTGGATGGGTGGAATGACGATTGGGGTACCTTCAACCCGCCCTGGGGCGGCGCCGGCAGCAACTGGATCTGGGGCAGCGTCCCGTCTGACGAAGCCTACAAAGGATCCGAGCCGGGCGACCAGCTTGAAGTGCAACTGATCGAGCTGTTCCAATGGGCGCCGGGGAACAATTACCTCAACGTCAAGTTCCAGGCCCTCTACGAAGGCATCGCCCGTTCGAATGCGACCATCAAGCTGATGAAAAAAACCGAAAACATTACCGAGCAGGAGCGCATAGAGGCTGAAGCCCGATTCCTGAGGGCCCACTTCCATTTCGACGGCTGGAAATTGTGGAAGAACATTCCGTATTACACAGAGGCCGATGAGGATTTCCGCAAGCCCAACTCGGAGGACATCATACCCAGGATCGAGGAGGATTTCCAGTTTGCCATCAATAACCTGCCCGTCACCCAGGTCGCAGTCGGCCGCGCTACCAAAGGCGCCGCCCAGGCCTATCTCGGCAAGGTTTTCCTGTACAACGGCGAATATGCGAAAGCCAAAGAGCAGTTCGACGCGGTTGTGAGCAGCGGCAAATACGCCTTGCTGCCCTGCTACCACGACGTATTCACCCAGGAAATGGAAAACGGATCGGAGATGATCTTCTCCATCCAGGCATCCGTAAACGACGGCACTACGGAAGGGCAGAACGGCAACTTTGCCGACCGGCTCAACTTTCCCAACGGCGGCGGCACCTTCTCCTGTTGCGGGTTCCACCAGCCCTCTCAAAACCTGGTGAACGCCCACAAGGTGGACGCCGGGGGCCTGCCGATGCCTGAAACCTACAACGATCTGGATGCGACAGCGGCCGATGTGATGGACCCGCGTGTCGACTGGACCGTAGGCCGCGACGGGGTGCCCTTCCTCACCTACGGGACTCACGGCCCCGAATGGATCCGGGCCCGCGCCTGGGCCGGGCCTTACAGCGCCAAGAAATTCATCCATGACCCGGGAGAAAACGCGGCCAGCAGCTGGAGCAACCAGCAACTCAGTACCATCAACATCCCCATCATCCGGTATGCGGACGTGCTGTTGATGCTGGCGGAATGCGAGGTCGAACTCGGTAACCTGGAAAGGGCACGCGAACTGGTCAACATGATCCGCCAACGGGCCGCAGGTTGTGCGCAAGGACCTGACGGGGACGCCGATGACAACATCAAGGACCCCGGCATAACCTATGCCAAATACGATGTCGGAACATACAACTCCGCCTGGACCAACCAGACCGCCGCGCGTGAAGCAGTCCGGTTTGAGCGCAAACTGGAGCTGGCATTGGAAGGTCACCGGTTTTTTGACCTTCGCCGCTGGGGTATCGCCAAAGATTACATCAACAATGAGTATCTTGCTGTGGAGAAGACCAAGCGCACCTACCTGGAAGATTCCGGCGGATTTGAAGACCGGCACTGGCTCTACCCGCTGCCGACCGTGCAGATCCAGCTGAGCAAGGTGGACGGCGTTCCGCAGTTGAAACAAAATCCCGGATATTAAAGACTTGTTTTGAGTTGTATTACCAAGTGAGTGTAAATGTCCGCAAGAGGCAGCCTTAAAACTGCCTCTTGCGCCTTTTATCCGGACGAAACAACCAACATAATGCCGAAGTACGCCTACCTGCCCTTCGTGTTCTGCCTGGCAACCGCCTGCACCTCCACTACCGTCCATCCCGACCTTGTTCCGGACGGCGGCGCTTTGTTCACCAATATGCCGGCCGACCAAACCGGCATCGACTTCGTCAACCAGGTAACGGACGGCGAACAGTTCAATGTGCTGACCTACCGCAACTTCTATAACGGCGGCGGCGTAGCCATCGGGGATATCAACAACGATGGCATGCCCGACCTCTACCTGACCGCCAATATGGGGCCTAACAAACTCTACCTGAACAGGGGCGACTGGAAGTTTGAGGACATTACCCAAAAGGCCGGAGTAGCCGGTAAAGGCGGCTGGAGCACCGGCGTGGCCATGGCGGACGTCAACGGCGACGGCTGGCTAGATATCTACGTCTGCAATTCGGGCGATATCGCCGGCGACGACAAGGAAAACGAACTCTTCATCAACAGCGGAAATGCCGCCGAAATTGCCTTTACCGAGCAGGCGGCGGCTTACCGCCTCAACGACCCGGGCTTCACAACCCACGCTTCCTTTTTTGACTACGACCTCGACGGCGACCTGGACTGCTACATCCTCAACAATTCCTACAAGGACCCAGAACGCATCGACGCCTTTAACCGCACGCGCGAAGAAAAGGATCCGCTCGGCGGCGACAAGCTGTTCAGAAACGATAGCCCGGAAAACGCCGAACCCGGAGCGGCCGTCCCATTTACCGATGTAACCGAACAGGCCGGCATTTACAACAGTCCCATCGGATTTGGCCTGGGTGTTTCCGTCAGCGACCTTAACGGGGATATGCGGCCCGATATTTACATCAGCAACGACTTCTGGGAGCGGGATTACCTCTACCTCAACCGCGGCCCCGTCGACGGAAAAGGCACGGTCTTCTCCGAAGAACTGACCAGCCGCATCAGCCTCTGCTCCGTTTCCAGCATGGGGGCTGACATCGCCGACCTGAACAACGACGGCGCGTTTGACGTATTCACCACCGATATGCTGCCGGCCGACAATTACCGCCTCAAAGCCACCGCCGTCTTCGACCCCTTTCACCTGGAAGATTACAAATACAGGGCCGACTATCACTATCAGATCCTCCAGAACTGCCTCCAGCTCAACGACGGAGAGGCCAGCTTCCAGGAATTGTCCAACCTGGCCGGCGTATCGGCCACCGACTGGAGCTGGGGCGCCCTCATTTTCGACTTCGACAACGACGGCTGGAAGGATATTTTCGTTTCCAACGCGCTCTACAAAGAGATCATGTACCTGGATTTCACCAATTTCATCAATGACAAAGACGAGGTCAAAAAGATTGTGACCGAAAAAGGAAAATTCGACTGGCGGGATTTTGCCGCTTTCCTGCCTTCCAACCCTTTGTCCAATTACGGGTTTGTGCACCAGGCGGGTAATTCGCCGATCCCGCAGTTCAAAAACATGGCCCGCGAACTCGGCCTGGGCGAACCGGGATTCTCCAACGGCGCGGCCTACGGCGACCTGGACGGCGACGGCGATCTGGACCTCGTGGTCAACAATGTGAACATGCCCTGTTTTGTCTACCGGAATGAAACCGATAAAAAGGCCGGCCGCCATTACCTGAAGATCCGGCTGCAAGGCAACGGGAAAAATCCCTTCGGCGTGGGTGCAAAGGTAGAGATCCGGCAGGGCGACCGGGTGCAGGCCCTGCAGCATTTTCCGCAGCGCGGGTTCGAGAGCAGCGTTGAACCCGGGTTGCTCTTCGGCTTGCCCGACAATGCAGAGATCGACCGCCTGGAGGTGATCTGGCCGGATAAGAAAATGCAAACCCTGGAGCACATCAGCGCGGACCAAACCCTTGACCTGCGGCAGTCGGATGCGGACCGGCCTTTTTCAGCTCCGCCCGTTTCCCGCGACCCGTTCTACCGGGATGCCACAGCGGAGCTTCTTCGCGGCAATATCCGGCATCAGGAAAACCGGTTCAATGACTTCAACTACGAGATATTGCTCCCGCGGATGCTCTCAACGGAGAGCCCGAAAATCATCAAAGGGGACCTGAACGGAGATGGGAAAGAAGACTTTGTACTGACCGGCGCGGCGGGCGATCCGGACAAGATGTTCATCCAGCAAAACGGAACCTGGCAGGAGGTCACCGGCTGGCAACCCGAGGCAGACCAGGCGCTTGAAACCACTTGCGGCCTGATCTTCGACGCAGACGGCGACGGAGACAACGACCTTTTGCTGGGCGCAGGCGGTAACGAGATGCAGCGCGGATTCGCCAATTTCCGGTTGCGGTACTACGACAATGACGGGAGCGGCCGGTTCAAAGCCGTTGAAGGGAAAACGCCGCCCGCAGCCGGCATGGTTTCCTGCATCGTACCCGGCGATATCGATCTGGACGGAGACCTGGACCTGTTCATCGGCGGCCGCGCGGTACCCGGCAATTACGGCCTGATGCCGCGCAGTTTCCTGCTCCTCAACGAAGGCGGGGGCCGGTGGGTGGATGTCACGCGGCAGGAACTCGGCAATTGCGGTATGGTGACCGATGCCTGTTTCACAGATACCGACAACGACGGTGATCAGGACCTGATCGTGATCGGGGACTGGCTGCCGGTCCTGCATTTCGAGAACGACTTCGGCCGGTTCGTTTTTTCCAAAAAACAGACGGCGCAGCCCTATTACGGCTGGTGGACCTGCCTGGAACCCGCAGACCTGGACGGCGACGGCGACCTCGATTTCGTACTCGGCAACTGGGGGTTGAATACCAAGCTGAAGGCGTCGAAGGAGCGGCCGGTCACCATGGCGGTAAAGGATTTTGACAACAACGGAAAATCCGAACTTATCCTCAACTGGTATCCGCCCAACGACGACCAACCCTGGCCGTTTGCCGGAAAGATGGACATGACACAGCAGTTGCCGTTCCTGAAGAAAAAGGCGCTGAAATTTGAGGATTACGCCCACCTGACCTACGAGACCATGTTCGACCCTGCCCAACGCCAGGGCGCTATTGCGTATACAGCCAACTGGCTGCAAACCTCGGTATTGTGGAACGACGGCTCCGGTTTCCGGCTGGAAGCGCTGCCGCTGGAGGCTCAGGTAGCTCCCACATTCGGCATCATTGCGCAGGATCTGGACGGAGACAACCTGACGGACATCTGGCTGGGCGGCAATTTTTACGGCCTCAAACCGGAGGTCGGCCGGCATGATTCCAGCCGGGGCGTTTTCCTGCGGGGCGACGGTAATGGCGGATTCACCTGCCTCAGGCCTGCCGGTTCCGGGCTGTTCGTAAAAGGCGAAGTCCGCGATGCGGCAACCTTTCAGACGGCGAACGGGCCGATCATTCTTGTGGCGAGGAACGATGCGGATGCGTTAGCTTTTAAACGGGTCAATCTGAATTTTTAGCTGCAAATCCTGCAGCAAAACACCTAAAATCTTCCTGCCCGGGTTTCCGGATAATTAGGAAAAGATCCTGCCCCTCTTAGAAATTGAGCAGCGGGCAGGATCACCGGTATCTTAACAATAGCACCAATAAATATTCGAACTGCTGTTGCCGCGGTACAGGAGGAAAACCGCCCCTTGCAGGTTGGCCAGCGACGGATAGTGGGAGCTTTGGGCCACCTCCGGCGATTTGGTCGAATCGTTGGCATGTACATCCACCTCCAGGTCGCCGTACCAGGTCTGGTCCGATGCCTGGTAAACTACCGTTTTGAGCTTCTGGTTGGAATCGACCCTCACCATGAAGATCGTATTCCTGAAATAGGTCAGCGACACGCCTGCCGAAGTGGTCAGATCGTCCGTATGGCTCCCCGTCTTGTGGGTGGTGACTTTGCCTTTGTAGGTAAACTGGCCGGTGGGGTCGGAAGAGACCGCCCATTTGAGGTTGCCGCTGGTATCCGTCAGCACCATCAGGATATAATTGTCGGTTCCGCCCGGCGAATCGCTGCGGCCTGCAACGGCTATGCTCGTCGCCGTATAGGTATTGTTGCTGGTATCCTTCACCTTGCCGTAATTCAGCCCTTCATTCCCCGAGCCGCCCTGAAGCGGGTCGTAGGTCATCAGTTTCACATTGCGGCTGTCGTCCTTATTCTTGTCATCATCCAGGTAAACGACATAGATCAGGCCTTCATAAAAACAGACGCTGAAAGCTGTTTCCGTTTTTATGGGTGAAGAGCTGTACTGGATTTCGCCGACATTGGTCCAGGTATTTGAGGACAGATCACAAGTGAGCAGGCTGATGTATTTGTTACTGTCCACGTAGAATACATACCATATCCCGTTTGCTATCAGCGAGGCGGGGCTGTGGCTGGTGCTGAAGTGCATATTCAGGTTACCGACCTTAACGGTTATCTGCTCCTGCGGGTCCCAGGGTATCTTATCGCTGTTGGAAGCAGGCCTGTAATTGCTCACGTCGGCCTTACACCAGGAAAGGGTGCCGTTGTCATCCTGATAAGCCATATATACCTGGTTGTTAAATGCCGCAACCGTGGGCGAGTTATCGGTGGTCACGTCACCGGAGGAAACCGGGTCATTGCCGATCCAGGAGGGCTCCAGGCTGACAAAATCGGAGGTGCTGTGGGAGATCACCTCCGAGGTCATCAGGGTCAATTGCGGGTTGGACGGCGCCGACTGCAACTGACTCCAGGCCGGGAATTGGTAATATTTCACGGTAATATCGTGCGAACTGCTGTCGAGGTAAAAAATGGCGGCTGCGTGATTGTAAATTCCGTCGCTGTTTTTTCCAATGGCGCTGTTGTGAAACATATTGGAATTGGCCGGGATCATCGGATAGTTGTTGGCGTAGGGCGTATCCTTTTCGTTGGTAGCTTCATAAGCGCTGCTGCCGAGCAACCGCCCTTTGTTCAACCCCTGGACGCCGTCGCGGTACATGGCATAGGTATGTTCATGGCCCCAGTACCAGGCGGCGATCTGGTTTTTGAAATAAGAGCCGAAGTCTTTTTTCAGCGGCACATTCAGGTATTGCGGACTGGCGTAATTAATCGTGGCCTCCTGGGAGAACAACTGGTGGTGGGAGCACATGATCGTGAGCCCTGAAAATTCATCCATCCGGTTCAAAAGCCAGGATTTCTCGCTGGACACGAGGGTTGGCGCAAAGGGGCCGACCACATTATAGTAGATCTGTACGATCTTGTCGGGCCAGTTGGTCACCCAATCGGGTATCCAGCTGGGCAGGCTGTTTTTCCGATCTTCATAATCCTGGACGTAGGCGCTCAATCCGAGTTCGTCGCTCAATCCGCGCAAGGCGTCGGACAGCGCGTTGTGGTCCGCCTGCCCGGTATCCATTCCCAGGAACTGCCACCTGTTGTCATGGGTGCGAAGGCAGAAGAAGCTGCAGAGTTGGCGTTTGCTGCTATCCCCGCCGTTCCAGTTCATGTGGAGCGTATCCAGCAGTTCGAAGTAGCCGTAACCGTCGGAATAATATTCGTGGTTGCCGGGAATGGTGAAGATGGGCGGGTTGTTAACAAATGGGTGGTTGGCATCGTAACCGCTGTCGCCGGGAAGCTCTGACATCAATTCTACTGAAACCGCGGCGAAGATCTTGAAAAAATACTCGTTGCATTCCTTGGGCAAACCGCAATAGTAAATATCGCCCAGGTGGATGAAAACGATCTGCTTGGAAGGGTTGTCCAGGTAGGCCTTTTTCCAGATGGCTTTAAGGAAGGCCTTGGCATCGTCCATGCCGGTACCCCAATCGCCCAGCATAATGACCTGAGCGTCGTTGTTCATGGTCCAGTTCAGGGCCCCGTACCCGGAATACTGGCTGCTGCTGCAGTTCCTGTATTGCAGGGAGAAGTGCCGGGAAGCGATCCGGTTGACGTATCCGCGGATCGTATCGATCGCCGTTTGGGAGACACCAAATTCTTCCTCAACCCAATCCAGCAGCATATTCAGCCCTTTTTGTTCGGTCGAATTCAGGTGGCCGGTCATACCCAGCCAGATGATCAGGCAAAGGGCAAACCCGGCCAGGTCGCTCGTACTGAAATTTGCAATTTGGGCATTCTCGTTGTAGCTGTCGGCAAATGCGATAAAGGTATCGTAATCCTCCTCGTCGATGTAGTGAAATGCCGTGGCCGCACTGGCTAAGATCAGAAAATGCTGGGACAAAAAGGCCAGGTTGTCGAGAGGAGGCGCCCCTGCCGGAGGTTTATCCAGCTTTTGTCCGGATGTGATGGCCCTCAGTTGGGTGTAAACGGCCTGCATCATGGGCAGGCTCCGGATTTCACTGATAGTAAGGTTTGGGTTTTCAAGGCGCAGGTAGTGTTCGACCGCGCTCGCCCAGTACGCCGCAAGGACGTTCCTCGGGTTGTAAAATTGGTTGGTCATTATTAGAAATTATGAAGTTACACCGATACCGGGCAGCAAAATAGCAATAATTAAATTATATAATAATATATCATATAGAAATTCATTTGAAATTCACTTTGGACATGTTGCGGCAAATCAATTTTATTTTGGAAGGATCCGGCTGGTATCGAATGGCCGGAAATGCCGTACCTTTATCCCGCCATTTTCACCGTGCCATTTTGTAAAACAACTTATGACGCCAACCGACATCCTCCAGCACGCCCTTAAGGAAATCGCCGGGATCGACGAAGAATGCTTCAACCTGTCCATGAAACGGACCGAGAGTTTTCTGTTCCTGTCGCCGGAGGAAAGGTACCTCGACCTGATCCAGCAGCATCCGGACATTTTCAATTCGGTCCCCCTTTACCAGATCTCCTCCTACCTCGGTATCCGCGGCCCCTCTCTGAGCCGGATCCGAAAAAGAATTTCGCAAAAGTGATCGATTTTAACCGAGGTTAAAGTTTTTGCCCTCACCGCACCCCCATCTTTGTGGCATCAGCATTGATAGCAACCTTTAAAAATTACAACGATGAAATCGATCCAATCTAAAACCGTAGTATTCATTACCGGCGCTTTTGTAAGCCACAACGGATGGCAGGAATGGCAAAAATATTTCGAAGCCAACACCATCCCGGAATCCAAACGCGTAGCACGGGGCGGCCTGACCTCCGCTGCAAAGGTGGATTTTAAAAAAGCGCACAACCCGCTGCTGATCATTTCCGGCAGCACGGACAATATCCTTCCGGCGTCCCTCAACTACCGGAACTTCAAACGCTACAAGCAAAACGGCTCAGTTACGGAGTACAAGGAGTTCAAGGGCAAAAATCACTTTGTCGTCGGCCTGCCTACCTGGCACGAGGAAGCCGATTATATCCTGGACTGGATCAACCGGCAGTAACCCTGTTTTTTCAGGCAAGTTGAAAGGCAACTCGAAGTTGCCTCCCAACAATATTCGCTGATTTACAGTCGGTTCCAAGTTTCGACCCTTGATTCACATTGAAAATAAACAGAAACAGCCGTTCCGGGTGATTTGGGGAACCAATCCGCCGGGAACGGTGTTTCTGTTTTCATCCCTACCCCGGGGTTACATCCCCCAAATCCCTGCTAATCAATCCCGTTACCGGATATTCCGTTGTCCAAACTTTCCGTACATTTGCATCCCGAAATCCATCACCCGAAAAGACGACCTAATTGGATTAACGTATGAAAAAAGTCCTGTTTCTCCTCCTCCTATCACCTTGTGCAATCTGGTCCCAAAACACACCCGGCACCGTTCTTGAAATCAGGAAGGCCAAAGGTGAGATCGTCCTCGACGGCCTGCTGGACGAAGCCGACTGGCAGGAAGCCGACGTAGCCGACAACTGGTACCTGAACTACCCGGTGGACGACCAGAAAGTCAATTTCCAGACCGAAGCCCGGCTCACCTTCAACGATCACTTCCTGTATGTTTCCTTTGTCTGTTATGACGATGAGAGCCCGGACATGATCAATTCGCTGCGCCGCGATTTCGAATACGATATCAATGACAATGTCGGCATGGTTCTGGGCACTTACAACGACCGGTTGAACGGTTTTTTCTTTGTTATCACCCCCAAAGGGGTACAGATGGAGGGAACGGTTTCTGCAGGCGGCTCGGGTAATGACAGCTGGAACATATTCTGGGACAACAAGTGGTACTCCAAAGTGGTGCGCTACCCCGACAAGTGGATTGTGGAAATGGCCATCCCTTTCAACAGCTTCCGCTACAAGAGCAACCTTTCCGAATGGAACATCGCCTTCGACCGGCTGGATAAGAAACGGAATCAGAAATCCTCCTGGATCCGGACCCCCATTCAGTTCAACACCGGTGCATTCGCCTACTCCGGCCAGTTGCGCTGGATGGACCCCATCCCGCCAGCCAAAACCAATATCTCGGCGATCCCCTACATTGCCGGCAACACAGCCAAGGATAGCGAAACCGACCCCGCCAGGAAATCCTCCGATTTTCAGGCGGGCTTCGATGCCAAGGTCGGCGTCACCCCATCCCTCAATCTTGACCTGACCGTTAATCCGGATTTCTCCCAGGTGGAAGTCGACCGGCAGGTGCTCAACCTGACCCGGTTTGAATACAGCTTCCCCGAACGGCGGCAATTCTTCCTGGAGAACAACGACCTGTTCAGTAACGCGGGCTTTCCCGAGGCGAGGCCCATTTTTTCCCGCCGCATCGGCATAGCCCAGGACACGAACGGGGTGCTGCAGCGAGTACCGATCACGTTCGGGGCGCGGCTCAGCGGTTCCATCAATGAGAAGTGGCGGCTGGCCGTGATGGACATGCAGACCAAAGCCACGCCCGCGTTGGGGTTGCCGGCGCAAAATTACGCCGTGGCCTCCGTACAGCGGAATTTCGGCGAACAATCCAGCTTATCCTTCATTTTCGTCAATAAAGAAAGTCTTGGTGTCGGCGATGCGGACTCATCCCGTTTTTTCCACCCCGGCATCTTCAGGGAAGAAACACTGAACGGGAAAAAGACCCTGATGAAGAATACCTACAACCGGGTGTTCGGGGCCGACCTGGAAATGCTCAGCGCTGACAACAAGTGGTACCTGAGCGGGTATGCGGCCCAATCCTTTGACGATTTCAACAAGGACGCTACCCTGACGGGCGGCGGATTCCTGCGGTATTCAGTCCGGGCGTTCAATATTTTCGGCGGCAGTACCATAATCGGTAAAAACTTCAACGCGGAGGCGGGCTTCGTACCCGGCAAGGGCGTTTATCCCGGTCAGATCAATTATTTTATGGGCGCCGAATACCGGATCTATCCCAAAACCGAATCGATCGTATACATGGGGCCGGTCCTTGAACTGAGACATACCAATACGCCCGCAGGCACCCTAACCGACAAGGCCTATTCACTTGGCTACAAGATCAATTTCCTGAGTTCGGCAACCCTGGAATTCGGTTATGGATACAGCTTTCAGCACCTGACCCGCGATTTCAGCCTGATCGATCCGGATAAATACACCTCCTTCCACGAAGGCGAAGAATACGATTGGCATGCGGTCGGCGGCAGCTTTCAAAGCAATACCCGGCAGATCGTCAACTTTGAACTGGGCCTGGTTTACGGCGGATTCTACAACGGTACCAACCTCAACATCAGCGGGCAGCTCAATGCCCGCTATCAGCCGTTCGGCAACGTCTCGCTGGTGTTCGACTACAACGACATCAAGCTGCCCGACAACTACGGCAAGGAAAAACTCTTCCTGATCGGACCGCGCATCGACCTGACACTGACTGACAAGATTTTCCTTACCACCTACTATCAATACAACAACCTGCAGCGGAACATGAACCTCAATGCCCGATTCCAGTGGCGCTACCAGCCCGCCTCCGATTTCTTTATCGTTTATACGGAGAATTATTTTCCGGAAGACTTCAGCAGCAAGAACCGGGCGTTGGTGTTCAAGCTGACGTATTGGGTGAATCTTTGACGGGAGTGCTAAAAATCGATCGTATGGATTAATTGAGTATAGTGGTAATTGATACCATTGCAACTGCTGTTCCCAAATAACTTGCTAGATTTTGAAGCATAACGCCAAGTTTTGGAATACCAGAATAAAAATTTGCTTTTAACTTTCCCTCTAATTCGATTTCTTGGGTTAGTTCTTGTATATATCCAATCACATCAAACAAGAGATTTTCTGTATTAGGCCTAAGATTCTTCTCACTATCAACAAAAATTTCCTGAATTTTAAGTATAAAACTTTCAGTGTCGCCGACAAGATTCGGGGGCATATTATGGCGATTGGTACCTTTTAATTTTTTTCCTAGTGCCTTTAAAAAGGCTGCTATCTCTAATACAGGCGTACCAGCAGATAAACCATCCGTGAAATCTCGAATGTCTTTACTTGACGTGATTGTGAAAGAATAGGCCATTGGCCGGTCTAGTTCCAATTAATTAAACCTCCAATTTCTATTAATATTTTCAATTCCTCAAGTACTTTCTTAATTCGTAAAATTAAAGTTCTATTTTTTGCAATTAATTGACTGGTAATCCGATAATTACCTTTATTTGCATTTTCGATATCGTTTAAAATTTGAATCATTACTGGGTTTGTACAGTTGACCAAATCAAACAATTCTGAATTTTCGTTTTCAGAGTCTCTCAGTTCGAAAACAAGTTCTTGGAAAGAATTGGACAATCTATGAACTAATGAATATGCTTCCAATCTATCGTTATAGTCCTCCCAATCACAGGTATTCAAACTTTTAACGACAGTTTGACAATTCACCATTAGATTGACCCAATCGTTGAGGTTGGTGAAATGCCTATTATTTAGTCGAGCATCATTTCGCATAGAATCAATTAGTTGTTCTTTAGAATTTCGAAGTTCTAATGGTAAATTGATGACCGTTTCATCTTGGGAATCAGCTGACAAGTTTTTTTCACCTTTTGAATTCAAAGGAGTCAAACGGTCAACCAATGTCAAAATTGATTGTACTATCCGGTTTTTCATAGCTTGAATCTCATCCGGAGTGCGTGTCCCATTAACATCCGATTTATTCAAGTCATTCACCCTTGCTTTTAATAGACTCAAACTCTGGACATCCTCGTCATCAGTGCAAACTTGGTCTAAAAGAATAAATGCTGGTTTAAACTTTAAGGCTTCTGCAAAAGCCTTTATCTTTTTGTAAGAATTTTGGTCCATCCCAAAGGTAATAAGGTTATTTAAATCAACATAAAGTTTTTTTATTTTTTTTATAAAACAATTTAAAGCACCCAATTGCACTACCCCACAATGCATTAACAATCAATCATATAAACAAAAAAGAGTAGATATTCATAAGCTATTTCCATGTTCATTACTGACAACTTAGCCCCCCTCCTCTTTCAGCGGCTTACTCCCCCACCAGATGGCGAGTGAAGACCCCGTAATGTTCATCATCGGGCCGAAAACGGCAGGGGCCAGACCGACGGTTGCCAGTTTGCCCATGGTCAGGGCGAGGCCGGATGCGAGCCCGCCGTTCTGCATCCCCACTTCCAGCGCAACGGTGCGGCAATCCTTCTCCGACATGCGGAAGGCGCGCGCGCCCCAATAACCCAATAAATAGCCTGTTAGGTTGTGGACCAGGGTGGCCAGAATGAGCAGCGGACCGATGGTCATCAGGCTGTCCCGGCCGGCAGCCGTGATGATCATGATGATCACAGCGATGCCGACCATGGAAACAACCGGCATGGCGGCGTCCAGCCAGGGGGTTTTGCCGTGCAGGAAATGGTTGAAGACCAACCCCGCGATGATGGGCAGGATCACGATCTTGGTAATGTCCCACAGCATCCCCAGCGCATTGACCTCGATGTATTGGCCACCCAGCAATTTCATGAGAAACGGGGTCAGCAGCGGCGCCAGCAGGGTAGCCACGGCCGTCAGGCTGACGGACAGGGCCAGGTTGGCTTTGGCCAGGTAGGACATCACGTTGGAAGCCAACCCGCTCGGGCAACTGCCCACCAGGATAATACCCGCGGCAATCTCAGGCGGAAAAGCAAAGACCTTGGTGACCGTCAACCCCACCAGCGGCATAATGGTAAACTGGCACAAGATCCCCACCAGGATCCCCTTCGGCATCTTGGCGACCCTGGCAAAATCCTTCCAGCTCAGCGCGGTACCCATCCCGAACATGATGATCTGCAACAGCGGCAGGATCAGCCTGGACAATTTGAAATCGCCGATCTTCACGAAATATTGCGGGAAGGTAAGGGCCAGCGCCACGCCGGCAAAAATGGAAAACGTAAAGGAAAATCCTTTCAGCAGCGGGTACCCCCTTACGCCGATGCCCATCAGCAGAAAGCCCAGGATCAATCCGGGAGCGATCCAGTCGCCGGCGCCGGCAAACCAGGCAACCAAAGCGCCGGCAAAACAAGCGCCGGCCAGTATGATCAGGTTTCGGTAGGTTGAAGTCGTCGTTTGAGTCATCAGGTGTCGGTCTTTCGTCTTGTATGGCGCAATATAGTTATTTTAGTTGGCAGTTGGCAGTTGGCAGTCCTCAGTTGGCAGTTGGCAGTCCTCAGTCCTCAGTTGGCAGTCTTCAGTTGGCAGTCCTCAGTTGGCAGTCCTCAGTTGGCAGTCCTCAGTTGGCAGTCCTCAGTCCTCAGTTGGCAGTTGGCAATCGTAAGCCGGGAACTCAGTTCCTCAATTCCTCGATTCCTCAATTCCTCGATTCCTCAGTTCCTCAATTCCTCAATTCCTCAGTTCCTCAATTCCTCAATTCCTCAATTACTCAAAAAACGGCACCCCCGGCGTAGCGTATTTCCGCATCCCTTCTTCATTGATCTCCACGCCGATGCCGGGTTTTTCCCGCAGGGTGATGAAGCCGTTCTCCACCATTTCGCCGTCAAAGGTGACGATTTCCTTGAACATGGGGTCGGAATGGAAATAGGTCTGCCATTCCAGGATCATGAAATTGGGAACGGAAGCGCAGACGTGGCACGAAGCCATCGCGCCCAGATAGGAAGCCACCATATGCGGTGCGAACGGCACGTAGTAGAGGTTGGCCAGGTTGGCGATCCGCTGGCCTTCACCCAGGCCGCCCGCTTTCTGGAGGTCGGGCATAATGATGTCGACGGCGCCCATTTCCAGCAAGGGGCGGAAACCGTGCGCCAGGTAGTGGTTCTCTCCGGCGCAAATGGGTGTAGTGGTCGATTCGGTGATCTTTTTGTAGGCATCCGGGTTTTCGGCCGGGATGGGTTCTTCCAGCCACATAAGGTTGAGCGGCTCCATCATTTTGGCTACCTTCTCGCCGGTGACGGCATCGTAGCGGCCGTGCATATCCACGCATACGTCGATATTGGGGCCTACGGCCTGGCGGGCGGCTGATATCTGGTCGTACATCCGCTGGAGCTCCGCCGGGCTTGCAGTCCAGTTGTACCAGTCGTATTTATTGGGGTCATTGGCCTGGTCGACGTCGAATTTGACGGCGGTAAAGCCCATGTCGACGGCCTTTTTGGCGGCTTCCGCAAATTCGGCGGGCTGCGGCAACCGGCTTTGGTACAGGGCCGTATCCATATACACCCGGATCTTGTCGCGGAATTTCCCGCCCAGCAACTGGTAAACCGGTAAGCCGAGCGCCTTGCCGGCCAGGTCCCACAGGGCTGTTTCCACCGCGGTCAGTACGGCAACGTACATGCCCGATTGAGCGCCCTCAAAAAAACCGGACCGCCGGATATCCTCGAACAACCGGTGCACATTCAGCGGGCTTTTCCCTTTGATGCGCTGGCCGAACATCTTGACCAGGTGGTACGTGCCGGGCGTTGCATCTACCCCTTCGCCGCATCCCCAGATGTCCTGGTTGGAATAGATCTTGACGAACAGGCTATGCCCGCCGCGAATGTACCCGCATTTGATGTCGGTGATCTTCAGATCGGAAGGAATGGAGTGTTTCGGCGTTTGCGCAATCGATTGCTCCAATACGCGTCCGAATCCGGAAAGGGGTGCGGCGGCCACCGCGGCCGCGGCGGCGGTTTTGGCGAGGAAATTTCTGCGATTGTGGTTCATAACGGTTTATTATCGTAGGGGCAACCACAAGGGTTGCCCCTACCAGGTGCGTTTTTTTAAATATTCCTGGATCTGTTCTTTGGGTACAGGCAATTCATCGATATGATCGGCGAGCCATTGAGAAAAATCCTTTTCGATCTCATCCGACCAGCGGGAATCGATTTGCCCCGGTGTGTATTTTTGTTCGCGCAGGCGCTGGTGGCCGAACATATCGCGCAGCCGGACGATCTCCGAGATGGTCACCACCTTTTCCGCAAGGTGGGGCGGTATAAAGATCACTCCGCCGTCCCTGCCCAGGACCACGTCGCCCGGCATAACGGTAGCATGGCCGATCCGGGTGGGCTGGTTGATGCCGACCAGGGTAGTGTTCAGGTCACCTTCGGGATTGTTCAAATGGTGGGAAGGGTGATAACTCCGGAAAAATGAGGTAAAGGAGCCGATCTCTTTCAGGCCGTTGATATCCCGGACGGCGCCGTCATAGACAATGCCGTTGCCGGTTTTGGCAAAGATCGAATTGCCGAGGTTATCCCCGATGGTGGGGCCGTCGATATGGGCGCCGAACTGGTCGACCACATACACATCGCCCTTGGTCAGCAGGTCGATGGGCCAGGAATTCTGCGATTTGATCCGGCCGTCGCGGTTATGCCCGCGGTCGTCGATCACCCGGTGGATATCCGGCCTGCCGGGCATGAAAATGGCGGTGACGGCCCGGCCGACCAGCACACTGTCCGGGTTGATGGTCTGCCAGCCGTCTTCGTACTGGTATTTGTAATTTTCGCCTTTCAGGACCGCCCAGGCCTCTTCCAGGGTAACCAGCCGCATCCTTTGCAGGACCGCGTCGGGTACCTTGGGCCGACCGTCCGCGAACCGCTCGCCCTTCCACTCCGGGGTAAGGAAGACCAGTTCATCTTTGGAGATCTGCTGGGCCCAGGCGGCTGAACAGACGAAAAGGAGGATTAACCAAACGGGTAATCGGTGCATGATAATCTGATTATGGTTTGCGAAACCTTCCGGGTTTCGTAAACCTGGATTTTAACGCTGCGGTTAAAGGCCCCTTTACCAGTTTCCACAAGGGAGCAACCACAAGGGGAGCAACCACAAGGGTTGCCCGTACGGTTAGCTCCAGAGCCGGTCCCAGGAACGGATATTATCCCACTCGGGTGTCGGCTTGAAGTAGCTCTGGTCTTCCGGGTCGAGGTGTTTTTTCACCTCATCGTCGTTGAGTTCGATGCCGAGTCCCGGCCTTTCCGGCACAACGGCAAATCCCTTGTCGATCATGGGAACGTCCGTCGGTTTGACCAGGCTGGTCCAGTAATCCAGATCGACCGAGTGGTGTTCGAGGGCCACAAAGTTCTGGGTAGCAGCTGCGCAGTGTACGTTGGCCATGAAGGAAACCGGCGTACCCGCAAAGTGCATGGCCATCGCCACGCCGCGTTCTTCGGCATAGTCGCCGATCTTCTTGGTTTCGAGCAGGCCGCCAGAACTGGCCAGATCCGGATGCACCAGATCGACCGCCCGGTTGTCGATCAGTTTGATGAATTCTTCTTTCAGGTAAATATCTTCCCCCGTCAGGACCGGCGTCTCGATGGCCTGGCGGATCTCTTTGAGTTGTTCGGTATACTTCCAGGGGATGAGGTCTTCCAGCCAGGCCAACCGGTAGGGTTCAACCGCCCGCCCAAGCCGGATAGCGTTGTTCATGTCAAAATGGCCGTAATGGTCGGAGGCCAGCGGAATCTCATAACCTACGGTATTGCGTACGCCGGCTACATATTCCATCATGATATCGAGCCCCTTGTCGGTGATCTGGATCTGGGTAAAGGGGTGTTCGGTACCGCCGTAGGTCATCTGGGAATTGTCCCACTGGCGGCCGACATCCCAGAAATTGCTGTTGGCCAGCGTACCGGGGATGCCCTTCAGCGACTCCAGTCCGAAGTCCATTTTCAGGAAGGTGAAGCCTTTATTCTCTACCCGGTCTTTCATTTTGGCAGCAAATTCTTCGGGAGAGTTTGCCCTGGGCGTATCGGCATAAAGGCGCACTTTATCCCTGTACTTGCCGCCCAGCAGTTGGTAGGCAGGCACCCCGTAAGCTTTCCCGGCCAGGTCCCAAAGCGCCATTTCCACGCCGCAAACGCCGCCGGCCTGGCGCCCGTGGTAACCGAATTGCTTGATGTGTTTGAAGATCATCTCCACATTGCAGGGGTTCATCCCCAGGATGCGGCTTTTCAGGAAAAGGGCATAACGCCAGGTAGCGCCGTCCCTGACCTCGCCCAGGCCGTAGATGCCCTGGTTGGTATCGATCCGGATCACGGGGCAGCGTCCGCCGCCGTTCATCACCACAGCATAGCGCATATCCGTGATCTTCAGGTCGGTGGGCGCCGAGGCGCGTTGTACCTTCTGCGTGGTATATTCCAGGGTCTGATCGATCGGCGCCCGGAAAAAAGCCCCGATGGCCAACCCGCCGAGTGCGCTGTTGCGGATGAAATCCCGCCGGCCGGTGCCCTGTTGATTGTCGGGCGCGGGCGAATCGGTTACCCCGAGTTTTTTCAGGAAGTTGTATGAAGGAGTGGTCATGATATGATGTTTAAAATTCACCAATTACGTTCTTTCATGAAGGCGTCCAGTTCGGCGCGGGTCATCGGCAGCTTGTCCGGATTGGCATTGATCCAGGAAAGGAAATCGGCCTTGATTTCGTCGGTCCATTGCCGGTCGATCTGGCCGGGAGTATACTTGCCTTCCCGCAGTCGCTGATGGCCGAACTGATCGCGCAAGGCGATGAATTCGGCAGTGATCACCACCTTTTCCAACAGATGCGGCGGGATGAAGATTATCCCCCCCTTTTTGGCCAGCACCACATCCCCGGGCAGGACGGTCGCCCGCCCGATCCGGATGGGATTGTTGATGGAGGCCAGCATCATTTGCTGGATGTAGGAAGGGTCGTACCCTTTGATCCAGGCGTTGAACCCTTCGATCTTTTCCAACCCTTCGATATCCCTGACGGAACCGTAAAAGATCACGCCGTTCTTCGATTTGGCGTAGATGGAATTGCCGAGGTTATCCCCGATCAGGGTGCCGTCCACGATCTTGCCGTAGCTGTCGGCGATGTACACGTCGCCCGGCGCCAATACGTCGATGGGCCAGGAATTGGTCCCGCCGATCCGGCCTTCCGCCTGTCCTTTTTCCTTGATCAGCTTATCCCATTCCGGCCGGAGGGGCATGTATTGCGCTGTCACTGCCCGGCCGACCATGACCTGGTCGGGACGCAGGATCATCCAGTCGCCTTCAAAGGCATTGTTGTAGCCTTCATTGCGCAAAATACCCCAGGCTTCTTCGAGGGAAACATTCCTGAGGCGTTCCAGCAGCCGATCCGGCGTTTTGGGCCGTCCGTCCGGGAATCGCTCCCCTTTCCATTCCGGAGTCAGTGCGATGATCTGTTCCGGCGTCGGCGTAATTTGCTGGGCTGCAGCGCCTGCAAAGGCGAATGCGAGCAGAAAAAAGGTCAGTAACGTGCTTCGGTTCATCAGTCTGTATTGTTTTATGATTTTGTTGCAGGTCTTCAGGCGTAAAAGGCGCAAGGGATGCCAACCGGCAGGTCCTTTGGCCTGGGCCGGATTTGGCATTTCAATCCCTGTGATGACCATCCGAAAATTTTTCTGCGCATGATGATGGGTCGCAATCTTGACGCATGATTATGCGTCCCAACCTCGACGCATGATTATGCGCTCCAACCTCGACGCATGATTATGCGTCGCAACCTCGACGCATGATTATGCGTCGCTACTTGTCCCACCAAACCTTCGTATCGAGGTCGTCGGGCCCCATTCGGGCGACGGCGGCCTTCAGGTTATCATTGTTCACGGAAATCTCGGAATTGGGGTATGTCAGCCGGTGGATAAAATCGCCTTTGATGTCTTTGCCCGGGAACGGATTCGGGGCCAGTTGGGGAAATCCCGATCTCCTGAAATTGGCGAAAGCCTCGGGCCCGTTCAGGAATGAAGCCACCCAATATTGCGTATTGATCTGTTCCAAAGCCTTGCCGGCGATAAAGGGATTTGCGCTAAGGTACGCATCTATATCCGATGAGGCAACCGCAGAGTTGGCTGAATAGGCCGCCATTTGTTCCATATGTGCCCTGACGCCGGCGTTGTACAGGGTCTCGGCATTGCCGTTGATCCAGCCCCTGTTGGCCGCTTCAGCCAGCAAAAGCTGGTTCTGGGCGGCGGTCACCAGGAACATGGGCGCCGCTACGCTTACCACCCGGGTCCGGTCCGCCTGGGTAAAATCGTAAAAACTGGCCAATCCGAGGTTAGCCGCTACCATGGCGATGGTGCTGTTATCGTTCCCCATAGGCATCCCGATCTGGTCCGCCGGATCGGTTGAAGCGATATCCCCTTTTTGTTCCGGCCCTGACTTGGCGCCCACATACCGCACAGCGATGGCCTTCAACCGGGGGTCGTTATTATCTTTCAGGAATTTCACAAAGGGCTCGGCGAGGTAGAAGTTGTTGGCCTCCGTCGAATTGAGCATGGCGCCGTTGGCATTCTGGTAATTGTTGTCGTGGCGGATCACACAATTGTCGGTGTTGGCGGTGATCACCCCGCCCTGGAAGGCCTTCTGCACGGTTTGCTGGGCCGTTCCCTGGTCGATTTTCGACAATCGCATGCCGGCCCGGAGCAACAGCGAATAACCCAGTTTCCGCCATTGATCGACATTGCCCGCGTACATGACATCCGCCGTTTCAATGGCCTGGGCGCCGTCAAGCGCGGCGGTAGCTTCCGTCAGCTCCCTGATGATATCGGTGTAAATAGCCTGTTGTGCGTCGTATTTCGGCAGGAAAACCTGATCCGAAAACCCCTTGCCGGCATCGGAATAGGGCACATCGCCGTAGGTATCGGTCATCACCATAAAGGCATAGGCCTGCCAGATGCGGGCCATTTGTATGAGGTTGTTCCGCCCGGGCAATTGTCCGGCTTCGGAGATCACCACCCGGGTATTCCGGATCACCGACTGGTAGTAGCGTTGCCACATGGTCTGGGTGGCGTTGCGGTTGTCCTGGTTGTAATTGGCGCCTGTCAGCACTCCGGAGTTGGGCGAGATGAGCTGCTGGACGATGCCCATTTCATAAATGGCCGTACCGGTGGTGAAGGAAGTGTTGATAATCGCGTTATTGAGCAGGAACGCAGGGTTGATGGAGATCGGCGACGTTTCGTTGGTGTTCAATTCGTCAAAACCGTTGTCGCAAGCCGAAAAGAACAGCAGGGAAACCGCGATCGCACTATATTGGAATAACTTTTTCATGCCTGGTCAGATTAAAATTTAACATTCAGGTTGAATCCGAGGCTCCGGGTGGAAGGCAGGCCGGTCGATTCCAGCCCAACCAGGTTATCGGAGCTGTACCCAAAGGTCTCGGGATCGATATTGGGTACCCATTTTTTCAGAATGAGGACATTGTTGGCTACAAAGCTGAGCCTTGCCGACTTGACCGGGAAATTGTCGGGCAGCAACTTGCCCAGGTCGTAACCCGCCGTGATCTGGCGCAATTTCCAATAGCCGCCGTCATAGATGATCGGCTCAACCAGGGCCTGCGAACGGACCACTTCCCAATACGGCTGCACACCGGCCACTACCGTATTGACCTCGCCGGCTTCATTGACCCCCTCGCCGACCACACCGCCTTCGCGGCCGTCTAGCGTCATTTTGTGAAGGCCATGGCGCACAGCGTTGAAATTGGTGCCCGACATCATCATATTACCCAGTTTGAAATCAATGAGGAAGGAGAACGTGAGGTCCTTCCAGGCAAATGCGTTGTTGATGCCGCCCACCCATTTGGGCAGAGCGCTGCCGAAGGAGATCAGGTCGGGCGTCCGCAAAGCGATGCCGTTGCCGCCGAACACTTTCCGGCCCTGGGCATCCCTTCTGAAGCCGAAACCGTAGAGCTGACCCATTTCCTCGCCGACCACCTGCCGCAGTTCGCCGTTGAAGACGTGGGTGCCCACCGTGATTTTCTCGCCCGGCGTATCCGTCAGGAGGCTCAGCACCTTAGTGATGTTGTAGGAGCCGTTCAGGGTGATGCCCCATTTGAAGTCGGTCTGTTTGACGGGAACCAGGTTGATCAGGGCTTCAACGCCCCGGTTGCGGCTCTTTCCGCTGTTGATGAGGGTGTTCACAAACCCGGACGCATCGGAGATCTGAGCAGAAACGATCTGATCGGTAGTGATCTTTTCGTAAACGGCCATGTCCAGACCTACGCGATTTTTGAACATTTTCAATTCCAGGCCCACTTCTTTTTCGGCGGTACGCATGGGGCGCAGGCCCGGGTTAGGCACGGTATTCCCGACGATGCCGCCCACCGGCTGGAGAGCGCCCGACGGGTTGCCGAACAAGTTGGCATTGATGCTGTAGAACAGGACGTCTGAATAGGGCGGCACGTCCGTATCGCTGCCCACTTCCGCGTAAGCCGCCCGGATCTTGCCGAAGGTCAGCCAGGAAGGCAGGGATTGCATGGCTTCCGAAAAGACGAAACTGCCGGAAACCGACGGATAGAGAATGCTGCGGTTGTCGGCCGACAGGGTCGAAAACCAGTCGTTACGCAGGGTGCCGTTGAGGTAAAGGAATCTTTTGAAGGAAACCTCAGCGGATCCGTACAGGGAGTTGACGCCCCTTTCCGACAGGGCATAGATCGGATCTTTCACCCGGCCGTTGGTAACGGTATACAGCCCCCGGACGACAAAATCGGTCACCTGGACGCTGTTGAGATCCGAGCGCCGGTACATTTTGTTGCCGCCGGCCGTCAGGTCGATGCCAAAGTCGCCGAACTCGCGGTTGGCCGACACCAGGATATCCGCGTTCACTTCGCGGAACCGGCGGGTATCCTGGGTGTATTGTCCGTTGACGAAACCCACCGGGGCCGGGCCGCGGGAAGCCTGCCCGGTCGGGAAGTTGTTGTAGTCCTGGTCGCGCGACCAATAGTCCTGGCCGATGCGGCCTTGCACCGACAGCCAGGAAAGTATATTATAATTGACGGAGAGGCTGCCGAAAACGCGGTCCCGGATAATGTTCTGGAACTGTTCGGCCAGGGTAAAGTACGGATTGGTCCGGTTGCGGAACCGGGAATAGACGAACTCATCGCCGTTGGCGTCGTACTTTTTCTGGTCCAGCAGGTCCAGGGGCATGGAATTGGCCATATTGTACAGCGCGGTCGGGATGGAGTTGTCCTGGTTGGCGATGTTGGGCGGATTTTTGTTCTCTTCGTTCGAATAGTTGATATTGCCGGAGAAGCTCAGTTTTTTGGAGAGGGAATAACTGAAACCCAGGTTGACCGTTTTACGGGAATAGGTATTGTTCGGCACGATGCCCTTGCTGTCGAGGTTGGAAAGCGAAAGATTGAACCCGCCCCGGTCGCCGCCGGAGGACAGGGAGAGGGTGTTCGTCAGGTTCTGCCCGTCCCGGAAGAAATTCCGGATGCGATCGTACACCGGTTCGTAGGGTACGACGACTCCGTCAAAAAGCACCTGGGTCATCCCCGGCTGGAATTTTTCGCCGAAGGACCACTGGCCCGAAGTCGGGTTGGGGCTGGTCGGCCGGACGCCGTTCTCACCCTGGCCGTACTCGTACTGATAATCCGTAAAATCGAGGGGCGTTTCGTTGGTATAATTGAGGTTGTAGGTCACACCGATGCCTTTGCCTTCGCCGCGGGTCTTGGTCGTGATCATGATGACCCCGTCCTTTGCGCGGGAGCCGTAAAGGGCGGCGGCTGTAGCGCCTTTCAGGATGGTCATGCTCTCGATATCGTCGGGGTTGATGCTCGACAGGCCGTCGCCGCCGTCGGAGGTATTGCCGCCGCCCCGGACGCCGATGGAGTTGTCGGAAGCGCTGTTGCCGGGATTGGTGCCGAAGTTGGTATTGTCGATGGGAATGCCGTTCACCACGATGAGCGGGTTGTTCTGCCCGGAGATGGACGATTGCCCTCGGATCCGGATCTTGGAGGTGCCGCCGGGGCCGGTACCAAGCGCTGAAATGTTGACGCCGGCGACTTTACCCTGGAGAGCGTTCAGAAAGTTAGGCGACCGGTTGACCGCAATTTCATCGGCGCTGACGTTGGACGTGGCGTACCCCAGCTTCTTGGATTCTTTTTTGATCCCCAGTGCCGTGATGACCACTTCATTGAGCTGTTCGGCTTCCGGTTCAAGGGTGATGTCAACGGTTGAACGGTTGTCAATGTTCACTTCGGCCGTTTTGTAACCGATATAGGAAAAGATCAGGATGGTGGCGTCATCCGGTACGGACAGTTCGTAGGCGCCTTCAAAGTCGGTGGTGGTCCCGACGGAAGCATTCCGGACCAGGACGTTCACGCCGGGCAGCGGGGCGCCGTCAGTAGCGTCGGTGACCTTACCGCGAATGGTTTTGTCCAGTACTTTTACCTTGAACGACCTGTTGCGCGGCGAGAGCGGCTGGAGGCCGGTCACCGGGTCAGTCTCCGCGTATTCCGATTCTCCTTGCGTGCGACCGCCCGTATTTCCCGTTCGTTCGTCTTTTTGCAAGTCCTTCTGAATAATGGCGTAATTGCGTACGCCGATCTTCTTGTAGGTCAGTCCGGTATTCCGGAGCAGGTTGCGCAATTCGGGTTCCAGTTGTCCTTCGTTGTTTTTCCCGGACAGGGAAACCTTCTTGTCTGCAACTACCGAAATTTCATAGGTGAAAAAAACATAATACTTCCGGCTCAGTTGTTCCAGCGCATCTTCCAGCTGGACGCGGTCCTTGTTGCGAAGGACGGTAAGGCCTTTCTGGCCGTCTGCCGAAGCCATCGCCATGTCCTGTGCGGAAAGGGCATCGGGAAGGAAAGCCGGCAACAGGATGGCGCAAAGGATCAAATAGATTGGACCGAGTTTCATAAAAGGTGTTTTTGATTTTAGGAAAAATTCAACTCCGGCCTGCAGCCTGCCAAGTCGCTGCGGGACAACGCCCAAAAGTCAAAGGCCGGTTTCGGACACGTACATCATTGGTCAGTTCTTATCCGGTTTCGGATTTTTCTTCGGTTCAAGCAAGATCTCGTTTCCGGAGAGGGTGGCATCAACCTCGAAGAGGGTCTCCACCATTTCCAGAAATTCATCCAGGTTATCAGTGGGTACGGCCCCACGAATCGTTTTTTCAAGCAGGAGGGAGCCGGAGATATTGACCCTGAGGCCGTAGGTCGATTGGATATCCCGGATCACTTCAGCGATGGTCGCTTTCTCGTAGATCAGGTAGCCGTCCTTCCAGGAGGTATACGGCTGGGTCTGTTGCAATTGTTGCTTGCTGAATCTGCCTGTCTTCGGTGAGAAGCTGGCCAGTTCGCCCGGCGCCATCAGCACATCCGGGGCGGATCGCATTTCGCTGGCCTTCAGCCTGACCTTTCCTTCTTCGAGCAGGACCTGGGTATTCTCTGTGCGGGTATTGACGTTGAACTGGGTTCCCAGCACTTCGATTTCCAGGCCATCGGTATGGACAGTAAATTTGGCGCCGGTAGCGGGTTTCTTTTGTACCTTGAAGTAGGCTTCACCCTTGAGCCAGACATGGCGGTCGCCGCTACCCCAATCCCGCCCGAGGCGCAGTTGGGAATTGGCGTTCAGGTCAACCTGCGAGCCGTCGGGCAGGTTTACCTGCAAGCGTTCCCCGAAAGCTGTCCGGTAGACCATGTCTTCCGGTGCGCCGCTCCGAAGCAGGAAAAACGCTCCGGCAACTACGAGCGCCCCGATCGCCGCAGCGGCTGACCAGACCATCCGGCGCCTGGTCAGCCTTTTGGCGTCCTTACTGACCGCCGACATGATCTTGTCGTGCAGGAATTGTTTCCTGACGGAAGACAAGCCCGGTTCAGGGTTCAACCGATGTGCGATCTGCACCAGCCGTTGGGCAGTCCGGACCTTGTCCAGTTGCGCCGGATGATTTTCCACAAAATCCTGCCAAAACAGGAGGTCTTCCGGATCGGGCTGCGTTACCCAGCGCTGGAAATCCGGATCAGCGGCTAGTTGATCAATCGTGAACCTGGAATATGGGCTTTCTTTCATGGAGCGTCAGAAGGTGTTTTTCGTTTTGTTATGCATATTCACCACAAAGACGCAGAAAGCAGAAGTTCATAACCTCCGATTCAAAAAAAAATTTCAACTTTTTTAAAAACGATGAAACAAGATTCAGGAAAACAGGAAAAATAACAAAGAAAAGGAAAGCCAGTCGGAATAATGCCGGGAAGCGGAACGCAACTTGAGGACGGCCCGGTGGACCATATTGACCGCGACCTGTTGGCTGACTTCCATGATCTGTGCGATCTCCTGATAACTGAAGCCGGCGTAGTACCGCAGGTAGATGGCCTGCTTCATTCTTGCGGGCAGCGCTTCCACCGATCTTTTCACCAGGTCGTTTTCCAGGGAATGGATCTCGGATTCGATCAGTTGCTGTTCAGGCGAGGATTCTGTCGCCAGGTCTTCATCGCGCAAATCTTCATGCAAAGCGCCCTTTATTTTCCGGAAAGCATCCGTTATCCGGTTTCTGAGCGCAGCGGTCAGGTAGGTTCTCAGGCTGACGACATCTGCGAGTTCGCCGCGCTTTTGCCAAAGGTGCAGGAACAGGTCCTGGATGCAGTCCTCCACCGTTTCCTTGTTGCGGCACAACAGAAAGCCGTAGCTGTAGAGGCTGTCGGCGTACAGCAGGATCAGTTCTGACAGCGCTTTCTCGTCTCCTTTTTTAAGCGCTTTCCACAACTGTTCATTCCTATGGTCGGTCGATTGTTGCATTAAAGTTGGCGGCATGCAGTTTCAGAGGGTTAAAATAGGGATAAACAGGAAATGAGCAAAATTTTTTTTGTTTTCAGGGCTGTCCGTTACATGCCAAAGCCATTGGATATTTATGGAAAGGAAGCTTTTCGGTCAGTTAATAAACGTCCCCGGCTTTTGCCCGAACCGGTCGGTGAATAACCTGCTGAAGTATCCAACATTGTTGAAACCGCATTCGAGCGCCAGTTCGGACACGGTTCTGACCCGGTTGTTTTCCAGTAATTGCCGGGCGAATTGAAGTTTCAGTTCCTGGAGGTACAGTTGCGTGGACAGTCCGGTAGCTTCCTTGATGCGGCGCAACAGCTGGCGGTCGCTCGTGTACATTTCTCTGGCAATTGTACTCACCGTAAGTTCCTGTTGGTTGCGGAGCATGCGCTGTACGGTTTCTTCCAGGGACTCCAGCCAGGATTGCACGGCCAACGGCGATTCGGGTGCATCCTCAGCAGGGTTGGCAGGAGGGGTTGGGGGTAAATAGCTCAACAGGTGTTGCACCCTTGTTTTCAATTCTTCTGCTACGAACGGTTTGGTGAGGTAATCGTCGATGCCGACACGCAGCAGATTAAGTTTGGTTGCCAGGTCATGGCGCGCCGTAAGCACGATAACGCGGGTAGCCGCAAGGTGATCCGATTGTTTGATCCTGGCCACCAGCGTTTGCCCGTCCATTTCAGGCATCATCAAATCCGTAACCACCAACTGGTAGGGTGATTGCGCCTCCGACGCCTGCTGAAGCAGCTGCCAGGCTTCCTCACCGTTTGAGGCGGCGCGGCAATCATAGTCCGAAAGAATATCCAACAAAAAAGATCGCAGCTCGGGATGGTCTTCAACCAGCAGGATGGAATTTCCGGCAGCATAGCCATTAAGGGGTTGAGCTGCCGGCACAAAAGCCGGTTCTTCGGCAGGAGCGGGCATTACCGGAAGTTCCACCCGGAAAATGCTGCCTTTTCCGGGTTCGCTTTCCACCTGAATATCACCGCCCAGCAGGCGCGCCGACTCCCGGGCCAGCGCCAGCCCGATTCCCATCCCCTCCTCCGCCTGGGACCCGGCCTGAAAATAACGGTCAAAAATGAGGGGGATTGCGGAAGGTTCGATACCGGGGCCGCTGTCTGCGACGGTCATCAGGAGGCTGCCCTGTTCTTTGTTAAAATGAGCGTTGAAGTTTACGTATCCTTGTTCCGGCGTGAATTTGAGGGCATTGCCCAAAAGGTTGTTTATGATCTTGGCCAACCGCTGCAAGTCGGTTAAGATGGACTGTGCCGGCCCTTGATAATTAAATTTATAGTCGATCGATTTTTCCCGGGCCAGGGAAACGAAACTGTCAAAGTACTGCCGAAGGTCGGCCGGTAACGCCACGTTTTGCTGCGTCACCTTAACCGTACCGGCTTCCAGTTGGGCCAGTTCCAACAATTCTTCCACGAGCTGCCGCAAGGTATCCGCATTGTGTTGAACGCGCTTGAGGCTTTGGCGCAGCTCCGGGGAAAGCGCAGGTCCGTCACTTGACAGCATTCGTTGCAGGGGGCTGATGATCAGGGTGAGCGGGGTGCGCAATTCATGCGAAATATTGGCAAAAAAGCGATTCTTGGTTTCGGCATTACCGGCCAATTCTGCTGCCTGCCGGCGGATCAGTTCCCGGTCGGCGGAGATTTGGGTATTGTTTTCCCTGAGCAGCCTGTTCTGGCGGTAACGCAACCTGCTGACCCGGTAGACCAGCCAACTGATGAGCGCAAAAACCAGCATGCCGCCCAGCAGCAGCCAGCGCCAGCGCCTGGCGCGTTCAGCCTGATTGGTGAGCTTAAGCTGTTCGGCCTCCGACTTTGCCAGTTCCTGCTCATATTGAAAGCTGGCTTCCATCCGGGCGATCTCCTGCGCATTCTCCAGACTGAAGATGGAGTCTTTTACGGCTACATAGTTTTCATAAGCGGCCAGGGCTTCGGCAGGTCGGCCGACAGCCTTGTAAGCCTCATAAAGGCATTTATTGCAGTCCAGCCCGGATTGCCAGAGTTCATGCTCCCAGGTTATCCGGCAGCTTTGCTCGCACCATTCAACGGCTTCCCGGGGTTGCCCGCGCAGCAAGGCCAATGTCCCCAACTGGCTGAGGGAGCGGGCGGATTCAGCCTGCAGGTTGAACCGCTGCTGGATTTCCAGGGCTTCCCGGAAGTATGCCCCGGCCTCATCGTATTTCTTCCATTCCAGGTAGATATCGCCGATATTGCCCAGCGTGTTGGCTATGCGCTGATCATCGCCCTTGGCGCGCTTCCTGGACAAACTCTCCTCATAATATTGAATGGCGGCGGCATAATCGTGCTCGCGGGCGGCTACCAGTCCCAGGTTGTTGAGGTTGCTGTAGATGCCGTTTTCCTTGTTGATTTTGCGGTGCAGCGCCAGGCTTTCCTGGTATTTGGCCTTGGCCAGGTCGTAGTTGTGCAGGTCAAAGTACAGGTTTCCCAGGTTGTTGAGCGCACCGGCCAGATACGGAACCCCTTCTTCCCCCAGGGCCTCCGCATAATCGATGCTTTTCTCACACGCCTGCAGCGCTTCTGCGGTCCTGCCGGCCTTTCCAAGCACAAAGGAGAATTCCCGGTACGATTCCGACAGGGCCCGGTACCGTTTATCCCGGTCGTAGGTGGCGGTCTCATAAGCCTCGATACGCGCTTCATTGGCCGGAATGGCCGACCGGTAATCCCCGATGGCCGTATAGATCTGGGCCCGGTAGCGCAACGACCTGCGGATGTAAACGCCGTAATCCCCCTGCTGCGCAAGGTCCAGCATCCGGCCTGCGAAGAGCAATGCACTGTCCGGCTGTTTCAACCAAAAAACCTTTCTGGTGAGGCTGTCCAGCATGCGGAGCCTGAGCGTATCTTCCACCGAAGGATTACGCCAATCCGGGTTTCCCTGTGCGGACAAGCAAGGGATCACACCCGAAATAAGCACTGGTAATAAGAAGCCGATTAACGTCCTCATGGTCAGCTGTAAAAGTCGCAAAAAATGGTTGAAATTTCACCGGGTCCCTGATTTTCGATGCAAATCATTTGCCAATCCATCCTTATCCTCCAACAGCCTCGGGCAGGAATATTCAAAAACCTGCAGCCGGCGGAAGAAACCGGTGGTGAGCAGCGCTCAAGGCATACAAATGTCCGATCTATGCACTTCAATGTCCGATCTGTGCAACGCCGTCCGGCTTACCTTTGGCACTGACACCATTTATCACATGACAGGTCCGGTCAGGGGCGACCGGCCAAACCGTAATCTTATGAATTGCTTTACTCGGACGACTTTAAGAACTGTTCCATTCCGGATATTTTGTCAATGCTGCTTACTGCTGTCGGGCATTTTGCTTACGACCCATACGGCGGTGGCGCAGACAAACCTGAACGATAACGGAGCAGGGTACGAAATCTCTTACACCGGTGCTTATGAAGACTATCTGATTCCCGCCGATGCGGAGACCGGGATTCTTTCTTTTTTCCTGCAGGGAGCCGACGGCGGCAGCCGCAACAGTTGTACCTCAAATGGTAAAGGCGGGCAAGGGGCCGAGGTGGAGACGTTCTTCCGCGTCGGTACCGGCGACGGAGACTTGCAACCCGGCGGAACCATCCGCTTCGCCGTTGGCGGAAAGGGAAGCCAGCAGAACAGCGATGGCGGCGGCGGCGCCGGCGGCGGCGGCGGGACAGCGGTGCTTTACCATGCGCCTGGCGCGACCCTGGCAAACACCAATATCCCTTCGCTGGATATCGCTGATGCGGATACCAGATGGATATTGCTGGCGGTGGCCGGCGGCGGCGGCGGGACCTTCGGCATAAAAACCTTGGGCTCCGTGGTCGGCGGTTGCGATGAGGATGAATCAAAGAACGGAACCGGAGCCAACGACGCGACCAACGGCACAGGCGGCGGCGGCAACAATGCCGGCGGAATTGACGGCAACGGGGGCCTGGCCAACGTCGGCGGCGGCAACGACAACGACGGCGGCGCCGGCGGCGGTTATCTCACCAACGGCGGGCCTTCAGGCTTCTCCCTGGGCGGCAGAATGGGGGGCGTAACCGGCGGTAACGGCGGCACAGGCGGCATAGGTGTACAGTTCGGTGGCTGGGGCTACGGCGGCGGCGGCGCCGGTTTTGATAATGACGGCGGCGGCGGCGGCGGCGGCGGCTTCTCCGGCGGCGGCGGTGGTAATGACAACGACAATGAGTTCAGCAACAACGGCGGCGGCGGCGGCAGCTTTGTTAACAGCGCTGCCATAGAAGGATCAACCATCATCATTTCCAGGGGCGCAACCCAATTCCCGGAGAACGGATATATTATTTATGCGTTTCCCAAAATGAATACCACCGGGGCGGTCCGGAAACTGGACCTCGTCAATAGGGTACAGGATTACGTCATTCCCGAAGACCTGGATACCGATGTGGTCGATGCCATTACCTTTACCGCACGCGGCGGTGACGGCGGCAGAGCCCGCACAGGAGGAAGGAAACATACTACAGGCCTTGGCGGCGACGGCGCCATGATCACAGCCAGTTTTGCCATCGGCAACGGCCTGCAACAACTGCAACCCGGCGGAACATTGAGATTCATTGTCGGCCGGGCCGGAAACAGCATGACTGCTGATCAGCGCTTAGGCGGCGGCGGCGGCGGCGGCACTGCCGTCCTCTACCGCCCGCCCGGGGTTGCCCTCAACGGAGATTGTGTCGTGAACGGCTCAGGCGGCGAAACTCAGCCGGGGCCTTCGCTTAATATTGACGACGAGTGCTGGTCCATACTCCTGGTGGCCGGCGGCGGCGGCGGCGGTTATCATACGGGGTATGACAGCAGCAATGAGGGCCGGAACGGCCTCGATGCAAATACAGGAGTTGACGGAACCAGCAATGGCGATACCGGTGACGGCATTCCCGGCACCGGAGGCAACAGCGGAGAATCGCCTCCTGGTAACAGCGGCAATACGGTACGGTCCGGCGGCGGCGGCGGTTATTTGCCGTTGTTCCCGGAAGGCAGCACAGTACCCCATCCCGCTCAGGGAAGCCCCGGCAATTTCACCGGCGGACCCGGCGGTACGGGGAATAATCACTTCATCGCCGGCGGTTTTGGATACGGCGCCGGCGGAAGCGGCCGGATCAACAGGGGCGATGGTTTGCACGGCGGCGGCGGCGGCGGCGGCTTTTCCGGCGGCGGCGGCGGCCAGAGCGACCCCGGCGGCGGCGGCGGCAGCTTTGTCAATTTTGGCGCACTTATTCAGACCATTGAAGAAGCACCCAAGAGCAACGCCTCGCTGGATGGTTGTCTGAGCTATCAATTCTATAAGCGGTCGACAACCGGGCCTGTCGCCAATTGCACCTCCACCGTCACGGTGGCCATCCAGGGAGACGAGGAATTCGTGCTCACGCCGGACATGGTGGATGCCGGCAGCTACGACCCCAACGATCCGGATGCAGACCTGGATCTTTCGTTCTGCGTACCTTTCGGACCGGAAACGCTGTGCGACATCCCGCAGATGAGCTTTATCTGCGAGAACATCGGGCAAACCTTTACAGGCCGCCTGCTCAAGGTATCCGACTCCGTAAACGAAAACTATTGCGCTTTCACCATCAACGTTATAGCCGGAGATGTGGGCACATTGACCTGTCCCGACCCGCAAACCGTTGTGCTGGCCCCCGTGGGGTGCACGGCTGACCTGCAGGATCAGACTGAATACAACGGATCATTCTCTATTTTGAAAACGCTCACCCGCCCGACCTGCTCGGACGACCTGACCTATCAGATCATCGACCCGGATCTCAACCTTACTTCGGGCACGGGTGAATTGGAACAGTTTACGTTTCCGTTGGGTACCAGTACGGTAACCTACTTCAGCAGCTATCCCGATGAAGGAGGCGAAGCGAGCGGGCAAAGCTGCTCGTTTACCGTCACTGTAGAGCCATTCGCTTCGACGCCTACGATCCATTGCCCGGATGACCTTACCGTCAGCATCGATGAAGGCGGAATTTGTGATTTGCTCGTTGAAAACGGCAGCGGTACCCGTATCAGCCCCTTCCCGGCGTTCGAGGGTCCCGGCGACCTGAACTATCATATCGTGGGGCCCGGCGATGACCCGACGATCACCGATGGTTTCGGGCCCTTGTCTGACTTTGATTTCGAGGTCGGCACGAGTACCGTTACCTACACAGCCACCTGCGGCGCGCTGCAACTCACGAGTTGCGCCTTCACCGTAACGGTTGAGAATGACTTCAATGCCCCGCCCTCTTTAACCTGCGTGGATACGGAAGTGAATCGTCTGGTGCTGGACATCAGCGCCGGCGCTGACAAGCAACTGATCATCGACCAGATCCTGGTTTCGGAAAGCGATGATTGCGGGATCACCAGCAGGGAGGCAGAATTCCTCGACATGGGACCGATCCAGCTGGAAGACTTCAATTGTGCGGACGTAGGCGAGAATTTGCGCGCTACCGTAACGGTTTACGACGCGCAGGGCGAATTCGCCAGCTGTGATGTCCGGATCACCGTTGCCGACAACCTGGGGGTCACCTGTCCGCCGGACGTGACGGTTGTGGCAAACCCCGGCGACTGCAGCGGCACGGTTTCGGCTGATCTTCTGGAAGCTGCTTCCACTTATCTGTGCAACACAGCCCTGGATTATGAAATTTCCTTCAGCGAAGGCGGCAGCGTCACCAGCGGCAGCGGCAATATACCTGCCCAGGTCCTGGGAGCCGGTCATACCTACGTGGCCGTCTACACGGCCGAAAACAGCCTTGACGCCACCTCGAATTGCAGTTTCAATATCAGCGTGGTGGATGATGAGGCGCCGGTAGCTGTTTGCAACGATATCGACATCAACCTCGCGGATGATCCGGCCGCAGCCGCAGCTGCCGTTGGCGAGGGGTCAACGGATAACTGCACAATCGCGAACTACAGCCTGGATCTGGACATCGCTTGCGAAAATGTCGGCTTACAATCAATCGTATTGACCGTCACAGACGCCGCCGGCAACCAGGCGGCCTGTTCTGCCCTGGTCCAGCTGAAAGACAGTTCGGTGCCGGTCATCGGCAACTGCCCGGTTCAGGTTTTGGTCGGCATGAACGAGGGAGCCTGCAATTTTACCGTGCCCGATCTGACCCAGAGTTCCTTTATCCTTTCAGGGCTTACGGATGCATGCGCCGGTGAGATCACCCTGACCCAAAGCCCGGCAGTGGGCCAGCTGGTCGAAGGAGAAAGCATTGAAGTTTCCCTCTACGCCGCTGACGAATTCGGCAACGAAACCGAAAGCCCATGCGTAGTGACGGTAACGGGTCAGGACAATCAAGGACCTGTCGCCCTTTGTCAGAATGTGACCATTCAACTGGACGCCAACGGCAACGGCTCCACTACTGCAGCGGCCGTAAATAACGGTTCAAGTGACGCCTGCGGGATCCAGTCCACAGTGCTCAGTAAGCAATCCTTCAGTTGCGGGGACGTCGGCGCCAATACAGTGACCCTGACCGTTACGGATGTCAACGGCAATGCTTCCACCTGCACGGCTACCGTTACGGTTGGAGATAACATAGCACCGACAGCCCTTTGTCAGCATGTGACCGTCCAATTGAATGCGTCAGGCACAGGTTCCACTACGGCAGCGGCGGTGAACAACGGCTCCTCGGACGCGTGCGGGGTTCAGTCGGCAGTCCTCAGTGGGCAGTCTTTCAGTTGCGGCGATGTGGGGGCAAACACCGTTACCCTGACCGTAACGGATAGCAACGGCAATACTTCGACCTGCACAGCAACCGTTACCGTTGAAGATAATGTTGCACCGGCCGCACTTTGTCAAAATGTAACCGTACAATTGATTGCAGGCGGCACAGGCTCCACCACGGCGGAATCCGTGAACAACGGCTCCTCGGACGCTTGCGGGGTTCAGTCCACAGTCCTCAGTCAGCAGTCCTTCAGTTGCGGGGACGTAGGCGCCAATACGGTAACCCTGACCGTAACCGATGTCAATAACAATGTTTCGACCTGCACGGCTACCGTGACCGTTGAAAATAGCGCGGGCCCATCCGCACTTTGCCAAAATGTAACCGTCCAGTTGGATGCCTCAGGCAACGGCGCTACCACGGCTTCAGCCGTTGATAACGGCTCCGGAGACGTCTGTTCAGCTGCGTCGGTCAGTCTCAGCCTCAGCCAGACGGATTTTGATTGCAGCGACGCGGGCGGAAATACCGTCACGCTGACCGTCACGGATGAGAACAACAATGCTTCGACCT
>CALMYQ010000217.1 GCA_937873655.1 uncultured Lewinella sp. | reverse complement strand
ACTTACGACTTACAACTTACGACTTACAACTTACGACTTACAACTTACAACTTACCTATGCAGCAAACATTCCACATCTCCACCGACAAATCCCGGCTGGACATCCCCATGATCCACCGGTTTCTTTCTGAAGAAGCCTATTGGTGCAAAGGAATCCCGTTGGAAACCGTCCGGCGTTCGATTGAAAATTCGCTTTGTTTCGGCGTATTTGACGGGGAGAACCAGGTCGGTTTCGCCCGGGTGATCACAGACTATGCCACGATCGCCTACCTGGGCGACGTTTTCATCCTGCCGGATTACCGCAGTCAAGGCCTATCCAAAATGCTGATGACGGAGGTGATGGGTCACCCAGATCTGCTGGGCCTCCGCCGCTGGATCCTGCTCACCGGCGATGCCCACGGCCTTTACCGGCAATTTGGCTGGACGGATATTGCCAGCCCCGACCGGTGGATGGAATTGCATGATGCGCGGGTTTATACGGTAGACGGAGGACGGTAGACGGAGGACGGTGGATTTTCATACGGTTTTAGCTCCCTGGTACTGGTTAAATGATGCCCTCTTTTCCTGAAGCTACAATGGACGGATGGTTTTCCTCAGAACAAAATGAAACATGGGCGCCCCGCATTCAGTTTTCGAATAATCCGGAACGCCCCGTGATTCAGGTGAGTCAAAGTGAAAATTAAATTTCTATTCAACAGCGGCCCTGCAGGGTGCAGTATACCTTACGTACATTCCCAGAAAATAGCTCTGATTATCTCCTGATACGATGTAATTCCAGAAAGTATCGTATAAAACCGGCTTCATTTTGACAGCGGTTCCAGGGCAATACGGTGCATAAGCCAAGGCAAGGGCTTTGGCATCATTGGCAATGGCTTGTTGCTCAGCTGCGGAAAAGTTGAAATCTTCACAAGGATTTCCACCGGCTCCTGCATACCATACCCGTAGCCAGGGATATCCGACATTGGACGCGAACTCCAGTACTACATCCTGGCAGGGTTTTTGGCAATTTTCAATAGGGATCGGCGGACAATTCAGGTATTTATCCAACTTTCCGTATGCCGCTGGTGTGAACGGATCGGGAAAGATACCTCCAAATAGAATGGCATAGGTGACTTGGGGATTGCTACAGTCCTGATCAACCAGTTCAGGGCAAAAATTCGGTCCTAACTCGGCTGGCGGACCGGCGGGTTCGGATCGGTATGCAAGCGTCTCATCTTCCGGGATGGGTGAAAAAGACAGTTTTTCCTTGGTACATCCGAATACCAAAGCCAGCATAATCACAAGAACAATGGAATTTTTCATGGCATTGAGATTAAAAGGTCAGTAATGCCATTATAAGGGTGATTGCCGGGCAGTGTGACAATATGCTGTGACTGAAAGGCCATTTATGCTTGAAAATCGGTGCTGCAATTCCCGATTGGTCCGGAAATAAGTGCGCGGATGCTGTTCCTGAAAGTTGAATGAAACCAAATGGAGATAAATGTTATTCTTCAAAGAAGCTAATCTGATATCGTTATGCAATCACCGATCCGCGACGCCCGATCCTGCACCCTGTGCGCACCCCACCTGCCGCATGGTACACGACCGGTGTTTACCGTCCACCCGGCGGCGAAGATCCTGATCATCGGGCAGGCGCCGGGACGAAAGGTGCACGAAACCGGCATTCCCTGGGACGATGCCAGCGGCAAACGACTCCGCCAATGGTTGGGGGTGGATGATGCAACATTCTACAATCCCGGGATCTTCGCACTGCTCCCAATGGGATTCTGCTATCCCGGCAAAGGGAAAACCGGTGATCTGCCGCCGCGGCCGGAATGCGCCCCGAAATGGCACGAGCCCTTACTCGCCCTTATGCCCGATATCCGGCTGACCTTGTTATTCGGCCAGTACGCGCAGGAACGCTACCTCGGCGAACGACGGAAAGCCACCCTGACGGAAACCGTTCAAAACTGGAAAAATTATGTACCGGCGTATCTGCCGCTGCCGCATCCGTCGCCGCGCAATCAGATCTGGGAAAAGAAAAACCCCTGGTTTGGGGAAGAGGTGTTGCCGTATTTGAAGAAGACGGTTTATGGTTGTTTGTAGTTGTTTATGATTGTTTGTGGTGGTTTATGGTTGTTTGTAGTTGTTTATGATTGTTTGTAGTTGTTTATGATTGTTTATGGAGCTTATTGTTGTTACGCCCGTAACAACAATAAACTAAAATAAACCATAATCAACAACAATAAACCATAATCAACAACAATAAACCATAAAAGAGAGACCAGCGTTTTTTGGGACCCATTATCCCCCTTTTGTCTTTGGGCTTATGCCGGTTTCACCTTGCGAATCAACCTGCGCAGGATCAGGAACACGGTAATTGTCAACATCGCCTAGTAAAAATTGTGGTATTTGGAATCAAAGGACCCAACTAAAACGCCGGCCCCCCGGAAAGGTTACACCCCGATCTGGATTTTAACAAAAAAAACTTTTGATGTTGTGTTGCCTTTAAGACGTACGATTGGCGCCGCATAATCATGCGGCGCTACGGTTACACCTCCTCCTCCACCAATTGCGCCGAAGATTTCCGTTTCGGGTTGATCAGCAACCGCAGCGACTGGTCGTAGGTGAAGTAGCTCCAGGCCCAGTTGATGAACACGAACAGCCGGTTCTTTACCCCCAATATGGCCATCAGGTGGACGAACAACCACAGCACCCAGGCGAAAAAGCCCTGGAAGCGCAGGCCCGGCAGGTCGGCTACGGCAAGGTTGCGCCCGACGGTGGCCAGGGAGCCCTTATCGACGTACCGGAACGCCTTCTTCTTTTCGCTGTTGAGGTTTTTGCCCAGCAAAGCCGCCTGTTGCATGGCCACTTGCGCCACCTGCGGGTGTCCGTTCGGATATTTTTTATCCGTCGTCATCAGGGCCATGTCGCCGATAGCGAAGATGTTGTCGAAGCCTTTGACCTGGGTGAATTCGTTGACCGCCAACCGGCCGCCGCGGCCGGCCGCTTCTTCGGGCATTCCCGGTACGGAATTGGCCTTCACGCCTGCCGCCCAGATCAGGGTATGGGTCTCGAGGGGGTCGGCGCCCTCCAGCGTAACCTGGCTGCCGTCGTAGTCTTTGACCATCGCCTTGAGCCTGACTTCCACGTCCAGCTTTTCCAGGTAGGCTTTTGCCTTCCGGGAAGAAGCTTCGGAGTAGCCGTTCAGCACCTTATCGGAGGCTTCCAGCAGCGAGATCTTCATCTGGTTGAAATCCAGCTCGGGGTAATCCTTGGGCAGGATGTATTTCTTCATTTCCGCCAGTGCGCCGGCCAGCTCCACGCCGGTCGGACCGCCCCCTACAATGACGATATTGAGCAGGCTGTGCCGGGTGTCGGCGTCCGTTTCGTTGAGCGCCAGCTCGAAGTTGCTGAGGATAGTATTCCTGAGGTCGATCGCTTCGGTGAGCGATTTCATGGGTACGGCGTTCTGCCGGATATTGTCGTTGCCGAAATAATTGGTGGTGGCGCCCAGTGCCAGGACCAGATAGTCGTAATGCAACGACCCGATGTCGGTGCGAATGACCTGCTTTTCGGTGTCGACGCGGTCAAGCGTAGCGACCCGGAAATGGATATCGGGTTGTTCCTGAAAGACCTTCCGGAGCGGGAAAGAAATGGCGCTGGGTTCGAGGCCCGCCGTAGCTACCTGGTAGAACAGCGGCTGGAACTGGTGGTAGTTGTTCTTGTCCAGCAGGACCACCTGAAAGCGGCTTTTTTTAAGGGCCCGGGCCAGTTTGAGGCCGGCAAAACCGCCGCCGGCGATGACCACCCGTTGTTTGCCGTTGTCAGGGATATTGGCTATGTTTTTCATGTTTTTCAGGTCATGGATGTATACTTAAAACGAACGGCAGGGGGCATTAGTTGCGTTTTCCGGAGCGGCAGGGGAAGTATGAAAATTAAATGCCAAATTTTATTTGGCTGTCTTTTAAAACGAGCGGGTTTGTACTTTTTCGACCTGGAGTTTTGGAATAAACATGCGGGTGGAAAGGAAAAATAAAATGTAATTTTTTATCACCTTGCTGTACATCGAACAGGAAATCGAGCGCATTTTGGGGATAGAGGATGTCAGGTGAAGTGGCTTCAACCAAACTCATTCTTGTTTAAATAACGTATCAATTTCCTTGTAACTCAAAACCCTGAAATTTCTGTATTGAATGCAGGAATATCAGGGTAAAAAAAAATAGACTCCTAAGGATCGCAGAATCTATTTATTTTCCTGAACGAAATGCAAAGATGATGGAACCCTGTTGCGGCATCAAATTAAGTAGAATACCGGAGATATTACGCCTAAGGCTCTCTCACCTCCTATCCGCCGTAGCCTCTGCCGAAGTCGGGCCCTCTCACATCCCCACCCGCTCCAATATAGCCGGTCCCCAATAAAATTTTGTGAAATAATACGTGCCCAGGCAAAGAAAGGCCGTGGCGCCGATCAGGATCAGGGCTGCTCCGATCTTTAAGGCAGGCGCGGCGGTTGTCTTCCGGGCCCGGATAAAGGCTTCCGCGACCAGCAAATTCGGAATGTAGAAGAAAAAGGCCATGACCCGGTCAAAAGGCCCGGAAAAGGTATTGGTATGCCCGGCGCCGTCGGCCAGCAGCAGCCAGAAGCCGTAATCCATGCGGTACAACCACGAACCGATAGCCAGCGCAAACAAGCGTAACGCCCAGGCCCGGTGTCGGTCGATCCGCCGGGCATAAGCATGCCGCAAAGCCTGTATCGCCGCCAGGATCATCAGGATGCCGTAAAGGCCGAAGCCGATGTCCATCACCGTGCCGCCGATGGTGCCTTTCATGGCGATGAAGATCAGTCCGCCGATACCGGCCAGGATGGAAGCCGCAACATAAACCCGCCCGATCCACCGGTGAACCGCCGGAAACCGGTCCCGGATTCCCTCCATCAACTGAATGCAACCCAATACCAGAATGATGCCGCCGGTGGCGAAATGCAGCCCCATGCCCGCGGTAGCGGCAGGTGTATTTTGTTCGTACAACCGGGGAAGAATGCCGTTCCATTTTTCCATTTCTCCGTCGGCCAGCGCGCCCGCGTAAAAGGCCAGGATATACAACCCGAACAGGGTGGCACTGATCCAGACCGTGGCCACAAGGGCAATGCCGGCCCAGCGGAGGAGCAGGGAACTGATGGGAGGCCTGGCAGATGAGGTCAGGTTGGTCATGATGAATTTGGGTTTTTCAGCGAATCCGGCTTGAACTGATTCGCCAAAAATAGTTTTTCTTTATTGCAAAAAGGAAAAGTGGTCCAGGAATTGCTGTCAGGAAGACTCCTTAACATCAAAAATTAATTAACTTTTGGGACTCCAACCAGTTCCTGATTTTAAATAACTTAGCCCGCGGCTCTATTGCCCGGATTCTTCAAAATCAACTTTGAACATGAAAAACCAACTCACGACTCTTCTCGCCGTATGCCTTTCCTTTGCCCTTGCGGCCCAATCCTACCAGCCGGCTCCCGAAAACCTGGAGGCCCGCAAGTGGTTCCAGGACGCCAAATTCGGCATGTTCGTCCACTGGGGGACCTACTGCGTGCTCGGCGACGGCGAATGGGTGATGAACAACCAGCATATCGACAAGGAAACCTACCAAAAACTGCCCGCCTTTTTCAACCCCACCGAATTCGACCCGAAAGAGTGGGTCTCCATGGTCAAGGCGGCCGGTATGCAATACATCACCATTACCTCCAAGCACCACGACGGATTCGCCATGTTCGATTCCAAACAAACGGACTGGGATATCGTCGACCGGACGCCCTACAAGAAGGACGTCCTGAAGATGCTGGCGGATGAATGCCGCAAACAAGGCATCAAGCTCTTTTTCTACCATTCCCATCTCGACTGGTACCAGGACAATTACTACCCGCGCGGCCGTACCGGCGAATCCTCCGGCCGGCCGGATTCCGGCGACTGGTACAAATACCTCGACTTCATGGATGCCCAGCTCACCGAACTGCTGACCAATTACGGCCCCATCGCCGGCATCTGGTTCGACGGCTGGTGGGACAAGAAGGACGCCGACTGGCGACTGCAGAAAACCTACAACCTCATCCACAAGCTTCAGCCGCAGTGCCTGATCGGCAATAACCACCACCAGGCGCCCAAGGACGGCGAGGATTTCCAGATGTTCGAAAAAGACCTGCCGGGCCGGAATACGACCGGTTTCAGCGGTGAATCGGAAATCGGGCAATTACCCCTCGAAACCTGCGAGACCATGAACAATTCCTGGGGCTTCAACCTGCAGGACCACCGGTATAAATCTACGAAGGCCCTCATCCAATACCTGGTCAAGGCAGCCGGCAACAACGCCAACTTCCTGCTCAATGTGGGCCCGATGCCCAACGGCAAGATCCAGCCCGAATTTGTGAAAACCCTGGGGGAAATGGGCAAATGGATGGAAAAATACGGGGAGACGATCTACGGCACCCGCGGCGGTCCGATGTCGCAAAAACCCTGGGGCGTTTCCACCTGGAAAGGCAATACGACCTATATCCACGTGCTGGAGCCCGACGGCCCGGCGGTGCTGATCTCCGAGATGACGAAGAAAGTAAATAGCGTCAAGGTGTTCGGCGCCGGCGAAGCGCTGAAATTCAGGCAGGATGAATTCGGCCTGACCATTGAGCTGCCGAAGAAGATGGATGAAGTGGATACGGTTTTGGTGGTCGAATGATGAAAACGCGGATGCGGTTGTTTTAACGGAATGGATGGAATCAGTACGGGATTGGTCACTGACTTATCCTGGTCAGCCGGCGGTTGCCGGATTGTTTTATTTTTGCCATTTCCGATTTTGATCCGGACACGTATGAAAGAAACCAACTGTGATGACCAATCGCAAGTATTGACAGAGCTCCGCCTGGGAAGGGATTCTGCCTTTGAGTGCATTTTCCGAAAGGTGTTCGGGCTTTTTTACAAAAAGATAATGCCGGTTGAAATGGCGGACGCCAAGGACCTTTTTTATGATACGGTTGCCAGAGTGCTTGTTGTAATAGGAAAGGACACAGAAATCCGGAATATTTACGGATATGTTTATTTATCGGCCCTGAATAGCTGGCAGCGATGGAACAAGGCGCGCACAAAAGCTCCGGTTAATTTTACCAATGAGGATTTCACGCACATCAAAACTGACTTTGAAATGCCCGCGATCAAAACGATTGAAGAGCTGGAAGAAAAGGATCAAATGTTGCGCAGTATGCAGCAATGTCTGGATCAACTGGATGAAAAACGCAGAAACCTGTTGCACTTGCTGATCGTGGAGAAAAAATCAAGAGAAGAGGTCGCAAATCAATTGGGTTTTTCAGATGCCAACACGGTCGGGGTCATTCGCAACCGGGCCCTGAAGGCCATGAAAGAGTGCATGGACCGGAAATAGCGTAACCATGGAGGAGATCGATAATATTACCCTGATTGCATCATACCATGCGGGCGAGCTGGATCCGAATGACCGGCTTGCTTTTGAATCCCGCCTTGCTGAGGATGAACAACTGCAAGCTGACTTTGAAGCCTTTAACAAGATTGCAGCTTTTCTGCAAATGGAAGCTGACCGGCGCAGGATGATGGACGGCCTCCAAAGGACAGGTGAAAAGCTCCGGGCTGAGGGCTTTTTTGACGACCTGGAAGGAGATTTGATCGCCGGTGAAATGGAGGAAGGATTTATCGGGCTGGCTGAAGGGCGCCAAAAGATATCCAATGCGGGAAACCGCCTGGAAAGAGAAGGTTTTTTTGATAAAACCCGGCAGGAAGCCTTGGAGGATAACCGGCCTGGATTTCGACTATCCAGGTTTCGGTTGAGCAGAATTTTAGCTGTTGCCGCGGCTGTTGCGGGGTTGATCGTGTTGGGTTGGTGGTGGAGCAACCGGCAACCTGAACAGGAGGTATTGGTCAAGGAAGAGCCGATTGATACGCTGCAGAAACAAGAGAACAATGACATTCCGCAAATGCCCCAACCTGACCGGCGGGATCAGGAAATTGTGGAAACAAATCCGGAGGTGCAAAAAAAACAGGATCGCCGATTGGCCGGCATTGTCCGGGAATATGAAGAATTGGCATCTGGTGATTCGGGAATTCGCGGCGGCTCATCTGCCACCGATACCGCTGTGTACGCCCGGGCATTGTCGGCTTTCGCAGAGGGGCGCTATGACCAGGCCCTGACATTGGGCAAGGCTGCCGCTGGTGATACGCTCCGCAGTAATGAATGGAATTATTTGATCGGGCACTCGGCCTTCCGGACAAGGAAATATGACCTCGCGGCGGATCATTTCTTAAAAGTGGGCGGCAGCAGGAAATATTCTGCCCAATGGTTTGCCGTTTTGAGCTTTGCCGCTGATCTGCCGGCGTCCAAAGCCAGATTTGACAGCCTGGCCGCCGTTATCGAAAGCAATCCGACGAATATCAACCGGGAGCGGCTTAAGCGTTTAAGAATCCGGGTTAATAATTAAGCGGGAGGTCATCTGATCGGCGCCATGTCCCCGACAGGGGTATATCCGGCCCAGAAAAACGGATGGAAACGTTCGCTGTTTGATGGATCGGCAAGGTAGGTCAACTGTGCCTGGCGCAGGGCTCCGTCTTTTGCCAGACCCTGATAAATGCCTCTGTAAAAATAGCGCATTAAACTGGCTGAACTTTGATCGCTCACCTGCCATTGGGTGGTCATCATGCTTTTTGCGCCGGCATAGGCGAAAGCTCTTGCGAGACTGATAATGCCTTCGCCACGGCGGAGCTCTCCAATGCCGGTTTCGCAGGCGGAAAGGACAACCAGGTCGGCATTCAGGTTCAGGTTGCAGATATCTTTCGCATACAACTCGCTGCCTTTGCCGTCAGTAGCAGGTGCAAAAGATAGAAAGGCGTAATCCCCGGTCAGGTTATCCGCTTTGCCGTGCTGCGCCAGGTGCAGTATCCTGTACATTTTTGCGACGGAGGTGAATTTTTGAAGAGTGGCCGCCATTCCTGTGAGCACTTTCCCCTTTGAACCGAAGAACTGTTTGCCGATCACGACTTCTTCGCCGGAGGCGGGCAGTTCATCCAATCCTTCCCGGAGCAATTTCTCCAGGGGATACTTTCCGGTTATCTTCCTGATATCCCCGTTAAAAAACGGTGCTAATCCCAGAAAATCCATTTCCGGCTGCTCAGCGTGCTTGTGGCTGACCATTTCCCGGAGCAACCCTGCGGAATAACAATAGCTGAATTGAAATCTCCGAACCAGGAAAGGGTAGGATAAATAGTCGTCAGGATCGGTGGGCGGGCTGGAAATTAACGCTGCGAACGGGATATATCCCAGGACGCCGTCCGGTATCACGATGACTGATTCCGGCAACCATTCTGCAACCGGCGCGAAAAGGGCTGCGTATAATTTTTGCCCATAGTCGATAAATGCTTTCTGGGTTTTTTGTTCCGCCAATGTGGTTTTTTCAGGGTCCGGCAGGCTGTGATACCCGTAAATTCCATTTCTGAACGATGCAACCCATTCTTCCAGCGGAAAATCCTTTTTAACTTGTTTTACCGAATACCGGTCAGGGGTAATGACGAAAATAAAGATGGTGCTGTCCCCGACGTAATATTCCAGCAGGGCCTGCCCCGGTTTGATCAGGTCCTGTTGCACCGATTCGACGGTTTCGGTTGAAGACGCGTATTTCAGGTCGAGGTAGCGGTTGTCAAGGTCGCAGAAGGTGGTTTGCAGGGAATCCAATGCACGTTCAAGCGCAAAAAGCTGCCGCTGCATGCCAAGCGCTTCAGGTGCGTCGGCCGGGGTGTTTTCTGCACTCAACCGATCAAGTTTTTTTTGTAAAAAAGAAATGTCAACCTTGAGCTGACGTTCGGCATTCAGCGCTTCCCGGGGGATTTTCAAAGCTGTTTTAACATCGGCTTCCCGGATGGCTGACCGAAGAATATTGGTTTTGGCATCCTCGCTGATCCTGAATAAGGCAGCGGCTTCCCGCGGGGTGCTTTCAGCCAGCGCCGCTGCCGTATTGATCCTTCCTTCCGAAATAATCCTGAGCGCTTCCGCCAGCCGGAACCTGTCAGATTCCCGCAAGGTGGTTTTATCAACCCACGCTATGGTTTTTCTGGCTTTATCAAAATAGCCGGCGCTCTTTTCCAATGCCGGTATTTCGCCTGTTCTCTGGTAAAGCAACCGATATAAATTTCCATTGAGCACGTTTCCGTCGATCAGCTCTCCGGTCATGTTGAAGTTGAATTTTCCAGGATGGTTTCCGGCCGCCCGGATGGCGATATCGGTGCATTGGACAGCCTGGTTGAGGTTGCCGGTGGCTGCTTTAAGAAGTGCCCGGTTGAGGTTCAATGCGAATAAAACCCTGAGATCAGCGGATTCGCCGGGTTGCAGCATGGATTCTGCCGTTTCCAGTAAGGCTTCAGCGTCGGAATAGGCTTGCTGATCAATTTGCAAAGCCGCTTTGGCGATATAGACCGATGCTATATTTGCTGTGGCGTTACCGGGGAATTGCTGCAATGCTTCCAACGCGCTGTTGTAGCTCCTGAGCGCTTTGCCGGGCTGTCCCGCCGAACGCTGAAGATTGCCCAGGTTCTCAAATGCAACACCGATTTTGTATTCCCGTTTTTCAGAAAAATCCGTTAAAAACCCCTTCAGCGCTTTTTCGGCAAACGGAATAGCATCCTTGAAATTGCCGGTCTGGGCATAACTCCTGGCCAGATTGTTATAAGCCTCTGAACAGCCCAGGTTATGTCGCCGGCAGATATCGATCGCTTTGAGCAAATACCGCTGCGTGTGCTCCGGTCCGCTGGCTTCTACCAGGGAAAGGGAGATCAGAACAGGAGCCAGGTCGGGATCGTCCGGACCTTTAAGCCGGGTAAGCAGGTCAAGCGATCGCTCCAGATGGACCAATGCTGAATCATAGTCGGTCTTATGCTGGAAAGCGTTGCCCAGCGCGTGATGCAAATAGGCTGCACGGAGGCTGTTGCCTGCCTTGATCTTTTCAGCGAGCTCCGCACCTTTTGCGCCAAGCAAAATGGCCTTTTCACAATCCGGTTCGGTTTCCAGATAACAAAGCTCCGTGCAGGTGCCGATTGCGGGATAAAAATTGCCCTGATCCAATCTTAGCTCGAGGGCTTTGTTGAGGTGATATTCTGCTCTGGCCCGGTCGCTGCGCGCCGAGTAAATGATGCCAAGGTTGTGGTGGGCGTTATCCGCTTTGATTCGGGGATTATCCGGATTTTTGTCAGCCAGGTCAAGACATTTCCGGTAATTGAAAATTGCGCTGTCCGGGCGATTGGAATAAAAATAATAGTTGCCGATGTTCAAAAATGATCCGAATAATTGACTGCTATCGGTTAAGGCGGTTTTTTTGCGAATCGCCAGCGCAGATTGAAAGCAGATTAAGGCGGAATCCTGACGCGACGTCTGCAGATAACCTGTACCCAAGGCATCAAGGGCATTGGCGGTTTGATCAGAATACTCGCCTGCGGTGATCCGGTACATATCCAGCGCCTTTCGGAGGAAGGGCCTTGCTGCATTCTTGTCATCTGAACCCAGCCAGGTTGCTCCGGTTTGGTAGAGAACCTCGGCCATGGCAAACGAAGGCTGAGGGGCATATCGGACCAGGATTTCCCGCGCCTGCTCCAGGATCCGGAAGGCCTCCTGGAAATTTGCGGTCTCTCCCACCTCAACGGCCTGCCTGATCATATCGTTGACCAGCAGTGTATCGTCGGGGTTGTTCCGGGGTTTTATTTCCAGGTTTTGGCCTTCGGAAAATATAGGAAGCAAAAAAACAGTCAGCAGGCTGAATGTCCTTAAGCAGTTCGTTTTCAAAGGCGCTCCCGGGTTGTTGATGGGAGCCGGAGTGAAAAATCCTGAAATGGCCATTACCGGGCGTGGTTTTGAAATGAGCTTTGATTCAAGGCATCCGGAAGGTGATCAGGGCCTTATGTTTGTGGCAGGCAATTTGTTCGACCTGTTCTTTCCGGTCCGCAATTTATGCCGCCATCGGATTCTTTCAAACTTCTTTTCCGTGATTTATAAAGTTAGCGGCCCTGGTTGAAGGCCGCTAACCGGTTACCAATCCTGTTATTTATGCTCATTCGTGATTACAATAGTTTCTTTTTTATAAGAAACAAAGGGAATGGTGAGCGGGCCTACTTTGCCGACTCCTGCGGATATTTCATCTTTTTTCTTTACGATCGTCTCTTTTTTTGGCGGAGCCGGGGTGGCCGGTTTTGGACTTTTCGGCCCTTTCAGCGATGGCGGGGTGTTGTAATGATTTTCCGCGACTGTTTGCAACCCCTGGGTATTCGTTTTGCTTTGGGCCGTACCGTAGTAGGTCAGTTCCGGCGCCGAACCGGTCTTGCCGCCGTCCTGCTGATAATCCCATTCGTTGGCATTTTTCTGGGCGAAATTTTCGGTGCCGGAAAAAATGAAAAACAATACAAAGCCGGAGGTCAAAATGAAAGACTTTTTCATGGTGTTAAAGATTTAAGGTTATTTGAAATAAAAATTTTAGCGTTTATCCTATCCTTTTGAAAAAAATGGGATAAGGTGAGCCGTTGGGATAGAAAGTCATGGTTTGCTTGAAGTTATCGAGGTAAAAAGTGCCTTGAGACAACCATCCGCAATTGGCGTGAACCAGTGAATTGCCGTATTGCTGCCAGGTCGTACTGAAAAACCAGGGTTGAGGGTTGTTATTGCGATTGCACCACATGTGCAGCGCGTTGTTGGAAAAATACCGGACGGTCAGCACGTAGAAGCCGAAGACATCCTGCCCCTGGAACTGCCAGGTGCTGCTGGTCAGCTGGACCTGGGGAGTGGTCGGGCCGGGAGGCGGATATGCCGGTGGGCGCTGGTTGTTCGGTGGTGTCGATGGAGGCGTGTTTCCCCCCGTGTTTTGCGGCGGGTGGATGCCGGTATTCCGGTCATTGGCGCCGGGCAGATTCCAATTGGGGCTCTTCTGGGCAAAGGCGGCCGGCGCAGCTGCCAGGAGAAGGATCAGAAACAAGATTGATTTTTTCATTATCCGGCGGTTTTTATAAAGTGGTTGAAAAAAGGTATGACTATCCTGGCTGCCTCATCCGGCAGTACTGGCAATTGATCAGAAAGCATGAGGGACGAGGCCGGCTATTTGTGCGGGAAAAGGGCCTTGCGTTGTGCCGGACTCAGTTCAGGATAGGCGATATCCGGGTATTCTATCAGGTCAGTACTCCTGGGCGCTATGGTATTCATGATTTTGTCCAGGAATAACTCGTGCAATTCATCATAGGTGAGGGCAGCGCCTTCCTGCATGATCGCAACGGCAACTTCAACGCCCAGGCGAGCCGCAGCAAGGCGCTCTTCGGGGGTGCCATGGTGCGTCGGATCATTGTACAGGAAATCACCCGAATCGTAGACATTGGCATAATAGGTCTGTATATGTTGCCAATCGATGGCCTTGTACAGCGCCATGTACAGGCCTGAAAAAGCATCCGCTTCCAGCTCGCGAAAGAATGGCGCCCCATAATCATTCCATTTGCCGTCGTATTGCACCAGGTGACCGAATTCATGTGAAAGGGTGCCCGCAAGCGGAAGCAGACCGTAATTCCTCCTGGTCTTTTGGTAATAATAGTATCCGAACAGGATTTCACCCGAATAGGTCGCATAACAGTTGGCATAGGCCTCTGACGGCTCGTACAAGACAAGCACATTGGCGGGAATATCCTGGAAAAATGCGGATTGTAATGCGGTTTCCTCCTTGAACATGCGGTCAAACCCGGGATCATTGAAAGTACTTCCGACAGAACCGGAGTAGGCCAATCCGGGTTGATAACCCAGGCAACCCCGCATATCATAACAAATAATGGATCCGGCAGCATCCGGGGAATAGTTAAAGGAAGATGGATCCGGGCAATCAGGGGTGATTCCTGCGTCACATCCGGAAAATAGGGCGAAAACCAGGAACCATATCGGAGCAAAAATCTGGCGGGAGTTTTTCATGTTAAAAGGATTTTGATGAATTTGAACAGATAGAGTCAGTACCTGTCAACCTCTTAACACGCGGAGCCAATTTTTTTTATTTTTTTTTGGAAACAGCCGGCCCTCGTTGTACCAATAGGCCTTCTACGAGAACCACAACCCGCCGTTGATATCATAATTCACCCCAGTGAGGAAGGAGGCTTCCTCGGATGCCAGAAAGGCAACCAAATTGGCTACTTCTCCAGGCGTGCCTTCCCGAGGGATCGGCGTGGAATGAGCAATCCGCTGCCTGATCTCAGGCGCGGTATTCAAATCGTGAAAAAGGGTGTCGATCAACCCGGGGCACACGCTGTTGACCCGAATCCCTGCCGGACCAAGTTCTTTTGCCATAGCTCTGGTGAAAGTCATAACGGCGGCTTTAGAGGCGCCGTATGCCGAAGCCCCGTCGCCTCCGCCCTGTCGGCCGGCAAGCGAAGCCATATTGACGATAGCCCCACCTGCGGGCATGAAATCCAGAACGGCCTTTTGCATCATGAAGGTTGATTTGGCATTCAGGGCAAATGTAGCGTCCCAGAATGCCTCATCCATGTCGGCCAGCTTCCTGCGGGCGATCAACCCGCCTGCGTTGTTCACCAGGATATGGATCTGCGGCCCGAAAGCAGCCCGGGTTTCCGCAACCAACCGAATGCAATCGTCCCATTTGGTCAGGTCGGCCCGGATGGCGATCGCTTCCCCGCCGGCCTGTCGGATCATTTCCACGGTCTCTTCCGCCGGCTCCGGCGAGTGGAAATAATTGACGGCTACCTTTGCACCCAATCCGGCGAGTTTAATGGAAATGGCCCGGCCGATATCCCGCCCGCCACCGGTGACAACGGCTGTTTTGTTTTTCAGGTTCATGCTGTTGGTTTTGATCATTTCGTGCCACTATTATACTTGTTTTTCCCGGTAAATTGTTGTTTGTTCTCGTTCTTTGTTGTTGATTAAGGTTTATTGTTGTTTGTTTTCGTTTTTTGTTGTTTATTTTTGTTTATTGTTGTTTGTTCTCGTTTTTTGTCGTTTATTTTTGTTTATTGTTGTTCCGTTTTCATAGAGACTATTCAGCATTTTGTGCCAACCGGATTTTTAGCATGCGCAGCTTGCTAAAAATCAGATCTTTGCGTCTTGGCGCGAAAACACTGTTTTGAACAGTTTCTGTTGCGCTCGTAACAATAATAAACAATCATCAACCACCATCAACCACCATCAACCACCATGCCCATCCACCGTCCATCAATCCGATCCGCCGCCATCCTTTTTTCCCTCCTGCTCGCAACCGGCCTGACCGCCCAGACCCCGGACCCCTTTGCCGATCAGGTGCTCAGTCAACTGACCTGGCGCAATATCGGCCCTTTCCGGCAAGGGGGCTGGATCGTCGACCTGGCCGTACCGGAATCGCCTTTGAAAGATCATCTGTACACCCTGTATGCGGCAACCCGGAACGGCGGTTTGTACAAAACGGTCAATAACGGTTCAAGCTGGCAATCCGTCTTCAACCAGCCGGATGTCCACGCACTCGGCGCCGTAGCCGTAGCGCCCTCCAATTCGGATGTCGTGTGGCTGGGGACCGGCGATTCGTATTACGCCCGCAGTTCCTACGCCGGCACCGGGGTCTACAAATCTACCGACGGCGGCAAGCCCTGGACCCATTGCGGCCTTCCCGAAAGCCACCATATCGGCAAGATCATCATTCATCCCAAAAACCCGGACATTGTGTATGTAGCTGCAATGGGACACCTTTTCACCCCCAATGAGGAACGGGGCGTATTCAAGACGACCGACGGCGGCAAAACCTGGCACAATGTCCTCTACCTCAACGAAAATACCGGCGTGGTAGATATGGCCGTACACCCCGCGAAACCGGACATCCTCTACGCCGCGACCTATGAGAAATACCGCTACCCCTGGACGTTTATCGCAGGCGGAACCGAAAGCGGCATCTATAAGACCACCGACGGCGGCAAAAAATGGACCCGGCTCGGCGGCGGATTACCCGCCGGGCAGATCGGCCGCATCGGGATCGATATCTGCCGGACCAAACCCAATGTTGTGTATACTGTAGTTGAAAACGTGAACCTGCGGGATCCCCTGCCCTCAGAGGTCGAACAGGAACGCCGCAGGAATATTGATTCGAAACCACGCCCGATCGGGGGGGAGGTCTACCGCAGCGACGACAGCGGAAAGACCTGGCGAAAGATGAACCGCCCGGAGGATAATGTCGGCGGCAAGGCGGCCTATTCCTTCAACACGCTGAGGGTTGATCCCAACAACGATAAGACCGTCTACGTTACCGGCCTGAATTTGCAAAGCACAACCGACGGCGGCCTCACCTGGCACGGTGTCGAATGGACCGATACCACCAAGGTCTTCGGCAGCGCCTTCGGCGATGTGCGCACCGCCTGGGTGGACCCCCAAAACTCCCAACGGGTCATCATCGGCTCCGACGGCGGCATCCACATCAGTTATGACGGCGGCAGGACCTGCGATCATTATGACAACCTGCCGGTGGGCGAGGTGTACGCACTGGGGGTGGATATGGACGAACCCTACAACGTATACGCAGGCCTTCAGGATCACGATTCCTGGAAAGGCCCCTCCAACGCCTGGTCCGGGTTGATCACCCTGGAAAACTGGACGCCGGTCGGCAACGGCGACGGGATGTACAACCAGGTAGACCCCGAAAACAACCGCTGGGTGTACAACAACACCCAGTTCGGCGACCACCACCGCCTCGACCAATGGACCGGCGACAGGGTACCCATCGAGCCGCAACGGAATAGGGGAGAGGCGCCCTATCGCTGGAACTGGACGCCGCCCATCCACATTTCACCCCACAACAGCCGCATCATCTACACAGGAGCGGAAGTCCTGCTGCGTTCGCTCGACCAGGGCGACCACTGGCAACCCATCAGCCCCGACCTGATCACCAACAACCCCGACCGGATCAACGGGCAAGGGCATATCCAGTTCTGTACCATCACCACCATCTCCGAGTCGCCGGTGCAGGCGGGCGTGATCTGGGTCGGCACGGACGACGGCAAGGTCTGGCTGACCACCGATTTTGGGGCCGACTGGCGGGACATGACGAGTGCCCTCGCCGATGCAGGCGGCCCCGAAGGCCGGTGGGTGAGCCGGGTGTGCGCCTCCCGTCACAGTGCCGGTACAGCCTATGTCTGCAAGAATGGTTTCCGGAATGACGATTTCAAACCCTACGTGTTCCAGACCACCGATTTCGGACGCACCTGGACGCTCATCGCCAGGGGCCTGCCGGATGCCCCGGTGAATGTCATCGCCGAGGACCCCAAAAATCCGCACCTGCTGTTCCTGGGAAATGACCGGGGCGTGTACCTCTCCCTGACCGGCGGCAAGTCCTGGCAACCGTTCAAAAACAATATGCCGACCGTGCCGGTCCACGACCTGTTGGTTCATCCCCGCGAAAATGACCTGGTTGCGGGCACTTACGGCCGCAGCATTTTTATTGCGGATATATCGCCGCTCCAGGAATGGAAGAACAACATCCTGGGAAAGGACCTCTACCTGTTCGATATCGAACCCAAACCCTGGCGCCGGGAAGGGGCGCTGGGCGCCAATTATCAGCTTTACGGCGATCGCCACCTGATGATCCCCAACGAACCCAACGGCATGACCGCCTATTTTTTCCTGAAGGAAGAACCGACCGCCAAAGTCCGGATCCGGGTCGCGGACGCGGCAGGCCAAACCGTCAATGAATGGGAAATGACCGCTCATAAAGGCCTGAATGCGGGATTTTGGAATATGCGCAAAGCCGGTCCGCGCTGGCGGGCCCCCCTGGCAGACCCCGGGGAATACACCGTGACCGTGCAGAGCGGCGGCTTTTCGGCCGGCAAACAGGGAAAATTCACCAAAATCCTGGGGTGGAAGAAATGATTGCAGGGTTGGGAAACAGGTTGATTCGTTGATGATTGATTCAAATCCTCAAATCCTCGCATCCTCAAATCCTCCCCT
>CALMYQ010000216.1 GCA_937873655.1 uncultured Lewinella sp. | reverse complement strand
AAAAATACGCCCCCGGAATCAACACCCCGTCCCGCCCATGCTGTACAACCGGATCACAAATATCCGCCTCAAGGAGGTACTCACCCAATGCGCCCTCCATCGCCGTCAGCCCCGGACACATGCCGGCCAGCAAGATGCCCGCTGCGCTCAAAATGCTGGTTTCCCCGAAATGGGCCCCCAATTGGCAGGGGATGCCGTGCGCTTCCGCCAATTGCCCGATCCGATACGCCGCATGGATTCCGCCGAGCTTTGAGATCTTCAAATTGAAATGATTGACGGATCTGCGGCTGATCAGCGCTTCCGCAGATGCATGGTCCAACAGGGATTCGTCGGCCATAATGCGGGCATCCATCCCAAAACGGGCAGTCAGACCGGCCAGCCCCCCATAATCTGACGGTGCAAGCGGCTGCTCAAAAGAATGGACCCCGTTGTCCAGCCATTGCGGTATGAATGCGGCGGCCTCATCCGGTGTCCAACCGCCGTTGACATCTGTCCGGACGGGGATGTCCGCTCCGAAAAAATCCTGGATGACCCGCAGTTTCGCCAGGTTTTCGGCTTGCCGGTTGTCGATTTTGATCTTGATCGAGGAGGGTTGCAAAATAGGAATGCGTTCCAGCAGGCCGACCAATTTGGTTGGGGATACCAGCGGCAGGACCAGGCTATACGCCAATTGGTCCGGTAATTGAGCGCCCAACAAATCCGGTAGCCGCTTGCCGGTGGATCGGCTGAAGGCGTCCAGCCAGGCCAGCTCAAAAGCACACCTGGCAGCTGGACCGATACCGGAACGTTCCCATTTTATCAAACGGGTTTTCAGATCCTCAATATCGGTAATGGGGGCCGAATCCAGGCTGCCGGAAATCCTTGCGATATCCGCTTTTACATCCTCCGGGCGCTCCCCCGTCACATAGGTCCTTGGGCAGCATTCGCCGTATCCGGTAATACCGTCGGCAGTTTGCACCGCAAGGATCATGGACAAAGAAGTGGAGGAACCCGGGTTATTGGATTGCGTGAACTGAAACCTCAAGGGGATCCTCACTTCATGTAACCGAATATCGGTGATCATCATTTGAGTTCGGATTTGGTGTTTTCCCTGCTGACCTTACGCCATTCTACAACGAGGCGGACAGACATCATGATCAAAATGTAAAAAAGCATTTTTCTGGATTTTTGGATTCAAAAAAGGTAATTAAACCCTGTTTTTGATCCAAATTTATCCGGGTTAGCGCCCGGTTTCAAACACCAGTCGTGCAGGCGGTAAGGTTTTTCCAGTAGCAGGCAGGTAACGGCAGGTAAGTGGTTGGTCAGTTCAGCTCGACGGAAAACTCTGCCGTGTCCCGTATCCTGACGTCAATATCCTCCAGCAGGGTAGTGGCCAGCGACATCCCCACATAGTTGACTTCAACAGGGAAGGACTTATGGGTGCGATCCACCAGTACGGCAGTCTCCACCTTTTTAGGCAGGACCTCCAGCAGCGGCCGGAAAGCGTAGAACATGGTACGGCCCGTATTGGCCACATCGTCTACCACGATGATGCTTTTGTCTTTGAGCTCCTCCGCATCCATTTCCAGTCTGACCGGTTCTCCGACCGGATTGGCGGGATTGAGGCGGATTCGGGTGAGGACGACCGGGATACTAGTGAGGAGCCTGAGTTCTTCCATCAACAACAAGGCAAAAGCCATGCCGTTGTTGTTGATGCCGGCCAGAATGATGACGGGTTCTTCAAAGTTGTTTTCCAGAATTTCGGTGGCCAGGCGTTTGATTTTTTGCCTCACCTGCCTGTCATTTAGTATTTTCATATTGTAATTGCTAATTTTACCCTCCTAAAGGAAAGGCCGGCTTTTACAGGTCAAAAATAGGGAATATGATTCAACAAATACTATTTGTTCTGGTAGCAGCTTTTGCGCTGGGGTATGCCTGGCTCAATTTCATGCGGGTCCGGCGGAATATTCTGCTGGGGCAGGACGAGCAAATCGGCGGCAATACCGGACAGCGCTGGCGAAACGTGCTGCTGGTGGCCTTTGGTCAGCGAAAGATGTTCAAACGGTGGATCCCCGCCGTATTCCACTTTTTCATCTATGCGGCATTCCTGCTGACCCAGATCGAATTGATCGAGATCTTTATCGACGGCGCAGCGGGACGTCACCGCTTTTTCCGGCCGGCGCTCGGCGGCTTTTACACCTTCCTGATCAGCTTCATCGAAGTACTGTCCGTTTTGGCGCTGGCGGCCACCATCATTTTCCTGATCCGCCGGAATGTCCTCCGGATCGCCCGTTTCCATAAGCCTGAAATGAAGGGTTGGCCGTTCAAAGATGCCAATATCATTCTTTACCTTGAATTCGCGCTGATTATCTGCATTTTTACCATGAACAGCGCGGACATGGCCCTGCACGACAATGAATACGGTTTTGCGATAAGCCGCTTTCTTTCGCCCGTCTGGTCCGGCGCTTCGGAGACAACCCTGCATGCTGCCGAACGCTTCGGCTGGTGGGGGCATATCCTGGTGGTTTTTGCTTTCCTGAACTACCTGCCGTTTTCCAAACACCTGCATATTGTGCTGGCCTTCCCGAATACCTGGTACGCCGACCTGAAACCAAGGGGGGAGATGGAAAACATGCCGGCCATCATGAATGAGGTCAAAAGCATGATGGGCCTGGGCGCAACGGAAGACGCCGGCGCCGGTATGGACGAGATCCCCGAATTCGGCGCCAACGATGTCACCGGCCTGAGTTGGAAAAATCTCCTGGACGCGTATTCCTGCACAGAATGCGGCCGGTGTACCTCGGTATGCCCCGCCAACCTGACCGGAAAAAAATTATCGCCCCGCAAGGTTTTGATGGACATTCGCGACCGGGCGGAAGAGGTTGGCCGTAATATTGCAACCGGAGATAAATCGTTTGCCAAAGACCCGGAAAAACCCCTGGGCCGGGACAACTACCAGGATGGCAAAAGCCTGTTCGATTATATTACCAGGGAAGAGATCCACGCCTGCACCACCTGTAATGCCTGCGTGGAAGCCTGCCCCGTACTGATCAACCCGCTGGATCCGATCCTGAAACTTCGCCGGTACGAGATCCTGACCGAAAGCGCCGGCCCCGCCGATTGGTTGCCGATGTTAACAGCATCGAAAACGGAGGGGCAGCCTGGTCGATGAATATTGACCGCGAACATTGGATAAACGAATAATTGACTTTTTGAATTTGCAGCATAAATGAGTGAATTGAAAGTACGTACCATGGCCGAAATGGCCGCCTCCGGTGAATCGCCCGAAATCTTGTTCTGGGTAGGTTGCGCCGGCAGCTTTGATGCCAGGGCCCAGAAGATCACCCGGGCTTTCGCAGAGATCATGACGGCCGTGGGCCTCAATTTTGCCATCCTAGGCAACGAGGAATCCTGTACGGGAGACCCGGCCAGGCGGGCCGGCAATGAATTCCTGTTCCAGATGTCCGCCCTGCAAAATATTCAAACGCTGGACGGATACGGCGTAAAAAAGATCGTAACGGCCTGCCCCCATTGTTTCAACACCCTGAAAAACGAATACCCGGCTTTAGGCGGCAATTACGAGGTAGTTCATCATACCCAATTGCTTCAGGAACTGATTGACGGCGGGCGGATCAAAATCAAGGAGGGCGGCGCCTTCAAAGGCAAGCGGATCACCTATCACGATTCCTGCTACCTGGGCCGGATCAATGGGATTTATGAAGCACCCAGGTCCGTGCTGGCTGCCCTCGATGCCGACCTTGCTGAAATGAAGCGCAGCCGTGCCAACGGTTTATGCTGTGGCGCCGGCGGAGCCCAGATGTGGAAGGAAGACGAACCCGGCAGCAAGCGCATCAATATCGAGCGTACGGAAGAAGCCCTGGACCAGAACCCCGACATCATTGCCGTCAATTGCCCGTTCTGCATGACCATGATGAGTGACGGGGTAAAAGCAAAGGAAAAGCAGGAAGACGTGATGGTATACGACCTCTCGGAATTGATCGTTAACGCGATTGTGAAGTAAAAAGCTGGGTTCCAAACCGGTGACCCGTTCAAATCAACAAACCGTTCGCCAGAGGCTTCGCCTCGCAGCGGCTACCCTCAAGTCTCCGACTTGCGAAAAAGCATCCGTCACGGTTACTGCTTTGTCCCGTTCGCCAGAGGCTCCGCCTCGCAGCGGCTACCCTCAAGTCTCCGACTTGCGAAAAAAGCACCCGGCCGGCAATATCCAGCGGGCGACCTAAAGCCGAACCACCTACCGTTCGCCAGAGGCTTCGCCTCGCAACGGCTACCCCCGTTCCCGGTACTTCTTCACCGCAAAAGCAAAACCTCCCCTTTCATCACAACAACTGAACCGTCAACTAATTCCACTTTTAAAGTATAGGCATAGACGCCGGGCGGCGCCATCCGGTTGCCGATCCGGCCGTCCCAACCTGCTGCCGGGTTATTGGGACTTAAGGTCGGATTGCGGTAGACTTGCCCGCCCCACCGGTCGTACACGGCGAAATCCAGTATTTTCAATACAGCTGCCTTAGTAAAAATGGAGAACCGGTCGTTGACCCCGTCGCCGTTGGGGGAAAACGCACTGGGGAGGTAAATCAGGTCCCGGCTGTCGACCGATACCCGGACCGTTTTCTCTGCAATGCAACCTGTATCATTGCTTGCCTTCAAGGTGTAGGACCCACTTTGAAGGGGTTTTATGGACAGATCCAGGCAGGTATCGCAGTCAACTCCGTTGGGTGAAAACCAACTGATATCTGCTGGTTCAAAATTCAGTACCGCCGTCAAAGTTGTACTGTCTCCCAATTCGATTTCGATGGTGGGTGGCAAATCGATCAGCAGTTCTGCGGGCGCTGTCAGGACCACTTGCGCCGTGCGCATACACCCCATGACATCTTCTACGGAAAGGGAATAAGCGCCCGCGGGCAGGCCGCTGAATACCGGGCTGACCTGTGTTGTGCCGCCATTGAGGGCATACCGGTAGGGAGGTTCGCCGCCTTCAGGCTGCAATACCTGTATGCGGCCGTCCACATCCCCGAAACAGGTAGGCCCTCCGGCTTCGGCTTCGAATTCAATCGGCACAAGTTCCAACAGCAAGCTGTCTGTCTGGGTGCAACCCGCTTCATTTTGCACTTCAACCCGGTATAGCCCAGGTTGGACGGCAACCAGGATCGACGCCGTAGATCCTGAAGACCACTGATACGAAGCGTGTTGTCCCGGGGTAATCCGGACGGTATCCGCAGTGCAAAAGCTCCCATCTGTCGTCCATTCGATCTGAGGCAACGGGTGTACCCGGAGTTCCAGAAAAACCAGGCTGTCGCATCCGTCGGCTGCCGGGAGGGTATCCGCATAAATACCCTGGGTTTCCAGAAGACGGCCGTTGAACGGGTATAAATCACCCTGACAGATCGCCGCCTCCAGACGGGTTTCCGCACCCAGGAACCGCAAATCGAGACAGTGCAGAGAATCGCACCCTACGGCATTGACCAGGGTTCTGCAAACCAGCGTATCTTTCCGCAGCGGTAAGCCATCCAGAAAATAGGTGTCCCCTTTGCAGTATTCCACGCGTTCGTACCGGTAGCTGGTATCCAGGACCGTGAGGTCCAGCGTGAACACGGAATCGCAACCCTGCCCGGTTTGCAGGTACCACCGGTGGACCGTATCCCGATCGAAAGTCATCCCGTTGATTTCGAGGGTTTCACCCGCGCAAATCGTCATTTCTTCATATGCAAAGACCGTATCGACCGGAAGGATCTCAAACGACTCCTCAACCTCACAATGATGCGAATCGGTAAGGGTCAGGCTATAAGCTCCGGAGGGCAATCCGGTGATGTTTTGGGTTGTATCTCCGTTCGACCAGGCAAATACATAGGGTCCGACACCGCCCGATGGCACTGCATCAGCCGCCCCGGCGGCTCCGCATACCGAATCCGGGAACGTGATCTCAGCTTCCAGCAACGCCGGTTCTTCCAGCGAAAAAGCGCCGCTAAAGGCACAATTCAGGGCGTCGGTTACCGTATAGGCATACGTTCCGGCAGCCAGGCCGGTGATTTCGGGTCCTGCCTGGCTATCGCTCCAGACAAATAGATAGGGCGCTTCACCGCCGCCGGAATGGAGGCTGATCGAACCATCGGCCAGGCCGAAGCAGGAAGGCATTTGGAGGGTGGCAACAGGGCGCAGCGCCTCCTGAAATACAGGGATGAAAGCTGTCGCCTCCTCACTGTGATAGTATAAGCTGTGGGCCTGTAACCGCACAGTCCGGTCGCCCTCAGAGACCGGCTGGCTGTTATTGCCGAAAACAATATTGTTCAGCGCGTTTTCAAAATCTTCCAAAGCCGCTCCGCCCGGATTAAACAAGGTTATGCGGTGCCCCCCTGACCCGGTTACTGTCAGGTTGGGGGCCGAAGGCAGCAATAAAAACTCATTGGTACCGTCCGGGGGTGATTCCAGCACAACCGTCACAGAGTCCAGCCGGATCGCGCAAAAAACATCCAGGTCGATGTCTCCCAGCCCGCGCAGGCGGGTACATACGGTATCCGTCCTGAAATCTCCGCCTGATAAACCGCCGCTATCGTCCAGATCCAGATCAATGTACAATTCGCAGGGTGGCATTCTGCATTCCGTCCCGGAAGAAGCGCCGAAAATGGCATAATTTGGAGCTTCGCAATAAGGCATGAGGGAATAATTTGTCAAATCAAACCGGTAGATCGTACTGGTGGAATCCCGGGTGCCTACCGCGTAGGCCACCACGCTGTCGCAGCGGATTGGAAAAACGATGAACCCTTCAATTTGTGAGATCTCGGGCGGAAACTGATAAACGGGTTCCGACAGATCCGGGTTCACCAGATTGGCCTTGACCAGGGTGTTGGATCCAGTAGTATAATACAATGCGCCTTGATGGTAGAAACTGGCGCCTTTGGCCTCCAGTCCCGGTGGGAAATTACCAACCTGGGCAAAGGCCTGGAAAGTAGGCAGGTAAACGCTCAAGGCGTCCCCAAGGGCGTATAGACCGTTGGAATAATCGCAGCCGAGCGTGTTGGCGGTAGTATCAAGCGGGGTAGTACGGTATCCGAAGGAAGGAACATGGTAAAGACCGGGGAGTTGGCTCTGATTGGTTTCGGGGGAATAGATATACCGGGTACCATTTGTAACAGTTATATTATCCGTAACCGTGAAATTTTGATAAGTAATCCCCGTGCCTACTGTGCAATTGCCTAAATTAAACTGGACCCCATCATAAAAAAAATGATCTCCTCCATTCGCCCAGTTCTCCTTAATGATAAGCTGAATATTTTGAGTCAATCCCGGCATTGTTCCAATGAGGAGTCCGATCATGATGAGCAGCCGCGAAAAGTTTCTATCATGAGTGTTTCTCACCAGAGTGCAAAAGCACAAAGCTTTGTTTTTTACCAAGAGTGTAGTAAAAACCTCATTCACACAAAATTTTAAAAAGGCTTGAAGCCAGCTAGCACGAAAGGTGCAAAAATATTTTTTCATAGAGAGCAGAAATAAATCAAAGTTATATCAAAAAGCATCGAAAAATATTCTTTATACCCCAATAAACCAGCATTGATGAGATAGCCTCAGTGTGCTAAAGAAAAAGCACAATACAATTTTCCATACCCCGATTTTGACCAATATATTTAAACAAAAGTAGCCAAAATTAATCCATTTTGATAAAAAGAAAGCTTTGGCTCCCATTGTCAACATTTACCACTATGTGATAAACTCCTTGAGGAAGGCTGCTATCCAGATCTATCCGGAAATGATTCTCTCCTGCGTTGAGGTTAAAAGATTGGTCATATTCCGGAATGCCCAGTAAATTGAATAGTTGTATTCCTATTTCGGAATCCTGTTCAACATTTATTTCAAAGTTGAGTTGATCCTTGAATGGATTTGGGTAGATTTTAATGTCTCCCTTCTTCATATCCCTACCCATTGGGGTCAAAGCAGACATATCGGCGACAGCATTTTTTTCAGCAAAAGGAATATCGTTCCCATCAGGAATAATAGCTTGAGGCGTCAAGCATGGACATCGTTCATACGTTGGTGAAGGAACCGGACCCAAATAATCGTCTAATATATTCAAAATCTCACATGTTTCTTCACAAATTTCAATTAATTTAAATTCAAAATCTCCAGGTTCGCACATCGGAACTCCATTATAGGAAAAAGGACATTGATAAATACAGAGTATTTTATTGCCTTCAATATTTTCTTCAATAACTTCATTAGTTTCTGCACAAATTAAATCATACGTGCAAGCTTGAGTTCCTTTTTTTACATAACAACACGCACATTCATAATCACTGCAATAATGCGTTTCTCCATTGATTTCAAAATGAGTTTGACATGGATCAGGGTCCGGTCCGCTTGGGGAACAATATTCTGGGTCCAATTTGGCAAACACGAATTCTTCTATATAATTTGGATATAAATTACTTCCAACAATTACAGGAAAAGGGAATTGCACAAATCCCGGCGGAAAAAGGCATCCGCAGTCTTCTTCATCAGGCCCTTCCATAAATATGCCCAGCGCATTGGGGGGTATGGGTATATAATAAGGCGGAGTTGTCCCGATAAAAATTGTTCCGCCTGCCTGGCAGGGATTTCCTCCTCCGGCCCCAACAGCGGAGTTGAAAGCTATTTGCTTATGAAACCCGCTGCTATTGCCGGAAAGCTCGCAAACGTCATGACAAAAATAACTTATGGCGTCTCCATCAAAATTTAATCCGCACGTACAGCAATAATAAAGCTCCGAAATCGCTGGGCCGTAGGGTGTGCCGCGAAACTGTGCAACAGGTCTAAGCCCGGGGTTGTCGAACCCGGCAGTACCCGTTACAGAGCTGCAACCGAATTCATCTGAAACCGTAACCGCGCGGACCCCGGATATTTCCTGATCAATCATAATTTCCCTTACGCCATCCAAGAGTTGAAAGAAATAATACCGATTGGCATATATTTCTGATTTTTTGAGTCTTACCTTCCCGGTTTCTCCTGTGCTGAAGTTCAGATCCACCGTGATAAAATCAAAAACCGTATTTTCCGCTACAATTCCGCTAAACCTCAAATAGGAGTTTCCGTCTGAGGGTTCAAGACAATTGTTTACAGCATCAATTAATAATCGCTCAATGATTGGGCAATTTGCCATTTGCCGGCAAATTACAGATTGATTGCCGCAAAAATCCGTAACCGTTACACAATATTGCCCCATCAGGGTCAACCCCGAAAGATCTTCTTCTTCGGCAGTAAAATTCCCGGGTCCCTCCCAATGATAAGAAAACGGTGCATTTCCGGTTACTGAAATATCAATCATTCCGCCGCCGGGAGCATCTAAAGGGGTGATGTTTTCAACGGCAACGATCGGCGCCTCGGTATTGCAGAACTCGATTTCATAAGTCTTTGCAAGGCTGCAACCCTGGGCATCTGTTATCGTGACAAAATAATATCCGGCCGAAAGCCCTGAAATATCTTCGGTGGTTTCACCGGTACTCCAGGCGATCTGAAATGGCGGAAAGCTGCCCGAGACCGAAATATCGATCTCCCCGGTAGGGGCTGCTGTGCCGGGACCTCCAAATACATGGTGAATGTTGTCGGTAATAATCTGAATATTGGAAAATAATGACCCTAACTGTATGCAATCCTCCACCATACAGCCGGATGCATCGGTTGCCGTTACGCAATATTCACCTGCAATCAAATGCTCAATATGGTTTCCCGTACTGCCGTTTGCCCAGGTATAGGCAACGGGGGCGCTGTAAAGGCCCAGGAGTTCTAATTGGATTTCACCGACTGCCGATACGTCACAGGTGGGAGAAACCTGAGCATCAATAGAAAATGCGGGGTCGCCTCCAAATCCTACTTCAAAACATAATTCTTCCAGGCAATGACCATCAGAAACCGTTACGCAATAAGTACCTGAATTAATGCCGGAAATATCCTGCGTCACAGCTCCGTTACTCCACAAATACGTTAACGGCCCTTCCAGAAATTGCCCCGCGGCATTTAAATCAATAGCGCCGTTTGTACCGTTGCAGGTGTTTACAACATCTGCCTGCACATTTATAGTGGTTTCCGGCACGTTGAATTGAAAGATAGCCGAACAACCGCCCGCCCCTGTTACCGTGAGCGAATATTGTCCGGGGGGCAAACTCGTTATGTCTTCTGTCGCAGCTCCTGTAGACCATTGAAAATCGAGGGTAGATGGAAAACTGAACGAATTGTCGATCGCCCCTGCATTTTCACCAGGGCAGGACGGCGTAATTTTGGCTCCCCAATATTGGCTGTTGAAACTACCTGACAATTCCGGAACCCCGATTTCGTCTGCCACAACAGTTTCCCCGCATGCATCCGTAACGGTTAAATAATACGAGCCCGGGTTCAATTCAGATACATAACTTTCGCTTGTTGTCCAATTTAGGTTCCCTTCGGGATAACTCCATGAAAATTGATAAGGGGGACGACCGTTAGTAACCGTTACCGAAATACTGCCGCTCGCAGCGTCCGGACAAGACCCTGAAGCCGATCCGGTTACCTGCATCGTTTGGTACGGCGCCGGAGAAAAACATTCCGAAACTACCTGTCCGCACGCATCTGACACGGTCACGCCATGACATGCTCCCGAGGCTAAAAAGTTATTGCAGGCAAGGGTCCCCCCATTGTCCCAGATATATTGGTAAGGCGGCATTCCTCCGGAAACCGACAGGCAAACCTTTCCATTTTCCTCATCAGGACAAGGCGGGAGATTGCTCGCTTTTATGACGCTCAACCCCGGGATATCCGGCACTTCGAAACACACCTGAAACGTCTGATTGCAGACCAGTTCCGTTAAAACTGCGCAATAGGTTCCATCGGTAAGGTTATCAAGGCAACTGCCGGCGGCCCCCGTGTCCCAACCTATATTCATCGGGATTTTATCCGATAGGCAAATACTGCCGGTAGCGCCGTTAGGGCAGGAGGGCGTTATAAAGGCATCCTGAAGTACCAATGCCTTTAAGCCGGTTGTTGAGAGGCAATAGATGATTTCCGCTGTGCCCTCACAACCGTTCTGGTCCCGGACAACGACCTTGTACGTTCCCGGTTCAGGAGGCGAAATAACGGCAACATCGGCAAAAGCATACCCGGTTGCTCCAACCAGTTCCCAATGATAGACGAAAGGCCCGGTTCCGCCTTGTACGTTGGCGGTTAGTTTATTTTGAGCATAGTCGGCTGTAAGCGAAACGTCCAGACAGCTTCTGGAGAGGATATGCACATCGTCGAATTGGCCGTTTTCTTCGATGACCGGCAACCAGGTGCAGTCGGCCTGCAACATCGGCGGTTGCACGCACTGGGCAAAAGAAGCGCTGGCCGTGCGCAGGTCGATCAAACCGTTTGAGGAAGATTCCAGGTCGTTCCCATTGAAAACAAATGGAAGATTAAACCCTTCGCTTGAGGTGAAGTAGAGGGGAATTTCCGATTCGCCAATTTCTAATTCAAAAGGTCCTTGTGAAGTGGAGGGAGGCGTCCCACTAATTGAAAAAGTCTGATTCGGAATATACAAATCCAATGACGCCATCGGTTTATTTACCCAAGCCGATATCCTTAATTTCCTCAGCCCCTGCTCCATTTCGTCAAAAACATATGACTGGGTACTTTCCACCATTCCGCCGGTCAGGTACAGGCAACCGTTATTGCTGGTAAACCACTCGGCGCTGTAAATCATGGCCGTTGCGTTGGTGTTGACATTGATTGCCTCAACCTTCAGGCGTTTCACATAAGGCCGCTCCACCTGGGATGTTTCCGGGAAGGTGGAAAAACATTTGGCGGCCTGGCATCCATTCTGTGCGGTAACCGTTACGCAATACGTACCGATATCCAAATCTGAAAGAATATTACCAGTCTGGCCGGTATTCCAAATATAATCGTAAGGACCGGAAGCGCCTGAGGCATAAGCTGTAATTTTTCCATCGGCCGCACCAGCACAGGAGGAAGGTTCGATCACACCTGTTACACTGGGCGCCGGAAGGTCGAAGATCGTACCAAAATTAATTGCTTCGCACCCCTTCGCATCGGTGACGGTAACATAGGTAGTGGAGCCTGCAAGAAGCCCGGAAACAGAAGAACTGGTTTCTCCGTTCGACCAACTGTAGGTATATGGCGGCGTCCCACCGGTGATATTGGTTTCTATTGCACCTGTTCCCGGGGCATTTGCACAGGCATGCGTGACGGATAACAGTAATTCCGGGCCGTTGCATTCATAAGGTACGACAAATTCAAGTTCGATTGCTCCGCATGACTCGTCTGTGATCGTTACCGGATAAACCCCGGGCAATAACCCGGAAATGCCTTCTGTTGTCGGGCCATGCCCCCACTCAATCGTCACAGGAGCTGTTTCGTTTGTGATAACCAGGGTAAGGGCGCCGTCAGGGGCTAGAGGGCCCGTGGCAGATGTGATTTGGGGGGTGACGGTCATATAACAAATTCCTATACTGGTAGATAAAACGGTTTCACACCCGAAAACATTGGTGACCGTGACCATGTAATCGCCGGGGCAAAGGTTATCCAGATCCTCGGAAGTAGCGCCGTTGTTCCATAAAAAAGTAAACGGCCCGGCAGTCCCGGTTGCCGTAAGGTCTATCCGGCCGTTACATTCATTTTCACTGGATTTTTGGATTTTTGTTATTTCGATAGCAGCAAACAAATTTATTGCCGTTAGAGACAGTGCAAGTAAAAACGCAAACTTTATTACGGGTATCTTTGCAGGTTTCATTTATTTTTTGTTTTTCGCATTATCGATTAGTAACTTCAATATCCAGTAATTCAGGTCTGCTAAAGAAAAAAGTAATCTTTAAGGAAATAGCTTTTCCGCGTTCTTCTCCGACAGCGGTCAGAACCATTTTTTCATTATCACTCAATGTGATATTTTCAGGCCCCAGGTAGGCAACCTGATACCGGTACAGGCGATCCCTGAGGTACGCCAGCTTATAAGGCAGTTCCCAATTTCTAATATCTGCGGGCGGTTCTTTGCTGGTTGGAGAATAAAGGTGCATGGCTTTGCTGAGATAAATATTCCGGCCGCTGATAAAATATACTCCCCGTGTTTTGGTATCCAACGCGACCAGGTAGTAGTCCAGGTGGGTTTGCCAGTCTTCTGGAAAGGGAGGGTCATATGGAATGCAAGGGTTCCACTTGCCTCCGACACAATAGAGTTTAAACACTGGGTCTAAAGGAGGATACGGATGACCTGTTCTTTTATAGTAGCTCTCATGTTCTCTTTTAAGATCCGGGTTGTAGTAATCAAAAAAACGGGGGGAATCGATTTCCCCATTTGGCAGTCTTTTAAAAAGTTGATCAACAGTGTCCTTGTAAATCCTGTAGAATTCGATATCCGGATGAATGGTGTTCCCTAGTATATAATTGCCGGTTTCATCAAAAATCAGACTTTGGAACGGCGCCCATGCCTTTCCGCAATGACCTTTCGCAAACCTCCACATAACGGTAGCGATTTCCATCCCCGACAAGTATTCATTATAGCTCGGAAGGAAGCTGTCCAAAGCGACTGCATCCTGCTTATAAAACATGGTGGCCGAATCAATCGCCATTTTGTCGTATATATCCGGGGTATGGTGTATTTTGTAAAGGAAATAATTTTTGGTCAGGGCGTTGAAGATGAATCTTCTTTTATCATCGTAACCTTTAAAAGGCAGGTCAACTTTAAAGGGAATCCCGGTATCTTTATACATTCTTCTCGCAGCGGAGATAAATTCCATATTTAATTTTTCAGGATATTCAGGATTCAGGGATGCCTTCACTTTTGAACTGTCAGCATTTCTTTCACACAGAAAAATTAAATTTTCTTTTTCTTTTTTCCAAAACGAAATTTTGTCATATTTCGAACAATAAAGCTTTAATTTTAAAAAAGGCAGATACGAATCCGGTTTGTTTTTTCTTAATCTGAAATCTTTCGCAATGGGATGACAAATAAATAATCCGGAAATATATTTAACATTAGATTGTTCGTCAATTGCTATTAGTTTGTATTGGTTTGAATAAAGAGATTGAAACCCAATATCCCAACTGGCTAACAAGGCACTTTCTTTTGACTGTATAGTCTTGAATTCATACAGTTTATATCTTTTATCCGGATAGTTCAGGTTCTCCACCGGTTTGACTTCAAAGTTAAAACCTCCTGGAAAACCAAATCCCGGAAAACGCAACCAACGCAAAAAAAAGTCATCTCCCATTGGGGAGTTTTTTTTAAAATATTTATCATAACCAAGTATATTGGCTATCGCTTCATTTCTGATAATTTCTTTTCCTAAACTCCTAAAGGTCACCTTCATTTTTCTATCCTGAGAAGAAATTGGATTTAAGAACGTCATGAAAACTGAAAAAGCACCAATAAAAATAATTCTTAACATATTTTGAATTTTATTAAAATTAACACCATCGAATAATTAATTAAAATTGTATAATAAATTAATTTTCGACTTGGTTTATAAATTCAATATTGGCATCTTATACTTGCCTTCTTCGTCACAAGTTTGAAAACCGTCAGGGTTCATAAATTCATGCCCACCGGCTATACTACAATATTGGTTCGTCATTTTATTTTTTCCTGGGAGGCAATTTTCAAAACTTATAATTTCTTTCATTTTATCCCATTTTGTTTTTGAAATTTTATTATTAATAGAAAACTGTGCATGAGCCATTTCATGAGCTAGAATCCGAGTATATTGGCGGATTATTAAAGTATCGAGAAGGGCGGTATTGCCTGAAGATAAAAAATGATCAATTGGATCACCTGGCACATATGTCGAATAATAGTTGATCGTGGCATAACGGTGAATATCATTCAAATTTTCCGTATTTAAAAAAATATTCACAGGATTTGGCAATATAACGCTGGTATCTATTTCCAAATTCGTGGCCTTGTAGAATAGTCTTTTGTCTACTCTAAGTGTATCTAACTTCTTTTCTAATCCCTGTAGATATAATGGTTCAATTGGTGGTTGGGTTTTACACCACCCTTCGATCAACTCGCCTAAGTCTGCATCAATTTCTTTGATTCTATTAACAACGTTTGGAACCTCCATAGATGAGGTATTGTTTATTTCAAATGCAATTTTTTGATACTCTCCATTAGAAATAGGTAGCATTAAATCACAATCAACAGGACAAGTTATATATTTACCGCCTGTACTATCATAAGAAATGAATGGAGAAACTGGAACAACAAAAGGCGCCCTGAATGAATAGAAAAAATTAGCATCTGTTACTCCAAACACTGCTTGTCCAGGTTTAAAACCACTGAATTTTTCATGACTGGAATTTGTCAATATAATATTTACTTGCCGGTTTTCAATTAGCTGATAATACATGTCCGGATTTTTAGCTTTTACTCTTTTTTTAGCCTCTTCAAGGTAGTTTAATGTCTTGTCTAAATTTGGATCACTTAAAGAAATAATGGTATTGTATCCGGGTGTAATCGGTATCGGCTGTGGTTTTATATTTGATTTTAAAACAAAAATCTTGAAATGCCCATCAACAATTTTTCTAATATTTACCTCAATCCTGACAATTTGGCCGTCATTGGAATATTTCGGAATCGAATATCCTATACTGGTTTTGTTCGCAAGACCATACTTTTTCATTCCATTTATATGCCAGGATATGCTATCTACAGATTCAGCAGCAAGATCCACGATATCTGGCCCAACCATTTCTTTTAGTTCCAGTACTGCATTTGTGCTTTCTGTGATTAAAACTGTATCAGGTATTTCTGCACCGCTATAATATAATTTATAAGGATTAATATCTGCATCATCCGGCCTGAATTGGATATTCATCGCAGTTGTCAAAGCGAACGAACTATTTAATTCTTGAATTGACAAACTTGCTGTTACATTATCCGGTAAATTAGTAAAATCATTAATAGGAAAATATGAATTATTTACTGAATTAATATCCGAAGTAATCGATCCAATTTGCAATTGATAATGATATGCTTGAGCTTGGTTATCGCCGTCAACGTAATAATAAAACCTTTCAAAAATACCAGATTCATTTTTTTTAATATAGAAAGGGGAAAATTCCAAATCCATACCATTCATAACTCTCAGGATAGGATATTCATAGCTATGCACTGGGCTGCACTCCCAAAAAATCGGATTGGTAGAATAAGATGTAACATTTGGTAGAAATTTAAGTATTATTTTTTCAATTTCACTTTTATCTGAATCCGTAAGCTCTCCCGGGCTTGAATTATTACATATATAGATATTCCTGGCATATCTGTCATTATCCAAAGACACCATAACCAGAAAAATATCCTTAGGGTCATATTCAAATTGCTCCAATGTTAAGGAGCTTTCCGCCATACAACCGTTTTCATCGATCACCGTAACTGCATAAACGCCGGGGCCGGTTACATTTATGGTCTGGGATGTAGAACCGTCATTCCAGGAATAAGAACTGTACCCGGCTCCCGCATCTAAAAGAGGTTCGCCATTGGGGCCGGTCTGATTTGAAACAGAAGTGATTTCTGTTTCTACGCAGGACGGCAAATCATAGGAAACAACGGAACTGCACCCTCCCCCATCTTGAGTTATGGTGACTGATGTTCCCCCCAAAAACAGGACAGCGAATATCGTTAACTTTACGAAAAATTC
>CALMYQ010000215.1 GCA_937873655.1 uncultured Lewinella sp. | reverse complement strand
GTAAGTCATAAGTCGTAAGTCATAAGTCGTAAGTCATAAGTCGTAAGTCATAAGTCGTAAGTTGTAAGTGATAAGTCATAAGTTGTAACGGCCGTTTTGCGTAACAATAAAGGACTTCTGCGATTTGGATGCGCAATACCGGCGCCTTTCCCCCTGATTGGGATATCCTGTACAGCGGTCCATTAGGATCGCGATACCTGTTGCACCCCGGCAACGAGGTAAGCCACCGGCTTGTAGGGCCGGTATATGAAGATCTGCAACGCCGGTTGAAATCCATTCTATCCATAATTAAAAGGGCCGGTTCGGAATCGGCCGATACGGATATTGCCGGTTTGGAGCAATCACATACCGGCCCTGCAGGCCGGGAGCCAAATATTGAAACCGCGTGCTACCGACATAGCAGACCTGGCGGCACTGGCGGCCCCTACCACTGTACACTTTCGAACACTCCTTGTCCGATTTTGAACGGAAAAACCGTTGCTTTTGCAAGTAAAATGTTTTTAAATCACTGAATGTCAAATTATTAGACAATCGGCACGGATATTGAACTGATCATTCCGATTAAATGATTCCACTACTGGCAAAATGAGCAGAGGGGGAGACTTAGAGCGTGGGTAAGATGGTGAGGGCGTTGCTTTTCACCCTCTCACTCCCTCACCCTCTCTCTTTGCCTCTTATGTAAAAATGTCCAGTAGCAAGTTAAATGATTCCACCATGATCAAGCATCATATCCGTGTAGCCTTTCGCAATTTGCTGAAATACCCAGGCTATTCTTTTCTGAATCTGGCCGGACTGACCATCGGGATCTCGTCCGCTTTCGTGCTGCTGCTTTACGCCTATCAGGAGTCCAATTACGACCGCCATTTTCAGGGGAGCAAACAGATCTACCGCATTGCCACCGATTTCTTCAATATGGGGGGATTTGCCAACAGCCAGGAACAGCTGCTCGATGTGCTGCCCGGCGAATGCCCCGACATTGAATCTGCGACCCGGGTAAAACGCGGTTTCCAGGAACTGGCGCTAAAGGCAGACAACCAGCTTTTCAAGGAGCCCAATTATTTCTACACCGATTCCGCCTATTTTCAGGTTTTTTCCTATCCCTTTATCGAAGGATCTTCGGCGACTGCGCTGACCGCGCCCGGTCAGGTTGTTCTGTCAGAAGACCTGGCCAGAAAGTATTTCACCCGCCAGGGCGAATACACCGGGGCTGTCGGGAAAACCCTGGAAATCGGCCAAGAGGGCAAGGTGTACAAGGTGACCGGCGTGGTGAGTAACCGCGAAGGCCGGACGCACCTTGTTTCGGACCTTTGGCTACCCATCTATGACCAGCTGGAAGGCAGGACCGGATGGACCAATTGCAGCATTTACAATTACGTCCGGTTGCACCCGGCCGGCAAGAAGGCCAACCTGGAACGCGCCCTGGAGGCCGTACGGATGAATTGGGCCTACCCGGCCAGTCAAAGCGATGTTTCTTATCAGGAATGGGCCCGGAGCGATCAGACGGTCCGCTTTTTTGTACAGCCGCTCAGGGATATTTATCTCCATTCCGATCTCAAATTCGAAATTGCGGCCGGCGGGAATCCGCTTCAGGTCTATATCCTGGGCGCCATCGGTTTGTTCATCGTGCTGATCGCCGGTGTCAACTACGTCAACCTGGCTACAGCCCGGGCATCCGGCAGGGTAAAGGAGATCGGCGTCAAGAAGACCCTGGGCGCCGGACAAAGGACCCTGATCGGCCAGTTTTTGGTGGAAAGCCTGCTGTTCAGCGCGATTGCCTTTGCCGCAGCGACGGGTGTTGCCGAACTGCTGGGGCATTTTTTCGGCAAGATCACCGGTTCCGGATTATCGGCGGGCATTTTGGCCGACAAAAACAATATTGCGGCCCTGGCGGCCTTTTCGATTTTGGTCGGTTTGGCGGCGGGCATCTATCCGGCGTTTTACCTCAGCACCTTTCGTCCGGAAAAGATCCTGAAGGGCATCGGCTTTACGGGAGGGCGCAGCAATTTCAGGAATGGCCTGGTCGTCGTGCAATTTGCCATTGCATCAACGCTCATTTTCGGGGCGATCGTTGTATACCGGCAATTGCGGTTCATCCAGGAGACGGACAAAGGCTTTCAGCAGGAAGGCGTACTCATTATCGACAATGCGGGAAAGCTGGAAGAAAACGCCCGACCCTTCCGTCAGGAAATGGAAAAGATGCCCCAGGTGGCCCGGTCCAGCTTCAGCAATCGCATACCGGCCGGCAACAGCCTGTGGATGCGGACTTTTCAGACCCCTGAAATGACGGAATCCGCCACCATCCAGGTTTTTCCGGTAGACGCGGATTACCTTGACGTCATGGGCATGCGATTGGTCGCAGGCCGGAATTTTTCAGAAGATATGCCGACCGACAGTTCGGCCCTGATCCTAAACGAGGCGGCTGTCCGGGAACTCGGACTCGAAGATCCGGTCGGCGCGCGGATCAATGGCGACCTGACGGTGATCGGTGTGGTCAGGGACTTCAATTACCAGTCGTTGCGCCAACGGATCGCTCCGGCCATCCTCGTATACAGCCGTAAAGGCGACCGGCTGGCCTTGAAGCTCTCCGGGTCCGGCATCAGCGATTTTCTGGCCTTTGTGCAAAAAACCTGGAAGGCCTTGTCGCCGGAAGAACCGATCAACTACTATTTTCTGGATGAAAATTTTCAACAACTCGCGGTGAAAGAAAAATCGCTGAGCAAGGCCGTCAGTTTTTTCACTGTCCTGGCCTTGTTCATTGCCTGCCTGGGGTTGTTCGGCCTGGCTGCCTTCAGCACTGAGCAGCGAACCAAGGAGATCGGCATCCGAAAGGTATTGGGCGCATCGGTCGCCGGTATCGTAGGGCTGTTGTCCAGGGATTTTCTGCGGTGGGTCGGCCTGGCAGTGGTCATTGCGTCGCCGGTCGCCTGGTGGGGGATGAACCGGTGGCTGCAGGAATTCGCCTTCCGGATCCGGGTGGAGTGGTGGAATTTTGCGCTGGTGGCGGGAACCGTGATCGTTGTGGCCTTCCTGACCGTCAGCTTCCAGAGCATACGCGCAGCGTTGATCAATCCGGCTGCATCGCTGAAAACGGAATAATAACCGGAAGCGGCAAATAAGCAGAATCAGTTTTATTTTTGAATACCAAAATTCAGGTTTTATGATGCAGCACATTGTTATACCCATTCCGCCTTCGCACGGCAAACAGGAGATCGAGATCGAGATGACCATTAACGGTGTCCGGCAGCAGGTGCGCTACAAGGTAGAGCTCTTCTATTGGGCGGACTGCGAATTTTCAGCGGATAACCGGGTCGATTGCATCCGGCAACTGCTCAATGAGTACAACCAGGATTGGATGCTGTACTACATCGGAGCGCCCAACGACGATTACGTGCCGGTCACTTTTGTCAACAAAGAAGACTGGATCATGCAGCGGAGTTGGCGCGGATTGAACTGATCACCTTCTGCGCCGGCCATCCGGGTTTATGTGCCCACATTGAATTCCTATCTTTTCTGTACCCGGGCCGGGTGCAAACGGGAATCCGTTCGGGTTTTTCATACAAAACCAATTCCTTTTTACGGGGGTGCTAGTTATCCTCCGGCACCTTGTATTCAACCCTGAGCTTTTCGAGTTCCGATCGCAATTTTCGGACCTTTCCCCGATATTTCGGGTTATCCGCCAGGTTGACCAGTTCATCCGGGTCCTTCTTCAGGTCGTATAGCTCCCAGGCATCGATATCGTTATAAAAATGGATGAGTTTGTAGCGGCCCGTCCGGATGCCGTAATGCCGTTTGACCTTGTGCCATCCATGAGGGTATTCATAATATTGGTAGTAGATCGATTTGCGCCATCCGCTTTTGTGTTTTTGCTCCAGCAGCGGCCGGAGCGATCTGCCCTGCATGTCGCCTGGAACGGGCACGCCGGCAAAATCCAGGAAGGTAGGGGCGAAATCAAGGTTCAAAGCCAGGTCTGTGGACACCTGTCCGGCTTTGACGCGTTTGGGATACCGGATCAATAACGGCATCCTGAAGGAAGGTTCGTACATGAACCGCTTGTCATACCAGCCGTGTTCGCCCAGGTAAAATCCCTGATCGGACGTGTAGACAACGATCGTATTCTCTGTCAATCCATGTTGGTCGAGATAATCCAGTACCCGCCCGATATTTTCGTCTACCGAAACCACGCAACGCAGATAGTCCTTCATGTATTGCTGGTATTTCCACTCGGCCAATGCCCGTCCTTCCGGTTTTTTCTCCCGAAAATCCTGGCGAATCCTGTCGTAATGCGCATCCCAGGCAGCCCGCTGATCGGGAGTGAGGGCATTGTAGGTGGCCAGCCAGTTCGGGACCGGGTTGAAGCGACCGTTGCCGCCGGTGCCGGTTTCCTTCTCAAAATCGCCGGGCATGAGTTTCATGTCAAAGGACAGGTACATATCCGCAACGCGCATGTCCTGGGTAGAGGCTGCCGTTGACCGGGTTGCATAGTCATCCCAGAAGGTGGGGGGCAGCGGAATATCCTGGTCTTCAAACAGGGAAAGGTGTTTGGCGTCCGGCATCCAGTTGCGGTGGGGCGCCTTATGGTGCAGCAGCAGGCAGAAAGGCTGGTTCGGATCCCGGTTGTCAATCGTTTTCAGGGCGATATCCGTGATCACGTCTGTGGTATAACCCTGTACACGCGTCGTATCGCCCTGTTCGATCAGCCGCGGGTTGTAATATTCACCCTGGTCAATGAGCACATTCCAGTAGTCAAATCCGGTCGGCTGGGTTTTGAGGTGCCATTTGCCGATGATGGCCGTGAAATAACCGGCCGCCTGCAACAATTTCACAAAGGTCTGCTGGCTGCCGTCGAACTCATCCCGGTTGTCGCGCAGGCCGTTCATATGACTGTATTTTCCGGTCAGCATCACGGCCCTGCTCGGGGCGCAGATGGAGTTAGTGACAAAGCTGTTGTCAAACCGCATGCCTTCCCTCGCGATCCGGTCCATATTTGGGGTCTGAAGGAGGTCGCTCCCGTAACAACTCATCGCGCGGTTGGCGTGGTCGTCGGTCATGATGAAGATGATATTGGGCCGCTTTTCCGCCGGAGGTTGACAAAAAGCACCTGTCAGGTGAACGGCGAAAACGATCAGGGAAAGAAAACGGAATTTCATAAGCGATTTAAATTTTTGGTTCGGTCAGGCCGGCGGCACGGATCGGAAGAACTATCTGGGCGTAAATCCCGGCCCTTTCACGAACCGCCCCGGCGTAGCGCCCGTATGTTCTCCGTCTTTCAGCACCTGTACGCCATTGACAAACACATGGGTGACGCCGGTAGCGTATTGATGGGGCTGCTCAAACGTGGCGTGATCTTCGATCCTGGTCGGATCAAACACCACAAGATCGGCGTAATAACCGGGTTTCAGCAGGCCCCTTTTCCTGATCTTCAGGTTCCCGGTCGGCAGGGACGTCAGCTTTCGGATGGCCTCCTCCAGCGGGATGATCTGTTCTTCCCGGACATATTTCCCGAGCAGGCGGGCAAAATTGCCGTAGGCCCTGGGGTGGGTGCTCGACTTCAGGAAAACGCCTTCCGGAGCGGGCGCCTCCGCATCCGAACCGAAGCTCACCCACGGCAATGCGATCTGCTTGCGGACATTGTCTTCCGACATCAGGAAATAAACCGTCCCGACCCGGCTGCCGTCCTGCACCACCAGGTCCATCGCTGTTTCCTCCGGGCCGGTTCCCCGGACTTTAGCTACCTCGGCCAGGGTTTGGCCCGTATATTTTTTCAGGCTGTCGGCCTTGAATCCCACCAGCAGGAGGTTTTCGGCCGATCCGGCGCCGTAGTACAGGTTTTCCCAGTCCTGGGCGTCCGTTTGCATTTCGGCCTTCACGCGTTTCCGGATTGCCGGGTCCTGCAGCCTTTTGGCCCATTCCTCGTAACCGCCCTCCTGCACCCACGGGGGCATAGAAGCGTCCAGGCCCGTAGCGCCCGCCACATAAGTGTACATATCGGCTGTGATTTGCAATCCTGCGCGCCGGGCACTGTCGATTTTGCTGATCGCGTCGTCCATTTTGGGCCAATTGTTCTGACCGGCGGCTTTGAGGTGGTAAATTTCGGCGGGTACCTGGCCTTCTGAAGAGATCCGGATCACTTCATCGATGGCTTCCAGGAGTTTGTTCCCTTCACTCCGCATATGACTGATGTACATGCCGCCGTAGGGTGAAACCGCCTGACAAAGGGCGATGAGTTCGTCTGTTTTGGCATAAAAAGCAGGTGCGTAGATCAGAGAAGACCCAATGCCCAGGGCGCCTTCTTCCATCGCCTGGCGGGCCAGGGCTTGCATGCGATCAAGCTCTTCGGCCGTGGGCGGGCGGTCCTCATAACCGATTTCATGGACCCTGAGGGTCGTTGCGCCCACAAAAGAAGCCACATTGGGAGAGATCCCTTTTTTCTCGAGGTAGGAAAGATATTCGCCGAGGGTACCCCAGTTGACATCGTATTTGACATCCCCCTGGTCGTTGGCCATTTGCACTTTCATCTGGTCGTTCAGCGGCCCCATGGAGAAACCTTCGCCCATGACCTCCAGGGTGATGCCCTGCCTGATATCGCTCATCCCGCGGCTATCGGCGATCAGGCTTTCGGTTGCCCAGCTCAGCATATTGACGAACCCCGGCGAGAGCGCCTGCCCTTTGGCGTCAATCTCTGTCTTGCCGGCGGCCTCCGACAGGTCGCCGATAGCCGCGATGGTATCGGCGTTGACGGCAATATCGCCGCTGAATGGCGGATTGCCCGATCCGTCATAAATAGCGGCATTGCGGATAACGAGATCGTAGGTGGTTTTGGGTGTATTCTGACACCCGATCAGCAGGAAGGCCAGGCCAAGCCCGGCCAGGGAGAGAATTTTCGGCATAGGTGTGCGGTTTTCCGTTCGACGTATAAATATGGCAATAATCCCGGAAAACCCCAAATATCAATCGCGCCGGAATATTTTCTCCAGCCCGATGCCCCGCGATCCTTTCAGCAGGATCAGGGACGGCGGCAGGTCGGCGCCGATAAACCACTGCCTGCACTGCTCCGCGTCATCGAAATGGCGCAATCCGAGCTGACCGGCAACCTTTGCAAAATGGGGCCCTATCAGGACGAGATCGTCAAAATGGAAAGAGCCGGCCAGTTCTCCGATGGTGCGGTGTTCTTCTTCGGCGGCCTCACCCAGTTCCAGCATATCCCCCAGGATAGCGACCTTTCTGTCGCCGGCCATGGCATGGAAGCTGTTCAGGGCTTCCCGCATGCTGGTCGGGTTGGCGTTATAGGCATCCAGATAAAGGGTATGCGGGCCGAAGGCCATCAGCTGGGACCGGTTATTGGAGGGGATATAACTTTCAATGGCTGTTTTGATTCGTTCGCAGGGCACTTTGAAGTATTTCCCTATGGTGATGGCTGTCATGATGTTGTTGAAATTGTGCTTCCCGGCCAGCTTGCTTTTGACGGTGATCAGCTTGCCGGCTTCATTCAGGAATGCCGTTTCTACCACGGGGTGGGTGCTGATCAGGACGGCTTCATAGGGATTGTTCAGCGGGTCGGGTTTGTCGCTGCAGTGGTAGAGCACTTTTTTAATGACGGGGGTTGCCAGCTCTTCCAGAAAAGGTTCGTCTAGGTTGACGAATGCGACGCCCCCGGTTTCGGCCAGGTAGCGGTACAATTCCGATTTGCCTTTTTTTACGCCCTCGATGCCGCCGAATCCTTCCAGGTGGGCCTTGCCGATATTGGTGATCAGCCCATGGGTGGGTTCGGCGATCCGGCTAAGCTGGTCGATCTCGCCCTGGTGGTTGGCGCCCATTTCAATGATAGCGACTTCAATGCCGGCTTCCATGGCCAGCAGGGTGAGGGGTACGCCGATATGGTTGTTGAGGTTGCCGCGCGTGAAATGGGTGGGATAGTGGCTGCCCATTACTGCGGCAACCAGCTCTTTAGTGGTGGTTTTTCCATTGGACCCGGTGATACCGATGACCGGGATCTGAAACCGTCGCCGGTGATAACGGCCTAATTCCTGGAGGGCTGTCAGCACGTTTTCCACCAGGAAATAGCGGTTGCCGGAAGCTATAGCCGGATCGTCAACCACGGCCAGGGAAGCCCCTTTTTCGAGGGCGAGACCGGCAAATTGATTGCCGTCGAAACGATCGCCTTTCAATGCGAAAAACAGGTCGCCGGGTTGCACCAGGCGGGAGTCTGTACAGATGTGCGGGTGTTCAAGAAATAAACCGTAAAGCCGGCGCAGGTCCATTATGGTCAATCGTTTTGCGGGATGCGAAGTTAAAGCATACTTTCTGAAATATCAACAGCAATCGGCTATTCCCATAAAACGAAACGGCCCCCGGGCGAAAATGCTCAACCGGGGGCCGATATCGGTTATGCTGCGCCGGGTTGACCCGGGCGGGCATAATTTATTTGAATTTGCGTTGCTGCTTCTTCTTGCCCTTGGTCTTGAATTCGTTGCCGCTCATATTTTCGTTACCGGTGGGTGAGCCCACGCGGATCATGGCGCAACGGAAGCCGATGGTGCGGCTGGATTTGTCTTCATCCAGGAAGCGGCGCGTACCCGGCGAGAGCCAGTAAGCGCGGTCGGCCCAGGAGCCGCCTTTGTATACGCGGGCGTTATCGCTGATCAGGGTGTGGTTGCCATAGTCGTAGAAAGCTTCGGATTCCTGGTCGCCGTCGAGGTAGTCATAAGCGTCGCCGCGCTTGTAGTTATCGCGGTTGGCAGCTTCATCATCTTCGACGTAGCGGTAGCGGACGCGTCCGAGGCTGTCCTTTTCTACCGGGCGGCCGTTCTCATCCAGTTCTTTCTGGCGGAACTTGTTACCCCGGTACGGGTTCCAGTCCTGGTTTTCGACATCGCGGAGGGTAATGCTGGTCAGCGGCCTGTAGAGGTCAAGTACCCATTCATTGACGTTGCCGGCCATGTTGTAGAGGCCGAAGTCGTTGGGCATGAACGAGCGCACTTCTGCCGTGGGGCAGGCGTTGTCGTTCAGTTTGCCGGCGGTACCCATATAGTCACCCTGGGCGCGCTTGAAGTTGGCCAGAATTTCACCCTGATATTTGTCGCGGCGCTGGTAACGAACCGTATTGCCGCTCCAAGGGTAGATCCGGCGATCGGAGATGAGTTCGTCTTTTTCGGAAACGCGGTTGCCCTGGAGGCCGAGCGCGGCGTATTCCCATTCCGCTTCGGTCGGCAGGCGGTATTCCGGCAGGAGGATGCCGTCCTCGAATTTCACGCGGCGCTCGCCGCCGGTCCGCAGGTCTTTCAGGTTGCGGCGGACGTTGCCTTCGTATTGGCCGACGAGGTAGGCGTCGGTATTGAAGTTGTCTTCGTCCTTCTGGTCCGGGTTGGTATTGAGGATGCCCTTTTCGACGAGGAGCATCTCGTTGACCCGATCGGTACGCCAGCGGCAGAAGTCATTGGCCTGAAGCCAGCTGACACCGACAACCGGATAGTCGTCGTAAGCCGGGTGGCGGAAGTATGTTTCTACGAGCGGTTCGTTGAAGCCCAGTTCTTCGCGCCATACCAGGGTATCCGGCAGGGCGTTGAGGTAAACCTCGGGATAGGATTCGCCGAAAACGCGTTCGATCCAGTAGAGATATTCTTTATAGTTATGGTTGGAAACTTCCGTTTCATCCATGTAGAAGGAGGAGACCGTTACCCTGCGCGGGATATTGTTCCAGTCGTAGGTTACGTCCTGGCCGGTAGACCCCATGGTAAAGGTACCGCCTTCAATCAACACCAGGTTCGGGCCTGTCACCTGGCCCTGGTAATCCAGCTTTTCAAATCCACCCCATTTGGTGTCGTTGAATTTCCACCCGGTGATATCAGAGCGCTCTTTTTTGCTGCAAGCGCTCAGCGTCAGGGCGGCGCCCAACAGGATGAAGCAGAATTTAAACAGATTTTTCATTACCCTTGATCATTTGTTTTTGAAAAAGACCGACAAATATAGTGAAATTGCCAATTCGGCAAGATCATAGTTCTTAGGAACGTTCTTTTTTTCGGTTTATGATGCAAACCGGAAAAAAGAGCGTATGCCAAACAGGGTGCTAAAAGGCGGAAAAATCGACCCCACCTTTGTGATTTTGAGAGTAGTGTGTAAGAGCAAGGTTTGAATTGGTCGTTGCTAAGGGTGCGAACAGGTTGAATTGACCGGTTGTTTCAGGGGTTTGTTTATCCGGCAATACTGACAGCGCCATGACCGGACAAAGTTATTTAAACATTTTGAAACAATCGGTAATCCTGGCCGATTTACGTCTGGATTTTAACACTTTACTATCCGAAAAGTCGATGGTCAGTGAGATCTCATGGGTCCCGCCGGCGCCGCCGGGCGCCGTTGCCAACCTCGAAATGGTGAGGTCATAGCTGTAACCGATGCGAAGAACGCCTTCCCGGAAACCGGCCAGCAGGATGACTGCGTCGGGATTGGAAAACGTGTGGCGGTACCACAGCCCGGTGAAAACCCGGCCCAACCCGGCATAAGCGCCTCCGTTGATCTGACCGAAATCGCCCTGCTTGATGAACAGGAGATTCGGAGATATGAACGACGGCTCTCCTCTTTTATTGCGCCGCCCGATGGGAAAATCGCCGCCTCCGTGGAGGGTGATCCGCATCGGCCTGCCTGCGTTGATGCTCTCATTGAGGCCGATCAGGCTCTCGTCCGGCGTATTCAGGTGCTTGAGCGAAATGCCGCCGTAAACCGACCCTGTGTATACCAGCAAACCGGCCGATACGTCAAAGCGGGTCTGGTTGAGGGATTCGGGCCTGTTCTCTTCCGACAGGTACGGATTGCCGGAAGGGTCGGTCGGCCCGTTGAGCGGATCCAACTGATCGCCGAAGATGAGCTGATCCCAGTCGAGCGTGGATTGGGTGAAACCGGCTTCCATGCCGAACTGGAAGAAGATGTCGTTATTGGTCCTGACGCGATAGCTGTAGAAGGCGCTGACCTGATTGGTCTTGTAAATGCCCTGCCCGGCGTCGTCGGCCATGAGGGTCAGCCCGAGACCGCTGTTGAGCGATTCGATGGACTGTTCGTAGGAGGCCGCATAGGTTTTATACGCTGAGCCGCCCAACCAGTTGGTGTACTGATTGCGGTAGTTCAGGGTAATGCGCGGGGCAAAAGTGACGCCTGTGAATGCGGGATTGGTTTGCAGGGGCGAAGCAAAGAACTGGCTGAAAACCGGGTCTTGCGCCTGCAGGCCGGCAACCGGAAAAACCAGGGCGATCCATATGAATATCCGTAGAACGACCTTCATTTACATGATGTTAGGACTGCTATATACTAAGAAAAACGAAATTACAGCATAAAAGTATGCCGGATTAACGAATTTCGTCAAATACTTTGCTAACCCCGGTTAAAATCAGGCTTCGGCGGGTTGTTCCCGTTTGGCGGTCTCCACGATTTCCTGGTAATAGGCCTCGTATTGCGGCAGGATGAGGCTGATGTCGAACCGGCGTGCCTGTTCGAGGGCGTTGTGCCGGAATTCCTGCAGGGTCTCGTCATCGCTCAGGATGGCAATCGCGTTTTTCGCCATATCCTCAATGTCGCCGACCTGGCTGATAAAGCCGGTTTTGCCGTGGACATTGAGCTCCGGCAAGCCCCCGACGTCCGTGCTGATCACCGGCACTTCACAGGCCATGGCCTCAAGGGCTGCCAGGCCGAAGCTCTCGCTTTCAGAAGGCATGATGAACAGGTCGGAAACGGCCAGGAGTTCTTCAATGGCGTCCTGTTTGCCCAGAAACCTGACCTCGTGCCACAATCCCATTTTACGGCAGAGCTCTTCGGCATTGTAGCGTTCGGGGCCGTCGCCGACCAGCAGCAATTTGGAGGGAATGCGCTTGTGGATCCTGCGGAAAACCTGGATCACATCCTCCACCCGCTTTACTTTCCGGAAGTTGGACGTGTGCACGATCACCCGCTCTCCGTGGGGGGCGATCGCTTTTTTGAAGTGGTCCTTGTCAATCTTTTTGAACCGGGTAAAGTCGACAAAATTGTAGATGACGCGGATATCCTTCTGGATGTTGAAATACTCCAGCGTCTGTTTTTTGAGGCTTTCAGAAACCGCCGTCACCCCGTCGGACTTGTTGATGGAAAAGGTGACTACGGGCTCGAAAGCCTTATTGCTGCCGACCAGCGTGATGTCGGTGCCGTGCAGGGTAGTGACCACCGGGATATAAATGCCTTCGGTCAGGAGGATCTTCTTGGCCATATAGGCTACGGCGGCGTGGGGAATGGCGTAATGGACATGCAAAAGCTCAAGCCCCTCGAATTTGACCACATCCACCAGTTTGCTGGCCAGCGCCGTTTCATAGGGCGCATATTCAAACAAGGGATAATCCTCGCCGCTTACCTCGTGGAACAGTACATTTTCGTGGAAAGAGGTCAGCCTGGCAGGCCTTCTGTAAGTAATGAAATGGACCTCGTGGCCCCTTTTTGCCAGGCCCATGCCCAGCTCTGTGGCGAGTACGCCGCTGCCACCATAGGTGGGATAACAAACGATTCCGATTTTCATGTTTTACTGCGTCCTGATCAGTAGAATAGTGGTTTTCGTCCGGAATTCAACGGGGCCTTGTTATAAAAAGGAACACCGCCGGAAATAGTTTAATGGGGTCTTAAAAATAATATCAGATGTCGCCGCCGCGATTTTTAACCCTCCCTATGGGGGTGTATCAGCCTTTCAGGCATCCTTTAGTTATCTTAAAACACCCGACTATGTGGAAGAATCACCTGAAAATTGCCTGGCGCAACCTGACCAAGTACAAATTCTATTCCCTGATCAACATCCTGGGATTGTCCATAGGCCTCACGGCTTTTCTTTTTATCCTGTTGTATGTCAAGGAGGAGCGGAGCTATGACCGGTACCACCCGTTTGCCGACCGCACCTACCGCGTGGATGTGGAAGGGCAGCTTGGGGATCAGGTAATCATAACCGCCCAGAATACCGGCGCATTCGGACCCACAGCCAAGGAAGAATTCCCCGAAGTGGAAACCTATTGCCGCTTCCGGGGGCAGGGTACTTTTCTGGTCAAATACGAGAACCGGCATTACCGCGAGGACAATGTGATCTTTGCCGACAGCACCCTGTTTCAGGTCTTCGGGCTCAAACTCATTGAAGGGGACCCCGACCAGGTGCTCAACAAGCCCAATGTTGCCGTGATCACCACCGAAATGGCCGAGAAATATTTCGGCGCAGCGGATCCCATCGGCAAGACCTTGCTGATGGACAACAAAACCGGCTACACGGTGACGGGCGTGATGGAAAAAACGCCGTCCAATACCCATTTTCATTACGACTTTTACCTGTCGATGGCCAGCCTGGAGGAAAGCCGGCAGCCGGAATGGGGCAGCATGAACTTCAATACCTATCTGGTGCTCCGGAAGGGTGTTGACGCCAAAGCCTTTGAAGACCGGATGAGTCCGTACCTGATCCGGAAATATTTTGGTCCGGATGTGGAAAAATACATCCGGATGTCCTGGGATGATTTCCTGGCGGCAGGGAACAAATTTGCCTATCACCTCTTTCCGGTGGAGGACATCCATCTTTATTCCGACAAGCGGGACGAGCAGGAAGCCAACAGCGACGTCAAATACGTCTGGATCTTTTCGATCATCGGTATCCTGATCCTGTTGATCGCCTGCATTAATTTCATGAACCTGTCGACGGCGCGTTCGGCTATTCGCGCCCGGGAAGTGGGTGTCCGCAAGGTCGTAGGCGCCCAGCGCAGCCACCTGATCAACCAGTTTCTCGGCGAAAGCACGCTGCTCAGTACCCTGGCCCTGGTGCTGGCCTGGGGCATGGTCGTACTGCTGCTGCCGTATTTCAATACCCTCTCGGGCAAGCAGTTCGGATTCGGTCAGGTTTTCAGGCCGGGTTTCATAGGCCTGACCATCGGACTGGCGCTCCTGGTCGGTTTCTTGGCGGGCAGCTACCCGGCGGCTTTCCTGTCGCGGTTTGAGCCGGTCAAGGTGCTGAAAGGGGTTTTCAGGCTGGAAAGCTCGCGGTCGATCCTGCGCAACGGTCTGGTGGTTTTCCAGTTCCTCATTACCATCACCCTGCTCTGCTGCACCCTGGTGGTGTACCGGCAATTGAATTTCATTCAGGAAAAGAAACTGGGCTATAACCGCGAACACCTGCTTATGCTGAACGACGTTTATGCATTGGGCGACAACGTCCTTCCGTTCAAGCAAAGGATCAAGTCGATGCCGGAAGTGGTCAATGCGACGGTTTCCGGTTTCCTGCCGGTGCCGTCTTACAACAATACCAGTTCGTATTTCCTGGGAGAAAACGCAGATGCGGACAAGGCCATCCTGATCCACAACTGGACGGTCGATCGGGACTATATTCCGACCATGGATATGCAGGTCCTGTACGGCCGGAACTTTTCGGCGGAATTTCCTTCCGATAGTCTGGGGGTTATCATCAATGAAAAAATGGCGTCCTATTACCAGCCCGATCCCGCCAGACTGGAGGAAGTGATCGGTCAGAAACTGGGCGATGTCGGAGATGAGGAAGGGATCGTATTGTACACCGTCATCGGCATCATCAAAGACTTCAACTTTGAAAGCCTGCGCCAGACCATCGCGCCCATGGGGTTATTTCTCGGGGACAGCCGCGGTTTCCTGACCTTGCGTTTTCAGGGCAACGACCTGCCGGGGTTCATCCAGAAGCTGCAGCAAACCTGGAACGAGATGGCGCCCGGCCAACCGTTTAGTTACAATTTCATGGACGAGCGGTTCGACCGCATGTACAACAACGAGCAGCAGATTGGGAGCATTATCGCTACGTTTGCCTTCCTGGCCATCTTTATCGCCTGTATCGGGTTGGTGGGACTGTCGACCTTTATCGCCCAGCAGCGCACCAAGGAGATCGGCGTACGCAAGGTGCTGGGCGCTTCGGTGACCGGGATCGTCGGGCTGTTGTCCCGGGATTTCCTGACGCTTGTCGGCCTGGCGCTCGTCATCGCTACACCCCTGGCCTGGTATTTTATGAACAAATGGCTGTCGAGCTTTGCTTACCGCATCGACCTGGACTTGTGGGGATTCGGATCGATCGCGCTCCTGGCCGGCGCCGGGGCATTGGTGATCGCTTTTCTGACGGTGAGTTTCCAGTCGGTCAGGGCGGCGCTGGCGAATCCGGTGCGGTCGTTGAGGTCGGAGTAGGGAGGGGTTGAGAGAGGGTGAGAGGGTGGATGCTGCCTCGACTGCGCTCTGCATAAATTCGACTTCGCTCAGCATAGGGGGCCGGCATCGGTCAGGATTTCGGCGGATGGGGATTGGGCGCACGCCTTCTTCCCGGTTCCGTTGGAGAATGATTTGATGGTTTTGTAATCTTTGCAAGAACCAGTCAGATAAAGAGTTGATTACTGGGGTGGCGATTCCAGAATTGTGTTACCGCGGAAGAATTGCAAGAACTAAGGAGCGTATTTGAGAAGAATAAAAAGTAGAAGTGAGAATAATCTTTCAAATCAGCGATCTCCTTGTAGGACTCTGAAACATACCCGAAAATATCGCTTATGCCTTACACCGTCAGGTCGGGCGGAGGGTCCTGCTGCGAACCGTCAAAATGTGCCCTGATCTTTTTGGCGACATTCATCCCGGCAACCTCGGCGATCTGGGCGGCGGTGGCTTCCCTCAGTTTTTTGACGGAGCCGAAATGGGACAGCAGTTTTTCGGCCGTTTTTTCGCCGATGCCGGGGATGCCGGTCAGCTCCGTGCCCAGGAAATTGCGGGATCGCTGGTCGCGGTGGAAGGTGATGGCAAACCGGTGGGCCTCGTTGCGGGCCTGCTGGATGAGCTTGAGCGATTCGGATTTCTTGTCGATGTGCAGCGGGATGGGGTCGTTGGGGAAGAAGATCTCTTCGAGGCGTTTGGCGATGCCGATCACGGTCAGTTTTTCTTCGAGGCCCAGTTCGCGGATGCTTTCCATGGCGGCGCCCAGCTGGCCTTTCCCGCCGTCGATGATGACGAGCTGGGGTAAGGGTTGCTTTTCTTCCAGCAGTCGCTTGTAGCGCCGGTGTACGATCTCCCGCATGCTGGCAAAGTCGTCGGGGCCTTCCACCGTTTTGACGTTGAAGTGGCGGTAATCCTTTTTGGAAGGCTTGGCATTTTTGAACACCACGCAGGAAGCCACCGGGTTGGTGCCCTGGATATTGGAGTTGTCAAAGCACTCCAGGTGCAGCGGGATCTCCTCCATCTGCAGGTCCTTCTGGAGGGTTCGGAGGATCCGTTCGGCCGGCGTTTGCTTTTTGGTGTGGGTGGCCTCTTCCTTTTGTTTCTGGAGGAGGTAGTATTTGACGTTTTTCTCCGACAGGTCCAGCAATTTCCGCTTGTCGCCGATCTTGGGTACGGTGATCTGGAGGGTTGCGTCCTCCAGTTGGAGTTCGTAAGGCAGGATCACCTCGGTGGCAATGCTGTTGAACCGGTCGCGCAGGGCCGGAATGGCGTATTCGAGGATATCCTTTTCGTCGTCATCCAGGTTTTTCACCAGTTCCTGCGTATGGGTATGGATGATGGCGCCGTTGACGACCTTGATGTAGTTGACGAAGGCTTCCTTGTCGTTGCCGGCGATGGAGAAGACATCTACATCCCGGATGGTGGAGCTGACGACGGTGGATTTGGCCTGGTAGTCCTCAAAAGCGGTGAGCTTTTCCTTGATGTTGTGGGCTTTTTCGAATTCGAGCTCTTCGGAATATCGCTGCATTTCGTCCTTGAAATGGCGGATCACCGCGCCGAAATTTCCTTTGAGTATATTTTTGATCTGTTCGATCCGTTCGTTGTAGTCCGCTTCCGTTTCCAGGTTCTCACACGGGCCCAGGCAGTTTTTGATATGGTATTCCAGGCAAACCTTGAATTTGCCGGCCTCGATGTTCTCGGGCGTCAGCGCCAGCGGGCAATTGCGCAGCGGGAAGAGCTGTTTGACCAGATCGAGGATGGTCTTGATCCGGGCCTTGGAGGTATAGGGGCCGAAATAGATGGAGCCGTCCCGGTAGACATTCCGCGTGAGGAAAACCCGTGGGAAGCGTTCTTTTTTGATACAGATATAGGAATAGGACTTGCCGTCCTTGAGCATGACATTGTACCGCGGCTGGTGCTTTTTGATCAGGGTGTTCTCCAGCAGGAGCGCGTCGGCTTCGGTTTCCACGATCGTGAATTCGATGCGGTGGGCATGTTTGACCATCACCCGCGTTTTGTGGGCCCGGTCCTGCCGTTCGCCGAAATAGGAAGACACCCGGTTGCGGAGATTCTTGGCCTTTCCGACATAGAGGATCTTGCCGGCTTCATCGAAAAAGCGATAAACGCCGGGGTCTTTCGGCACGGTATCGGATATGAGTTTGAAATCTTCGGTGGTCATACGGCACAGTAACAGTCCGGGCGAAGATAAGGTTTATGCGAGAGTCTTTAGCCGCTCTTTGATGATGAATCAGCCTAAAAAAATGAACCCCGGGCGATAACCGTCCGGGGCTCATCAGAAGCGATGGTAAAACGGATTATACAAAAACAATATGCGTTCCTTCACCGGCCGCGTTTTCATAAAAGTCGCCTACGGTGATAATGTCTTCAATGCCCTCATAAAGGTCGTCTTTTGAAAGCTTGAACATGTCCACGGCCAGTTTGCAACCATACATTTTTACGCCGGATGCGGACAGGATGTCCAGAAATTCGTGCACACTCGGAAGGTCCATGGCTTCCATCTGCTTTTTCATCATTCTGGAAGCGTAACTTTCCATACCCGGCAATCCGCCCAGGAGGGTCGGAATATGCATGCCCGGATTACCGACCGTGGCGATGTGAAGATTTTCGAGGCGCTTATTGTGAACGGCGTCCAAACCGAAGAAAGTGAAGAAAATCTCCGCTTCGATGCCTTCCATCCGGGCCCCGTTGGCCATGATAAAGCATGCGTACACGCTTTCCAGGCCGGCCTTGGATAAAATAAAGCACATCTTTTTTATTTTATCTTTTTCTGCTTTCGCAGCAACAGGCGCTACTTTTTCCATTACTTCTGCCATGACAATTGGTTTTAATTGAATCGACTATTCGATTGATCCGATTTTTCGATTGAATCGATTGGTTCGATTCCTCGATTCCTCGATTCCTCAATTCCTCAATTCCTCAATTCCTCGATTCCTCAATTCCTAAATACAGCTCACCGGTTTCGGGATCCCCGCGATTTTAGAGGCTTTCTTCAGCGGACCGCCCGGGAACAGGGCGTAGAATTCCTTGATATCGGTGACGCCGCTGCTGCCGATCTTGCGGATGGTCAGCGGAATATTCTGGCGGTATTGATTCTGGAGATAATCGATCACTTCCCAGTGCTTGGGAGAAAGCGTTCCAACACCTTCTTCCTGAGCAATTTCCAGGGCGATATCCTTATTCCATTGTTTCAGGTCGGTGAGGTAGCCCTCTTCGTTTACACTAACCGGATTACCATTGATTGTCTTTTCCATTTTTATTGTTTTTGCGATTAAACGATTCAGCTTTCCTTATCCGGGATCTTTTTCCCGGCCATTTGCATCTGCGGATGGATGAACGGAATTGCGCGTCCTTTCATCAGGACATTCCAGTAGATCCACTTGAAGCCGAGTTTGCCCATATGGTTGAGCATGGATTCCTCCATCAGTTTCATCGGGCCGATACCCGGTATGGGGAAGCTGCCTTCCACCGGTTCCTGGTCGTAGTTGAAGTCGATCAGGAGGGCCTTGTGGTTGCCTGTTTCCACGAAGCAGTTGGCGTGTCCGTCGAATCCGGGTTCCAGTTCCTGTCCGTTGATGTAGCGGATGATGTTTTCCGTCAGGATCTCCGATTCGAAGTGAGCGACCGAGCCGGCTTTGGAAGCGGGCAGGCTGGTGGCGTCCCCGATGGCGAAAATATTGTCCTTCACTTTGGTCTGCAGGGTATTCCGGTCGGTCGGTACGTAGTTGAGCTCGTCGCCGAAGCCGGACCGTCCGATGAACTCGGCGCCTTTATTGACAGGCACCGTCACCAGAAGGTCGAAATCCACTTCCTGGCCGCCATAGTCCACGATCTTCTTGTTGTCGTTATCCAGTTTTTCGATATAGAAATCGGTTACGATGTGGATATCTTTTTCTTCCAGCAGGTAGCCCAGTTTTTTGGAAGCGAAGGGCTTGGTGAACGCTCCGCCGAGGGGCGTCACGTAAACGATCTCTACCTTCTCGCGGATGCCTCTGTGCTTGAAGAAATCGTCTGCCAGGAAGGCAAATTCAAGCGGTGCAACCGGGCATTTGATGGGCATTTCGCTGATGTGGACCACCAGTTTGCCGCCTTCCCATTCGGCGAGCTTGTCGTGCAGGGCCCTGGCGCCTTCAAAGGTATAGAAGTCGAAAACATCCTTGTACCACAAGCCGTTCTTCATGCCTTCCGTTTCTTCCGGAGCGGGTTTGCAACCGGAAGCGATGATCAGGATATCGTAAGGCAGTTCTGTTCCGTTTTCGAGGAGGACCGTGTTGGTTTCGGGGTCTACCTTGTTGATCGATTCCTGGATCAGTTCGACACCCGACGGGATGAAATCGGAAATGGATTTTTGAATCTCGTGTTCGTCATATATCCCGAAAGGCAGGAAAAGAAACCCAGGCTGGTAATAGTGGATGGTCGCTTCGTCGACGATCGTCATTTTCCATTCGCGCTTGTCCAGTTTCCGCCTGAGGTGGTTGGCCATCATTGTTCCTGCGGAGCCTGCGCCAAGTATGAGAAGGTTTTTCATAATCATTACGCTTTAGAAACAAATACAAAAGTATTCAGCTCACTTGTGGGAAGTGGTGACGATCATTCCGGGCCGGAATGATTTTTGTCATTCAGGCAGGTTGGCTATGCGGAAAAACCAATTTTGACCTGTAGTTTTGAACTTATTCCCGCAAAAAGCGCTTATTAAAGGAAAACAAACCAACTAAGCGCGCATGCGAAAACAACAATTAACCAACACCCATGACCAAAAAGAAAGGTAAAAAAATCAAGGGCGCCAAGCTGAGCGCCAAAGAGTTGCAAAGTGAGATCCTGAAACTTTTTCGCCGAAGCCCCAAAAAACAGTTGAACCCGAAACAAGTCGTACAGAAGCTCAAAGCAGACAACAACAAAGACTCTGTTCTTCACGCTCTTCAACAGTTGGCCGAAGCCGGCGAACTCATTCCACTGGAAGATTACAAATTCAAGATCGGCAAAAAGGAGGCAGCTCCGCCCAAGCAGGGCGGCCAGGTGCTGGAAGGCATTGTGGACATGACCCGCTCCGGCGACGCCTATATCGTTGTCCGGGGGCGGCCCGAAGACATACACGTCTCTGCCCGATACCTGAATACCGCCATGCACGGCGACCGCGTGCAGATCAAGGCCTGGAGGCCTGGAGGCCGGCGGAAACACGAGGGCGAAGTGCTCAAGATCGTGGAACGGGCCACCAAGCACTACCTGGGTACGCTGACGAATTACCCCAAATACGCGATCGTACAGACGGACCCGACGCCGTTCTCCATCGATATCATCATCAATACCGCCGACACCAAAGGCGCCAAAACCGGCGACAAGGTGGTTGTCTCCATTTCGAACTGGCCGCAGGGCAAGTTCAGCACACCGGAGGGAAAGGTGGAAACCGTCCTCGGCGCCGCCGGCAGCCACGATATCGAAATGAAGGCCATCCTGATCAACAACGGGTTCGACCTGGAATTTGCCAAAGAGACCCTTGAGGAAACCGAGCTGTTGCCGGACCGGATCCAGGAAGCCGAGATCGCTCTGCGCCGCGATTTTCGACCGGTCACGACCTTCACCATCGACCCGGACAATGCCAAGGATTTTGACGACGCCCTGTCATACCGGGTGTTGGAAAACGGCCAGATAGAGATCGGCGTGCACATTGCCGATGTCAGCCACTATGTTCATCCGGGGACGGCTCTCGACAAGGAAGCCCTCCAGCGTTCCACCTCGGTCTATCTGGTGGACCGGGTGTTGCCCATGCTGCCGGAAAAATTGTCGAACGAATTGTGTTCGTTGCGGCCCAACGAGGATAAGCTCACTTTTTCCGCAGTATTCACGTTCGATCAGCGCAACCGGATCACTGGTCGCTGGTTCGGAAAAACCGTTATCCACTCCGACCGCCGGTTCACGTATGAAGAGGTCCAGGAGATCCTGGATGCCGGCGAAGGCGAGTATGGCGCTGAGTTGAAAAAGCTCAATGAACTGGCTGTATCGCTCCGCAAAAAACGCTTCCGCCACGGTTCCATCAATTTCGAAACGGACGAGGTAAAGTTCAAGCTGGATGAAAACGGAGCGCCTATAGAGGTATTTGTCAAGGAGCGCAAGGAAGCCCATATGCTGATCGAGGACTTCATGTTGCTGGCCAACCGCGAAGTAGCCACCTTCATTGCGCAGAAAGGCAAGGATTACGAAATCCCGTTCATCTATCGCGTTCACGACGAGCCCGACCCCGACAAGGTCGGCGAACTGGCGCGGTTTGCCCATGAGCTCGGCTTTAAAATGAAAGTGGACACGCCGCAGGATATTGCCAGGTCCTTCAACGCCCTCACCCGGGAAGCGGCTAAAAACCCGGCGCTCAAGCTGCTCGAACCGCTCGCGATCCGGACGATGGCCAAAGCTGTATACACCTCCGAAAATATCGGGCACTACGGCCTGGGGTTTGATTATTACACTCATTTCACTTCGCCGATCCGCCGGTATTCCGACGTGTTGTCGCACCGCATTCTGGAGCGCAACCTGGGAGAAGGCAACTTCTACCGGATGAAAAAGGACAAGCTGGAAGAAGAGTGCGGCCATATTTCCAAGCAGGAACGGCGCGCCATGGACGCCGAACGGGAGTCCGTGAAATACAAGCAGGTGGAATACCTGGAAAAACACGTAGGGGATACCTTCAAGGGCATGGTTTCCGGTATTGCTGAACGCGGCTTCTTCGTGCAGCTGAAGGACAATTTCTGCGAAGGTTTCGTGTTGTTCGAATCGCTGGGAGAAACTTTTGAGCCCACCACCAGCCGACTGCGCATCATCGGCCGCCGTACGGGCAAGGAGCTCAAAATGGGCGACGATATCGAGGTAAAGGTCTTGTCGACCGACCTGAGCAAACGGCGCGTTGAGCTGGAATGGATCGAGCAAAGCCCAAACCAAAAGCAGCCTGCAAAACAAAGGGGAAGAAGGCCTGCACAGGCAGGCGGACCCGGACAAAGCAAAGGCCGCCAACCCAGAAGGCAGCGGCCCGGATAAAAATATCTTGAAGGAAAACAGGTTACAAAATTTGGAGAGACCTTAAAGCGATTGCTGTATTTTGGGAAAATCCCACCGTTTTTCACTTCCAACGATGTTCAATTACCGGTAAAAATGTTTCCGGGATCTTTGCGGCTGGACAAATTCAGCCCTGCGTGTTTGTGCGGCCTTTTCGGCCAAGGTCTCTCCGTGAGATAGTTTGAACTGCAAGCAGCGATTTAGGGTAAGATTCCCCAAATCGCTGTTGCGCTGCCTGCAGTCCTGTTTTTTTTTAGAAAAAATTTAATTGGCCTTCCTGATCTCCCCGGAAAGCAAGGTCCGGGTCTGTTTTTCGGCGGGGTCGCCGCTATAGGCGATGCTGCCGCCGGTATTGGCGGAGGCGTCCAGTTTTTCCCGTGCGACAATATTGGCAACGCCGCCGGTGCTGGCTTTCACATAGGCCCGTTTGCTCTCCAGGTCATCCCCTTCGAACTGGCCGCCGGTGGAAGCGCTTACTTCGAGGCTCTCGGTTGTACCTTCTATTTCCACCAATGCCCCTTCGGTAGCGCCCGCATTCAGGGCATTCACGGCTACTTTGAGGGATAATTGTCCGCCGGAAGCGCCGCGGACCTCGAGTTTATCGCCGGTAATGGTTTCTTCGCTGATCACCCGGGCGCCTGCGTGCGCCTTGATGCCGCGCAATTGGCGGTAGGTGATGTACACTTTAGCGCCGCGTCCGTTGTAGGTCGACGGATTGATCAACTGCAATTTGAGGGTGTTGTTCCGGACAAACACGTTGAGCTTGTCTTCCTCGATGTCGTAGGTATAGATCACGGCTTTTTCCGATTCGCCTTTTTCCAGGTAGACTTCGATATTGCCCATTACGGAAACGGCGTCAAAATCGGGCAGGCTGCGTTCTTCCTGCGCATGGAGGTTTTGAACGAGGGTAAGGGAAAACAGCCCTAGAAGGAGGCTTATATTCCTGATGCGATTGGTCATGGTTTTGAATTTTTGCGTTTAGAATAATACCTTATTCAGGATGCAAAAGTTCTGACCGGACCCCTATTTTGACAACCTGCAGGAGCGGATTCAATGCAGTCGGTCGTTAAAAACGCCCGCTGTAATCGAGGACCCGTTCGGCTAATCCCGCACCGGCACTGACCTCAGGTTGCTCTTCGGCCGCAACATTTTCCAGCCGGGTCAGCCAGACGAGGAACAGGATAGCGACAACATTGACCAGGACAAATGTGCCCTCTCCGGCGCCGTTGAAGGCGAATTGCATTTTGAAAAACCCGAATTGGGACAAAAGGTTGGAATCACCTGTAAACTGGATCCCCAGCCCCAGGTGAAGGCCGGCAAAATATACCAGGGTGAACCCCGGCAGTGAAAAGCCGACGGCTTGCACCAATTGGTTGATCTTTGATAAAAGGAGACCGTTCCTGCGCAACCTGATGCAAAGAATGCCGGCATAAATGGACAGCAAAGCCAACAGGCAAGGGATCAAAACAGCGGGCACCCATAATTTTGGGATAGAAAAAAACAGGCTTGTCGCCGGAATGATCATGAGACAAACGAGCACAATGATGGTCGCCCCGCCGATCAACTGGTAGATTCCCAGGAACCTCATCTGATTTTTAATTTTTTCCATTGTAATGGTTTTAAGGATTTCTATTTGTGAAATGAAGGATCTGATGTCCTGTCTCAGGAATAGATCAGTTGAAGCGCATGATTGTTACCTGGGATCACACCGGGTTCATTTGGAGAATAATCGGTAATTTGCCAACTGAACCACACCCTTCGCCATGCGTCAGCAATTTTTCCGGCTCGCAGCCCTGTTTGCGGTAACAGTCTGGGCCTGTCAATATGAAAAACCGGTCGATTCCGGTTATCAGGATGAAATTCTCCAATGGCGGAAAGATCGCCTTGAGGAGCTGATGGCGCCTGACGGATGGCTTGCACTGGCCGGGCTTTACTGGCTGGAAGAAGGCCCTAACACCTTCGGCTCAGATTCGTCCAATGCGGTGGTTTTCCCGGATAAGGCGCCCGGTTTTCTGGGAACGTTCTTTCGGATGGGCGATTCCCTGAGCATGACCATGGCGCCGGGCAAACCGGCCGTTTACGAAGGCGATTCCGTAACCGTCCTGACGCTCAGCGGCAAAGGCGAACCGCCCATTGCCGGTTACGGCAGCCTGAGCTGGTTCTGTATCCGCCGCGGAGACAAAGTGGGGATCCGCCTCCGGGATGCCGAACACCCGATGCTTAAGGATACCCTCCGACTCCGATATTTCGATATCGACCCCGCCTGGCGGGTAAAAGCCGACCTTACGGTTTTTGATACCACCTATACCATCGAGGTAAAGAATGTGCTGGGCATGACCTTTCAGTCGCCGCTGAAAGGGGCCCTGCAATTTGAAAAGGACGGCCGCCGGTTTTCGCTTCATGCACTCGACGGCGGTGAGGACGGCGAATTCTTCCTCATCTTTTCCGATCTGACAACCGGCGAGGCAACCTATCCGGCCGGCCGCTACCTCTATGCCAATCGCGACAGCCTCGGCGAGATCTGGATCGATTTCAACAAAGCCTATAATCCGCCCTGCGCTTTTACAAAATACGCCACCTGCCTGCTGCCGCCCGCCGAGAACAGGCTGGAGGTTGGTGTAACGGCGGGGGAGAAGTATACACTGGTGGAGGTGGAGGGGCATTGAGAGTGGGTGAGTGGGTGAGAGGGTGAGAGGGTGAGAGGGTGAGAGAAGCGATGCTTTTGGCCTTTGCTTAATTTATCCAGTTTGGTGAGTTAATTATTTATGCTGCGCCTATGTCAAACCAACCTGCATTTTCGGCACTTGACCGCCAGCGCGAGATTTACCTTCGCGGTGTCAGCGGCATCAAACCGGTTGTACCGGTTAACCCGGATTTACTGGAACAGAAAGCCCGCAACCATATGACTGAGGCGGCATTTGCCTATATTGCTGGCGGAGCGGGAATTGAGCGGACCGCGGCCGAAAACCGGACCGAATTTGACCGGCACCGGATCGTTCCGCGCATGTTGCGGGATGTGTCGAAAGCCGATACGTCTGTTGAGCTGTTCGGTCGGCGGTTGCCGGCGCCCATTTTGCTTTCGCCGATCGGCGTGTTGGATATGGCCCACCGCGAGGCCGACCGGGCGGTGGGAAAAGCGGCCGCTGAGCTGGGCATTCCATATATTTTTTCTAATCAGGCTTCGGTCCCGATGGAGGAAGTAGCGCGTGCTATGGGGGACGGACCGCGGTGGTTTCAGTTGTATTGGAGCAAATCCAATGACCTGGTCGCCAGTTTTGTCAGGCGGGCCGAGGCCTGCGGGTGCGAAGCGATCGTGGTAACGCTGGACACGACGATGCTCGGCTGGCGCATCCGGGATCTTGACCTGGCTTACCTGCCGTTCCTGAGGGGGAAGGGGATCGCCCAGTACGTTTCCGACCCCGTTTTCCAGCGGCTGATGGACCAGCCGGATGAACAGGGCCAGGTGCAGCCCAAACGGCGGCTGACCCCCGAACTGATCGGCTCCGTTATTCAGCTCATGCGCAATTACCCGGGCGGTTTTTTTGAGAACCTGCGCTCGGGGCGACCGTTGAAAGCCGTCCGCAAATTCATCAACCTGTATACCAATCCGGCGTTGCAGTGGAGCGACCTGCCCTTCCTGCGCGAACATACCCGGCTTCCGATCCTGCTCAAAGGCATCCTGCACCCCGATGATGCACGGCGGGCTTTGGACTCCGGCATCAACGGCCTGATCGTATCCAACCACGGCGGCCGTCAGGTGGACGGGGCCGTATCGGCCATCGGCGCTTTGCCGGGGGTGGTTGCCGCCGTCGGCGGTAAGATCCCCGTCATCATGGACAGCGGGATACGAGGCGGCGCCGATATTTTCAAGGCATTGGCACTCGGCGCTACAGCGGTCGGCATCGGCAGGCCCTACGTGTACGGGCTGGCGCTGGCCGGCGAAAAAGGCGTCCGGGAGGTCATCCTCAACCATTGGGCCGATTTTGAACTGACGATGCGGTTGTGCGGGTGCAGGAGTGTGGGGGAGATTGATGCTGGATACTTGATGCTGGATACTTGATGCTGCCCGCCGTCGCTCTTGAGGAGCTATGGCGGACGGAGGATGTTGCCATGCCGAGGCGTGGTTGATGCTGATTGCAAGGTACTGCCAACTGCCAACTGAAAGACTGGAGACTGGGTGCTGCCCGCGGTCGCTCTTGAGGAGCTATGGCGGACGGAGGATGTTGCCATGCCGAGGCGTGGTTGATGCTGATTGCAAGGTACTGCCAACTGCCAACTGAAAGACTGGAGACTGGGTGCTGCCCGCGGTCGCTCTTGAGGAGCTATGGCGGACGGAGGATGTTGCCATGCCGAGGCGTGGTTGATGCTGATTGCAAGGTACTGCCAACTGCCAACTG
>CALMYQ010000214.1 GCA_937873655.1 uncultured Lewinella sp. | reverse complement strand
GTTGTCAGTTGTCAGTTGTCAGTTGTCAGTTGTCGGTTGTCAGTTGTCAGTTGTCGGTGGTCAGTCTTCGCCTGGTGAAGCCTTGGGCGTGGTCGGGTGTCATTCCTTTACTCCCGCACAGCACGCCCTTCCCGGAGGGCCCGCACGATCTCAAAAAAAAGCGGGGGTAGTCGATGTTCAATGGAAACGGCACGTATTGTCGACTGTGGAATTTTACCGAGAGGCTGTAGATCTGGATCCGTCTTTCCTGTATCTGTCATCCTTTCCTCATAAAGTTTCTGACCTGGCATCAGTCATCGTTTCTATCCATGTGTTGGTTTTGTTTCTGAAGGTAAATAATCTTCCTTCTTTCAATAGCCACAACAGAAAAGGCCTCCCCGAAAGCTCAATAACATCTTTTACCGGAATATTAATCGCAATGCTATCCGAAAAAAACCAAATGAGCCCATGTCCCGGACGATGCGGTCCGGCGGACCGCCATATCGGTAGCATTCGGTTTTAATATCGGGTTTCCGGCCTGTAGGGCCGGTATTTGATTGTTCCGTACCGGCCGTGCCTATGCCGTCAAAAATGAACGGAATGGATTTCAACCGCCATTGCAATTATCATATGCCGGCCGCCCTACAGGCCGGTGGCTTGCGTCGTTGCCGGGGTGCTACAGATAGGACGGTCCTGATGGACCCCACACCGCTGCCAGTTGGCCTCTTTATCCTTTCTACTTTAACCTTTAACCTTGATAAAGCTACAACCCATGACTTTATTTTTCCCTATCTTTGCACCAACACCCCATTCAACTATTTCCCTCCCTCTCCTTACCGGCGGATGAAAACAGGTCCGCATTCCGATCATTCCGAAAAAAGATTGATATGAAAATACTGCCGTGCCTGATCGTCGCAGCAGTCGCCGTTTTTTCGGTATCCTGCGGCGCCTATCGCTATTATCAACCCGCTTTCAATGCCGCTTTGTTCAGGGATAAGGGGGAATTCCACCTGTCTGGAAATGTAGGGAGTTCCGGCGCAGCGGTGAAAGCAGCTGTTTCCATCTCTGATCAGATCGGGGTGGTGGCCCTCTACAACGGCGGTATATCGGAATACAGGCCCCGGGAATGGGAGCTCGGCGCCGGTTATATCGTACCTGGTAAGGCCTTCTTCCTGGCCGGTCTGGGTTTCGGCTCCAATTTCGAATATGCCGACAGCACCCATAAGGCCAAATTATACCTGGGGGATTTTTACAGGCCCTTCCTGCAAGTCAACGGCGGCGTTACCGGCGGAACCATTTTCAAAGGTGTGAAAGGAGACCTGATCGCCGTTTTCAAGGCCAATTATTTCTCTTACAAAGGCCGCCATCTCGACGGAACGAATGATCCGATCAATTCAGGATACGTCACCCTTGAGCCCGGCCTCATGGTCGGCCTGGGCTCACGGACCTTCCGTTTCGATCTTACGGTAGGTATGCCGTTCCGGCCCGCCTTTGTGGGGCTTTCCTCCAGGGGTGAAGCCCGGACTTTCCCGGCTTCGGCGGCCGCGGGCATCAGTTTTGTATTTGGGCGGAAACGTTGAAGGGTTTATTGCCTGGCGCCTGTTGCAGCTTCGTATTCAATCAACTACCGGACCGGCAACCGACAACTACTCCACTGCTTCATTGCTTCATTGCTTGGCGTCCGTTGTAGCTTCGACTTCGCTCAGCCACCGGGCTGATGACTGCCGGCTTACGCGACGTAAAATTTTACGTCGCTACTTACGACTTACCACTGACCACTGTCAACTGACGACTTTTATCTTACAACCGTCACCCCCGACTCCGAGATCCGCAGGGCACGCAATTCGCCCGCCCGCTCGCTTACGTCGGCGGCGCTGTTCTCCAACCGCAAAACACCCCTCGGGCAAACGGCCGCACAGATGCCGCAACCTACGCACGAAGCCCGCACCACATCCTGCCCCTTCTGGGCGTAGGCGCGCACATCAATACCCATTTCGCAGTAGGCGGAGCAATTGCCGCAGGAGATGCACTGGCCGCCGTTGGTGATGATGCGAAAACGGGATAAGAATTTCTGTTGAATTCCGAGGATGGCGGCCATCGGGCACCCGAACCGGCACCAGACCCTGCTGCCCATCAACGGGTAGAAACCCACGCCGATCACCCCGGAAAAAGCCGAGCCGATCAAAAAGCCGTACCACTTGCGCAAGGGTTCGGGATTCATGAAAAAGACGCGGGAGCTGCCTTTGAGGTAGGCCGTCCAGAGGAAAACCAGCAGAAGGGCGGCTACCCCCAACGCGATCCATTTGGCCACCGGCGCCAGGTTTTTGAAATATTTCGGCCGCAGGAACAGGAACGCTGCCAGCAGGACAAAAATCCCGGTAACGCCCCAAACGAGGTGGGCTTTCGTGATCAGGTAGGCGCCTTTCGCCTGGTCCAAAACACCATAAAGCACGGCGATCGTCATTGCGGTTGCGAAAACCAGCACCCCGTGGATCATCCACCGCTCGATGCGCCAGGCCTTCACGCGCTTGTCGGACAGGTGCCGGAACGGATCGCCCGCCGTCTCCGCCAGCCCGCCGCAACCGCAAACCCAGGAACAATACCAGCGCTTGCCGTAAAACCACGTCAATACCGGCGAGATCAGCAGGATCATCAGCACACCCCAAACGAGCATGAACAGCCCCAGGGTGCCGTTGCCGATCAGTTCTTTGATATGCCAACCCTCGAAAAAGTAGTAGTTGAGCGGCCACATGTTCTTGAAATCGTTGTAGGGTTTGTTCAGCCCCAACAGGATCTCGGGCAGCAGGAATGCGAACCCCAATTGGAAGAACATCACCGAAATCGTCCGGATCACCTGGTAGCGGTTGTTCCGGTACTTCCGGATGAATTTGTACCCCATCACCAGAATGGCCACCGTATACAGGGTCCCGTAAACGAACCACTGGCTGGCGGCATTCCCCTCCAGCGCCATGCACAAGGGGTCGAACAGGGCAATCAACCCGGTATTGGCCGCGCCGTCCTGTCCCAGGCCGAGGTATTGCGGGAACCAGTACAACAGGATGTAGAGCGCTGTCAGCACAATGCCGAGCCCCCAGGCAAAAGCCCCGCGGGCCGTGAGGTTCCGGTGCCAGACGCCGTTGTTCCTGATGCCGGCCGGATCGTGGTCATAAGCCGCCCGGGCATACCACACCCCGCCCGCTGCCATCAACCCCAGCGACAGCGCCAGAAAGGCTCCGGGTGAAGGAAAGTGCACGCCGAACAGCGCCAGCAGCAACAGAACGACGCCGAGTACGGCGGTCGTCAGCCCCAGTTTCTGACCGGTATTCAGCCGGAAAGCGGGCGGGGTGACGAGGGACAGGCTAAGGTTGGTTACGTCTTTCATACAGATATTGCGGTCCTACGGACCTTGGTTGTTGCGAATCTATTTTTAAACCGATTCTTCCTCTGGCCGCCATACTTCCAAAAGAGCGATTCCTCGATTCCTCAGTTCCTCGATTCCTCAGTTCCTCGATTCCTCGATTCCTCATAACCTCATCCCCCTCCGCTTTTTCAACGTCACGCTCTTCCCCGACTGCCGGTTGTACACGTCGACCAATGCGGATTCGAACTGTCGGTAAAACTCGGGATCAAAATTGGCGGCGCCGAGGTTTTGGAGTACTTCTTCCACCGGGGTTTTGGTGCGTATCCAGCGGTCGCAGACCTCGTGGCGGAAGCGAACGCCCATCAGGTTGAAGCCGATGACCGCCCCGCTTGCCTGTTCGTACACGATCCGGATACTGCGCTTTCCGTCGGGGTGTTCCCAATAGAGGGCAGCCTGTCCTTCCCCGGGTTGAACCGGTACTTCACCGTAAACCTGGTATTCGATGTCCAGGAACTTGGCCGAGTTGAACCAGACGCCCGGGTCGTAGGCGGTCTTCCGGCCGGTAAGGGTGTACGCGACCGTTTCGCCCATCATGCGGCCGGTGTACCAAACCGCTTCGATGGGTTTGCGGCCGGGCCGGGGCTCGCGGAGCTGGGCGCAATCGCCGATAGCATATACGTCGGGGATATTGGTTTCGAGGAATTCGTTGACCAGGATGCCCTTGCCGATCTCCAGATCCGTTTCCCGGAGGAAATCCACATTGGGGCTCACTCCGGCCGTGAGGCCGACGTACTGGCAATCGATCCGTTCGCCGCTATTGGTGATGACGGCGCAGGCCCGGCCCTGGCCGTCGTCCACGATTTCGCGGAGTTCGGCGTTCAGGCGCAGGTCGATGCCGTGTTCGCGGATATGGCGGCCGACCATTTCGGATTCTTCCGGCGGAAGGACCATGTCCCAATATCCGGCTTCGCGGACCAGGAAGGTGACGCCGATACCGCGGGAGCGGAACATCTCGGCCATTTCAATGCCGATCAGGCCGCCGCCGACAATCACTGCATGTCGCAGATCGTGGCTGTAGGATTCCATCTTTTCGAGATCCTGGCAGGAATACAGCCCGCTTACCCGCCTGAGGTCCTGCCCGGGCCACCCGAACCGGTTGGATTTGGAGCCGGCAGCCAGAATGAGTTTGTCATAGGCCATTTTGCCGGTGGCGAATTGGATGGATTTATTGGCAAAATCGACCCTGTCCACCCAGTTGCGGAGCAGTTCTATCCGGTTCTTCTCCCAAAACCAGGGTTCGTAGGGCTGCGTGTCCTCAAAACGCAGATGTCCCATATAGACGTACATCAGAGCGGTGCGGGAAAAGAAATAATCGGTTTCGGCGGAGATCACGACAATGTCGGCGTTGCTCCGCTTCCGGATGGTCCTTGCCGCGGTGATGCCGCTGATGCCGTTTCCAATAATTGCAATGCGCATACGGGTAGAGGTTGGTGGCCTGAAACGAAGATAAGAACAATTCTGAGGGAGAGGGGATGCACGGCGGGTTGATTTTTGGGGGAACTGTCCCGGTATGGACAATTGGAAGAGGGTGAGAGGGTGAGAGGGTGAGAGGGTGAGAGGGTGAGAGGGTGAGAGGGGGATAGGATTACTATTAAAATATAAATACTTGATGTAACTTTGGCGTTAGTTTGATGTAAACCAACCGGCACGGCCTCTCTGAAAGGCTGTTTTCTAAAGGGAATATGAGCCGCACCAACACTCGAAGCAGCCGGGCGTGTGACGCGCATCCCGGGCGTGTTTTTTTAACTATCCAGTAGGATTTTACAATCTGGTTTGTTACTAATTTTGCAGTTTGATGCTGCGGGTTGCTGAGTCGGCACAACCGCAGGGACTGGGCAACTAACTCATTTTTCACCAATTCAAAGACAGATATGTTAAGGCTGCAACCCGTGGAAAGAAGAACCGGGCTCACACCCGAAACTTTCGAAAAGGAATACCTCATTCCCCGCAAACCTGTCGTCTTTACTGATCTGATGGACCCCTGGCCCGCCAAGGAGAAATGGACCATTGAATATTTCAAAAGCGCATACGGCCATTTGCAGGTGCCGGTTTTCTCCGCCAACTATTCCAAACCCGGCAAAGGATACATGACGCCCGATAAAGTGATCCCGCTGAAAGAATACCTCGGGATCATAGAAAGCGGTCCGACCGATCTGCGGATTTTCCTTTTCAACATTTTCCGCCACGCGCCCGAATTGTGCAAGGATTTCAAGCTGCCCACCATCATGGAGGGGTTTTACAAGGACTATCCGTTCATGTTCTTCGGCGGCCAGGGCTCAAAAGTGGCGCTGCACTATGATATCGACCTGTCGCATGTGTTCCTCAACCAGTTTCACGGCCGGAAGCGGGTGGTCCTGTTCCCGCCGGAGCAGTCCAGGAATATTTACCAGCATCCGTTTACCGTAGCCAGTTATATCGACGTGAACAACCCGAATTACGACCAGTTCCCGGCCCTGCGCAACGTCATGGGGTATGAATGCGTAATCGGCCCCGGCGAGACCATCTTCATGCCCAGCGGCCACTGGCATTATATCGAATATACGGACGGCGGATACTCCATCGCCCTTCGCGCCAACGAAAGTTATGTGAGAAGAGCCAAGGGATTATGGAACATTGCAAGGCATTTTGTCGTAGACAAGAGTATGAACCGCCTGATGGGCGAACATTGGCGCACCATCAAGGAGAAAATGGCCAGGCGCAGGGCAGAAATGGAAAATGAATCCAAAATTTAATTTTCCAGGCAAGCAGCGCTTGATTTTCAAAGGGCGTTCTACCTTTAAAGTCCCAAAAAATGCGTCAGGAATGGTGAAATTGCGTAGTTTATTAGTTTTCATGGTATTGGTGACCGTTGCAGGCTGCAAAATCGATTCGCTCCAGGATACGATCGTGATCGCCGATGTGGAAAAGGAGTTCAAAATCGACTATTGGGAAGAGCTCTCTCCTACAAAACGAGGGCTGGTATTCCAGTTGGAAACCATCAAGGACGGAAACTGCCTCAATTCCACCATCAATTATCAGTTCATCGTGGCCGGCACCAAGATCAGCCTTTCCCTCGATGATATCCTGACCCCGGCCGACTGCGTTCCGGGCATCGCTCCGGCCGTCGCTACCGCCAAAAGCGGTTTCCTCGCCTATCCGACCTACGACCTGACCATCGACCTGAAGAACACGGTGGTCAACAAAGGCGCACTGACCGCCAACAGCGACAACTACCGGATCACCATGCAGACGGAGGCGGGCCTTGATTTTGTGAATAAAAAACTCAACCGCATCCCCGACAATACGTTCTGGGGCTATGTAGCCTATCCGGATGGCCAGACCGCCCTGACGGACGAATGGCTCGGATCAGTGACCGGTATCGCCGAAGCCGTTTCCGCCAAGGAAGGCTATTACGGCCATTTCACCATCAACAACAATACCCCGCAAAAGATCTTCCTGCGCAACGAACCGGAAAATACGGCGTTCCAGGCCTTCTTCCTCAAACTCAACGGTACCGAATTCGACCTGAAGTCAAAGGTCGCCTCTTTCCAGAACGCCCATACCGCGCCCGTACAGCTCAAAGTGTATACGGCATGGGGCGAAGTGCTTTAGCTTGTTTTTTATTCAAAAGTTGTTAATTTTCGGGGTCAAATCCTTTGATTAACTAACAAGTCCCCGGCCGGGTAGTCCGGTTCGGGTAAAAGCCAACTACTATGTGGAAAGAATTTAAAGAATTCGCCATGCGCGGCAATCTGGTGGATGTCGCCGTAGCCTTCGTCATGGGCGCCGCTTTCGGCAAAGTCATCACTACGTTTACGACGGGCATCGTCTCACCGCTGATCGGTTTGCTCGGCGGCACCGACCTGACTGCCTGGAAGTATGTGCTCAAGGCCGCCTCCACGGACGCTGCCGGAAATGAGGTTGCGGAAGTAGCCATCATGTACGGCACTTTTTTGTCGGCCGTGATCGACTTCATCATTGTCGCCTTTGTGATGTTCATGATCGTCAAAGGGATCAATAAGATGAAGAAGAAGGAAGAGGCTGCTCCTGCCGCGCCGCCTGCGCCGAGCGCCGAGGAAAAATTGCTGGCAGAGATCAGGGATCTGCTGAAGAAATAATCTACATTTTTTAGTTGACCCGGCCCGGCAAGCACCTGTTGATCCAGCGGTTTGCCGGGTTTTTTATTTTTCCTTTTATTTGGCCCCTTACCGGTAGTTCAACAGATCAGACCGGTCCCCGGGCCAAAATCACCACGGAATATTTTTTTCATCAATTATAGAAAATTTTATTAGAAAAAAGTATATTTGTCCCGTAAAGCAAGCAATTGCTGCTGTTATCGCGCTCCATCTGATAAAAACTCAACCTGCTGCATGCGACCAAAACGGCAGGTTTGTTTAGATTTCACCCGAATATAAATCTATCGTGTAGCCGTTTGTCTGGCGGTTAATAACAAATCTGCGCTTTCCCGGCGCACTCGTGAAAAAGAGTTTCGGCTATTTATTTCCCTTATCCGATTTATTCTGGGTTTCGGTTTCCCGTTTTCGCGGAACATATCGCATTCAACCAAAGCGGTGTTCCCGGCAGCAGGGATTTCGGCGTTTTAGCCGGCCGATGGAAGCCCTTACAGTTTCAGGCACAGTAACATTCAACTTATATTTTTAACCAAATCTGTAGGATCAATGAAAGCGAAGCACTTCTACACAACGGCTTTAAGCATGCTGTTTTTTCTAACCCTGGGATTTCAGGCGTTGGCTCAACCGGCTAACGACCTTTGCTCCAATGCCATTCCCATTACTTGCGGCGGATCTGTAACCGGCACCAACGTAGGCGCTACTTCCGACGTCATCCCTGCCTGCGGCAGCGTAACGATCCAGAAACACGGCGTATGGTACACCATTGTAGGCAACGGCGGAGAGATTACCCTCTCTACCTGCGGCGGCACCAACTTTGACTCCCAGATCGGGGTCTTCACGGGTTCCTGCGGCAGCTTCACTTGCGTAGCCGGCAACAACAACGACTACAGCTGCTCTTTCTCGCGGGCATCTACGGTTGCCTTCAACTCCGTAAGCGGCACGACCTACTACGTACTTGTAACAGGCGTTATCGGCGCTCGCGGCACATTCACGCTGACCGCCAGCTGCGGCGCTCCGGTTACCCCGGGCTCCTCCTGCGCTGATGCCCTTGACATCGCTTGCGGCGACGTCGTTACCGGCTCGACGGTCGGCGGCGTGGTACAAAGCGTGTCCACCTGCGGCACTGCCGGCAACACGGCTCCTGGCGTATGGTACAAACTGGCCGGCACCGGCACTCAGCTGGCGGTTTCGACCTGCAACGCAGGCACCAACTTTGATACCAAAATCCAGGTTTGGTCAGGCGCTTGCGGCAGCCTTGTATGCGTGGGCGGCAACGACGACTTTTCCGGTTGCAGTTTCAGCTCGCTGCGCTCGCGGTATTCATTTAATGCCGCTGAAGGTACCGACTACTACGTCCTCGTAACGGGCTTCAGCTCCAACACGGGTACTTACGAGTTGTCGGTCGAAGGCGAATGCGACGTAACGCCTCCGCCGCCTGCCTGCGTAGCTGACGGCATTTATGACAACGCCTGCGATGCAGATTGTCTGGAAATCGGCGTAATCACCAACTTCTCCAACGCCACTGCCACCGCTCAGGCCGGCGAACCCAACCCGGGCGCAGGCACGACAGGCGTATCGCCGACTTGCGACGCCATCGACGGCTGGTGTTCCTTCGAACTGGACATCGACAACAGCGTATGGTTCAAGTTCGTAGCGCCTGCCAGCGGCTGCGTTGACGTTGAGGTTCTCGCCGCAGACCTTCAGATGGCCGTATGGAGCGTTACCGATTGCTCGAACTTTGCCACCTATACCGAAGTAGGCGCCAACGACGACGGCGGTCCCAACTTCGCACCGGCCCTGTTCGACCTGGCCGTTACCCCGGGTAACACCTACTACGTTCAGATCGACGGTTACAACGGTACGATCGAGTCAGCCGGTACCGTTCTGGTTTCCGATTGCACCGCCAACCGCACGCAGAACCTCGCTTCCACGCTGACCATCAAGGATTTCGATCCGAACATGCTGTCCGTAGGCGAGATCTTCCCCAACCCGGTCAACAGCGGCGTAGCCAACCTGAACATCAACGCCGTTCGCGACGTTGAAGCGCAGGTCCAACTGTTCGACCAGACCGGCAAGCTGATGCAGCAATCCAAACACGTACTGTATGGCGGCCTCAATACCCTGCAACTGGATGTAGCAGGTTATGCAGCCGGCATCTACTACGCAGTTGTCAAGATTGACAGCGAGCTCTTCCAGAAGAAATTGGTCGTTACCGCACGCCCGTAACCGGGACCTTGCGGGGCTCAAAAGCCAATCTCTGAAACATATCAACCGGCGGGCGGTCTTCGTAATGAAGGCTGCCCGCCTTGCTTATGTCAGTTGTCAGTTGTCAGTTGTCAGTTGTCAGTTATCAGTCGTAAGTCGTAAGTAGCGACGTAAAATTTTACGTCGCGTAAGCCGGCGGTTGTCAGTTGACAGCCCGGCAGGTGAGCGAAGTCGAAGCTACAACGGGCGCCCAGCAATGGAACAGGAAAATAATGAAACAATCCCCAAATCAAGCCTTCGGGCCGGGCCGGAACATAAAGTACAACCCGATCATCACAAAGGGGATGCTCAGCCATTGACCCGTGGTCAGGCTGTTGCCTAAGGCAGTTTCGAAGCCGCCCTGGCTTTCCTTGAAGAACTCCCAGATAAACCGGAAGCCCCAGATCAGCACCATAAAGAGGCCGAACATATAGCCGGGTTTGTCCTTTTTGTCGGTTTTCCAGTATACGCGGTAGAGGATGAAAAAGGAGAGCAGATAACTCAGCGATTCGTAGATCTGGACCGGATGCCGCGGAAATTGCTGGTCGGGCGGGAGTTGTTTGAAAACGAAGGCCCAGGCGACATCCGCCTTTTTGCCCAGGATCTCAGAATTGAACAGGTTGCCGATGCGAATGAAACAACCGGCCAGCGCCGTAGGCACCACCACCTTGTCGAGGATCCAGAGGATGGATCGCTTGGCGGTAAACCTGGAGAAGATCCATAAGGCAATGATGACGCCGATAGCGCCGCCGTGGCTCGCCAGTCCGCCCTGCCAGACCTTGATGATCTCGCCGGGGTGCTGCGAATAATAGCCCCATTCATAGAAGAAGACATGCCCCAGCCGGGCGCCCACCACCGCGCCGACGATCATGGAAATGAAGACCTTGTCGAGCCATTGTTCCGGCGCATTTTCCGCCTTGAACATGCGCGTAACGATCAGCAACCCCGTAAAAAAGCCCGCAGCGAAAAGCAGACCGTACCAACGCAGGGCAAAAGAGCCGAGCTTGACGATCTCAGGCGTGGCGTTCCAGTTGATATAGGCGAGTTGGTGGAGCATGGTTGTGATTTGGTTTCAGGGCAAAGCTACACAACAAAATTCTTCAAAAGAAGTGCGAATTTATTTGTTGGTTTATTTATGGTTTTGAAACTTTTATTGTAACTTTGTTGTTATCAAAGACAGATGGATAGAAACATACCATATTGTGCGAGTGATATTTCTTCTTTCTTTATCAGGAAAGGTGTCAGTTCTTTGAAGCTGCAAAAGTTACTTTATTATGCTCAAATATGGTTCTTTGTCAAGTATAAGAAGCATTTATTTAGTGATAAGATCCAAGGTTGGATTTATGGACCTGCTATTTATAGTGTTTGGAATAATTTCAAATACATGAAGAAAAATTCAACTATTCCCAAAAGCAGAGCCAATGACCTCGATTTAAAGCAGGTAGAAGACTTTCTGAATGAACTTTGGCAGGCCTATGGCCACTTAAGCAGTGCTGAGTTAGTTGATTTAACTCATAATGAGCTTCCCTGGTTAAGTAGCAGGAGCGGATTATTAAAAGATCAACCAGGAGATAATGAAGTTATCATTGATGAAATGACTACCATCCAATTTAAATTGACCCATGACAATAAAATTCCTTATGTCAATAAGTTAAACTCACTTGGTCACTTTTCAAACACCTGATCGTGGCTCAAAAGGGGTTAATCTTCCTGATGAAGGACTATCCCAAAGAAGAAGTGGGCGAAAATTTCATCTTTCGCAAAAAATTCCGGTTCATACCCTATTTTGCAAGGCCCATCAAAACTATCATCGAACTGGAGATTTATCCTTTCAACATTTGCTGCCTTTCTTTCTATGAGCATAAAAATGGGATAGGCAAAAACAAGTATAGATTGAGATCTAAATTAGGGTCTGGTCATACAAGGAGTATTTTCAAAGCTTGCTTAGATGCTTTTTTCTCATTAGAAGGGTACCATGCACTAATCTTTGTAGCATCAAATGACCTCAACGAATTAAAGGAATTAAATCCCAGATACTCTGCCTATCAACTATTCCTGGAAAGATATCTCACCGATTATGAAAATTATTTGCAAAAGGGTTCTATCAAACTAAATACACTGATGCTTTACCATCAAAACTAGCCATTTAAGGATCAGGCTGATCTATTCTATTTGGAATTTGAGAAAAAAATAGAGTCAGAAATGACTACTGAAGAACCTGATAAAATTTAGAAATTTGCAGCCAAAAGAGTTGAAAGCTCCAATGGATAAAGCACAAACAACAATCAAAACCCAATCCCCCGGCAGGATCAATATCATCGGCGAGCATACGGACTACAACGACGGGTTCGTCCTGCCCGCAGCCATCGACAAGAAGACGACGTTCAACCTGCGCCGAAACGGAAAACCCGTTGAATGCAGCGTTACTGCACTCAATATGGATGAAACGCATACTTTCCGGCTCGACGGGCTGGTGCGCGCCGACAACGGCTGGCCCAACTACGTGATGGGGGTCGTGGAAGAACTGCAGAAACTGGGCGCGGCCCTGGCAGGTTTCGACGGCGAATTCGAGGGCAACGTCCCCATCGGCGGCGGCATGAGCTCATCGGCTTCCCTGGAGTGCAGCCTGGCCTTCGGGCTCAATGAGCTCTTCGGCCTGGGCCTGGAAAAATGGCAGATGATCAAGGCATCCCAAATGGCCGAGCACCATTTTGTCGGGATCAAATGCGGGATCATGGACCAGTTTGCCAGCATGATGGGCCGCAAAGACCACGTCATGCTGCTCGACTGCCGGTCGCTCGAATTCCAGTATTTCCCCCTTGAATTGGGCGACTACCGGCTCCTGCTGCTGAATACCAATGTTTCCCACGCACTGGCATCGTCCGAGTACAATACCCGCCGCGCCGAGTGTGAAGAAGGCGTGGAATTGCTCCGGTCCCTTCATCCCGGCGTTGCCAGTTTACGGGATGTGAGGCCCAAACAGGTGGAGGCTGCACGGCCATTCATGCCGGACCCTATCTTCCGGAGATGCCTGCATGTGACAACGGAGAATATGCGGGTACACGACGCAACCAAAGCCCTTTTGGCCGGCGACCAACACAAACTGGGTGAACTGATCTACCAGTCGCACTACAGCCTCCAGCACGACTACGAGGTGAGCTGCCCTGAACTCGATTTCCTGGTCGACCTCACACGAGACAAGGACTACATCGCCGGCGCCAGGATGATGGGCGGCGGATTCGGCGGCTGCACCATCAATATCATCGAAAAAGCCCGGATCGAGGAATTCATCGACCTGGCTGCAGCAGCCTATCGCCTCCGATTCGGGATCGACCTGTCCCCTTACACGGTTTCGGTTGAAGACGGAACCGGAATTGTTTTGTGAGGAGGATTGTTGTTTATGATTGTTGGTTGTTGTTTATGATTGTTGGTTGTTGGTTATGATTGTTGGTTGTTGTTTTGTGATTGTTGGTTGTTGTTGCTCCGTAAACCTTCACAAACCCGAGGCCATTCAATAAAGCGCATTCTCGATAAGACGCAAAATTTTGATTTTCAAAACACTATGCTTACTGAAGATTCAGTTGACACAAAATTTTGAACGGTCCTATAAGCCCGACTCTGCCTAAGGCCATGGCCACCGGACGAAGAAGTCTACGGCGAAGTTGCCGGCCGGAGCCATCATAAACCAAAATAAACAACCATAAACCATCATAAACCACCATAAACAACCATAAACAACCATAAACCATCATAAACCATCATAAACCATCATAAACCACCATAAACAACCATAAACAACCATAAACAACCATGCAACGTTTCTGCCTCGCCCTCGACCTCAAGGACAACCCGGACCTTATCGAAACGTATAAGGCCTACCACGCCCCCGGGAAAGTCTGGCCGGAGATCCTGGAAAGCATCCGCACTGCCGGCATCCTTGACATGGAAATCTACCTGACCGGCAACCGCATGTTCATGATCATGGAAGTGGACGACACCTTTGATGCTGCCCGCAAGGCCGCCATGGACGCTGCCAACCCCAAAGTCCAGGAATGGGAAGACCTGATGTGGCGGTTCCAGCAGGCCCTGCCCTGGGCGGCAACCGGTGAAAAATGGATAATGATGGATCGGATCTTCAAACTGGACTAAGGGATTATCCTGTAAAATATTGGCGTTGTCATTGCTCTTTGCCCATATCGGGCCTCCTCTCCTATTATATCTATCGCGCAATTTTTAACCTTCCACCCCCCGGCAAACACAGAACCTTGCCTTGAATTCCGGCGATTGAACGGACGTTCAAAGCCTTTTAAAATCACGGCGCATCTAGCCATCGGGCATGTTAATCCAGGCTATTCATTTGTTAATTTTTGAATACCGGCAAAACCGGCATTATCCAAAGGGGGGTCTTAATTTTGCAATAATATTTTGATCAACACCTCGTTTAACGAATCTTATCTATGAAATTCAGAATTTTACAAAAACCATTCGTCTTGCTGTTTTTCTCCTTATTGCTGGGTTCGGTCCCGGCGATGGCCCAAAACACCGTGAGCGGGAAAGTTTCTTCCGCAGAGGATGAAGCCCTTATCGGGGTGAACGTTTTGGTAAAAAGCAGCGGAGCAGGAACGATCACTGACCTCGACGGCCACTTCGAGGTCAGCGCGTCGCCCAGCGATACGCTGGTATTTTCCTATGTCGGGTTCACCACACAGGAAATAGCAGTCGGCAACAGCAGAGTATTCAACGTAGTTATGGCTTCGGATGCCGAACTTCTTAACGAAGTCGTTGTTATCGGTTACGGCTCGGTTAAGCGTTCCGACCTGACCGGGTCGGTTGCTACCCTCTCCGGAGAAAAACTGACCAACATCCCGGTAGCCAGCGCAGCACAGGCCATTACGGGTCGCCTCCCGGGCGTGAACGTACTGACGACCGACGGATCGCCCGACGCCGAGGTGGTCATCCGGGTCCGCGGCGGCGGTTCCATCACCCAGGATAACTCCCCGCTTTTTGTGGTCGACGGGTTCATCGTAGGCAGCATCCGGGATATTCCGCCGTCCGACATCGAAAGCATCACCGTTTTGAAGGACGCATCGGCCACCGCCATCTACGGCGCCCAGGCGTCCAACGGCGTCGTCGTGATCACGACCAAGCGCCCGATCCCGGGCAAGATCTCGGTCTCCTATAACGGTTTCATGCAGTACAAGCAACTTCCGCAGGACCGGAAGTACGAGGTATTGGATCCTTATGAATTCGCCCTGGCCAACTACGAATACGCAAAATTGCGTTCGGAAGCGGACCTGCGCAACTTCGAAAAATTCTTCGGCAAGTACGATGACCTTGAATTGTACAAGCAGAAAAGACCGACCGATTGGCAGGATGAACTGTTCGGCGACCCGAAACTGTCCCAATACCACAACCTCAGCCTCAGCGGCGGTACCGCCAACACCAGGCTGAGCCTGAGCCTGACCAACAATACGGACGAAGGCCTGCTGATCGGGTCGGGGTACCAGCGGAACGTGATCAACTTCAAGTTGAACCAGAATATCTCCAAGAAACTGACCTTCGAGGCCTCTGCCCGGATCACCAATACCGTAATCGACGGCGCCGGCACTTCCGGTTCGGCGCAGATCAACATCAAAGATGCGGTGCAAACCCGCCCGGTGAACGGCATCGCCGACGAACTGGAGATCGACCTCAACGCCGTCGACCCCAACGACGACTACCAGCAATTCCTGAAGAGCCTCGTCAATCCGACCGACCTTGTCAAGCAGGACTGGCGGAAACGAACAACCAACGACTACGTCTTCAACGCCGCCCTTAATTGGGAGGTCATCAGGGACCTGAACCTGAAGACCACTTTCACCGGCTCCAAAGACTTTGACAACAACCTGCGCTTTTACGGGCCGCTCACCAGCGAATCCTTCAACAACGGCGGCAGCCTTCCGCTGGGGCAAAAGACCACTTCCGAGGGCTTTTCCTATCGCTGGCTGAACACCCTTTCCTACAAAGTGAGCGGTTTGCGCAACCAGGCGCTTGATTTCCTGTTCGGACAGGAGGTCTACTCCAACGGCGGCATGTACGACTTCGTCAGGGCTGAAGAGTTCAGGTTGTCCATTACACCGGAAGAATTGTTTGCCAACATGGCCTTCGGCCGCACCGACCGCCATGAAACGGCTGAAGAGACCAATTCCAACCGGTTCTCCCTGTTCGGCCGGGTCAATTATCAGCTCAATAACAAGTACCTGCTCACGGCCACCTTCCGTTCAGATGCTTCCAGCAAATTTGCCAAGGACAACCGCGTAGGTATTTTCCCGGCCGTAGCGCTGGGCTGGAAATTATCCGAAGAAGGGTTCCTGAAAGATGTGGATTTCATCGATGAGCTCAAACTGCGCGCCAGCTACGGCGAAACCGGCAACGACCGCATCGATGCTACCGCCACTCAATTCCTGTTTGCGGTGACCACAAACCGCGGCCCCGGATTCGGCAATTTTGACAACACGTACTATACGCCCACCGGCAGTACGCTGTACAACCCGAACATCAAGTGGGAAACGACTGTAAACAGGAACCTCGGTCTTGACTTTACGCTGTTCAAGGGCAAACTCTTCGGTACCTTCGACGTGTATAAGAATACGACCCGCGACCTGTTGCTCAGGTCTGCTATCCCGTCCAATATCGGCTTCAGCACCCAATGGAACAACATCGGTACGACCTCCAACCAGGGGATTGAGCTCGGATTGACGACTTATATCATCGAAAAGCGCGACTTCTCCCTGTCGGCCAATTTCAACATCGGCATCAACAAGGGCAAGGTTGAAAAACTGGACGGCACTACCGAGCGCTTCTTCCAGTCCGGTTGGGCCAGTACCGACCTCAAGGACCAGGATGACTTCTATGTGCAGTTGGGCGGCACCCTTGGGGACATCTACGGCTACGTAACCGACGGCTACTATTCCACCGATGATTTTGAGGGTTATGATCCCGTGACCAACAGCTATACCCTGAAGGAAGGCGTTCCGAATTCGAGCTCCACAGTAGGTAACCAGAACATCCGCCCGGGTTTCCTCAAGCTGAAAGACCTCAACGGCGACGGCATCATCAACAGTCAAGACCGGCAAGTGATCGGCAATACCCTGCCCAAACACCAGGGCGGTTTCGGCTTCGACGCCCGCGTCAAAGGTTTCGACGCCTCCATTTTCTTCAACTGGTCGTACGGCGCCGATGTGTACAACACCGGTAAGATCCAGTACAACCAGTTCCGCCGGGTCACTTACGGCAACCTGCTCAATACCATGAATTCCAGCAACCGCTTCACCTATATCGACATCGACGGCTCCTATACCGGAACGCCGGGCGAAGTGGTGACCGATCTGGGTCAACTGGCGCAGCTGAATGCCGGCAAGACCATCTGGTCGCACAACAGCTACGGGGTAGCGCAGGCCGTCATCCATTCCTGGGCGGTTGAGGACGGTTCCTTCCTGCGGCTGAACAACGTGAACATCGGCTATTCGCTGCCCGGCAGCCTGATCTCCAAACTGGGCATGTCGCAGTTCCGCCTCTATGTCACGGGCAACAACCTGTTCATCTGGACCAAGTATTCGGGGTATGACCCGGAAGTCAGTACGACGCGGAGTTCGGCTTACGCAGCCCTGACCCCGGGTGTGGATTACTCTTCCTTCCCGAGGAGCCGCTCCTATACTTTCGGCCTGAACATCACATTCTAATTGAAGAACATCCTTAAAAAAATCTATATGAAACTGCGGAATTTTTTCATCATAACCGCCTCGGCACTGGCGTTGTCTGCCTGCAGCGACTTCCTGGAGCCGGACTCCATATCCACGTTTGACACCAATTACGTTTTCTCAAACGTTGACGATGCCCGCAGGGGAGTCAATGCCATCTATGTGGGATTTGATGTCGACGGATTCCGGTCGAGGTTGTCCAACAACATGACCGGCAATACGGACATCGAACGCCAAAGCGGCTGGACCAGCTCCGGCGACCGCTACCAGATCTGGGACCTGAACGCATTGGCCAGCAACGGCGACCTCCGCCAATTCTGGAATGCCGCTTACCAGGCCATCCGCGATGCAAACATCGCCATTGAAGGCCTCGAAGCCAGCGATGCTTTGAATTCAAGCGATATCCGGGCTTCAAAACTGATGTACAATATGCTCGGTGAGGCGTACACGCTGCGCGCTTACTGGTACAGCATGCTGGTCTATTATTTCGGCGATGTGCCCAATGTACGGGAGGCGCCCAAGGCCGGCAACGATTTCTACCTGCCGAAGGAAGATCGCAATGTGATCCTTTCCCAGGTGATCGACGACATGATGAAGATCGAGGAAAAAATGCTGTGGGCCGACGAACTGCCCTACGGCATAGAACAGGTCAACCGCGAATATACCCTGGGCATGATCGCCCGGATCGCTTTGCAGCGCGGCGGTTACTTCCTTAAGCCGGACCTGAACATGGACCGCATGGGCGACTATCGCGACTACTACCAGATCGCCAAAACCTATACGCAGAAGCTGATGACGCTGAAGGACCGCGAATTGCCGACGGACTTCCGCCAGGTCTTCCTCAATGAATGCAAGTTCATCTCCCCGGTCAACGACGATATCCTCTTCGAAGTACCCTTTGCGATCGGCAACGGCGATGTGGGCTGGAACATCGGCATCACGGTCAGAGGGGGCGCTACGGCCAACCACGACTACGGCTCCGGCAACAACTACATGTCCATGCCCGTAACCTATTTCTATTCCTTCGATACGGCGGATATCCGCCGGGCCGTTACGTGCGGATTGTACGAAGTGAACACCGATTTTGTCGAGACATTTGTATCCGGCGGCGTGAGTAATATTTCCCAGGGCAAATGGAGCCGTTACTTCCTCGACAAAGGCCCCGGCGCTTCTTCCGCCAAAGGGACCGGCATCAACTGGCCGATGCTGCGCTACTCCGATGTTCTGCTGATGTTTGCGGAAGCCGAAAACGAGCTGAACGGCCCGACCGCTGCTGCGCAGGAAGCCTTCAAACGGGTTCGCCGCCGCGCATTCGACGCCAAATACTGGGATACCAAGGTAGACGCCTACACCGCATCCGTTGCCGGCAGCCAGCAGGATTTCTTCAAGGCCATCGTCAACGAACGGGCCTGGGAATTCGGCGGCGAAATGATCCGGAAATACGAGCTGATCCGTTGGGGCATCTACTCCGAGAAAATGGCTGAAACCGTTGAAAACCTGAAGAAAATGGCCGACGCCGCCTTCACCGGAACGGGAGAATACGCCGATCTGCCGGATTATATCTACTGGAAGCTGGACGAGAGCGGGCACTTCACGGTGTTGAACCCGAACCACAAGATCGCCGCCGCACCGGATGAAACGTGGAAGCGCGAATCCTGGCTGCTGAGCCTGCACAACGACGCCACCACTTACCAGCAGTGGATCACCATGGACTGGCGGAACTATATCTCGGACGGGCCGAAACCCGGCGTTGTCCGCTATATTTTCCCAATCCCGCAGGAAGCCATTACCAACAGCCAGGGCACGCTGGCCAATGACGGCTACAGTTTCTAAAACTGCCGGCCCAGAATTCTATAAACCTGAAATTTCAGAAAAATGAAAATAAAGCATTTAACAAGCAAAACGCTGTTCCTTTTGATTGCCGGTATCGTGATGTTCCTGGGTGCCTGCAAGGAGGATATCACCTATGAAAAAACGCGACTTTTCCGGCCGGTACTGAATGAGGAACTCCGCGCAGAGCTCAATACGATCATTGTCAACATGGGCAAGATCAAGGAAGCAACCACCTATACCATCGAGGTCAGCCGCGACACCTTTGCCACCATCGACTATACGATCGAAGCGGATACCAACTACGTGATCATCGGTGAGGAGACCCTGGCCGGCGACGAGCTGTTCTGGAATACTCTGTACCAGGTACGGGCTACCGCGCATGCCGCCAACGCTGTGTATGACAGCAAGGTATCCGACCTGGGCAACGTCCGTACGGAGCGTTTCCCCTCTATTCTGAATATCCCGAAGGAGGCCGACGTGATCGACGTGGCCGCCCGGGTATCCTGGCAGGTGCTGGGCGCCCCGGTCACCAAGATCCGGACCTTCGCTGCGGACGACCTCAAGCTGCAAAACCCGCTAGCTGAATTCACGGTGGATGCCGATGCGCAGACTGCCGGGGAATTCATCGTTACCGGATTGACGCCCAATGCGCCCGTCCAGATCGCCATCTTCAGCGGCGCCAACGGCGAAACCCTGCGGGGTTGGGAAACCTACGTCACCCTGCCGAGGAATGTGGACCCTGCCGATCCCAATGTAATCGATCTGAGCGCATCTGAGGATGCAGACGCCGTAGTCAATGCCATCGCTTCCGCAGTTGAGGGCAATATCATCCTGCTGAAGAAAGGCGTGATGTACAACCTGCCTTCCGACCCGCTCGACAAATCCATTACCATCACGGCAGCTTACGGCTTCGGTTCCCAGAAGGCGATCCTCTTCACGACCGGCAACTGGAACATCGCCGACGGCGTAACGGTTGACCACGTCCGTTTCATCGACGTGGAACTGCGCGGCGAAGACATCGGCGGCGACTACGTGTTCAACCCGAACAACTCGAACGAGACCATCATCAACGAGCTGACCTTTGACAATTGCATCATCAATACCTTCCGGGGCATCATCCGGATCCGGTCCAAGGTCTTCCTGAAGAATTACACCATCAACAACTCCATCGTTCACCATATCGGCGGCTACGGCATCATCACCTGCGATACGGACGGCGAAGGCAGTGCCGCGGTGGATAATATCGCTTTGACCAACAGCACCTTCAGCAAGATCAACTCATTCATGACCTCGCGTACGAACGCGCAATCCATCACGATCGACGCCTGTACGATGAGCGAACTGGCCTCACCCGACGGCATCGTTTTCCGCTGGAGAGGCGCAACAGGCACCTTGAGCAATGTCATCAACGGCATTTCCATTACCAATACGGTTTGGGGCCATGCCTGGGATGAGGCCGCTACCGGCAACCTGGCGGTACGGGGTATTTATGCCGGCCTGGAAGCTACACCGTTCAATATCGTCAACACGTACGCTACCTCCGATTTCGCCTTCACGGCAGGCTCGGAGATCCCTGGATTCCCGGCGCTGATGTATCCCAAAACAGCCAAGGAATTGTGGGTAGATCCTTATGACGCGATGGATTTCAATTTCCAGGATTCCGGTTTCGCAGGCAAATACGATTCCGGAGACCCGCGTTGGAGAGCGAAACTTTAAGTTTCACTAATATAGATTGGATGTTAATTGAAAAGGTATGGTCTCCCAAGGCCATACCTTTTATTTTGACTCCGGCAAACACCAGCCCTTTATTCCTATTTCTTCCGCTTCAAAAAATACAACTTATGAACCGTGTAAAACTGGCTGCCTCCGCAGCGCTCTTCACCTTTTTATTTCTTTTTTCCGCCTGCCATGACACCAAGGAGATCGTCAAACCCGGCGACAACGATCCGGACGGCCCCGCAAAGGTGGCGGAAACCGCTTACGCCTTTCCCGGTGCAGAAGGATTTGGCCGGGATGCCACCGGCGGCCGGGGCGGCAAGGTCATCTACGTCACCAACCTGAACGACTCCGGCGCCGGCAGCCTCCGCTCAGCGATCGAAACGGCCGGAGCCCGCTACGTCCTGTTCAAGGTATCCGGAACCATCATCCTGAAATCCAGGCTTGACATCAAATTCGGGGACATCACCATTGCCGGACAAACCGCACCGGGCGACGGGATCTGCGTTCGCGATTACCCCGTTACCGTCAGTGCCGACAACGTCATCATCCGGTTCATGCACTTCCGGATGGGCGACGCCCAGAAACAGGAAGGCGACGCCCTGGGCGGCCGGTTCCACAAGAACATCATCGTCGACCACTGTTCCATGAGCTGGTCGACCGACGAATGCGTCTCTTTCTATGTCAATGAAAATACCACGGTGCAGTGGTCCATCATCGCCGAAAGCCTGCGAAATTCGGTTCACGGTAAAGGCGCCCACGGTTACGGCGGCATCTGGGGCGGCAAATACGCGTCATTCCACCACAACCTCCTGGCCCACCACGACAGCCGCAATCCGCGCCTTGGGGAATCGGCCGGCGATGCCTTCGCCCTTTCCGACCTGACGGATCTGCGCAACAACGTCATCTACAACTGGGGGAACAACAGCTGCTACGGCGGTGAAGCGATGAACGTCAATATCGTTAATTGTTATTACAAACCCGGTCCGGCAACACCTTCCTCCAAGCGGGAACGCATCGTATCCATCGACAAGAATAAAACCGCCGGTACGGATGTCTACAACATCTGGGGCAAATTCTACATCGCCGGAAATGTGCTGGAAGGCAGCACCCGCGCCACCGAAGATAACTGGACCTACGGGGTATACAGCCAGTTCCACTCCAGCTACGGCACGGTCCCTGAAGCCGACAAAGCTGCCATGCGCAAGGCGGAGGAATGGCCCGTCAACGGCAATGTGACCACGCATACCGCCCAGGTAGCTTATGAAAAAGTGCTGGATCTGGCCGGCGCTTCCCTGGTTCGCGATGCGGTTGACCTTCGCATTATCGGCAATGTCCGAAACGGCGACTATTCCTTTGAGGGTTCCAACGGCAGTACCAAAGGCATCATCGACCACCAGGGCGATGTAGGGGGCTGGCCCGAATTGCTGTCAACCGCCGCGCCGACCGACACCTCCAACGACGGCATGCCCGACGACTGGAAAACCGGTAAAAAACTGGACCCGGCCAAATTCGAGGCCAACGGTCACGACCTGAGCACGGGGTATGAGAACATCGAGGTCTACCTGAACAGCCTGGTGAAGGCGATTGTGGATCAGCAAAAATAAAATGGATTTTTCCGAAGTTGCAAACTTCGATTTTCGGGCGTAATTTTGGTTTGTTCAAAGTTGACCATTCATGCGACGGAAAGCTTTCACGGGCGGAAGATTTTCCGTCGCTACAAATCGATTTATGTCCAATGATCAAAGATCTGGCTACTGAACATCACCCTGTTTCCGACCTCTTTCCACAACCTGCTACACCGGGAGAATGGGAGCAATACCGCATTTCCGACGAACAGGTCGCCTTTTTCCGGGAGAACGGCTACCTGTCGGGTATTCGCATCCTGGACGACCGCCAGATCGAGGTCCTGCGCAAGGAGCTGGCCGAATTGACCGATCCGGATCACCCCGGACATCACTTGTTCTACGAATACCACAGTAACGAATCCACCGATCCGGACACGGTGGTCTTCCACGCCCTGGGGCATTGGCGCATCACGCCCGGTTTTCACGATGTGCTGTGGAGCCCGGCCTTCCTGATGGCCGCTCACCAATTGCTGGGCGGCGGGGTTCGCTTCTGGCACGATCAGATCTTCAGCAAACCGGCCAGACACGGGGGCGTGGTCGCCTGGCACCAGGATTATTCCTACTGGACCCGCACCGGCCCGATGAACCACCTTACCTGCTGGATCGGCCTGGATGACGCCGACCGGCAGAACGGCTGCCTGAACTACATCCCCGGCAGCCACCGCTGGGGCCTGCTGGACCGCCCGACGCTGACCGGCGAGATGGAGGGTCTGATGCAATTCCTGGATCCGGACCAGCGCAAGGCCATGGAAAACCCGGCAGCTATCGAACTGAAGGCCGGGCACTGCACTTTCCATCATCCGCTGATGGTGCACGGTTCGTACGCCAACTACACCGAGCGGCCGCGGCGGGCATTCGTGCTCAATGTGTTCAAAGACGGGGTCATTTCCAATTCAGACGAAGTGCTGCTGGAAGGTGTGCCGGTGATCCCTAAAGGGGAGAAGATGGAGGGGCGGTTCTTTCCTTTGCTGATGGAGGGAATTGAAGGCACATAAAAAGCGGGAATATCTCTTAGCGTTATTCATCTCTTATAGAGCGAGATCAACTTCGGAATTTTAACAGTATCCCTTATTTTTCTCCAATCCTTGCCATTATGGTTCTATTTTATTTTGGTTGAGACGATTTTCTAATACCTTTCAAAATACCAAGAACCGAGATATCTTCGTCAATATCTTGCCAATGAATTCCATGGCCACCGCCGATAAGTCTCCAATTATTTCTTTGCTCTGGATTTGCCTTTTCAAGACGCCAAAACCAATTATAAGGTACGCCTAATTCCCTACCGTCCTCAAGTATAATATAGAATTTGCTTTCTTCAATCCTTACATTTACCGCTAAGGTATCCTGAATATCAACCGAAGTAATCATACCATATATTTAAAAAGTTAACCTTTTGCTCCTGCATAATTTCATCCACTTTACGCTCATCGCGTGGAGAAAAGTTTTTCATGTAATCTTTCTCCAACGGTTCCAGCCAATATTTGCCGTAACCATCACCTTTTTCAACGTGGATATGGGGTGGTTCGTTCCCCTCATTACTATAAAAGAAGAAACGAAAGCCCGAAATGTTTAGCACAGTGGGCATATTAACCAAGTAAAGTTAAAAAATAAACTACTGTATGAAAACTTACCCCTTCAAATCCAGCCGGATCTGCAACTCACCCAATTGCGCGTCAGCGATCTCCGAAGGCGCGTCGATCATCATATCCCTACCCATATTGTTTTTGGGGAAGGCGATGAAGTCGCGGATGGAATTCTGGCCGTTCATGACGGAGCAAAGCCGGTCGAAGCCGAAAGCGATACCGCCGTGGGGCGGCGCGCCGAACTCGAAGGCGCCCATCAGGAATCCGAACTGGCGTTCGGCTTCTTCGGGGGTGAATCCCAGCAACTGGAAGTTTTTGGCCTGCAGCCCGCGGTCGTGGATCCGGATGGAGCCGCCGCCGATCTCTACGCCGTTGAGGACGAGGTCGTAGGCGTCGGCGCGGAGGCCTTTGAGGGTGGCGTGGTCGCCGGACAGCATCTTGGCCACGTCGGCGCGCTTGGGCGAAGTGAACGGGTGGTGCATGGCGTAGAACCGCTGCGTTTCCTCATCCCATTCCAGCAGCGGGAAGTCGACGACCCAGAGCGGTTTGAAATCGCCGGGTTTCATCAGGCCGAGGCGGCGGCCCAGTTCCAGGCGCAGTTCGCTGAGCTGTTTGCGGGTTTTCTCTTCTTCGCCGCTCAGCACGAACAGCATATCGCCGGGTTTGGCGCCCATTTTTTCAGCCCAGGTCTTGAGGTCGGCTTCACTGAAGAATTTATCGACGGAAGATTTAAACGTACCGTCTGCAGCGCATTTGACGTATACCAGCCCTTTTGCGCCGATCTGCGGGCGTTTCACCCATTCGGTCAGTTCGTCGATCTGCTTGCGGGTCATTTCGGCCTGGCCTTCAGCGCAAATGCCCACCACCAGTTCGGCGCCGTCGAATACCTGGAAGCCTTTGCCCCGGGCGACATCGTTGAGTTCCGCGAACTCCATGCCGAAACGCAGGTCGGGTTTGTCGGATCCGAAACGGCGCATGGCCTCGTCGTAGTTCATGCGCGGGAAGGTCGGCAGGTCGATACCGAGGGTCGTTTTGAAAAGGTATCTGGTCAGGCCCTCAAAGGTATTCAGGATCTCCTCCTGGGTGACGAAGGCCATTTCGCAGTCGATCTGGGTGAATTCCGGTTGCCGGTCGGCGCGCAGGTCCTCGTCGCGGAAGCACTTCACGATCTGGAAGTACTTGTCCAGGCCGGCCACCATCAGGATCTGCTTAAACGTTTGGGGCGATTGCGGCAGGGCGTAAAACTGTCCGGGGTTCATGCGGCTGGGCACCACAAAGTCGCGGGCGCCTTCGGGCGTGCTCTTGATAAGGAAAGGCGTTTCCACTTCGATAAAGCCTTCGCCGGAGAGGTATTTCCGCGTTTCGAGCGCCAGGTTGGAGCGGAATATGATATTGCGTTGCACGGGGCTGCGCCGGAGGTCGAGGTAGCGGTATTTCATGCGCAGGTCGTCGCCGCCGTCGGTATCGTCTTCGATGGTGAAGGGCGGCAGTTTGGCTGCGTTCAGGACGGTCAGTTCGCGCACTTCAAGCTCGATATCACCAGTGGGCATTTTGTCGTTCTTGGCAACGCGTTCGATAACAACACCCTTGACCATAACCACAAATTCCCGGCCCAGGGTACGGGCCTGCGCCATCAGTTCAGGCGTTGATTTTTCTTCGGAAAAGATCAGCTGGGTTACGCCGTACCGGTCGCGAAGGTCGATCCAGAGCATAAATCCTTTATCCCGGGTGCGCTGAACCCATCCGCTCAGCGTTACTTCCTGTCCTGCGTGTTGGAGGCGCAATTCCCCACAGTTGTGCGTGCGATACATATCCTTGAGTTTTAATCGGCCGCAAAAATAGGGAATAATATTGTTGTTGATTTGGGGATTTGTTGATTTGTTTCACGGCTTCCTTGTTGGCTGCCCGCTGTAGCTTCGAATTCGCCCGGCTACCGGACTGACAACGGACCATTGCCAATTTATGCGACGAAAAATTTTACGTCGCTACGGACCACTCTAAATAGGCCTCACCGCTTAAAAATAAAATACACGGCCAGCACCAGGAAGCCGAAACCGATCAGGTGGTTGAGGCGGAAGGTCTCATTTTTGAATAACAGGAGGGAAAAAACGGTAAAGACGATAAGCGTGATCACTTCCTGCAACACCTTCAGTTCGACCAGGGAGAATGGGCCGCCGTGCGGTTTGTAACCGATCCGGTTGGCTGGCACCTGAAAACAGTATTCAAACAAGGCGATCCCCCAGCTGATGAGAATGATGGCCAGGAGGCTGAGTTTGGAAAAGCCTTTCCACTCGCTGAATTTCAGGTGACCGTACCAGGCCATGGTCATGAAGGTATTGGAAAGGATCAGCAAACCTATTGTATAGAGGCCTTTTGGCAACATAGCTGTAAATCCCGGGTTTTCAAAGGCCGGAACGGGCGAAAGCTACTGATAATCCCTGGTCTGTAACCTATCGTTTTTCAGGTTGAAAAGAAAAATAACTCAAGAAGGTCACACTTTTCCGACTATCTGCTTATAGGAATATCCGGCGCCCGGATGTTGCATCAACCGTTGACACATAATTTCCTTTAGAAACGGTTATATATGTGGAAAACCTCGAACACCACGATCAAAAAGTAGAGCGTTAATGCCGTCTGCGTTAATGGCGGCGTTTAAAAAGCGTTGGACAATGAAAAACTCAAGTTTACTTTTTGCTTTCCTGATTTTAACTGCATTCGGAAATTTAGGTAAAATCAGCGCGCAGAGCTGCGGATTGATTATATCGGGTCAAGGGTCATACAACGTGTGTTGCACCGGCCCCATTTCATATACGGTAATCTCCTTTGCCGGATGTTCGCTGACCAATGCATCTTTTGACTGGTCCGTATCCGGTGGAACAATAGCCTTTAATTCCGGTACCGGTATGATTAGTGTGAATCCGAGTGTGGGGTCCACGGTGACAGTTACCTGTAAAGTAACTATTGGTAACGGGCAGCCGGTAACTGTAATCGCCCAAACAGTCTGGTATGGATCACAAACCCCACCGATCTCTGCGCCGGATTATTTCTGCAAAAATGAAATCTATACCATCTGCGTACCGGCAACCTGCGGGATGACCGGCGTGGACTGGACCTTGCCGCCCAACCTGGATCTCGTCAGTACGGTCAGCCCGTTTTGCATCCGGGTTATGCCCAGCCTTAATGCTCCCGTCGGCAGCAGCGGCGTGATTACCGCCCAGGCAATAACCACAACGGGTTGCACGCTTTCCGCATCTAATCCGCTCTCCTTTAAGATTTACGAAGCTGAAACGCCGCCTGCGCCCAGCGGGTACATTACCCTGGATCTTGACAGCGGCGATCCATGCGATGATCCGGTATATGTAGTGAATTTCCATGCTCCCCACCCGTACCGCAATGGCATAACCACTGTCTCCCCCGGCATTATCCTCGGCGGCAACCACCCCATCGGACACGGACACGACGGTGAACCCAGCGAACCGATCACGATCACCGTTTGTAATGTGAACCTTTGCTCCGGAAAGAAATCCTGCATCACCTTTGAAGTGGACCCACCGCAGCCGTGCTTCGGCAAAGAGGAAGGGCAAGCCGATTCTGTCGAGTTGGGAACCTCCATCGTTGCGGCAGTCAACTTCCAGGACAATGAGGAGATTGCCGTATTTCCCAATCCCTCTGACGGTCGTTTTTACCTGACTTGTCCGGCAAATACCGCAGGCGAACTTACCGTATTCGACAGTGCGGGCAAACAAGTCGCCGGCAGGAAGTTTGAATCCTGGGACCTCAGCGACAGCATCAGCGATACGCCCCTGCCCCGCGGCGTTTATTTTATCCGGATCCTGATGGCAGGCGAAATCAGCACCAAAAAGCTCGTGGTTCAATAACTACGCTCATTTGATCCTTCATATCTATAACATGTAGAACGCGGGCCCGGTATTTTTGCACCGGGCTCGCTTTTTTAGTTTGTGCTGGTTTATTTTATTTTATGGTTGTTGCATGCGCCAACCATAAACCCGCCTCCGCCGAGGCTATGGCGGTCAGCGCAACCATAAACAACAATAAAATCCAAAGTTCAATTATTTTACATACATTTACGGAATAAATAAAACCACGTGAAAGGAACCAACCTCGGCGAGTTTGAAGAACTGGTGATGCTCACCATTGCCGCACTGACCACGGAAGCGTACAGCGTTGCCATTTGCGATACGCTGGAAAAGCACGCCGGCCGCAAGGTCAGGCTTGGCGTTGTACATGCTGTGCTCAACCGGCTGGAGTCTAAGGGATACCTGAAAAGTACGCTTGGCGAGCCGAGCAATGAGCGGGGCGGCAAGCGCAAACGCTTCTATCTGCTGACCAATACAGGCAAATCAGCCCTGGTGAGAGCCCGGGAAGTCCGGGAGCAGCTTTGGAATATCATCCCGGATTTTGTCTTCAAAGGCCTGATAGGATGAAGGAGCAACCGACCTACCGACCGCCGCGATGGGCCGAAAGGCTGCTGGAATGGTATTGCCGGCCCGAATTGCTGGAAGACCTGCAAGGCGATCTCATCGAATATTTCAACCGCAACGTACAGGAAAAGGGGATCCGGGCCGCCCGTCTGGTATTCGTCGTTGACGTGATCAAGTTCTTCCGGCCCTATACGGTCAAACAACCTAAAATTTCACACCCAATGCAAAACCTGACTGTTCTTCGAAATTATTTCAAAAGCTCATTCCGCAATCTGGGCAAAAACAAGCTCTTTTCTTCCATCAACATCCTGGGCATGGCCATCAGCATGTCGGTGGGCCTTTTATTGATCGCCTTTGTCGCTGATCTGAAACACTTCGACGCCTTTCACGCCGGATACGACCGCATCTACCGCGTAAACAATACCTGGCATTCTCCGGGGGAAGAGCCGGGGTATTTCGCGTCCACTTCCATCCTGGCAGGCAAGCGGATCCGGGAATCTGTCCCCGGTATTGAAGCAGCTGTGATCATCAACCGCGATTTTAACAGGGACCTCACCGTCGAAGACAAGAAACTGCCGATCAGAGGTCTGTGGGCTTCCGATAATTTTTTCCGGGTCTTTTCATTCGACCTGCTGAGCGGCAATCCCGAAACCGTACTAAGGGCTCCCTATTCGATTGTCCTGACGGAAACCGCCGCGCAAAAGCTGTTCAATTCAACCGAAGCGACCGGCAGGACGGTGGATATCGACACCACGCGGTATACCGTAACCGGCGTGGTCAGGGACCCGCCCCGGAATTCGCATATCCAGTTCGAAATGCTGGGTTCCATCATTACCATGGACAACAGGATGCAGGCCTCCCAGGATAAGCATTGGTTGAGTTGGACCAATATGTGGAATAATTATGTTTATCTCTTGCTGCCGCAGCACGGCAACCCTGAGGCGGTCGAAAACCAGCTCCAGGCGATCGCAGGACAGGAGAACAATCCGGCGGACAAAGTATCCATTGAAATGCACCTGCAACCGCTGAGCAAGGTCGTAATCGGGCCGTCTTTGTCCAATGAACTGGGCTTCCACATCCAGCAATTCCTGATCCTGGTGCTGACCGGGCTGGCGTTTGTCGTTATGATATCGGCCTGTTTCAATTATACCAATCTATCCGTTGCAAGGGCGCTGCGCCGGTCGAAGGAAGTCGGCATCCGGAAGGTGGTAGGCGCTTCCAGGGGGCAGGTTTTTCTGCAATTCCTGGTCGAGTCGGTGCTGATCGCCGGTTTGTCGGTGGTCCTTGCCTATTTGATGTTTATCGTCATCCGCCCTGGTTTTCTGAGTATCGACCCTCATTTTTCGGAACACCTGACCTTGCGCCCGGCCGTGCAGACGTATCTCTATTTCGTTCTCCTGGCCGCCGGGGTCGGCATCCTGGCCGGTATCTTTCCGGCCATTTTCTTTTCCAGGATCGACCCGGTGAAAGTGATCAAGGACATCAGCCAATTGAAACTGTTCAAGCATGTGAATGTCCGCAAGGTCCTCATTACTTTTCAGTTCGCACTTTCGATCTGCTTCATGATAGCGGTCAGCATCGGTTACAAACAGTATTCCTATTCCCTGAACTTCGACCTTGGGTTCAACACCAAAAATATCCTGAACATCAACATGCAGGGCAATCCGCCGGAATTGCTGAAACGGGAGGTCAGCGAACTGCCCGAAGTGACCGGCATTTCCGCCTCTATGATGATCCCCAGCGTAGGGGAAACCTACTCCGCTACGGTCAAATACCAGGATCCTACGGATTCAACCTATATCTACTTCAACAATGTGGATGAGAATTATATCCCGTTGCACGATCACGAACTGATTGCCGGGCAGAATTTCAGGCCGGCCGTATCCGATTCAACCGACAAAAGTGAAATAATTGTCACGGAAAAAACACTGCAACGATTTGACCTGGGCAGCCCGTTGGAGGCCGTCGGAAAGGAGTTATCCATTGAGGATGAAAAGGTAAGGATCATCGGTGTCATCCGGGATTTTCACCATGGTAAACTCGATGAACCTATCCGTTATTTCGCCTTCCGCAGGAACCCCGGAGGGTTGCGGTATCTGAACCTCCAAATTGCATCGGCCGATATGCCGGTTACGATGAACCGGCTGCAAGCCGCCTGGAAGAAGATTGACCCCATCCACCCTTTCGAAGCCCGTTTCTACGACGAAGAGATCGAGCGGGCCTACGCCGAATTCAGCGCCATTATCAAAATCATCGGCTTCCTGGCCTTCCTGGCCATATCCATTGCCTCGCTAGGCCTGTTGGGCATGGTCGTCTTCACCACGGAAACAAGGCTGAAGGAGATCAGCATACGGAAAGTGCTGGGCGCTACGGAAGGCCGCCTGATCTTCCTGTTGAGCCGGGGGTTTCTGTACCTGCTGATCGCTGCAGGCGCCGTCGCGATCCCATTGACCTGGTTGCTGTTCGACAAGATTATATTTGCCGACATCGCTTACCGCGCACCCGTCGGCTTCTTTGAGCTGTTTGCGGGCGCGCTGTCCGTCATCGGCATTGCACTGCTGGCCATCAGCTCGCAGACCATACGGGTGGCGCGGGCCAATCCGGCGGAGACGCTTGGGCGGGAATAGATGTAAGTGGTAAGTCGTAAGTGGTAAGTCGTAAGTGGTAAGTCGTAAGTGGTAAGTCGTAAGTTGTAAGTTGTAAGTTGTAAGTTGTAAGTTGTAAGTTGTAAGTCGTAAGTCCGGTTGCAAGTACACTTACGACTTACGACTAAAGACTTACGACTAAAGACTTACAACTAATCAAACTACAACCTTACGGATCGTTTTCCGGTACGCCGACGGGCTTTTGCCCGTAATTTCCTTGAACGAGCGGTTGAAGTGGGAAAAATTGTTGAATCCGCATTCAAAACAGACTTCGGTGATGCTCTCTGCTTTTTCCGACAGGAGCTTGCAGGCGTGGATCACGCGCATTTCGTTGACGAAGTGGGTGAAGGTCTTGCCGGCCATTTTCTTGAAGTAGCGGCAAAAAGCGGGAACCGTCATATTGGCCTCGTTGGCCACCTCTTCCAGCATGATGGTCCGGGTGAAATTCTGTTCCACAAAATTGTAGACCACGTTGATGCGGTCGTTGTCCTGGTGCTCTACTTCAAGGACGAATCCGCTGGCATTGAGCAAAGTGTATTCTTTGGTGTAGGCCATTTCCTGGAGGATAGAAAGCAGGTGCAGGAGCCGTTCGAAATTATCCAGCTTGGGCAGGTTTTCGATCCTGGCGCCGATGCGGTGCTTGGCCGCGCCGTGGAAGGAAAGCCCCGATTTTGCCCGCTCGAACAATTGCTGGATGGCCTCCATTTCAGGGATATGGAAAAAGTTGGCGCCCAGGAAATCGGCCCGCATCTGGATGATCGTTTCGGACTCGTTGACCGAATGGCGGTCCGTAAATCCCATATGCGGGAGGTTGGAACCGATAAAGACCAGTTCGCCGTCATTGAAATAGGATAAGTGGTGGCCGATATGCCGCTTTCCGCTGCCCCCTTTGACGTAAACCAATTCGAGCTCCGGGTGGAAATGCCAGAAAGGTTTCTTCAACTCCGGGGTCGGGTCAAGGTATTGCTTCACGGCAAAACTGCTCCCAAAGGCAGGAATGATCTTCTCAAGCGCAGGTTTCATGGGAATCATAAGCACGTCAATTGATTGTTCATGTAAAATTAAGACGAAATCCAACCTGAAAGATACACCAAATTAACAGGTTTATATACTAAATTAACCCATTAACTCACATACAGTTCAATCGGGGTTAAAATGATACAGAATCCGGATAAAATCCGGCTAGCTTCCTCCTCCATCAGGTACTAGTTTTGCACTGTCGGTTGCATGGGCAGCCGTCTTTCACTTTCAATTTAAAAACCAACAAGAATGTCCTTAACAATTTCACGACAGCAAAGTTCGCAATCCATTGCGCGGCATCGCACCCATTTTTCACCCTGTATAAATTCCATAAACCATGAAAGACCTTATCCTCCACACAACAAAGACGCTGATTATCCTTATCCTGATCTACGCAGGGCAAACGGATAACCCTCTACCCGATTCTTCAAACCTGGATACCTTTTTATCCTTCAGCCGCATCGATCCTGTATACCCCCAATTACCCGGTCTTGCATCCGATCTGCCTTCCGACCTGGCCGCCGCCAGAGACTATATCGACCAAACAGACTCCCCTTTTCAACCGTTGTCCGGTATCACGGAGTTTCTCTTCGACATCAGCAAAAAAAACCTTACCGGCCGCATTCGCAATGGAAACGTTCCGGAATCCATCCGGCAACTGGAATCGTTAAAAAGCGAGCTGCATACATTCAGGCAGTATACAGAAGCGCTTGATGTACCGCCTAATATTTCGAAAAAAAACTTCAAATCCCCGGTGTCTTCCGGCGACAACACCCTGAAAAGCCGCCTCTGGAATCCTTTCAAAAAACAAAAGAGAGTCGTTGAGAAGGATTTCAGAAATTTCAGATTCCAGCTGGAATTGACCTATTCCACCGAACTGGCGATCTGGCAGCAACAGATCCATCTACCCGAATTGCACCATGCGATCGGCTTGTTCCAAAACCTCGACGGATCGGCCTTGCCCGTCTACGTGATCACCTTTCCAAGAATCAATATTGATCCGGTCAACCGCATTGTCGGCATGGCCATGTTCGTCCAATACAACGGTCTTTTCACTTCGGTCTCACCGGCACTGGAGCGAAAATATCCTCAATTACCTGGCCGAGAAAAGGCTTTGACCGTTTACCTGGCCATGCAGGCCGACGGCAAAGTCCTGTCCCACGAATTCGGACACCTTTACTACCTGTACCATCACTGGAACGATTACACGGCGTATATCCTGGCCAGGGGAAGCGGTTATGAATACGGCAGCCACGAGGAGGGTGACCCTTGCGGGAAAGCGGCATTGCTGGCAGAAAGCGGGGTTATGCCGGATTAAGGAGCTTTTCTGTTGATTCGTTGATTTGTTGATTCGTTGATTCGGGTCTTTTTCAGATCAACGCATCAACAAATCAACAAATCAACCTTACATCAGGTTTCCATTACGGCTTGGAGAACCAAAGTTCGTACGTGTGGTAATCCGCGTTGTTGCCGCCGATCTGGTCGAGGGCTTCGCGGTTCCAGACGTACTCCGAATTGTAGCGCGGCCGGAGCCGGTAAACGGGCTTACCGCCGTTGTCCAGGTAGAAGGTAGCCGGGAATTCAAAGCCGAGGTAGACCTGGTTGTCGTAATGGTAACGACGCATATCCACCCAGGTTTCCAGGGCGCCGTGCACCCACAGGGCGATGTACTTCTGCAGCATGATATCGCTCAGTTTCAGGGCGTCGGCTGTCTGTGGAACGGCTGCGCTGGCCATATAGGCATCCTTATCCGCTGCAGCTACTCCGGCGTAATCCATGTGGGCGGAGATGCCGTTCTTGAAGGCTGCGTATGCCGTTGGTTTGTCGCCTTTGATAAAGGCGGCTTCCGCTTTCATGAACTGGATCTCGAAATAGGTAATCATCGAGTTCACGCCGTTATTCTTGAAGATGTACTTGCCGGGAATATTGGCAGCGTTGGTCTCTGTGGGCGGCACGCCCCAAAGCAGCGGGATCCGGGTCACCTTGCCGGTGGCGTTGGTGGTATCGCCCTTGGTGGGCGTTACCCCGTAGTAATTGCCGTTGGGTGACGGGTTGAGCATGACCGGAAGCCTCGGGTCGACAACACCGTTGAAAGTTACTCCGTTGAGCAGGTTGGTTACGAAAACCGTCGGCCGGTAGCTGCGCAGGTTATTCCGGGTAGCGCCCCAGAAACTGCCGTCGGCGCTGCTGGTGCCGGCGTTCGGGATATCGAAATTATCGGCATTGGAAGCCAGCGACTTGTCGCAGTATTCGATGACCTTGTTCGGGTCGTAGTTCGACTTGTTGCTCAGGTGGTGGGCATTGCGCGCCAGTACGGCGTACACGAACTTGGTCCACTTTGCGCGATCGCCGGCATAGACGAGATCCCCGCGGGCCAGACCGGCCTGGCTGACGCCGCCGTCTGTTCTGGCCAGGTCCTTGAGGGCGTCTTCACACAACCTGACGACCTCGGCATACACGGCTTCCTGGCTGTCGTAGTCGAACACGTAGCGGTTGGGTTCCCAGGCCTGGGTCAGGATCATCTCTCCGTTGACATCGGTGGTGCTTTGCCAGCTCCAGGCGCGAATGGCTTTGGCTACACCGACGTAGTCCCATTGTTCCTTGGCCTCGGCCTGTTCGATGATCAGGTCGATGTTCTTTCCGATCGACCAGTAATGGGACCGCCATTTCTCACCGCCGGAGTCGCTTCCGGGGATGTATCCATGCTGATCCCAGACGTTGTTGGCCGCGGTCCAGGCCCAGTTCTGGATGTATTGTCCGACATAACGGGTATCAAAAACCTCGCCGCGGGACATTTGCGAAAAGATGGGCGGCAGGATGGCAAACCCTTCTGCAACCTGCGGGTTGCTCGGGTCGAAGTTGACATCCAGGTAGTCGCTGCAGCTGTTGGAGAGCAACAGCAGCGCTGCGAGGATGGAAGGTATGAAGAATTTACGTTTCATGTCTTTGATGTTTTGAATTTAGAAAGAGGCGGAAAGGCCGATGGAGAAGGTACGCGGCAGGGACAATTTCCCGAAGTCCATACCAAATCCGCCTGCGCCGCCGGTAGCCGGGCTGGTGGTGCTGACATAGGGGTCAGCGCCGGTGTAATTGGTGCTCAGGAACAGGTCGGTACCGTTGACGAAGACGCTGAGGTCCTTGATCACCTTATTGGGGCCGAGCCAGTTTCCGCTCAGGTTATAGGACAAGGTAACGTCGCGGAGGCGTACCCAGTTGATGTCTCTTTCCACAAAGTCTTCCGGTTGGAGGACGGTCGTATAGTACTGCTCGTTGGCGCTGGGTATGATCTGGATATTGTTGGGCGTGGGGGAGGTTTCCTCGTTGCCGTCCTTCAATACACCGGGGAAGACGAACGGTTGGTCCCGGTCCAGGGTACGCTTGCTCAGGCCCGTCTGGGTCAGGTACAATTCGTTGCCGTTGAAGATATCGCCGCCGACGCGGACATCCAGCAGGAAGGACAAGGTCAGTTTGTTAAAGAACCTGAACTCGTTCACGATACCCATCACGAAGTCCGGGTTGCGGTCGCCGATGGGCAGGAAGTTGGCATTGCGCAGCGGGAAGCCCGTAGTCGGGTCGATCAGGATATCGCCGTTGCTGTTGCGCAGGTAGCTCCATCCGCCGATGGCCGTGGCCGTACCGGCGCCGCGGTCGTTCAGGGCCGGATAGTACAGGTTATTGGCGCTGTTGAAGCGGGACGACAGGATGTCGGCCGGGGAGAAGGCGCTGGCGCGGGCGTTGCCGATGGCCCAGGTATCCGAATCGTAGTATTCGCTCACTTCAGCCGGCAGGCTCAGCACCTTGGTGGAGTACTTGGTAAAGTTGGCCAGCAGGTCCCAGCTGAAATTGGCGGATTTGACCGGTTTCAGGCCGAGCTGGATCTCCATGCCTTTGGTATTCAGTTCGCCGCCGTTCAGCAAGCCGAAGATAAAGCCCGTGCCGTAGCTCAGGCGCTGCACCACGATCTGATCGCTGATGGTTTTGGAGAACACGGCCACGTCGAGGGACACCCGGCCTTTGAAGAAGCTCAGGTCGGTACCGATCTCGTAGCTTTCCACTTTCTCCGGTTTGAGGGCCGGGTTATCGCCGAAGAAGTCATACAGGAAGCCGCCGCCGGTGGAGGATTGCGGCACCAGCCGGGCGCGGATCCGGTAAGGCGGAGCGGGGTTGCCCACTTGCGCGTAGGACAGGCGGAGTTTCCCGAAGTCCAGAATGCCGGTTTTATCCCGGAAGCCGGGCATATCGGAGAAAACAAAGGTCAGACCGGCCGACGGATAGAAATAGGAGCGGTTCTCGGTCGGCAGGGTCGACGACCAGTCGTTGCGGCCCGTCAGGTTCAGGATCAGGTAATTATCGAGGTTCAACTCGGCTTTGGCGAAAGCGCCCAGCAGGCGGGTCCGGGTCAGGATCGTCTTGTTGCGCTGGGTAGCCGGATCGGTGTTGTTGATGCTGTTGAAGTCGGGCAGGTACAATTTTTCACCGTAAACGGAGGTCGTTTCGTTGCGGCGATCATCCACTGACGTACCCACAACGATCGATCCCTTGATCAGGCCTTTGGTCTTCCTGACGGTGGTGAAGATATTGGTATTCATGACCCTGCCGAGGTCGGTATAGTTCTCGAGCCAACCCTGGCGGCCATAGCCGATATTGGATTCCGGGTGGAAGAAACGGTTGGCGTTGGTGGTGTAGATATCGGCGCCGAACCGGCCGGTGACCGTCCACCAGGGCAGGATCTTGGCGTCAAGGGTGATGTTGCCGATGGTCCGGTCGGTCTGTTCTACCCTGGCATTCTTGTAGACATTGAAGTACGGGTTGTCGTTGTCCGTACCCGGATTGGCCGTTTCCAGGGTCAGCCGGCGGGTGCCTGCATCGGTCAGGTATTCGCTCATATCCTGGTCGGACGGATAGCGCAAGGCCGCCGTCAGGTAACCTTGTGCGCCGCCCGGCGGGAGGTGATTGTTGTTGCGGGTATAGCTGAAACGGGTGGAGGCCGTCAGCCAGGAAAGCAATTTGGCCTCGCTGCTCAGCGCGGCGTTGACCTGCTCATAGGAGTTGGTCGGAATGACGCCGTCGGTTTTGAGATAGGCGCTCGACAGGCGGTAGGTGATCTTGTCGGAACCGCCTTCGAAGGCCAGGTCGTGGCGCATGGACTTGCCGGTCTGGAAGAAGTCGCCGATGTTGTCATAAAACTGGGTACCGGCGGGGTATTTGGGGCCGAAATAATCCGGGTCGGTGGTTTCCTCCAACCCGTTGCGGCCGCGGCCGTACACCTGCTGGATCTCCGGGAAGCGGGTGACATCCGAAACGGAGAAGCGGGTCTTGTAGGTCAGTTTGCCGACGCCGGCCTGGCCTTTTTTGGTGGTAATGAGGATAACGCCGTTGGCGCCTTCGTTTCCGTAGAGCGCAGCGGCTTCGGGGCCTTTGAGTACGGTTACGTTATCAATGTCGCTGGGGTTGATCTCGGCGAGGCGGCTGCCGATATCATCGCGGTTGTTGTTGACGTTGCCGTTGATGCCGGCGCCGTCGGAATAAAGGACGTGCTGGTTGAGCGTACTGCTGTTGATGGGAAGGCCGTCGAGCACGATCAGGGGCTGGTTGCTGCTGCCGATGGAGTTCACCCCGCGGAGGTTGATGTTCACCGAGCCGCCTGCCAGACCGCTGGTGGGGGTCAGGTTGAGGCCGGCGACCCTTCCCTGGAGCGACAGGAAGGCATTATCCCGTTGGGTACTTTGAAGCTCTTCCCCCTTGACAGATTGGGTAGAGTAGCTCAGTTTTCGCCGGTCTTCCTTGATGCCGAGCGCGGTGACGACGGTTTCGGTCAGCTGGTAAGCGGTTTCCGACATGACCAGGTCAATGGTGGATTGATTGCCTACGGTAACCGTTTCGGTGGCCATCCCGACCATGGCGAATTCCAGCTCCTCGCCGGCATTTGCTGAGATGGTGTATTTGCCGTCAATATCGGTGATCGTACCCTGAGAGGTACCTTTAACCGCAACGGTGACGCCGGTCAGCGGCGTTCCGCCGGCATCGGTAACCGTACCGGTAATGCGCTGCTGAGCGTAACCGGCAATCAGGCAACCTGCCAACAGCAGGATCGTTAGAACAGGGCGTTTCAATGCCCTCATGATCCTTGTAGTAAAGTAAAAAACCATGATGCAGTTGTTTAGTGAAGGAAAAAGGTTTGGCTATTTGCAGGCGCGCGATCATGGCGCCACAAACGTTCAGATGCTGGATACTACTTACTGCCTTGATAATGATTTTAAACAATACTACGGTTAGGCCGGACGGCCAACTGATGCAAATCTAGTAATATTCCCGAGGTAAATATACAAAAATAATCCGGCAAATTTATGCAGGATTCCCGGACCTGCCGCTTACCGGCCCAAAACGGGCTTCGGTTATTTCAGCCCGGCATATTCCTCAGTTTTTCCTCATGCGCGATGAAGATCACGCCCTCGCGGATATCAATATAGCCGTCGTTTTTGAATTCGGTCAGCATCCGGATGACGCTTTCCTTGGCGGTACCCACAATATGGGAAAGGTCTTCGCGATTGATCTGGATCTCATCGGAACCTTCTTTTTCCTTAAGCTGCAACAGGGCGTCCGCCACTCGCTTACGGATGGAATTATAGGCGAGCTGGAGCAACTGTTCTTCTTTTTCGGAAATGTTGTCAGCCAGGATCTTGATAAACCGCGAGGCCACATTGCGGTTGGCATGGATCAGATTGAGGAAGTCTTCCTTGGGGATCAGGCTGACCTCGCTGTCCTCCATAGCGGCTGCCGAATAAGGGTACCCCTCCCCTGTCAGCAACGGGGTATAACCCAGGAAATCGCCGGCTTTGCACAAATTGATGATGTATTCCTTGCCGTATTCGTTGGTCTTGAACAACTTGATCTTGCCGGAACTGACAAAATGCAGGTACCGGGGATAATCCCCTTCCGAAAAGACCAGTTCTTTTTTCCGGATGACCTTCGTTTTTTTCTCATGGGAGAGTTTCTGAAGCTCCTCATGCCCCCTGGCTTCGTCGATGAAGGAGGTAAGGCCTTCGGTGGTCTTGTCGAAGGTCTTTTTGAGGCGGTCGTTCTTTTTAAGGCGGGTTTCGATCACCTGAAGCAATTCGTCCTTATAGAAAGGTTTGGTCAGGTAGTCGTCGGCGCCGAGGTTCATGCCCCTCCGGAAATCGTCTTTTTCGGACTTGGCGGTCAGGAAAACGAACGGCACGTCGGCTGTTGCGGGTTTCTTGCTCAGGATGTTCAACACGCCGAAACCGTCGAGTTCGGGCATCATGATGTCGCAAAGGATCAGGTCGGGCGGATGGTTCAGGGCCATCTGGACGCCGACCTTGCCGTTCTCGGCGCCTTCGGTCTCATACCCGTACAGGTCGAGTATCTCTTCGATGTTCTCCCTGACTTCCTCATTGTCTTCAATAATCAGAATACGCTTCATAAATCCTGGTTAATTGGAATAAACACGGTAAATATGGTCCCCTTATCCATACCCGGGGCGGGGCTTTTAAATTCGATCTCCCCTTTCATCAGGTCCAGGTATCGCTTTACGATGTGCAGCCCCAGGCCTGTGCCTTTGATGTTCTCCACGTTATTGGCCCTGAAGAAGCGGGTGAAAAGGTGTTTCTGGTCCTCTTTGGGAATGCCGATGCCTTCATCCTGGACGGCAATATAGATCTTTCCCTGGGTAATTTTCAATTTGAAATCGATCAGGCTGCCTTCTCCGGAATACTTGCTGGCATTGATCAGGAGATTGGACAGGATATGCCGCAGGACATTCTTGTCCAGGAAAGCGTCCTGATCGTCGTTCTGGCCGGTATAGTTCAGTTTCTGATCCGTCTTCAGGTGGTTCTTCAGCTCGTCGACGACATCCAGGCAAAAATCCCGGATGTTGAGGTGCTGGGGTTGAAACTGGATGCGGCCTTCTTCCAGGCGGCTCAGCGACAGGAAGTCGGTCAGGATGCTGGTGAGGTGGCTGACAGCGTTCTTGATCCGGTCGATATGCTTTACCCGCTTGTCTTTCTGATCGGGCTTTTCCAGCAGCTCCACCAGTTCGATGGAAGACAGGATCGTACTCAGCGGGGTGCGGAACTCATGGGACGCCATGCTGACGAACCGGCTTTTGAGCTGGCTGAGTTCTTTTTCCTTGTCGAGGGTTTCCTTGAGTTCTTTTTCGCTCAGCCTAAGGGCTTCTTCCACCGCCTGGCGATCGTGGATCTCCTTGCCCAGTTTCTTGTTGGTGGCCAGCAATTGATCGACCACTTTGGCGAGTTTCTCCGTTCTTTCGTGGACTTTGCGGTCGAGTTCCGCATTTTGTTCTTCCAGTTCGCGGTTGAGTCGCAGGATCTTCTCCTTGGCGGAATTCACATCGCTCAGGTCGTGGATGATGCCTGTAAAGATGCGCTTGCCTTCCAGAAACACTTCGCTGACGGCCAGCCGGAGCGGAAATACCGTACCGTCCTTTCGTTTGCCCTCCACTTCCCGGCCAATGCCGATGATGTGCGGCTTGCCGGAATCCAGATAGCGCCGGATATAAAAATCGTGCTCCTCGAAATAGGGCGACGGCATGAGCATTTTAATATTGTGCCCGATGACATCCTGCGCATCAAAACCGAATAATTCGGCTGCTGCGGGGTTCAGGGTTTCCACAATGCCTTGCTCATCAATTGTAATAATGCCGTCAATTGCCGTATCGATTACGGCCTGCAAACGCAGCTCCGCATCCGCTTTTACACCATGGCTGGCTTTATTTCCCAAAAGTTTTTTGTTTTACCCGGCTAAAATAAAAGCTAGGTCCCATATTTCCAAATAAATAAAAATCACGGAAGGTCGATGATAAAAGTCACCTTTTATGTTCGGCTTTCCCCGGATTTTGCATTGAATTTAAATACCAACTCAATACTTCATATGCTTGGAATAGGGATGAACGCGATCAAAGTGCTGGGTGTAGAAGGCTACAGCAAGTCCGAGCTCCTGAAGGAGAACGTTCTGAAAGCCTTGAAAAACCTAAAGCTGGACATCGACATAGAGGAAATCTATGAGGTCGATCAGCTTATACGCTATGGTATCAGCGGCATTCCTGCGCTTGTCATCCAGGGTGAAGTGATCTCCCAGAAAGTGATCCCGGGCGTGGAGGAGTTGGAAGTGCTTTTCAAGAGCCTTTTCCTTTCGCAAAAAAAAAATTTTCCGCTGAGGTCAGTCATTGTACCGACCGATTTCTCGAAAACAGCACGGAACGCATTTGATTACGCCATCCAGCTCTCGGCAGCCTACAAAGCCGAACTCAAGGTTGTCCATGTACTTTTTCCGGAATGGACCGACTCCCAATTTTATGCGCCGTCCGCCTTTTCCGGATTTCTGGAAGAAAAAAAATTCCTGCTGAATAACTTTATCCGGCAGGACCCGGCCATGGGCGGCAACATCACAACCTTTCCCAAGATCGAAAAGGAGGTGATGGTGGGTTTTCCATCGGAGTCCATTATTCAGCTGTCTTCAGCCCCGGGCACCGATATGATCGTCATGGGCACTACCGGCGAAGGGGATATCCTGGAAAAAATATTCGGGAGCGTTTCCACCAATGTTGCTCAGAAAGCGCATTGCCCGGTGCTCCTCGTGCCCGACGGCGCAGCCTTCAAACCCTACCGGAAAATCCTTTACGCCAGCAACAACCACCCCGGCGACGCCGAGATGATGGACAATGTGATCAGCTTTGCCGGATCCTTTGGTACCGACATCCATTACGTCCATATCAACGGAAATCCCACCAGCGATTACGAAGTCGACCTTTTCCGGTTCGAACAGGCTTTCAAGACCGGAGCGCCCGGCGTCAACTTCAGCATGGTCCAGATCGAAAGCAAGGACCTGCTCACCGCACTCAACCGATACGCCGAAGAAAATGATATCGATCTAATCGTCATGAGTACCACCCAACGGCCTTTCCTGAAAGAATTGTTCCATAAAAGCGTTACTAAAAGGATGGTGTTCAGCACCCGAATCCCACTGATGGTGATGCATTATAATAAATAATTAGCCGCGCGAAATCCAGAGATCGGATAACCGTTTAAAAGGTACCGTTATGCGATTTCACAAAACCGTCGTAGGTGTTGACCTGTCGGGTGTCTGATCCATTCTGATTCGTTTAACCTCAAAATCTCCTGCCATGTTCAACAAGTTTATCAAGGTCGCAGAAATCATGACCACCGGCGTCGTGACCGTTTCTCCCGATGACCTCATGGAGAAAGTAGCGGTCATTTTCAAATCCAACCCGATCCACCATATCCCGGTTGTCCGCAACGGTAAAGTGGAAGGCATCATCAGCAAGGGTGACTTCAACAAGCTGGAACACCATTTCACGCTTTTCAAAAACAAGTCCAGCAAAGATTCCAATTTCTATGTGATGCACTCCATCCTGGCGTCCGAGGTAATGACCCGCCCCGTAGTCACCGTTTCTCAGGACGACACCCTCGACTTTGCGGCCGGCATCCTGCGGGAAAACCTATTCCATTGCCTGCCCGTAGTGGACAAAAACAAGCAACTGACCGGCATCATCACGCCATATGACCTGATGAATTACGCCTACCGGGATGAGCCCCTTGGATTGAGTTGAGGGGGTTCATTGGTTCATTGTTGCATTGTTTCATTGTTGGCGTCCGTTGTGATGTCGAAAAATTGCCTTTTCCCCACTTACGGACTTGCTGAATGAGCAGGGCGACGCAAGATTTTACTTCGCTACTTACGACTTGCTGAATGAGCAGGGCGACGCAAGATTTTACTTCGCTACTTACGACTTGCTGAATGAACAGGGCGACGCAAGATTTTACGTCGCTACTTACGACTTGCTGAATGAGCAGGGCGACGCAAGATTTTACGTCGCTACTTACGACTTACTAAATGTGTTGGGCGACGCAAAAAATTGCGTCGCTACCGATCAATGGCACATAGGCGTGTTCTGTATCGCCTCCCAGAAAGTGAAGCCTCGGGGCAGGTCGAACTGCAAGCCGCGAAGGATGAACAGCAGGGCGAGGCCGGTCAGGAAAACCGGGTAGAACTTGCGGAGTTTGTGCTGGAAACGAATACCAAGGCGGCGGCCGGCCAATGCGGCGCTGAACATGAGCGGGATCGTACCCAGGCCGAACAGCAGCATATACAGGGCCCCGCCGGCGATGCTTCCCGCACTCAGGGCGCCCAGAAACGCCATATACACCAGGCCGCAGGGCAGGAATCCGTTCAGGATGCCGACCTGCAGGAAATGAGCGGCGCCGCTGCCGTGCAACAACCTGGCCAGCCGCTGTTTGAGGTAGATGTAGAACCTGCCCGTCCAGGGAGATTGGAGCAGTTTGTTTTCTACAGGAATGGAAAAAAGAACAACGACCAGCAGAAAGGCGCCGGCGCCGATGGACAACCACCGCTGCAGGCCGGCCATGAACAACCCTTTGCCCAGCACCCCGATCAGCAGACCCAGGAAAATGTAGGTCGCAATCCTGCCGGAATTATACAGCAACAGGTTTCCGGCCGTCTTCCACGGGCTTTGCTCACCCGCGGGTAGCGCACAGGCAATGGGGCCGCACATGCCTACGCAGTGCAGGCTGCCCAAAAGTCCGATGGTAAATGCGGTCCAGAACACGGTATGAATTTTAAATTATTACTTCTTCATGGCTTCAAGCTCCGAAATATCGACAGCCTGCTCGTCGTAGTATTGCTTTCCGGCGGCCTCCCAGGACACCTCTATGGTCCACCTGCCCGCCGAGGGAAAAGCTTTGTCCAGAATATCCATGACCAGTTCATCATTGGGCAGGACGGAGACCGAAAAATCCTGATCCTTGTTGTTGGCCCTGTAAAAATGAATGGTCCCTTTGATCGCTCCCAGGTCTTTGGGGAAGGTCAGCCGGACCACCTCTTCATTTTCCAGATAACGGATATCCAGTTTCTGCTTCAGGGCCGCACTGTTGGCGAGCTGCTCGTAGCGGTTCTGGTACGCCAGATCCTCTTCGTAATAATTGTCAACCACCAGGCTGTGGTCATAATGCGTGGATTTGAGCACCTGGTAAAAAAGCCCGGCTACAAATATCCCGTAAAAAAGAAATATACCCGTTCCCCAATTGAATTTCATGGCTGCTGAATTTATTTGATCGGACCGAGGAAATTTGTCCTGGCCTCATCGATTATCTTTCCGTCCGCCCAGACCTCCACAACGATCTTGTTGCTGCGGTCCTTCAGCTTTTTGGTTTCCATATCGATGAAAAAGGCCCCTTCCGTCATTTCGCTGGCTTTGACCACCGGCATTTCGCCTACCAGGCGGATGTTGCCCACGTTGTCGCGCAGGCGCAGTTCAACGGTCATGTCCTCTTCGGTCTTGTTAAAGATCTGGTAGTTGTAGAGGTTGCTGATATGGGTCTCGTCCACTTTCTGGAACAACATGCCCGGCGTGCGCAGCACAACCGTTTCCATAACCCCTCTGTTGGACAACAGGACGATGTTCACCGCGATCAGCAAAACCAGCACGATCGTATAGGCGATCACCCGGCCGGTGAAGATCTTGCGCCGCTTGGATTCGACCCCGTTGAAGCTGTCGTACCGGATCAATCCGCGCGGCCGGTCGATCTTGTCCATGATCTCGTCGCAGGCATCGATGCAGGCGGTACAGTGTACGCATTCAAGCTGGACGCCGTCGCGGATATCGATCCCGGTCGGGCAAACCTGAACGCAGAGTTTGCAGTCGATACAGTCGCCTTTGATCTTGATGGGGCTTTCCTCTACCGGTTCGGGCGTGGCGTCGAAAACGCCTTCCGCGACCGTCGCCGCGATCTTATGCACCGGATTGCCGGCGGACAGCGGCTGATCCGGGCCCTTCCGGTTGCCCTTATCGAGTTTGCCGCGGGGTTCACCCCTGACAAAATCGTAGGTTACCAGGATGGTATTCTTATCGGTCAGCACGCCCTGAAGGCGGCCGTAGGGGCAGATCGTGGTGCACACCTGTTCGCGCAGGCGGGCAAATACGAAATAAAAGGCCCCGGTGAACGCAACCATGGCGATGAAGCCGCCCCAATTGTTGGAAGGCGAGTGGCTGACAATCTCCCAAACCTGCTTCACGCCGATGATATAACTCAGGAAAACGTGGGCGATCAGGATGGAGATCAGGATAAAAACAGCCTGTTTAACCGTTTTTTTGATCGCTTTATCCGTCGTCCAGGGCCCGTTATTGAGGCGTCGCTGGGCATTGGCATCCCCCTCAATCCAGTATTCGATCTTGCGGAACACCATTTCCATAAAGATGGTCTGCGGACATACCCACCCGCAAAACAGCCGCCCGTACACCACGGTAAACAGGACAATGAAGACCACCAGGGTCAACATGGCGAGGACAAAAAGGTGGAAGTCCTGCGGTGTAAAGTGAATGCCGAAAAGGATGAAATTCCGCTCCAGCAAGTTGAACAGGATGAACGGTTTGCCGTTCACCTGAACGAACGGCAAACCAAAAAGAACGGCCAGCAAGGCCCAGCTTACGTAGGTCCTGGCGTTGTAAAACCGCCCGGACGGTTTTTTAGGGTAGATCCAGATGCGCTTGCCCGTTTCATCAACGGTAGCGATCTTATCCCTGTATTTTTCTACGTCTTGCATGATCAATCATCAGTTATTCGGCGCAACGGCAGTGGTATCCTGTGCCACATTTTCCGCCTGGGCGTCAGTGGTTTCAGGCTGCCAAAGGTCGCCTTGAGGCGCTTTGGGGTCGGTAGGCGTACTGCCCTGCAGCGACCAAACGAAACTAGCTACTTTCTGCATATCGGAAGCTGTCAATTGCGTCTGCCAGGAGATCATACCCTTTTCCGGCACGCCGTATTTGATGGTCCTGAACACATTCTTGATCCCGCCGCCGTGGATCCAGTATTGGTCCGTCAGGTTGGGCCCGATCGTGTTGCCGCCGCCGTTGGGGCCGTGGCAAGGGGTGCACTTGTTCTGGAAGATGCTCTGCCCCAGGGCGATCTGGCTGGGATCGGTCAACGCTTCGACGGTATTCTCATCTACCTGATCTGCTCTGGTGGCGAGGTAGGCGTTCACCGCCTGTTCCGCTTCCTTGACCTCGTATTCGTAAGCCTGGGTGGAAGTCATACCTTTGCCGAATACGTGGTAATACCCGATATAGATCACAGCAATCCCGATCGTAATGTAGAACAGGGCAACCCACCAGGGGGGCAGCACGTTGTCGAGCTCCCGGATGCCGTCGTATTCGTGGTGGAACATGACATCCTTTTCCTTGTCTACCGGCACCACCCTGGTCATCCGCTTGTAGATCCGTTTGAACCAGGATTCGCGCGAAATGAGCTTGACTTCCTCAAGGGCCTCAATGCCCATTTCCTGCAGCAGCCTGATCTTCTGGATCTGGAGCAGCATGTTGTTGACATAAGTGATGGCTGCAAAACCGCCGACGATGACCATGGCGCCTATAATGATCACCACATTATCCAGCGCCCACTCCATAACGCCGGTCGACTTGGCGCCGCCGTCAGCGGCAGCGGCCTGAGCATCCTGGGCGCCGGCATACGCCGCCTGCAGGAGCGGCAACAATACCATCAAATATTTTGACCGTTTATTTTTCATATCCAATCAGATTTCGGTGTTATTGAAATTGTCTTCCAGCGGCAAATGCGACATTTTGTTGATGTAGCTCTTGCTTTTGCCGAATATCGCGATCGCGCTGATCACAAAAAGCAGAAAGAAAGTGATCAAGGCAAAAATGGCCATCCAGTTGATGTTTCCGGCGTTGGCTAGAATATGCTTGAACATGGTCTTATCTTTTTATTTATTGTCTGTTCAATTCGGGTTTTACGGCTTTTGGTTGCCGGACAACCGCAAGGGTTGCCCTTACTATTGGCCGGCCTGCGGCTTGGGTTTGATATCCGTTCCCAGGCGTTGCAGGTAGGCGATCAGGGCAATGATCTCCTTGGTTTCGAGGCCCTCCAGTTCCACGCCCTGGGTCCGCAGGGTCTCTGCGATGCCTTTGGCCTGTTTTTGCAGGACGTCGATCGCCTGCTGGTCGTAACCTTCCGGATACGGGGTGCCCAGTTTCTGCAGGGTCCTGATCTTGGCCGGCGTACTGGACACATCCAGGTCGCGGCGGAACAACCACGGGTACGGCGGCATGATCGAACCCGGAGAGGTGCTTCGCGGATCGTACATGTGGTTGAAATGCCAGGCGTCGTTGCGCAGGCCGCCTTCGCGGTGGAGGTCAGGCCCCGTGCGTTTGCTGCCCCAGAGGAAGGGCCGGTCGTAGATGAATTCGCCGGATTTGGAATAATCCCCGTACCTGGCTGTTTCCGACCGGAACGGACGGACCATCTGGGAGTGACATCCCAGGCAGCCTTCCCGGATGTAGAGGTCGCGGCCCTGCAATTCGAGCGGCGTATAAGGTTGAACGGCTTCGATCTTCGGTACGTTATCGTCGACGAGCATCATCGGGAAAATTTCGACCAGGCCGCCGATAATCACTGCGATCAGGGAAACGACCAGCATCTGTACCGGACGGCGTTCGATCCAGCGGTGCCAGTGTTCGCCGGTGTGTTTCGCGGCAACTTCCAGCGCCGGCGCCTCGGCAGGCTCATTGGCCACAAACTGACCGCTTTTCACCGTCTTGATGATATTGTAGATCATGATGAACACACCCACCAGGTAAAGGCTGCCGCCCAGGGCCCGCATGCGGTACATCGGCAGGATCTGCGTGACCGTTTCCAGGAAGTTGGTATATTTCAGGATGCCTTCCGGCAGGAATTCTTTCCACATCAGGCTCTGGGTCCAACCGGCCCAGTACAGCGGAATGGCATAGAACAGAATACCCAGCGTACCGATCCAGAAGTGGTTATTGGCCAGTTTGGTGGAATACAGCTTGGTGTTGAACATCCGCGGGATCAGGTAATAGAGGATGCCGAAGGTCAGGAACCCGTTCCAACCCAGGGTGCCGATGTGCACGTGGGCAATGGTCCAGTCCGTGTAGTGGCTGATGGCGTTCACCGACTTGATCGACAGCATCGGGCCTTCCAGGGTCGCCATACCGTAAGCGGTTACGGCAACTACCATGAACTTCAGCACGGGGTCCGTACGCACGCGGTCCCAGGCGCCCCGCAAGGTGAGCAGACCGTTCAGCATACCGCCCCAGCTCGGCGCGATCAGCATCAGGGAGAACACCATGCCCAGGGATTGCGCCCAATCCGGCAGTGAAGTGTACAGCAAGTGGTGCGGACCTGCCCAGATATAAATGAAGATCAGCGCCCAGAAGTGGATAATCGACAATTTATAGGAGTACACCGGCCGGTTTGCCGCTTTGGGCAGGAAGTAGTACATCAGGCCGAGGTAAGGCGTAGTGAGGAAGAATGCCACTGCGTTGTGGCCGTACCACCACTGCACCAGCGCGTCCTGTACACCCGCAAAAACCGGGTAACTTTTCAGGAAGCTGACCGGCAGTTCGATGTTGTTGCCGATGTGCAGCATGGTGACCGTCACCCAGGTCGCGATATAGAACCAGATGGCCACATACAGGTGCTGTTCTCTCCTTTTGAGTATAGTGCCGAACATATTCAGGCCGAATACCACCCAAACCAGCGCAATGGCGATGTCAATCGGCCATTCCAGTTCGGCGTATTCGTGGGCGGAGGTAATGCCCAGCGGCAGGGTCACCGCGGCTGCTACAATGATCAGCTGCCAGCCCCAGAAGTGGATATTGCTCAGCAGATCGCTGAACATCCGGGCTTTCAGCAACCGTTGGAGGGAATAATAGACCCCCATGAAAATGCCGTTACCCACAAAGGCAAAAATGGCGGCATTGGTGTGCAGCGGACGGATGCGGCCGAAAGTCGTCATGGCCGTGTTCAGGTTTGCTGCCGGCCAGATCAACTCGATCGCGGCCCACAAACCGACCAACATACCGACCACGCCCCACAACGCAGTCGCGTAGGCGAACTTTTTTACAATGGCGTTGTCGTAACTGAATTGTTCGATCCTTGACATAATTAATGTGATTTAAAATGGGTTCTCGAAGATTACCGTCAGTTGGCCGGAAACCGGCTCCAAGACCGGTTATTCGCTGTCCGTTTTTTTGTCATCGAATAAAATCCTGACCGATGGCGTATAATCATCATCGTATTGCCCCGAGCGGACCGCCCAGATGAAAGCCGCCAGGAAACCCAGCGCGATCAGCAAGCTCAGAATGATCAAAAAGAAGATTATTTTCATCGTAAATCCGAATTTGAGCGCAAGGTAGCTGGGCCTATTTTTCTGTCAGGTGAGAATCATCACGGGGGGGGGTGATTTTTGTCAGGTACCGCCCCGCCAGCAACCGGGTAGAGCTGATTCCGAACAGGACGATCGTCAGCGAGCTCAACGGCATCAGGATGGCCGCCACCACCGGCGAGAGCACTCCCTGAACCGCAAAGCTCATCCCCGCGATATTATATCCCAAAGCCAGCAGATAAGCTCCATATACCATCCGCATGCTCCATTTAATAAATGTCATCAATTGTGGGAGATAGGTAAATTGCCGCGCATCGAGGATGGCGTCGCAGGCCGGGGTGAAGTTGTTGGTATTCTCGGAGATCACCAGGCCCACATTGCTCTGCTTGAGCGCGCCGGCGTCGTTCAGCCCATCGCCGATCATCATCACCCTGCGGCCTTCCGCCTGGCGCTGTTTGATGAAATCCAGCTTATCCTTCGGGCTCTGCCGGAAATGCATCTCCTCTTCGGCAAAAAGCCCCTGGAGCTTGCTTTTTTCCCGGTCGTCGTCTCCTGAAAGAATCAGCATGCTGAAATGCTGCCGCCAGCCGGCAATCAGTTCTTCCAGGCCGGCCCTGAACCTGTTGCGCAACAGGAAGCGGCCCCTTTCCCGGCCGTTCACCGTCAATTGGGCGCCGCCTTTCTCACTCTTCCCGATCGCCACCTTCATCCCGCCGATCTCCCCGCTGACGCCCGTTCCGGTCACCTCCGCAAAACCGGTGACTTCCGTCAGCGGGTGATCCGACAACAGCAAGGCGATCTTCTGGCTCACGGGGTGGCTGGAGTGGTAGGCCACCGACCGCACCGCCGCTTTTTCCGCTTCGCTCAGGGGGTCGCCCTCATAGGATATCCGGGCGGAATGGCCGTCGGTGATGGTACCGGTTTTATCAAAAACAATGGTATCGATCTTCACCAGGTTTTCGATCACCTGGGTATTTTTGATGTACATCCCCTTGCCCGCCAGCAAGGTCAGGCTGTTGCCCAGGGTAAAAGGAACGCTCAGGGCCGCCGCGCAGGGGCAGGCGATGATCAGGAC
>CALMYQ010000213.1 GCA_937873655.1 uncultured Lewinella sp. | reverse complement strand
TTTAAAAATATTTGCATTTATCAGAGGAGGGGGGGGATATTTGCCCGACGCTAATGCACCCTCAGTAACCAATTAAATCTCTGATATATGAAATCGTTAAAACTGTTTTTACCCTGTGTTGCACTGCTTTTTTTGTCTGCCTGCCAGAAATCCGTACCTGCGCCCGAAAGCCTTACCTCTGAACCGGTACATCAAAAAATTTCCGGACCTTCCACACAAGAATTGAATGGACTTCAAAACCCGGAAGCGGCCGGTCAGGTTGACCCTGACATTGAAGAATTCATCAGTTTTATGGAGAACGCTGTTGCATTTTCCGAAAAATTCAATAATTTGGATACCCTTACGGGTTTTGATATCCGGAGAATGGCTTTGGATGAGGAGCATTATGACGTCAATTATATTGAGGCTCACTTATCGGCGACGAGTTTTAGTACCGCGACCCAATTGATCCAAGAATATGAAGCTTTGGTCGCCGATGTGGAAAAAATCCAAGCAGATTTTGTCAATCAATCTGTATTGGAACTGGCCACTAAAATACTAGGTAACGGCCAAGAGTTTGTTTCCCCATGTGATGATGACTATACTAATTGTGTAATGATTGCAAGTGTTAAATATGCCCTCATGTTAGTGATTTGCGCTCCGTCTGGCGTTTTCCCCCCGGTTGCCGTTGCTTGCGTTGGAGTGGCAGTTATTACTTTTGCCCAAAGTTACACTAACTGTGGATCAGATCTGGTAAAATGCAGAGAAGGAAATTAATCATTAAAACCATACTACTGGACAAAATGAGCAGAGGGGACAAATCAAAGAACCAGCGAAAGCCTTAAAAAGCAACGCCTTCACGCTCTCGCTCCCTCATTTTCCATCCGACAAAGCTTGGGTTGAAGTCGGGCTCTCGGGCTCTTTTTGCCTCTTTTGTAAAAATGTCCAGTAGTGTGCATTAAAACCCACAAAAATGAATTCGAAAAAAATTATCATTCCTAGTATTGTAGCAGTCATTCCGGCTTTAATCGTTGTAATGATCACTGTCTTAAATTTTAGCTCTCAAGGTTTTAAAGTATTTTTTGATAAATATTGGGCTTTTATCCTTGTTCCTTTGGCTGTATTTAGCTTATTCCTGGTTATCAGTCAACTAGTTGTCAATCAGGAATATAAAGCAAAATTCAAAAGGAATATTTGGTGGAATATAGTTTTATTCGGCGGAGCCATCCTCTTCGGCATCATTTTCACGCTGGTCAAGGTCCTGTCTGTTAAAGGATGATCGTGAATCCAGCCTACTTTTCCGCAACCGCACCGGTCATTTCCCCGTGCGGTTGCGGACATATAAGCAATCCCACACTACTGGTAATCTGCCGGATGTAGAAGAAATATTGAGTTCCCCTGGTTTTGATTTTGATGAGCCGGCAAGTGTATGGGGCGCCGGAGAATGATCCGTTGTTGCGTACAGGAATCGAAGTGGCTGAAAGTGCGAGGCGATTAAAATAATATTTTGATTTAGCGCCTTACGACCAGGTAAAAAATTAAAAGAAAAATATTTTCCATTATTTTTATTAACAAAAGTTAAAATTTTAAAAATATTTGCATTTATCAGAGGGGGGGGGATATTTGCCCGACGCTAATGCACCCTCAGTAACCAATTAAATCTCTGAATTCCCGAATCCGAAAGGTTGAATTGGATTCTAAATTATTTGGTTGGCTCGAATTATGTTGCAAATTGCAACCAGGATTATACAAATTGCATGCTGCTATCTGCAGTCCAATTCGGATTAACTCAAACAGGCTGTTTAATATTAGGTGCAACCACTGTAATTGGCGGAGTAATCTGTTATGCAGCCGCAGTTACTGAACTTGTTCAAGATCAAGGAGCCTGCAATAAAGATTTAAGAGATTGCATTAAAAATCAAAATTAATGATTATCATGAAAGGCAATACGTTAAGCATATTAAAAACAGGATTATTAATACTTTGGAGTGCTGTTATACTTTTGATAATCCTCAATTTCATTTTTCCTGAAGTGGATCGTTTTAAACGGGATTACGGCCTTTATTTTTTGGCGCCGCTTGCGCTTATATCATTAATTTCCATGCCGTTTCTTTTAAAAAAAGATCCAGAATACAAAGCTGCTTTTAATAAAAATAAAAAAATCAATTTCATTTTATTCGGCGGAGCCATCCTCTTCGGCATCATTTTCACATTGGTCAAGGTCCTATCCGTCAACGGATAATCGTGAGGCCGGACTTCCTATCCGCAACCGCACCGGTCATTTCTCCGTGCGGTTGCGGACATATAAGCAATCCTTACCGCCAGGCTTATTTCCTTTTGAAAACTCAAACCGGATTCATGCAATATTCTGCCTGATCCTTTCCAGGATCCGTTCCAGGTCAGCAAGCTCCTGCACGTTGAGGCCCTCAACGACTTTGGACCGCAGGATGTCCATTTGTGCTGCATGCCGGTCAAAAAAAGCCCTGCCCGATTCCGTCAGGGAGATCAGAAATTTGCGGCGGTCCATATCGTCAGCCGTTCGCCGGACCATATCCTTCTTTTGCAGCAAATCCAACATGCGGGTAATCGAGGCGGTGTCCTTTTGCGCTTTCAGGGAAAGATCCACCTGGGAGATACGGCCGTTTTCAGCCACGACTTTCAACAAGGTCCACTGCTCTACCGTAATATTCAGACCAAGTTGATCCATTTGTCTTTGTGCATAGAGCTTGGATTGACGCACTGTCTGATCCAATAAAAAACTGATCGTTTCTCCAATCCTGGCCTGCTCCTTCATGGATAAATCAACAATTGACATAATAATCACAACGTTATACTGACAACCTTGCCGATGTGAAGCTTTTTACTTCCTTTTGCTTCGGAAAAAGGCGCCCGGCTATCCCGAAACCAGGTAGCCAGGCGACCGAAAACCGATTTAAGTACAAGATTGGAAGCCCCCCGGTCCAAATGGCCAAAGGGCTGGAACCTTCAATGAAAACAATTAGGGATGTGGTGTTCCAAATGGAAAAAAGACACCAAAGGCCGGAAACAACTGGCTCAATCAGGGAAATACAGTGACCTTAAGCCGCATAGATGTTGCCTTGCCTTGAGGGGGGAAAGAAAAGATGATTGGTGACCATGGAAAGAATTCGGGGACAAAAATATAAAAAAAACAGATACAAAAAAATTTTATCCAAAAAAAAGCCTGGCAACTGTGCCAGGCTTCTTCATTACATCATTATCTGCGTTAGTCCCCCTTTGTTTATCTTTGATTCCGGAAAGTATCCGGAAACGCTTTATCTGATTGTTTTGATGCTACAAAGATAGATGAACCTTTTCGACTTGTAAACCCCATCTTAATGGGGTATATAGAATTTTTTATGAATTGTTGGGCCCTTTTTGCACCATCTTGTTCGTTAATGTATTGTACGGCAAAACTTTAATTAAGTTTCACCGGGATAAAAATATTTTTTGGAGCGCCTAAATTTATTACTCGAATGTACCGCCAACTGACCTGGATTCTCCTTTTATCCTCTCTATGCTCCGCAGGTGCAAGCGGGCAGCAATCCTTTGACGGCCAATGGACGGGCATCGTTTTTCAAAAAGACCAGCCGGATACCTTTCGCTATGAAGCCGTCATCCAGGTTAAGGACAATGCCGTAACCGGCAACGCCTGCTCCACCCTCGACAGTCGCGGCATCCGCGCCTGTTTCGAACTCACAGGCCTCACCAAGGAAAATCAACTCCTCCTGCAGGAATGGCGCCAGACCGAACCGGAAGTTCCCAAGTGGTGCCTCAAACAGATTACGCTCAAGCCGACCACCGACGGCGCACTCTCCGGATCCTGGACCGCCAAAGGCTGCCAACCCGGCCTTATGGTGCTGCGCAAAGCCGGCGCCAGATCAGGCGTAGAGGAAATCCCGTTCACCATCGACGGAAGATGGGTCGGCCAGCTTTCCCAAAGCGACCGGAACTACGGCTTTTTTTATGAACTGGAACTCCGACCCGACGGAACAGGCGCCTCAAGGATCGACTCGGAAGCCAGCGGCGGAACCGCCACCCTCAACCTGTCCTGGCAAGCCGATGAATCCGGCAATAAGATCCGCATCACCGAATCGGGTATCGCCTCCAAAACCGACCCGAAATGGCGCTGGTGCATCAAGGATATGGAACTCGACCTCCGGCGCGAAGGCGGCCGGTTTATCCTGTCCGGCGGATGGGAAGGCTTTATCGAAGGATATACCCTTGAAACAGGTCCTTGCGCACCCGGAAATATCTACCTTGAAAAACCCGTCATGACCCGCGAGATCAACGAAAGCGCGGCCACCTTCACCCTACCCTATCAGCAATCGGAAAACAGAGAGGTCAAGATCGACCGTATCCTGAAAGTCAGCAAACCTGACATCCGGCTTAAGGTCTGGGACAACGGCACCGTCGACGGCGATGTGGTCACGCTTTACCTCAACGGCGAGCGCATCCTGAAAAACTTCAAGGTGACCAAGCGCAAATGGAGCATCCCCGTAAAACTCACACAAAAGAACAATTTCCTCATCCTCCATGCCGAAGACCTCGGCGATATCACCCCCAACACCGTTGCCGTTTCCATCGACGACGGCGTAAAGGAAGAGATCATCATCCTGAGTTCCAACCTCCAGGAAAGCGGCGCCATCCTCATCCAACCGTTTGTTGTCGATTGAAATTTGACAAAACGACCGGTTGATTGCGCTAATCGGATCAATCATTTATAGAGGAATCGAGGAACTGAAGAATCGAGGAACCGAAGGCAAAACCAATCGAACCAATCGACCACGCCGCGGCGTGGCGAATCAATCGGATCAATCAAATCAATCCCCTCCTTCGCTGAAGCTTTGGCGGGCGGTGGAATCAATCAAATCAATTAATCCACGATCCGGCGCGCAAGCTCCTCACCAATGACCCGGTGCCCTTCCGCATTCCAATGGCTGTCCTTGGGAAAGAACAATTGCGTTCCGCTTTGCTGAAAGGCCTTCCGGAAAGCTGCCGTTGGATCCATGAATTCCACTGAATCCCGCCGGCAGAAATCGCTCAGTTTTACAGCCGGTTTGAAACAATCGTATTCCGGGTCGTCGATCCCGTAGGTCGTTTTGAATGCCTGCCACCTTTGCGGGTCGACCATTTCCTGTTCGGGTACGAAACAAACCAGCAATTTGCCCCCGTCCTGTTCCACCTCCTTATCCAATTGGCTGATCAAGGCCTCCGTAACCGTCCAGGCACTGTCCATTGCCGGGGCGTATTTTTTCGCGTATACCCGGTAATCCTCCGGCAGTTTTTCGCCTTCGCGGGCCAGCATGGCCTTGTCTTTTACAATCTTCAACCGTTTGGCGATCTGGGAATGTTCCAGCAGCCAGGCCTTGACGCCGGGGTGCGGCTCGGGAACCGGCACATTTTCCAGTTTCAGCCCATTGCCCGTCAGGCGGAAAACCGGCTTGGCGCCCCGCCAGTATTTATCCTGGCTGTTGAACCAGACATCGTTGATGCAAAACAGGAGAACCACCAGGTCCGGATCGTACCGCCGCCCTTCCGAACGGTAAAAAAGCAGCTCCTGATCCGTGGAATAACCGCCTGTCCCCCCATTGACGACCTGCGGCGCCCTGCCGGCCATTTTTTGCTGCAATTGCCGCTCCAGCACCCGGGTAAAGACCGAGTCAAACCCGACGGTATATCCCTCCGCATAAGAGTCGCCCAGAACCAGGACGCGATATTGCGAGCTATCCTTCTCATACGGATATTCGGGGCTCCGAAGGCCTTTCGAATTGAATGTTTCCAGGGTTTCGTATTCCGGTGTTTGATGCCGGCCGGAATATCCGGGAACCTTGCTCCAGCCCAGCAGCGAATCGTATTCGCAGAACAGTTTATGGTGGTTGGCTTGTTCCAATGGCGCCACCCACCGAAGGAACAGCTCGCCGAGGAACAGAAAAAAGGCAAAAGAAAAAGCCGAGAAGGCCGCTTTTTTAAGAAAATTCATGGTTTTCAGCGCTTTTCAAACGTCTTCCGGTCGAGTTGCCACAGCCAGATCAGGCCATCTTCAGGGTCGGCCAGTTCATGTATAAAAGTCATTCCGCATCGGGTCAATACCGTGCCCGAAGCATTCTTTTCCGCCAGGGTATGCGCCTGTACGATCTTTACCCGAGGAAACGAAAAAGCGTGTTTGATCAGCCCTTTCGCAAGCTCCGTTGCAAAACCCCGGTTCCGGTACTCCTCCATGACCTCATACCCGATTTCCACAATTCCCTGTTTGTTGGGTTTTCCCTTGTACCCGCAGGTGCCGATCAGGCGGTTATCCGATGAGTGGATGACGAGGTAGGTCCACCAGCCCTCCAGTGAAGGGTCGTTATCCAGCGCCTGGTAACCGAACCGGATGGGTTCAAGCCCGAATTCAGACCATTGTCCCGATACCTTGATGCCCAGTTTCCGGGCCAGGGCCTTATCGCCCTGAAAAATGGACTCAAAAATTTCCCGGTCGCAGGAAATCAGTTGCAGGTGTGGCGTGTAGATGGTTTTCATACCCGTACTGTTTCTTGGGTGTGTCAATAATTATCCGGCCCGGTAACGCAGCTGTTCCGGTACCCCTTGCGTTCAAAAACGAAAAAATGGCCAAAAAATGCCTGACCTGATGCTGTTTTGTCAAAAAATACCCAAATAACCTCCCCTGCCGGCCCTTTTCTACCGGCTTCAAACGGGAAAATTCCTAGATTGGCTTCCCTAACAAAGCCGGGTTTTGCCATGCTCCAACCACTGTTTATAACTTCGGGCCAAATTAACCAAAATGCAAATTACCGCGAATTGGTAGAGGTCTTACGGGCTGCTTTCCGCTCAGATATTACTACGCCGATGCGGCATCACCACGATTTTCCAAATCCGCCGAATGAAAAGGATTCCACCCTGCTCCTGATGCCGGCCTGGGATGCGGGCAAGAGTCTCGGGGTTAAAATCGCAGGCGTTTTTCCGGATAACGGCAAACTGGGATTGCCCGCCATTCAGGCAACCTATATCCTCCTCGACGGCAGGACCGGCGAATTAAAAGCCATCATGGAAGGGAAAAACCTCACGGTTACCCGCACCGCCGCCGCCTCGGCTCTGGCTTCGGATTATCTTTCCAGGGCTGATAGCGGGTCATTGTTCATGATCGGCGCCGGCGCATTGGCGCCGCATCTCATCCTGGCCCATGCTGCCGTCCGGCCGATCGGGCAGGTTTACGTCTGGGGCAGAAACCCGGCATCTGCGGCCCGGCTCTGCGAAAGCCTGGCAGACCAACCGTTCGACATCCGGCCAGTTGAGGATATTCCAACCGGGATGGCCATGGCGGATATCATTTCCTGCGCCACCCTCAGCCCCGATCCCCTGGTGTTGGGCCGGTACCTGAAACCCGGCCAGCATATCGATCTGGTGGGATCTTACAAAAAAAATACGCGCGAAGCCGATGACGAAACCATCCTGAACGCCGAAATCTTTGTCGATACGTACCAGGGCGCCCTGGTCGAAACCGGCGATCTGGCCATCCCGCTGGCTACCGGTGTGTTGGAAAGATCTGCCGTAAAGGCTGAACTCAGCGAATTGTGCAGCGGGCAAAAACCAGGGCGGGTATCCGGATCGGCTATCACGCTGTTTAAATCGGTCGGGCATGCATCGGAAGACCTCGCTGCCGCCAATTATTTCTACTCGAAAATCGTCAGGAAATGAGCAATTTTTTGGACAACCGGCCCACAAGGGTTCCCGTCCCCGCTGACTGGTTGCGCATCCGGACCATTGACATGCATACCGGCGGGGAGCCGCTCAGGGTGATCGTGGAGGGATTCCCCGAATTACCGGGCGACTCCGTCCTGGCCCGCCGCCGGTACATCCGCGACCATTACGACCACCTCCGCACGGCGCTGATGTTCGAACCCCGGGGACATGCCGACATGTACGGTTGCCTGCTGCTGCCGCCCGATACGCCTGACGGCGATTTCGGCATCCTCTTCATGCACAACGAAGGCTACAGTACCATGTGCGGTCATGCCGTCATCGCGATCTCTACGCTTGCAGTCCGAATGGGGTGGGTAAAGGTGGAGACGCCTGAAACCCGGATCAGGATTGATGCCCCTTGCGGCCGGATCCATTCCTTTGTTTCCATCGGCAAGGGGGGAGGGGTAACAGGCGTCAGATTCCACTGCGTACCTTCATTTGTCGTCGGGTTGGACCTGTCGGTGGATTTACCGCACTTCGGATCCGTTTCATATGATCTTGCCTATGGCGGAGCCTTCTACGCTTATGTGGATGCCCGGCCGCTGGGATTAGACCTGACACCGGACAATTACCGGCAACTCATCGACCTGGGCATGCAGATCAAACACGCCGTGATCGAATCCAACCCCGGCATTCTGCACCCCTTCGAGAGCGACCTCAGTTTCCTGTACGGCACCATTTTCATCGGCGACTCACCCACACCGGGCATCCACAGCCGCAATGTCTGCGTCTTTGCGGAAGGCGAGGTGGATCGAAGCCCCACGGGATCGGGCGTATCCGGGCGAATGGCCATCCATCACGCCCGCGGAGAGGTCGGTCCCGGGGAGAAAATGCGGATTGAAAGCATCGTCGGCAGCGTTTTCGAAGGATCGGTTGCCGATATCGTCGACTTTGGGCCTTACCGCGCCGTTATCCCTGAGGTAGCGGGTGAGGCTCACATCACCGGCGAACACACCTTTCTGATCGATCCGGCCGATCCGTTCCGGGAAGGGTTCATCCTCAGGTGATCCCGTTATTTTTCCGCTGCGCCCGCCGGAAAAACCCGGTTGGCCATGCCGTGGAAGTCGAACAGGTATTTCAGCCTGGACAAGTCCGAATTCTGGCACATGAACACGCCGGTCGTCCCTGTTTCCGGATTGATGAAGAAATAGGTAAAGTAGGCGCCAGGCCAGAAACAATCGCCTTTCATGCCTCCGTAAGGCGTATCTTCCGTCAGTACGCCGAAACCGATGCCGAAACCCTGACTGTTCATGGTTACCTTTCCCACTTTGATCGGGATCAGCTCTTCCGGCAAATGGTTATGCATCATCAAGGCCACCGTTTTCTGCTGAAGGTACCGCCGGCCGGCCAGCTCACCGCCGTTGGCCATCATTCTGGCAAACCGCAGGTAATCGCGGACGGTGGATACCAGGCCGCCGTTCCCCCGGGGAAAAACAGGTCCTTTTACATACCTGCTTTCTCCGGGGGCATCCTGTAACGCCCACTTTCCTTCGCCGTCGATCCCATAACCGGCGGCGAAGCGGCTGATTTTGTTTGCGGGTACGGAAAATCCCGTATCCTTCATATCAAGCGGGTCGAATATCCGCTCTTCCAGCACCTGGTCGAGGCGTTTTCCGGTGATCACTTCAATAACGCGGCCTACGACATCCAGGCTGTGACCGTAACTCCACCCTTCGCCGGGCTGGTGCAGGAACGGGGCTTTTGCCAATCTGTCGACCATATCTTCCAGGCCGACCGGCGGAGGGGTCAGGAGGTTTTGGTACATTTCGTCAAAAGGAGGGCCGGCAAACCCCACAGCCGATAATCCGCTGGTATGCATCAGGAGGTGGCGTATGGTAACCGGCGCCATAGCTTCCATCCGGCCGCCGGCGCCGTCTTCCGAGGGTACAAAAACAAAGGTCTTCTCAAAGGCCGGGATGTATTTGGAAACCGGGTCGTCGAGATCAAGCCTGCCTTCTTCGTACAGCATCATAGCCACCGTACTGACAATGGGTTTTGTCATGGAGGCGATCCTGAAAATGGTGTTGGTCTGCATCGCAAGCCCTTTTTCGGCGTATTGCATCCCGTAGGCGTCCGTCAGCTCACGGTCTCCGTTGGAAACGACCATCACTATTCCAGGTAATTGGCCTTCATCCACTGCCTGATGGAAATATCGTTGCAATTCGGTCCATGCCTGGTTGCCGGTGGCAGGCATTCCGGCTTCCGGCTGGGCCCCTGCCCGGTTTCCCATAACCAGCAGGCATAGCAGGATTTTAACAGCAGTTGATCCGCTCATTTTCGGGTGATTTTATTTCGGATACAAAGTAAACAGGGATTATCCTGAGTTGAAATGTGCAATTTTGCCAATATTTGGGGTATTTTGCGCCATATGTGCATTTTCTTTACCGGCAAACGTTGGATCCAAAACCGAGAAGATGATTAAAACCGGCATCGTCATTCCAAAGGGGGCTGTAATGCCCAGCGCAGTGATCAGTCCTTATTTTCTATTACTTGAAGCCAATAAATACCTGGCGGAAACGGGCAGGGAGCCTGTTTTTGAAGTGATGATCCTGGGGTCGGATGAAACGACTGCCCTGTACAACGGCATATTCACCGTCCGGGCGCATACGCATTATGCCGACAGTCCGCGCCAGGATCTGATCGTAATACCCGGGTTCATTTGTGATATGGAAGAACCGCTGGCCGTTAACCGGGAATTGGTCGAATGGCTGAAGGTACAATACCTAGAGCGGGAAACCGAACTGGCCAGCCTTTGCACAGGGGCTTTTCTGGTGGCGGCAACCGGGTTGGCGAACGGCAGGAACTGCACGACCCACTGGGCATTTGAGGCCGCATTCAGGGCCCGTTTTCCAAAAGTAAACCTGCTGGCAGAGAACATCGTGACGGATGACAACGGCTTGTATGCCAGCGCTGGGGCGTACTCTTCCCTCAACCTGATCCTTTACCTTGTAGAAAAATTCTGCGAAAGAGAAACAGCCAACTGGTTGAGCAAGGTTTTCCAGATCGATATTGACCGATCCTCTCAGAAACCGTTTGCCATTTTTAACCAGCAAAGGAGCCATATTGACGATCCGGTGACCGGCGTGCAGGAATACATTGAGACCCATTTCCGGGAGGAGCTGAGTGTCCAGCGGCTGGCTGAGCGGTTTGCATTCAGCCGGCGCAACCTTATTCGCAGGTTCAAGGAGGCCACCGGAAACACCCCGATCGAGTACATTCAGCGGGTCCGGATCGAATCCGCCAAAAGGATGCTGGAGACCACCCGCAAGTCGGTGGAAGAGATCATTTACGAATCCGGTTACAACGATGGAAAAACCTTCAGAGCCGTCTTCCGCAAATACACCGGGTTATCGCCCAGTATTTATCGCAATCGCTACGGCAGGTTCTAAACCGGAAACGCCCGGATTTGTTTACAGGTAAAAACGCTCAAATGACCGCCATCCAACCCAATGCCTTCCAGTTCCTGAAGGCTATTTCCGACAACAACAACCGCGAGTGGTTTCAGGCCAATAAAGCAGCCTATGAAGCAGCCTATGAAAACTTCAAGGAATTCGTAAAAGGCGTTGAGGCCGAACTGGGCAAATCCGACCACCTGGAAAGCAGCAAGGTTTTCCGCATCTACCGGGACGTGCGTTTCTCAAAGGACAAATCGCCGTATAAAAACAACTTCGCCGCGGGCTTCAAACGGGCTACCAAATTGCTGCGCGGCGGTTATTACCTGCATGTTGAGCCCGGGCAGACCTTTGTCGGCGGCGGTTTCTGGGGGCCGGAACCCCAGGACCTGAAGCGGATCCGGGATGAATTCGCCTTTGATGACCAAACCATCCGGAAGATTACCTCCGATCCCGTTTTTAAAACTTACTTCGGCAACCTGGAGGGCGATGAGCTCAAAACCGCGCCGAAGGGTTACAGCGCGGACCTGCCGGGTATTGACCTGATCCGCAAAAAACAGTTTGTCGTCCGGCGAGCATTCACGGACAAGGAGGTGACCAGCCCCGGATTCCAGGAGGAGGTGGTGAAGACGTTCATGGCCATGCGCCCGTTTTTCGATTATATGAGCATGGTCCTGACCACCGACGCCAACGGTGAGCCCATCGCGTAGGGGCAACCCTTGTGGTTGCCCAAATAATATTTTCACACACCCTTGCCCAAATAATATTTTCACACACCCT
>CALMYQ010000212.1 GCA_937873655.1 uncultured Lewinella sp. | reverse complement strand
GAAAGGCATCCGTATTGCGAATGCAAATCGAAGAAGTCCATTTTTGTTACGCGAAAGGGCCGTTGTAAGTGGTAAGCGGCCGGATTCAGGGACATAACAAAATTTACATCGCCATATGGAAACCACCTTTCCTTTGTTGTTTGCAGCAGTGGTCGGATTCGGCCATGCGTTTGAGGCGGACCACCTGGTTGCGGTCAGCAACATCGTCACCAAGCGGGATAAGCTCAATCTGGCCCTCAAGGACGGGATCTTCTGGGGGCTGGGCCATACCTCTATGATCTTCCTGATCGGCCTGGTGGTCATATTGGGCAAGGTGGCCGTGGATGAAACAGTCTTTGCCTGGTTTGAGGCCCTGGTCGGGTGCATGCTGATCGGATTGGGCGGATTCCGGCTTTTTCAGTTTTTCCGGCATCGCCGCCTGCACCGCCAACATATCCGACATGAGCACCACCCGTTGATGGACCATCACCACAATCACCACCTCGCCTATGGCGTCGGGTTGATCCACGGTCTGGCCGGAAGCGGCGCGATGATCCTGCTGGTGATGACGGAGATCCGGGGCAGTTTCAACAGCCTGCTGTATCTGGTCATATTCGGGGTCGGCTCCATTGCGGGTATGCTGGTGGCTGCCGGAATATTCAGCCTGCCGTTCTCCCGCAAACTGCAGGGGAAACACGGGCTTCAATCCGGGCTGATCCTGTTGTCGTCGGTACTGTGCATCGGATACGGCGCCTTTGTGCTGGCGGCAAATCTGAGCTGAACCCTAAAGCCATGGATGGATACGATCCAACTTTTTCCCTAAGCCATCATGCACATATGCACCAGGAGTGACAAATATCACCGTTTTTTAGTCCGCTATAACCGACTTTTGTACCATTGCTTGTGCAGATGAGGAAAGTAATGGTCATCATATTAATGCCGATCTTTCTGTTTGGAGCCGTGATTCCATTACAGGCGAAAGAGGATTTTGCCCGGTTGCCCATCCTGATCCAGCACTTTAAAAAACACCGGACTGATTATCCGGACACTACTTTTGGGGCGTTTCTGAAATTGCATTATTGCAAAAAGGCTTTCTCCTTGCACCGGTCAGCCCATGATCACTCAGACTTGCCTTTGAAGGCTCCCGCAGACCACCTGCACGCGCCTGCGCAAATGGAGATGATTTCTCCGTTTTTAGGTGGTCCTGTTTACGGTGTCAAACCGTACTGTTCGAGCCCGTTTCATATCGGCAAAGTGTATTCCCTGATCCGTTATTCCGATATCTGGCAACCGCCAAAATAATGGCGTTCGTTCATTCCCTCCTTTTCCGGGCATTTATTGTGCCTCTGTTTAGTTTCAAAAAAATCAGATCATGAACGCAACGCATTTGCATTTGGTGTTGAACCATTTCCCTATTGTCGGCACGCTGGTCGGCATTGGGGTCATATTTTACGGGTATATCCGGCAATCCGACGAAACCAAAAGGGCCGCTTTGTGGATTTGGGTTCTAATGGCAGCCATTGCCGTACCCGTGTTTTTAACCGGTGAACCTGCTGAAGAATCGGTGGAAGAACTTGCCGGGGTATCTGAGGCCATGATCCACAGCCATGAAGAGGCCGCCGAACTGGCCATCTGGGTGATGGGCGTACTTGGCGTGGTTTCCTTGCTGGGACTGTTGGCAAGCCGGCGGCCCTCAGGAGTATCCAAATCGCTCTTTCTTGTTTCAGCGCTGTTATCCGTTATTGCTTTCGGGGTGATGGCGCGGACAGGGTACCTGGGCGGCCAGATCCGTCATTCAGAGATCCGGACAACCGTCTCCGTGCAGCCCGGCAGTTCCGAAGCGGGTGGCGAACACGACGACGATTAGAAAGATGATCTTTACAGCCGGCAGGGTCAAATGCGGTCAACCCGGGATTTCCTGCCGGCCGTTTCACATCCGGATGATCCCGGTCATCCTTTTGACTCACCTGGATCATTGTTTCCTGTAGTATTCTGTATTAAATTTAAGGAGTAAAAACGGCCGGCCGGGTACTCGACCGTCATAACAGGTTTTTTCATCCTTAATTCCTGTAGCCATGAGAAAAATACTGATCCTACTGCTGGCATTAACCCCGATGTTCCTGACTGGGCAGGTTTTGAACAAAGGCAATTTCCTGGTGGGTTCCACCATCGGCCTTTCAACAGCCGATTCCAAAATATCCCAGATGGCCGGCGATGTCGACGCCGAGGGGAAAGGCCCGTCGTCCGTTCAGTTGAGCCTGTCGCCCAACCTGGGTTATTTTCTGACCGATGAGATTGCCGTCGGTTTGGGGGCTTCCTATACCTTCAGCAGCCTGAAGGAGCCCAGCGAAGACCGGACCGACGACAGCGACCTTTTGTTCGGGCCGTTCGGGCGCTACTACTATCCGGTCGATGATAATATGGCCTTCTTCCTGGGCGCCGATTTCGGATTCGGGCATTCCTCCGACCAACAGACCGGCGGTACCGGCAACCAGAGTATCCGGACCAATATTTTTGCCTTCGGCATCGGGCCGGGTTTCACCATTTACGCTGACAACGGCATCGGGATCGAGGCCTTGTTCAAATACCATTATTCCAGGTCCAAATTCCATACGGATATGGACGGCGTGGAAACCCAGACCATTTCCAAAACCAACCAGTTTGATATCGCGCTCGGCATCCAGTTCTATTTCGGAGGGGTTAAAAGCGTAGGTTCCGGCGCCGGCGCCAGGTTATACTGATAAAGGCAAATATTGCGCTATGAAAACGGGTGCAAAAGTATTGCTCGTGTTGCTGTTGCTATTGAATGCCAGCGGCGCCATTTTCGGCGGTATCCGCCTGGTAACGGACGCCAGCGGTCAATCGCTGGGCATGAACACCGGACTCCTGGCGGGAAGCCCATTCAGGGATTTTTTGATACCTGGTATCATATTATTGATCTTCAATGGTTTATTGCCCATGCTGGCGGCTGTCGGGTTGTTGCTGAAACGAACCCGGCGGCCGTTGGCCGTGTTGCCCATATGGAAGGACCGGCAATGGGGTTGGACGTTGACCCTCCTGTCCGGCATCGCCCTGATCGTGTGGATCCTGGTTCAGGTCGCCCTGATCGGCTATTGGAAGGAACTCATTTTTCAACCCCTGTATTTCGCGGCAGGCATCGGGATCATCCTCCTGGCCTGCTTGCCGGGTTTGAAGGACGAATATAAAATATAAGTATTATGACAACCCAAGCCTTTACAACAATACCCATCGCATTTCCAAATAAAAAACCGGCCGGGGATGGAACGATCATCCTGGCGGCCGATATCGGCGGGACCAAAACCAATCTGGCGCTGTTTCGAACGGATGGTCCCGATCTAACCAGAATCCGGTCGACCACCTATAAGTCGGCGGATTTCGAATCCTTTGGGGAAATGGTCCGGCATTTTCATCGCGGGTCGGACCTGCCCCACAGGATGTCCATCGGGGTAGCCGGCCCGGTGATCAACGACAAGGCCGGCGCCACCAACCTGGGGTGGGAGGTGGATGCCCGGGCGCTCCGCCGGGAATTCGGCATTGATGAAGTTTACCTCCTCAATGATCTGGAAGCCAATGCCTACGGGCTGGCTGCGCTCGACCCTGATAAACTCTTTACGGTCAATTCCGGCAACCCGGATGTGCCCGGCAACGCGGCCATAATTTCCCCGGGCACCGGCCTGGGTGAAGCCGGCCTGTTCTGGGACGGAAAGGGCTACCACCCGTTCGCTACGGAAGGCGGGCATGCGGACTTCAGCCCCCGCTCGGCGCTGGATGTGGAATTCCTGCAATTCCTTCACCGGGATTACGACCATGTCAGCTGGGAACGTGTGGTTTCCGGCATGGGCATCCATAATATTTTCAGGTTCCTGCACGAAGTGAAAGGGCACGCCATTCCTCCGGAACTGGCGGAACGGATAAAGCAAGGGGATCCGGCTAAAGCCATCGGTGAAGCCGCGCAAACCAATTGCTTCATCTGCGTGAATACGATGAGCCTGTTCATCAAATACCTGGCCATCGAATCGGCCAACCTGGTGTTGAAGTTCAAAGCTACCGGCGGGCTCTACATCGGCGGCGGGATCGTACCCAAAATGCTGGAAACCCTTAAAGACAGCGACTTTTTTGCCCATTTTATACGGGCCGGAAGGCTCAAAGACCTCATGGAAGCGGTTTCGGTGAAGGTTATCCTGGACCCGGAGGCTGCTTTGTTGGGGGCGGGGTGGTATGGGGTGAGGGGGTGAGGGGGTTGGAGAGTGAGAGAGTGGGAGAGTGGGAGGGTGAGAGAGTGGGAGAGTGAGAGAGAATCATTGTTAACCCTAAATAACAGGATCATGGGATGGAAATGGTTTGAAATTACTGATTACAAAGCCTCCGCAGGCAGCCGGCAGGGCGATTATTACGGTGGGTTGCAGTTATACGGCCAGGGGTTTTACGCGATGCTGACCTTTGCCAAGGACGGCGAATTGCCCCACGCCACCGCACCGACCACTTACGGACAACGTTTTTACGCGTTCCTGGATTTCCAGCAAATGCCCATCATGGTTGATCTGTTGCGCAACGAAAAGCCCATCCGCTTCGGGTGGGACGAACAGGAACCCAACCGGTTCCATCTGATGACGGGTATGGAAAAGGTGGGAGAAGGCGACGGGATGCTTGCCCGGGAAGTGGTTTGAATGGCCGTTGCGTTCAATACCCTTCACGGGCAAGGCGACCGCGGCGCATGGTCGGCAGCTCCGGATAAATGGATGTGATAATGGTTGGCGACTCGATTTCGCGCCACTAGCATAACCCATTCCGCATCTTATTGCGGATACCAGTTCCGGAGCCGTACGTCTATGCCTTCGTTCCTTTTATTGACCAGCTGCGCCTGTTATCAGCAGGGCAAATGCAAAAAAGACAAGTTTCTTCATTTTATCTGAGTTTTTCCAGCATCTGATCGGTCAACGGTTCGGAGTAGATGCCGTAAGCATTGACCAAAACCCCTTTCAAACCGTGCTTGTCCGAGGAAATGGCGTATACGATCGACTCGTCCCCCGGATCGCTATCCCCTTCAAAGCGGTAGAATTTGTCGATGTGAAATTCATCGTGGAATACGCGAAACCGGCCGTTGCGGCACTCCAGGCAATCCTGCCGGAGGTTGAAATCCTCGGTATAGCCTTCTTTTTTAAGGACTTCGATGGCCTGGCTGACGGTTTCGGGAGATGCTGGCATGGCTTGCGGTTTTAATAATTAACAGAAGGCGGCAGATTTAGTTTTCCCGCTCCATAATGGTCGATTGTTTTGTAAGGATGGAAACACTTCGGCAGGAAAAGCGGTCCTGCCCGGCGGGCTTTCCCGTTTTTATCTTAATTTTATCGCACCTTGCCTTTTACAGCTTGTTATGAAATTGCCGGCTCACGGTGCAGCACCGGCCTTTTTTCCAAAATCAAACTTGAATGATTCGGGCAGCTGTTATTTCCAACGGCCTCGGTGGCCTTCATTATTATTTTCAATCCAACGACCGGGTGGATTACCGCTGGTTGGAGATCACATCGGATTTTGATCCGGATCTCGAAGGATTTGACCTGTTGGTCGTACCCAACGGTTGCGACCATATCGCCCTGTACAGGATACGGGATAAAATCCGATCTTTCCTGGATGCGGGCAAAACCCTGTTCTGTTTCGACGGCTGGTTTACAGCCTGGGTGCCCGGCAACCAATGGTATATGGACAACACCAGGAAAACCATTGATATCCGGTATTTCAAAGGGACGGACCGGTACGACCTCTTCAGCGGCGTCGATATCCGCTCCCTCAATTTTTCGCACGGCATCAGCGGATGGTGGGCCTGCGGGTATATCGACCCCGCGCCCGGCGCCGATGTGGTCATGTTCGATACCTGGAACAGACCGATGATCGTGCTGGACGAGACGACCACCAACGGCCTCATGTTCCTGACCGCCAGCGGCCCCCTGGCCGACGCTACCGGTCAGACCACGGATGACAAATCATCAGAAAAAGACCTGGCCCGCTTTTACATTAATCTGTTGGAACTGGCAGAAAAAAAACGACAATATGCATAAGATCGGATTGGTGTTCAACGGCGTCTGGAGCCATTATGCCTTCGCCACCGCGCCCAAATACGCAGACATTTACCGGTTGATTTACATCCATGAACTGACGGATGAAACGGTCGACGGATTGGAAGCCCTGGTGGTTCCTTTCCAATCCAACCAGACCGAACTGGGCCGGCGGCGGTCGGTGATCTACAACCTTCTGGCCCATGGCAAAAAGGTATTCGTAGAGGGCGATTCCACCGCCGATTGGCTGGATGCGGTATGGGAAGACCGCCCTGTAAACAATTACTGGTGGGTAACGGACCCGCACAATCCGCCGGTCAGCGAAACGGATTTTGACCACCCGGTTTACAACGGGCTGAGCAAACGGCATTCCTGCTGGCATACCCACGGCGCCTACGTTTCCATCCCGGATCAGGCGGCCGTCATCCAGCGGAAACCGGACGGCGACATCATCACCTGGGAAACCCGGCAGTATGGCGGCGTACTCATGGCAACTACCCTTGATCCGATCGTCGAACATGGCGTGCAACAGATCACCCACCTCGATCATTACGTGGACAGCCTGACCCACTGGCTTTGCGGAATTCGCCCGGAAGGCAGGTTCGAAGTACCGAAAGAGCGATATGGTATAAGGGTCTGAAAACAAAGTTATTTTTTCCGGCCAGAAAGGGTGACTTTTATCAAATACCGCTGTCCGTCATAAACATGACATTGAGGTACCCGGCTGATGGACTACTTTTGCGCAGGCGTTCCCATGCTGTATGCGGGCGCCATTCATCACAATAGCAATTTAATGAAAAACACGTTCTCCACACTGGCCCTCTTTTTGATCTGGTCGGGCCTCGCCGCGCAAATCACAACCGATGACATCGACCTGCTGATCTGCAAGGAACAGGAAGCCCACCAGCGGAATTTTACCGGAACCCCGGTGCTCACCAACCCGCTGACGGAGGATTTCGACCTGAAATACTACCGGTTCGAATGGTACATTGATCCGGCGGTTTACCAGATCACCGGCAAGGCCACTGTGTACTTCCAGACCCTGACCGACAACTTCAGCGAAATCCATTTCGACTTCTCCAGCCAACTGGGCATCGACAGCATCCGCTACCACGGGCAACCGGTCACCGGGACCCAAAGCGGCGACTACCTGCTGACTGTACCGTTGCCCTCCGCGCTGCCTGCCGGTACGTTGGACAGCCTGACCATCGCCTATTCAGGCGCGCCGCCGTCCAGCGGCTTCGGGTCATTCATCCAGTCCCAGCACAACGGGACCCCCTCCCTTTGGACCCTTTCGGAACCCTACGGCGCCCAGGACTGGTGGCCCGCCAAAAACGGCCTGGACGATAAGATCGACAGTCTGGATATCTTCGTCACCACTCCTGCCCAATACCGGGCCGCCGGCAACGGCCTCCTGGTGCAAGAATACGCTTCGGGAGAGCAAATGACCTACCACTGGCATCACCGATATCCCATCGCACCCTATCTGGTCGCCATTTCCGTGACCAATTTTGTACAATACACAGATATGGTGCCGCTTTCCAACGGCGTTCAGCTGCCGATGCTCAATTATGTTTATCCTGAAAACCTGACCCAGGCGCAAAACGGTACGGCCGACCTGGTGCAGGTCCTCCAGTTTTATGACAGCCTCTTCGTCAGCTATCCCTTTTACCAGGAAAAATACGGGCATGCCCAGTTCGGCTGGGGCGGCGGCATGGAACACCAGACGATGAGCTACGTGATCAATTTCGGCTGGGGGTTGCTGGCCCATGAGCTTGCTCACCAGTGGTTCGGGGACATGGTCACCTGCGGCAGTTGGGAGCATATCTGGCTCAATGAAGGATTTGCTACCTACCTGGAGGGGCTGACCCGTGAGCGCTTCCAGTCACCGGCAACCTGGTACAGCTGGAAGGCCAATAACCTGGCCACCGCCACCTCGCAACCTTCAGGGTCTGTTATGGTGGACGACACGACCAGCGTCAACCGCATCTTCAGCAGCCGGCTTACTTACAGCAAGGGCGCCTATCTCCTGCATATGCTGCGCTGGAAACTGGGCGAAGAGGACTTCTTCCAGGGCGTTCGGGATTATCTGGCCGACCGCCAATTCAAATACGCCAGGACCCCGGACCTGAAAGCCCACCTGGAAGCCGCCTCCGGCCAGGACCTGACCGGATTTTTTGCGGATTGGTTCCAGGGCCAGGGTTATCCTTCTTATCAGGTTCAATGGGAGCAGAACGGTCAGAACGAGGTGTTTGTCCAGATCAATCAGACCACGTCCAATAACAGCGTGGACTTCTTTGAAATGCCCGTTCCGCTGCTCCTGCGCGGCCCGGAAAAAGACTCCCTGATCCGGTTGGACCACACGTCCAGCGGTGAACTGTTCGAGGTGCCGGCCGGGTTTGCGGTAGATACGATCCTGTTTGACCCGGACCTTTGGTTATTGTCCAAAAACAATATGGTTGCACACAGCGATATTGTCGGTACCCGGGAACCGGTATCGGCAACGGATGCCCTGATCTATCCCAATCCGGCCGGCGACAAAATCCGGATCCAATGGAAGGGAGTTTCCGGGCAAATAACCCGCTGGCAATTGTTCAACGACCTCGGACAGCTTGTTCAATCCGGTGATTTTACAAACAATCAGCAGGAGATCGGCCTGCAGGGTTTACCGTCCGGCCCGTATTTCCTGCGACTAATCGGCCGGAACGGCGAACAGCAGCCGGTGAAATTCGTTAGAGAATAGAGGTGTCAGTGGTCAGTTGTCAGTTGGCAGTTCGCCAGTTGGCAGTTCGTCAGTTGGCAGTCATCAGTCCCCTTCACACGAATGCCCGGCAATGAAGCAATGAAACAATGAAACAATGATCAAGCCGGTAGTTCGCCAGTTGGCAGTCATCAGTCCCCTTCACACGAATGCCCGGCAATGAAGCAATGAAACAATGAAACAATGATCAAGCCGGTAGTTCGCCAGTTGGCAGTCATCAGTCCCCTTCACACGAATGCCCGGCAATGAAGCAATGAAACAATGAAGCAATGATCAAGCCGGTAGTTCGCCAGTTGGCAGTCTTCAGTCTCTTTCACACGAATGCCCGGCAATGAAACAATGCCCCCCGTTCAGCATCATCAGCAAGCCTGACCCCGGTCATTTGCAAACGTTCCGGATTTTCGCAAATTTGGAAAGGTTATTAACCCATAAAAACCGGTACCATGAGTCTTCAAAAGCAATTTATCAAAACCAAGAACCTGTACAAGGTGACCTTCGTTCTTCCGGAAACCATCGTGGACGGCGCCAAGGAAGTAAAAGTACTCGGCGATTTCAACGATTGGGATCCCGATCACGGCGTTCAGATGAAGCTGAAGGACGGCGAGTTCAAAGCTTCGGTCGAGTTGACGCCGGGCAGCGAATACCAGTTCCGCTATTTGATCGACAACCAGAAGTGGGCCAATGATTGGTCGGCGGACAAGTACGTTCCCTCTCCTTTCGGAGCGGATAACTCGGTGGTTGTGACCGACAGCCAGAAAAACTGAGGTTAACCTTTTACCAGTTGTTCTGCGTGCCTGGCAATGCGAAGGCAGGTTTCGACCGTTTCCGTTGCCAGGCAATAATCTTTATCCTCTTCTTCAAAGCGGCAATGGATCGGTGTGAAATCCAGGTCGGCAAACCGGGAATCCACCGTCTTGCAATGTGCCAGCAGGCCGGCCAACGTGATCGGGTGGGGGAGACTGACGAGCTTGTCCAGCAGATAGCCGGTTAGATAATTTTCGATGGATTGCCGGGAATTGCGGCAAACCAGGTGGGTGACAACGTCTTCAGCTGAACGATCCATTTCCAGTTCGGCGTCTTGAAGAAGTTGATCGGCTACGGCATACAGCGTTCCGGTTCGAATATTATTCATGTTCATGACGGGCGGGTTTTTGGATGATGCCTTCAAGGTAAGTTTTCGTTGACAGGGCTACAATGAGATTTTGTCCGGCAGGCCGGTGATTTTTGTCAAGAGGGAAAATGCCGCCTTTGGCGCTTTTGCAAAAGGTCCGGTAGCATGATCAGAGGGCCTTGAAGCGCTAGTGGCGCGAAATCTAGATACCACTCAAGTTTCGCGGCCTCTTTTCCGACATGCTGCGTTGCTCGCCCCGCCTGCCTTAGTACCTAAGTACGGCGGACAGGGCGGTCACAGAGTCCCGCTATGCTCCCTTCTCGCGCCTTGCCTGTCGAAAAAATAGCCTCCCGAAACTTAGGCGCCACTTAAATTTCGCGCCACCAGATCACTCATTTTGATTCTTCCACACCGGCAAGAATCGTACTTTTAGCGTTGAAACCAAATACCGCCGGAATGCCGTTGATTGATTTTACCCAGCCGCTCTATTTCCTGTCCGCCGTTGCTGTTGTTTTCATCGTGGTATTCCTGCGGTACCTGTTGGTAGCGGGTTTATTTCATTTCTGTTTTTATTCCTGGAGGCCGTTGAGATGGCAGTCGAGAAAAGTGGGAAAAAAAGCCTGGCCGAAACACCAACTGAGAAAGGAGATCAGCTGGTCGATGATGACCTCCCTGATCTTCGCCTTTATCGGTGCGGGTATGGCGGTAGCCTGGCAAAAGGGGTGGCTGGCCGTTTATGAAGATATGGGCCGGTACGGCTGGGTCTGGTTTTTTGCCGCGATCGGCGTGGCCATGGTGCTGCACGAAACGGCTTATTACTGGCTCCATCGGTGGATGCACCACCCGAAGGTGTATCCGGTGGTTCATAAGGTGCACCACGACAGCCGCATCCCTTCTCCGTGGACGGCATTCTCCTTTCACCCCATCGAAGGATTCCTGGAAGGCTTGATCCTGCCGCTCATACTCGCAGTGGTGCCGATGCACCTGTACGCCGTAGTGATCTACCTGACGCTGATGACCCTGTCCAGCGTGGTCAACCACCTCGATATCGAAATTTACCCGAAGTGGTTTGCCCGGCACCCGGTCGGCAAATGGCTGATCGGCGCTACGCATCATAGCCACCATCACCGGTATCACGTTTTCAATTACGGGTTGTATTTCACCTTCTGGGACAAGTGGCTGGGAACGGAAAGCCCGGATTTTGAGCGGGAGTTCGCTGAGCGGGCGGGGTAATTGGATGGTTGGATGACTTCATTGCCGGCGCCCGTTGTCGGGCCATCTGGCTTAGAACGAATGGCAGAGCGGGCTGTTATGAATGATGATTGCGATTGAGGCGACGGAAAATCTTCCGTCGCTACTGCCAACTGATTTATGAGTGCAACCAATTTTCACGCCCACCGTATAACTATGCTGAAACGGGCTTGGTATCCCAAAATAAATATCAATAACCTGCTGAAATGCGCGATATCCGGCTGATTTTGTTAAATTTACCCGGATTTTGTAAAAAACATGGTCAACACAAAAATAATTAGGCAGGGTTTACCTGTTTAATGAGTGGCACAGTCTTTGGTTTGGTGTTCACTCTTTTTTAACCCAATGGGCAATTTGCCCGCAAAGACACAAAAGCATGACCGTGTTCGTGATTATCAGTTTGTTCGTATGCATCGGGCTGGAGCTGCTCAGCCGGGCCCGGCAGAATGTTGACGCCATTAAGGAGACTTTCTGGCAAGATGTCCAATCCTCCCTTCATGATGTCCAGGAAGAAATGCTTTCCGAAGAAACCGTTTACGATACTCAGCTTAACGGGCGCACTTCGACCGAGCATCTCCGCAAACGCCGCAGTTTTATCCTGCACACTTATTCCGAGCAAATGGATGATAATGTGCATGAACCGCCGGTCAGGGAATTCGGCAAATTGCCGGATTCTGCCCGCCCTTAATCGTAGGCTGTTCAATTTGATACCGATTTCATCCTGTGCTTTTTAGCTCCTGATCG
>CALMYQ010000211.1 GCA_937873655.1 uncultured Lewinella sp. | reverse complement strand
AGCAGATGGGCCGTTAAGAAATTGGCCGGAATGGAGTGGCCGCACAGAATACTGCTTGAGCCCGCCCAAATGATCAGGACGCAACCCGAATTTCAGATTGCGCCCTGACCGGCCAACCAGTCGGTTGCCGGCTAAATTTCTCCCGCCGACTTCGAAACCTCCACCCATCTTCCCGCCGTCCGCGCATTGATGCTGTTATCGTACATCGCCTCGCAGGAAACCGCCGGCAGGTAGAACCGACCCTGATAAGCCGCATTCAGTTGCACCCGGTAAACCTGGGTCTTGTTCTGCGGCAGATCAAAGAAGGTGTATACGCGGTCGTCCCGGAAATCCTGGTACTCGGGAATGCTCGTATTGGTGAAATTCTGCACATTGTCCATCCGGGTATTCAGGATCTCCCAGCCGGATGGGAAGATCTGGTTCAGCGCCAGCTCGTCGTACCGGATCGGGCGGATGCCGGGATGCTGAACGGTGACCGTAGCGATAAAGTCTGTGCCTTGGGCAAGGCTTGAAGGCTCGATGGCATGCCCTTCCAGATCGGCATAAGAGACTTTGATCTCCAGGTTGCTGGATTTGGCGTCTTCCTGTCCTGCCAGCGGTTGTCCGGTCTGGATCAACCGGGCAAAAAGCGTGCCGCCGCCCGGGTTGGTCACTTTGAAACGGGTGGAACCGGCGTCATTCACCGGTATCTTAACGGAGAAGACAGGCGTGTTCGACCCGGCGTTGACGGTTTGGCCGCCGTTGACCTGATAAGCGAACTTCACTTTGGAATCCACATTGGAATCGCCGACAAATTTGCCGATGGCCAGCAGGCAGAAGGCGGTTTCCTGCGTGCTCAGCCAACGCTGGCTGCTCAGGGCATCCGACAGGTATTTCACCATCTCACCGGCAGCCGTCCGGTCGCCCAATAACAGCAGGGTTTCCGTCACCAGGGCCCGGTCGCGAAGCGCGGACCCGAAGGTGTAGGATAATTCGGTATAATCCTGGATATCCCGGCTCAGGTTTTTGACGATGGTCTGTCCGACATCCTTCTTCCCGGCCTGTGCGTAGGCTGCAGCCAGCATCCATTTGGCCTGGAGGCAAAGATTCTTGGTTTCCCTCAACCTGTTCATCGCACCCAGCTCAGGCTCACCGCCCAGTGCAAGTGTATATAAGCGATAAGCCTGAGATAATTCGTGCGCCTGATCCGAATAGAACCCGTAATCCTTCATTTTAGGATCCCACATTTTGGCTGTTTTCTTCTGGAACTGCTCCCAGCGGTCGAGCAGCGATGCCGGTACGGTATACCCCAGCGCCTTGGCTTCCAGCAGGAAATGCCCGGCATAGTTGGTGGCCCAATGATCAGGAGCCGAATTGCCGGGCCAATAGGCGAACCCGCCCTGGTCGGTCTGGAAGAGTTTCAGCCTTTCAATGGTGGCCGTAATGTTTTCCGGAACCCGTTTTTTCTGTTCGTCATCGAGTTCCATCAATTTATTGACATACAACTGCGGGAATCCGCCCGAAAGGGTCTGCTCCAGACAGCCGTAGGGATATTGCAACAAATACCGCAAACGCTGTCCCAGGTTGATGGGCGGAATGCTGGAAACTTCCAGGACCGCCTCATTGGAGCCCGGCATGCCGACAGCCGTGAAACTCTCCTCCCAGCTCTGATTGCCGTCCAGTACTTTGGCGGCAACGTTGGTGACATACGGATTGGGATTGCGAACCTGGACCTCGACCTCCTGGCTCGATTTTTCGCCCGAGCCTTCCGCCTGAATGACAAATTTGGCGATCCCGACCTTGTCGGACATTTGCACATCAAAGGTCACCAGTTTGTCGCCGGGCCGGCTGAAGCTGACCTGCTGGCTGGCGCTGCCGGCTACTTTTGCCAGTCCGGTGGTTTCCTTGACCGTAACGGTGGCCGACTTTACCTTGTCCTCCATCGCGAATACGTTGACCGGCAGTCGCAGCATTTCGCCCGGGCCCAAAACCCTGGGCAAGGTGGCCAGCACCATCAGCGGCTGCCTTACCGGGACCGATTTTTCCGCACTGCCGTAAGCCCCCTTGTTGGCGGCTACTACCATGGCGCGGACCGCCCCGACGTAGTTCGGCATGTCTATGGTATGTTTGGCTTTCTTGCCCTTTTTCAGCGTGAAAGGTCCAAGGTGAAGGACCACCGGTTTGAACCGGTTTGCCTGTTCGTCCTCGCCGGGTTGAATTTCGCCGTCACCGCCGATGCTGAGTATCCTGCCGAGGTCGCCGGCATGCGCCCCGAGCACCTGGTCGTACAGATCCCAACTCTGGACCCCGAGCGCTTCCTTGGCAAAGAAATTATCCCAGGGATTCGGCGTTTTGAACCGGGTCAGGCCGAGCAAACCTTCGTCTACGATATCAATGGTATAGGCCATTTCGCGGCCCTTATCCTCCGAAACCTCGATTTCGACCTTCTGTTCCGGTTTGACCACGTCCGGCATCTTGATCTTGGGCGCCAGGTGGGTGTTGGGGTCCTCAACATAGACCGGAATGACCCCGTATAGCCGGATGGGCAGGTCGTTGAGGGCCTGTGCGTGGGGTTGCACAAAGTCGACATGAACGTAGACATTGGGCGCCATTTCCTGTGTCGTTTTGAAGGTGAAGGTGTTTTCTCCCTCCTTGGCTTCCGTCCAGTGGGATTCCATGACCCTTGCGCCGTTTTCGATTGTCACCAGGGCACGTCCTTTCTGGCCGGTCGGGATGGTCAGTTTGACCGTTTCACCGACATTGTACTTACCCTTGTCCGATGAAAAGGCCAGCATGGACGCCGCCTGCCGGAACTGATCGTTGTCTTCGTCGCCGTACCAGGGGTATCCTGCGTATAAGAAGTCGCCGGAGCAGTGCCCGCTTTCCTGATCGCAAACCCGGACCAGATAGCGCCCCCATTCCGGGACCTTGACGCTCCATTGGGCCTCGCCCTTGCTGTTGGTGACGAGATCCGATTTTTGCACCGCGTCGTAATTATTGCTGGTATTGTACCGGGAGACGTCGTCGTAGCCGTAGTCCCACCACCAGCGCCAGTTGACGCGGTACAATCCGACGCTCAGTTTCCTGCCGGACAGTGCTCTGCCCGATTCATCCACCGAGGCAAAGGACAAGGTTCCGTTCTTGTCGATTTCAAGCCGGTTTTCGCCATATTGGTTCTTTGGAAGATCCACCCCAGCATAAGCCGTAAACGGTGAATAGGGGAGGGTGATATTGTCGGTGCTGAAGTCGCCGCCTTTTTCGAATACCCGGGTTTTGAAACTGGCATTCAGCTTGCCGGGCAGTCGGCGGTTATCAGCCAGATCCACATTGAAGATAGCTTTTCCGGAAGCGTCCAGCGGGCCGTCGAAAACGGTTTGGGCTTCGTCCGTGAATTTCCGGGCGGGGTCGTCGAACACAAAATCCTTGAAAGCTGTAAAGGTGGTTGTGGATGGGCGCAGTTGTGCTTCGACCTTTGCTTCAAGGCCGCCGGCCGGGGCGCCGTGGAGCCAGGTGGAGCTCAGCGCTGCCCGAAGGCCGTCTCCGGCCCTGATCATATCCCCGCCGAAATCCAGGTCGATCTTGAGCCGGTTGGGCTTGACCGTTTCTATTTTCAGGGTTTTCTGGAAGGTCGCGCCGCCGGCTTTGACCATGGCCGTCCAGTTGCCGGTCGGGGCATTGGGGCTGGTTGCAAAATGCAGCGGGTAAATGACCCCGGTATTTCCGATCACGGACCGTTTGATGAAATTCTGACCCCGCGCGTCGGTGACCTCAAATTGTACGGGATAGTTCGGGGGCAGCTTACCGGAATTGTCCTCCAGCACAAAATGGAGGAAGACAGAGTCGCCGGGGCGCCACACGCCGCGTTCGCCGTAGATATAACCTTTGATCCCTTTCTGGTTGACTTCGCCGGATACGTCAAACCGGCTCATCGACAGGGATTGCCCGTCATTCAGCCTGAGGTACCCCTTTTCGCTGCCTTTTTTGGCGACGACAACGAACGGTCGCCGGTCCAGCTGCACCATGGCCATACCCTGGCCGTCGGTTACGACCTTCCGGAGGGACTGCTGCTGGAAATCGAAGAATTCGCATTCAACCGATGAAAGCGGTTGGGTGGTCCGCAGGTCGGAAATGGATACAAACCAGGAGTTGTCCGATCCGCCTTTGGCCAGGATGCCCAGGTTGGAAGCGATGATATTGCGGCTGATGAACCGTTCGTAATTATAGTAGGCCGGATAACAAGGATTTTCGCGTTGTTCCCAGTTGTAACCCTGGTAATAACCTTCGATCCCGTACCAGCCTTCCATAATGCTCTTGATCTCGCCTTCCTCGCCGGGTTCTTCGTAGTCTTCGCCGTACCAGCCTTCATCTCCTTCATCGCCGTTGCCGCCTTCCGCTTTGGCGGAACAGGGAAAAGCGGCATAGGCGGGCCGGAATCCGATCCGAACCTGGTAAATGGCCTCGGGATCCTGCTCGAAGAGTTTGCCCAGATCCAGGGAGTATCTGGTCCAGTCGGCGGACCGGCTGTTGGGGTTGATGCTGGTCAGGTCGACCTTCTTTTGCAGGATGACGCGGCCGACCCGGCGGAGGTCGTATTCGCCGTCCAGGTCGTTGGTTTGCAGGAACTGGAGGATATTGTTGTTATAGATCTTGAAGATTTCGACTTCAACAGCCGTCAGCCCGATGGCGTCAAAAGGAAAAACAAGGCCTTCCGAATTCGGCATGATCACGCCGCGGCCGACCAGCCGGACTTCGGGTCTGACGTCCTCAAAATGGACGGACCAGTTGCCCGGATTTTTCATTTTGCGTTTATTGCTGTTCATAATACCGGTAGAGACCGTGACGAGTGCATCACCGGTCAACCGCCGGGCCGGGTAGATCCTGACCTCAGGTCCGTCGATGGTGAAGCGCAGGTCGCCGTCGTAGTCTGAAATGGATATCAGGCCGTTCAGGTCCTGGGAAGCCAGGATCGGATCGGAGAAATGAAGGTGAATATATTGTTCGGGATTCTGAAAGGCCTGCGCATCGGTAACCTTGAAATCTGATAAGGAAGGCACTTCGATTTCCTTTTCCCCTTTCAGGTCGACGCCCAGCGATTTGCCGGTCCATTTCAGGATGACCTTACTCGCTTCTTCGGCCCTGGCAATGTTGTTGACAACAAAATCGTGCGTGAGCTGGTCACCGGAGTGGATCCAGCTGATCTCCAGGGATTTCCCTTTCTGGGTAGCCGCCAGAATGGGCTCGACCTCATCAGGGGTAGCGACATCAGCCGTGGTGATCTGGCCGCGGAGTTCCTGTTTTGCCAGGTTGTTGACATCCGGGGGGTAAAGGCCCAGTACGGTAACGTCGTAATATTGGTTGCGGGTATGGAAATCGAATTCGAATTGCTCGGCTTCAGCGGGGATATTCGAAAACAGCTTTTTCAGGTTGACCCTGGCAACGTAGGCGGTACCTGAGGTCAACGGCTGGTCCGGGTCAAAACGGATGGACTGTTCATCTTCCCAGACAGCCTTGCCGGCTATGGACGGCGTGAAATCAATGATTTTATTCTTGACTTCAGTACCGACTTCTTCCGGGGAGGCTACGATGCTTGCAAAGCGAACCCGGATAGGGGAGGCCTTGGAAATGATGCCGGAAGTGAATCCGTCGATATAGGCGCCGATGCTTTCGGGCATGGGTTGGGCGCGTCGGTCGCGCTTGCATTGAACGCTGATCAGGATAAGGCTGAAAAGGACTAATAGGGAGCTGATGCGCATGGTAAGCAATTTAATATGGTCAACAACAGAAAAGGATAAATATTGTTATTATGTCCAAAAAACGGTAGGTATGAGCAATTTACTGCCCATGTTCCCCCTTCAGATCGTCGTTTTTCCAGATGAGATCGTACACTTGCATATTTTTGAACCCAGATACCGGCAGCTGATCCGGGAATGCAACGCTTCCGGAATGACTTTCGGCATCCCGCCGTTTCTGGACGGCAACTTGATGGAGATAGGTACTGAAATCCGTTTGCTGTCCATCGATAAAACGCATGAAGATGGAAAGATGGATATTCGTGTACAGGGCATTGGATTATTCCGCAAAATCACCTTTGAGGATCAGGCGCCCGGCAAGCTTTACGGCATAGGCCAGGTGGAAAGGATTGACCCTTCAAAAGAGAAGGAGGATTTTCTGATCAATTCAAAAATAATGGACCTGGTTTCGGAATTATTCCGGGTCGCCCATGTCGAAAAAGAAATTCCGGAAGATCCCCACCAATTCAATACCTATTTGTTGTCGCATCATATCGGCATGACAACGGACCAGGAATACGAATTGCTGGCGCTGACCGAACCCGGGGCCAGACAGGCCTACCTGGTCGATTACCTGGAAAAGGTGCTTCCGATTGCCCGGCAAATGGAACAAATGCGCAACAGGGCAAAAATGAACGGTCATTTTCGAATGATCATTCCACCTCAAATATAAAAAAACGCACAAGCACCATGGGACGTTTTGGGCCCCTAAAGAACAGGATTAAGGCAGCACCGTGGTTCGGTAATCCCCTTGTCTCCGAAGAGAACACGCCGAAGCGTGTTGAGGCCCGCCCTAGTTACGGTAAATCTGACCTTTATATTGTAAAATGTTAGGCCAAAACATGAGGGCGCTTGCGCGTTTGGGGAACCGGCCTTCTGCCGGTTCGGTCTGCAAGATACGGGTTTTTATCCTTCCCTGAAAATCACCTCTTAAATTTTTTTATTATTTAAATTTGCAGCCGTTTTTAAAAAACACCATATGCTGACCGCTACAGAAATATATGTGCAATACGGCGACCGCATCCTCATGGACCGGATCAACCTCGTTGTGGGCGACCGCGACCGGGTGGGCCTCGTCGGCCGCAACGGCGCCGGGAAATCGACCTTCCTCAAGATCCTTGCCGGGGAGATCCGTCCGGATGAAGGCCGTATCGCCCGGCCTTCCGGCTCCAGCCTCGGTTTCCTGCACCAGGAAATGGAGCTGCCGAAAGGCAAAACCGTCCTGGAAGAAACCCTGACCGCCTTTGCGGACCTTAAAGCCCTCGAAGACCGGCTTGCAGAACTGAATGAGGAAATCGGCGAGCGCACCGATTACGAAAGCCAGTCTTATGCCGACCTGCTGGAGGAGTTCGACCTGGCCAACCACCGGTTTCAGGTCCTGGGCGGCGTGAACATGGAGGCCGAAAGTGAGAAAGTCCTGAAAGGTCTCGGCTTCAGGGACAAGGACTTCAACCGGCTCACCGACGAGTTCAGCGGGGGCTGGCAGATGCGGATCGAACTAGCCAAAATGCTGCTCCAGAAACCGGATTACCTCCTCCTGGACGAACCGACCAACCACCTGGATATCGAATCCATTATCTGGCTGGAAGGTTTCCTGCAAAGTTATCCCGGAGCCATTATCCTGATCTCCCACGACAAGCTTTTCCTGGATAACATCACGAACCGGACCGTCGAGATCGAGCTGGGCAAGGTTTACGATTATAAGGCGGCTTACAGCAAATACGTAGAAATGCGGGCCGACCGCCGCGAAAAGCAAATGTCGGCTTATGAGAACCAGCAAAAAGTGATCGCCCAGAAAGAACGGACCATCAACCGGTTCATGGCCAAGGCCACCAAGACCAAGATGGCGCAATCCATGCAAAAACAACTGGATAAGATCGAAAGGGTGGAGATCGATCAGGAAGATATTGCCGGGATGAACCTCCGTTTCCCGCCCTCTCCCCGGTCGGGCCAGGTGGTGATGGATGCCAGGAAACTGTCCAAGAATTACGGCGATCTTCAGGTCTTGCAGAACGTCGACTTCAAATTGGACCGCGGCGACCGGGTGGCGTTCGTCGGCCAGAACGGGCAGGGCAAAACCACGCTGGCCCGGATTCTTGTCGGTCAATTGCCCTATTCCGGTGGAGAGCTCACGGTCGGGCACAATGTACAGATCGGCTATTATGCCCAGAACCAGTCGGATACCCTTCAATCCAAGCTGACCCTGCTGGAAACCATGGAACACTACTCGCCGCCGGAAATGACCACCCGCCTGCGCGCCATTCTGGGCGCCTTTCTGTTCAGCGGAGAAGACGTCGATAAAAAGGTCAGCGTCCTCTCGGGGGGGGAACGGGCGCGCCTGGCCCTGGCTTGCATGCTCCTGCGTCCGTTCAATCTATTGGTACTGGACGAACCGACGAATCACCTGGACATGATCTCCAAGGATATCCTCAAGCAGGCCCTGATGGAGTACGACGGGACCCTGGTGGTGGTCTCCCACGACCGGGAATTCCTGGGCGGCCTGACCAACCGGACCATTGAGTTCCGGGATAAACACCTGTACGACCACATCGGCGACGTCAACCAGTTCCTCGAAAAGCGCAAAGTGACCGATATGCGCATGCTGGAACTGGCTTCCCAACAAGGTCGTTCGGCAGCTGCCGCCAAGCCGGAGCTTACCTTCGAAGAGCGGAAACGACTGATGCGCGCCGTTCAGAATGCCGAAAAAAAGGTGGAAAACCTGGAGTCGGACATCAGCGCAATCGAGGCCAAACTGGCCGACCCCGAATTTTACTCCCGTTCCGACAGCCCGGCCATCATGGAAAAGTATCAGCTGCTGAAAAAGGAGCTGGAATTGGCCATGAAGGAATGGGAAGAAGCGCATCTGGAGCTGGAAGAGGGGAATTAGGAGGTGTCAGGTGTCAGTTGTCAGTTGTCAGTTGTCAGTGGACAGTTGTCAGTAGACAGTTGTCAGTAGACAGTTGTCAGTCGTTGGGTAACTGAGCGAAGCCGAAGTTCAGTTGGCAGTTGGCAGTCATAAGTCATAAGTCATAAGTCGTAAGTAGCGACGTAAAATTTTACGTCGCCTTCCATCCGGTCAGTGTATGGATCAATCGAACCAATCGAACCAATCGAATCAATCGAATCAATCGAACCAATCGAATCAATCGAACCAATCGAACCAATCGAACCAATCGAACCAATCGAACCAATCGAACCAATTTCCTTACTTTTCGCTCGCCAATGCCGAGGCCACAATAGCGCCGATCAGACCGCCGAATTCAGCGCCGATCGCGTCGGCCAGCCAAACCGGGATGCGCTCCGGACTTACCGTGCCGTCTTCATTCGGAGTGGAAATGGATTTCCAGAACCAGAAGTAGCGGCTGTTTTTCATAATGGAGAGCATCGACAATACTACTTTCGGGTTGTCCATATTACCGTAACGGGTGAGCTTGTATTCCTGATCATTCATAAAGTTGACAAACTCGCCCAGAGCCTCCGGCGTATTCACCGTCATTGCGACTGCCTGATCAAAGACCGGGATCAATAATCCCTGGTCTTTTGCGCTCAGTTTGCTTTCGGCAAGCCGGGCCTTGTAATTGCTGAAATCACGATCGAGGTTGAGGGTTTTTGCGCCTTTCAGTTCTTCATCGCTGACAGGCAATTCAACTTCTGCCAGGAATTGGGCAGCTTTGTCCGTCAGGAACTTCTGCAAAGCTTTTTCATCGTTTTTCAAGGCCTGGATCTCATTTTGGTTCTCATTCAGGATAACCTGTACGGCGAGGTTGTGCAATTGACCGACCTTGTCCTGCGGATTGAAAGGATTATACAGGTTACCGGCCGGGTAACCTTCAGTCGGTTCGAAAACCACGCGCAGCGTACCATCCGATGCTTTGCGCAAGGGGTAAAAACCGGCCGGGATGACGCCTTCGTCGAGCCCTAAATCCTGAGCGGTGACCGGGTCAATGGTGTAGTCACTGGTCAGCGGGAAATATTGCCCGAAATACTGACCTGCCGCACTCCCGTTGCCGAACTGAATGGCTAACCGGTTTTGCGCGTTATAGTCCTCTTCGTCCCAACCGATCCAGATGCAATTGCTGAAACTGTACAGGCAGCCGCGCTTGGTAGAAGTGCCGAAATGGATATAAATACGGTCACCATCCGGAATGGTAGGCGTGTATTTGATTCCAGGCTCGGTGATAGCGGGTTCTTCGATGACCTTGGTGCAGGAAATGGCTGTCAGGGCAAGGGCAGTGATCGAGATTACAATTGCGTTTTTCATACCTGATGCTTTTAATCGTGAATGAATGTTTTTGAAAACTGATTTTCCATCAAATCCACCGCACGATCACTTTGTTACCTTTCCTCTTTTTAAAATCCGGGAAAAATTTTCGGGAAATCACCGGGCTGAAGATCAAAACGGGTTGCCGCTTCAGGATTCCTTCAGGATTATTCCTTATCTTTAAGGGCAACCTTTCCATCACCCAGAAGCAATCCGATCATGAAAATCACTTTCAAACTGAACGGTAAAACAGTCCAGGTCGAAGCCCCTTCCGATGCCAGTTTGCTGTGGACCTTGCGAGAACGCCTGGAACTGACCGGCACCAAATTCGGTTGCGGGGCGGCCCTTTGCGGCGCCTGCACCGTTCACCTGGACGGGATCCCGACCCGCGCCTGCATCACGCCCCTGAGCATGGTGTCCCGCCGTTCCGTAACCACCATTGAAGGCCTTTCGGAAGACCAGTCCCACCCCTTGCAAAAGGCCTGGGTAGAGGCGCAGGTCCCCCAATGCGGATATTGCCAGTCCGGGCAGATTATGCAGGCGGCTGCCTTGCTGGAAAATACCAAGAATCCGAGCCGGGAACAGATCGTCGCCTATATGAACGGTGTCATTTGCCGCTGCGGCACGTATACCCGGATCATCAAAGCCATTGAAATGGCTGCAAAAGAAAGGTAATCATGAAAGCATTATCCCATACTCGTCAGGCCCTTTCCAGAAGGCAATTTCTGACCGCTGCAGGCGGTATCACCTTTGTCATCACCGCTTCGTCCCTTGTTCCCAGGTCGCTATTCGGGGAAAGCCCGGATCAGCGGGTCTCAGGGGAGGATAAAAATATTAATGCCTGGGTCCATATTTCACCGGAAGGAAAAATAACCATTTACAACCCCGCTGCGGAAATGGGGCAGGGGTCGATGACCGCCCTGCCGGTGCTTGTTGCGGAAGAAATGGATGCCGACTGGTCGATGGTCCAAATTGAATATTCTCCGATCGAACCGTCTGTTTACGGCGCAGGCGGCAGAAGGGGCGGCGGCCGCATGATGACAGTGGGCAGCTGGGCCGTCAGCGGTTATTTTGATAACCTGCGACACGCCGGCGCTCAGGTTCGGTACGTCCTCCTGGCGAACGCTGCTGAAAAATGGGAAGTTCCGGTCGAGAGCCTGACAACGGAACCCGGCGTAGTGGTTCACGAAGCTTCCGGGAAACGGATGACCTACGGAGAGATCGCCTCCTTTGCCCGGATACCGGATGAAATCCCGGAAATCCCGACGGAAAAAATGAAGTCCCCCGACCGGTTCAGGTTGATCGGGAAAGTAATGCCTCGTTACGATATTCCTGCCAAAACAGACGGCAGCGCACAATTCGCCATGGACGTTGTATTGCCGGATATGGTCTACGGGGTGATTGCCCGTGCACCGGTCAACGGAGCCCGACCGGAGTTGCTGAACGAACAGGAACTGCGGAAAATGCCCGGTGTCGTGGATGTTGTCCTGCTGGAATACGGCGTGGGGATTGTAGCCGAATCGATTGAAACGGCGTTCAGCGCCCAGAACAAAATACAGATCAACTGGACCGGATCACCAAAAGCGGAGGACCACAACAGCGAAGCCGACCTGGAAACCTATCCCGGATTGCTGGACCGGCGTGAAGGCCGGTTCAATCGTATCGCAGAGAACGGCGATGCGGAGGACGGATTAAACACGGCCGCCAGGACCTATACCTTCAACTATAGAAATGATTATGTATATCATGCCCAGATGGAACCTTTGAACGCCGTGGTCGCTTTGTCTCCTGACGGCCAATCAGCCGATGTATGGGCAGGTACCCAGGCTCCGGACGGGGCAAGGTCGGCAGCTGCCCGGGCATTGGGTCTGGACAGATCCAGGGTGAACTTCCACCCATGCTATCTTGGGGGCGGATTCGGGCGCCGGTCCATGTCGGACTATGTGGAGGAGGCAGCTATCCTGGCCAAAGCGGTAAAAAAACCGCTTAAGCTGATCTGGACCCGGGAGGACGACGTGCAGTATGGCGCTTTCCGCCCAATGTCGCTCCAACGCATGCAAGCCGGGGTTGACCAATCCGGAAACCTGACCGCCTGGATGCACCAGATTGTCGGCACAGGCGGCGGACTGCTGGCTTCCGGCGCCGAGAACCCGTACTACACCGTTCCTAACCTTCGAATTGAAGTTTTGAATGTGGATCACGGCGTGCGGACCAAACACTGGAGAGCGGTAGGCCATGGCCCCAACAAATATGCCATCGAAGCCTTTATCGATGAGATCGCCCTTGGAGAAGGCCGCGATCCGTATGCGTTCCGGAGGGAGTTGATGAAGAATTCGCCGAGGGCGCTGAAGGTACTGGACCAGGTAGCCAAAATGTCGAACTGGGACGCCAAACCCCGCGAAGGCCGGGCCAGGGGCATGGCATTCGCCGAACGGAGCGGTTCGCTGGCCGGGGGCGTATGCGAGATCTCGGTTGACCGGGAAAGCGGCCAGATCAGGGTCCACCATTTCTGGGTAGCGATCGACGGCGGAACCATTGTCCAACCCGATAACGCCAGGGCGCAAACAGAAGGATGTATCGTAATGGGCCTGAGCAGCGTATTGACCGAACGGATCACTTTTGTCGACGGCAAGGTGCAGCAATCCAATTTCAATGATTACGAGATTTTGCGGATTGCTGATGCGCCGGAAAGCATTGAAGTGGAATTCATCCCGTCCACTGAAGATCCTGCCGGCCTGGGAGAGGCCGGGTTACCTGTGGTAGGCGGTGCGGTAGCCAATGCCTTCCGTGCGCTGACGGGGAAGCGTTTGTTGCATATGCCGTTTACGCCGGATCGGGTTTTGGAGGTATTGAATGCATAGGTGCAGGAATCAGTTGTCAGTTGTCAGTTGTCAGTTGACAGTTGACAGTTGTCAGTTGTCAGTGGTCAGTGGGGAAAAACGGCGATAGGTCGACTTTACCACAGCAGCGCGGGCCGTTGGGTCCGCCATGTCGGTAGCATTTGGGTTGAATTTTACGTTTCCGGCCTGTAGGGCCGGTATGTGATGGCGCAGGCCAGGCAATCCCGGTGCGACCGATTCCGAATCGCCGGGCAGTTGTCAGTTGTCAGTTGTCAGTTGTCAGTTGACAGTTGTCAGTGGTCAGTGGGGAAAAACGGCGATAGGTCGACTTTACCACAGCAGCGCGG
>CALMYQ010000210.1 GCA_937873655.1 uncultured Lewinella sp. | reverse complement strand
CCCCGGTTGAATTGCAGCAGCGCGCCGTCAGGTCCGCCATATCGGTAGCACCCCCGGTTAAATTAAAACCAGCGGGCCGTCAGGTCCGCCATGTCGGTAGCACCCCCGGTTGAAGTTGCAGCAGCCGGCCGTCAGGTCCGCCAGATCGGTTGCAACCCGGTTGAATTGAACCAGCCGGCCGTCAGGTCCGCCATGTCGGTACCAACCCGGTTGAATTGAAACCAGCGGGCCGTCAGGTCCGCCATATCGGTACCAACCCGGTTGAATTGCAGCAGCGCGCCGTCAGGTCCGCCATATCGGTAGCCCCCCCGGTTGAATTGCAGCAGCCGGCCGTCAGGTCCGCCATATCCGTAGCCCCGGTATGTGATTGTCCTGAATCGACATCGGCTGAAACAAAAACGTGGAAAAAACCATGCGAGACCTGGCCGACCAGCTTTCCAAATTTGCATTTGCCAAATAAACTTTATATCTTTCTTCACCGTTCTATGTTAAATATTCTTTGATAATGTCCAGTTTACAGCAACCCTTATCGAATGTTCAACTAGAGTTATTGAAAGCTTTTTCCCATCAGCTCAAGGAGGAAGACTTAATAGAATTACGCAAATTATTGGCTCAATTTTTCGCTCAGAAAGCAATTGCTGCGGCTGATCGAACCTGGGAGGAAAAGGGTTGGAATGATGAGGAGGTAAGCCAGCTTTTAAATACAAAGCTTCGTAAAAGAAAATAAATGTTCAGGATTGTTCTGGACACTAATGTTTTACTGGTCAGCATTTCCTCGAAATCCAGGCTACATTGGATTTTCCGAAAACTAGTCGCTGGGGAATTTTTTCTTTGTGTCACCACAGAAATTTTATCTGAATACGCAGAAATAATAGAACGCCATATAGGCGAAGAAGCTTGTATTGCAACAATGGGTGTATTAGAGAATCTTCCAAACATCGTATTAATTAACACCTATTTTAAGTTCCAGCTTTTAAACGATGAAGACGACAACAAATTCGCGGACTGTGCGGTCGCAGCCAATGCTGATTTCATTGTAAGTCATGATAAGGATTTCAAAATTCTAAACTCGGTTTCTTTTCCAAAAATCCAGGTGGTTGACACTGTTACATTTGCAACATTATTAATGACACCTTAATAAATCTCTTTGGCAACTTAAGCGGCAACGGAAAGTCGCCCCTTTAACCTTTAACCTTCCAACTTGACCAACTGGACCATCATAAAACCCACCACCGGGTGGAAAATGATCGACTGGCGGGAGCTGTACCGCTACCGGGACCTCCTGTATTTCCTGACCATCCGCGGCATCAAGGCCCGGTATGCGCAGTCGGTGCTGGGCGTGGGTTGGGCCATTATCCAGCCGCTGTTCACCACGCTGGTCTTTACCGTTGTGTTCGGCAACCTGGCGGGCATCAGCTCCGACGGGGTACCCTACGTCATCTTCAGCTTTGCCGCCATGGTGCCCTGGAATTACTTTTCCAATACGCTGACCGAGTCGTCCAACAGCCTGATCCAGAATGCCAATATGATCAGCAAGGTCTATTTCCCGAGACTGGTCCTGCCGTTGTCGGCCGCCCTGTCCAAATTGCTGGATTTCATCATCGGCATGGTCGTCATGGCCGGGTTCATGGTCTGGTTCCGCTTTCCGCCGTCGTGGAGCATCCTGGCCCTGCCCCTGCTGATCCTGATCCTGCTGCTGGCCTCCCTGGGACTGGGCATGATCCTCTCGGCCATGGCCGTCCAGTACCGCGACGTCAAACACGCCGTCAGCTTTGTCGTCCAGTTGCTGATGTACGCCGCCCCCGTGGTCTACCCGACGTCCAACGTCCCCGAAGCCTGGCGGTTCGCCTACAGCCTCAACCCCATGGTCGGCGTCATCGAGGGCTTCCGCGCCGCACTGTTGGGCACCCAACCCCTGCCCTGGATCTACATTGCCACCGGCGGGACGGTCGCCCTGTTGCTGTTCATCGGCGGCGCCTTCTACTTCCGGCGGATGGAACGGGTGTTTGCGGACGTTGCGTAGCAACGTTCAAGGATAAAGGATAAAGGTTAAAGGTTAAAGGTTAAAGAGGCCAAATGGCGGCGGAAGTGCAAACAAAGAACAAAAGATGAATGGCTGCGATCCCGTGCGGTTTCAGGTGGTAACTTCGGGTTACCTCCTGAATTGGCCCGTTTCAAGGTTAAAGGTTAAAGTAGAAAGGTTAAAGAGGCCAACAGGCGGCGTTGGAGAAAACAAAGAACAAAAGATGAATGGCTGCGATCCCGGGGTTAGGCAACCGAATAGCTCCGCCGGCGCGGGCCATCAGGTCCACCATATCGGTAGCACCCGGTTTGAATGATTGGGTTCCGGCCTGTAGGGCCGGTATGTGATTGTTCCGGACCGGCATCGGCTGAAACATAAACATGGAATGATCATCGAAATCTCAGCCCCAAATGAAAAATGGAAAACCCTTTTGCAGGAATCCGAAGAATTGAAAAAAATCCTGGGCGCTATTTATTCCAAAACCTCCAAACCCCGCTAAGCCCCCCTAAACCTTCTTTAACCTTTAACCTTTAACCTTTATCCTTTAACCTTTACCCTTTAACCTTTAACCTTTACCCTTCCAATGTCCGACACCGTCATCAAAGTCCAGAACCTCTCCAAGCGCTACCGCCTCGGGATGAGGGAGGAACGCCATGACACCTTCACCGGCCAGCTGATGGCCATGCTGAAGGCGCCCGTGCGCAACTTCCGGCAACTGCAGGGGCTCAGCAAGTTCAAGGGGGAGGACGAAAGCGTGTTCTGGGCGCTCCGGGACATCAACTTCGAGGTCAAACAGGGCGAAGTGCTCGGCATCATCGGCCACAACGGCGCCGGCAAGAGCACCCTGCTCAAGATCCTCTCCCACATCACCGAACCCACCACCGGCGAAGTGCACCTCAAAGGAAGGGTCAGCGCACTGCTGGAGGTCGGCACCGGCTTCCACCCCGAACTGACCGGCCGCGAGAACATCTACATGAACGGCACCATCCTCGGCATGACCAAAAAAGAGATCGACCGCAAACTGGACGAGATCGTCGACTTCAGCGGGGTGGAAAAACATATCGATACCCCCGTCAAATTCTACTCTTCCGGCATGAAGGTCCGCCTCGGCTTTTCCGTAGCCGCCCACCTCGAACCCGAGATCCTCATCATCGACGAAGTGCTGGCCGTGGGGGATGCGGAGTTTCAGAAGAAGTGTTTGGGGAAGATGGAGGATGTGGCACACCATGGGCGGACGGTGTTGTTTGTGAGTCATAATATGACAGCGGTGAGGAATTTGTGTCAAAAGGGGTTGGTACTTAAACATGGAAATGTCTTACAATACAGTTCCATTGAAGACACTGTTAAGTTTTACTTAAATGAATATTCTGAAGTTCAAAAAAGCTTAACGTACCTGCCGGAAGAAGCCCCGGGAAACTTTGAAGCTAAATTCCTCCGCGCGGAAATCAAGCCGTTAGAAGGCAATGATTGGCCTATATCTGAAGGTGAAGGATTTACTCTTGAATTTGAATTTCTTTATTTAGGCAAAAATGAAACGAACCTGGACATAACTTTTCATTTAATTGACGAGTTTAGAAATGTGGTATTTGTAGGTTCTACTATTTTCACGGAAGAACAAAAATATTTTTCCAATGGAATTATTCGAGCTTCTTGTGAAATCCCTTCCAATTTAATGCACAACGGTACATTTACTATATCAAGACTATTGCTTGTCAGGAATAGAGGTGTTGTAGTATATTCTGTAGTTAATCCTATCTCATTTGAATTAATCCCCGCTCAATCAGAATTATTAGGCTGGATGGGTAAAAAGGAAGGTATTGTTAAACCAAAATTGAATTGGAGTATAAATCATGATTCCAGTAACTAGGCCGTTTCTACCTCCAAGGGAAACTTATGAGGAATATCTTAAAGGTATTTGGGCCAGGAACTGGCTTACAAACCATGGACCATTAGTAACAGAACTAGAAATTAAGCTAAAGCAATATCTAAGCCTAAATCACTTATTATTTCTTTCCAATGGGACGATTGCATTACAAATCGCAATTAAAGCTTTGAAATTAAAAGGAGAAGTAATCACCACTCCATTTTCATATGTAGCAACTACTTCAAGCTTAATTTGGGAAGGGTGCAGCCCTGTATTTGTGGATATTGATCCTGATTCACTTACGATTGACCCAACAAAAATAGAAGAGGCCATAACAAAAAAAACAAGTGGGATACTGGCAACGCATGTATATGGCAATCCTTGCAATATCGAGGCTATTAGAGAAATTGCTGAAAAACACAATCTCAAGGTCATCTACGATGCAGCCCACTGCTTCGGTGTGAAATATAAAGGAAAATCGGTATTTGAATATGGCGACATAAGTACTGCTAGTTTTCACGCCACTAAAGTTTTTCATACCATTGAAGGTGGCGCCGTGATAACAAAGGAAAAATCATTATTTGAAAACATGTCCTATTTGAGAAATTTTGGACATGAAAGTCCTTATGAGTTTGAATTAGCCGGAATAAACGGCAAAAACTCCGAATTTCATGCTGCTATGGGCTTGTGTAACCTAAACTATATTGAAGATATTATAGCTAAAAGAAAAATTTTAATTGAGTATTATCTGCAGAAGTTGCAAGGATTTAACTTAAGGACAATCAAAATCAACCAACATACAGAATGGAATTTTTCATATTTTCCAATAATTCTTGAAAATGAACCCCAATTACAAAAAACAGCAAAAGAGCTTGAAAAATATTATATTTACACAAGAAGATATTTTTTCCCAAGCCTAAACAATTTAAGCTATTACAGAAAAAAAAGTAATGTTCCAAACAGTGACTCAATAGCGCCCAGGGTACTTTGTTTACCTTTGTATAATGAGTTATCTATTGAAGAGATTGACATGATTACTCAAATTATTTATCATTCATTAAATTTCTAGTCATTGGCATTTACCAATCCACTAATCATTTGCGATAATCCAACAATTGCTTCTAAAATAGTTGAGGCGATTGATGAATTACACGACATTGAGAAATCAATATTTTCTTTTGCCAGCACAAATAGAGAATTAATTCTTGAACTAGAAAGTATTTTTCAAGCCACAGTTAAATTATACAATCTTAAATCAGCTTCTGATCAAATTGAGATTAAAGCAAAACACGATTTAATTCTTTCAATCCATTGCCAAAAAATATTTCCGCCCGAGTTATTTAATCAAGTCAAATGCATTAACCTACATCCAGGATATAACCCGATTAATAGAGGATGGTATCCTCAAGTTTTTGCTATCATTCATAATCGAATTGTTGGCGCTACAATTCATGAAATTGATGAAACTATTGATAATGGATTAATAATTGACAGAATTGAAGTACCATATTATTCTTGGGACACCTCGCTTTCTGTCTACGAAAGAATCATTGAAGGAGAAATACTATTATTTAGAAAGAATATTAAATCTATCATAGGTGATAATTATTCAAGGTTACCTTTCCAAAAAGGTGAAGACATTGGTTATTATTACACAAAAAAAGATTTTCAAGACATTTGCCATCTTGACCTAAATCAAGTAGGTAGCTTACATGAATTTATAAACGCTTTAAGAGCCTTAAGCCATGGTAATTTTAATAATGCATACTTTATAGATCCTCTAAGTGGAGAAAAGATTTTCATCAGAGTCATTCTGAACCGCCAATAAAAATATTATTGCTAGTAAAAAATAAAATAAAACCTTCCTATACGCCTTTAGTAAGCGTATGCCTAATTACATATAATCATGAAAGTTTTATCTCTGAAGCAATTGAAGGTGTTTTAAACCAAGAAATTAGCTTTGAAATAGAAATAATAATTGGCGAAGACTGCTCAACTGATCAAACAAGGGCAATTTGTGAACAATATCAACAAAAATATCCAGGAGTTATTACCCTTTTACAAAAGAGTAAAAATCTTGGAATGGTTGGGAACTTTTCCCAGACATTAAGAGCATGTCGTGGTAAGTATATTGCAATCTGCGAAGGGGATGATTATTGGACTAATCAAAATAAATTAAGCTTACAAATTCAGGTCCTTGAATCAAAGCCACAATATAGCGGTTGTATTCATTATGGTGATATTGTAGATTCCGAAGGCAATTTCAAAAAGAAATCAAAAAAACCGCAAGTCAATTTCCGAAACGAAAGACATCTAATACATGCTCTTGAAGAAGGAAAATCTTCTTGGGTAACATGCTCCCTGATATTTAGGCGAGAGTTAATAATTACTAATTCATTTTATATTTTCCTTGAAGAAAAAAAATTGAATTGCGATCAAGTTTTTGATGTCTGGTTAACAAAACATGGTCCACTAATATATCTAGAAGAGAACTTAAGTAGCCACCGGCATCATCAAGGTGGCATTTGGAGCAGCAAGGATAACAATTCAATTGATAGTTTAGAATACCTCCTCAAAGGGAAGATTTTTTTACTGTCACAGAAAGGATTCAATCTGGAAGAAAAAAAAATAATAAATCTTCATGTTATCAAATTAAGCGATAAGCTACTTAAAAAAATTATTGAAAATAAAATATTTACAAGTAAAATATTTTTCATATGTTTTAAAATTCAATTCATGAATAAGATCAAAGAATTTTTACATTTGTTAAAAAAGGCAAAGTGACAGATCAAATATCCGAAAACTATGGAAATTCTAACTTATTAAAATATGTTAGATTTCCAATTCACCAGACTACCGAATGGCTTGAAGCTTATAAACAATGGTATATCAACCTGTCCAACAAAAAGCAATTTTCATTTTATTCCTGTATTGACAATAAGATTATTGGAGCAATTCCCCTTCAATTAACGACAAATAAGCATTTCAGATTCCTGAATCAAAGGAGATTAGAAATTTTTGGAAAAGGTCCAACAGATTTTTTTCAACCTCTCATTGACCCCTCTTTCTCAAATATTGTAATCAATGATTTTTCAAATTGGCTCGTTAAAAATAAAAAAAAATGGGACATAATAGTTTTATCTGAGATTCCGAAGAGTTGGGATGGACTTGATTCACTTATTGACGGCTTAGAATCTAAAGGCTTCAAACCTAGCATATCAATTCACAATGGCTTTTATTATGTTGACACTTCAAAGAGTTGGGAAGATTATTATGAACAATTCATAAAAGTAAATAACAAAGATCTCTTAAAGGATCTTCGACAATTAGCCCGGAGAAAAATCACGCTTTCATTGGAATCCCACCGTCAAAATGTACATCAAAAATTATTGACAGTTTTAGATCTATACGCACAAAGGAGAAATACCTTAGGCCAGGTGAATAGTTATGAAACAGAACAGCGAAAGGAGTTTGTTAGATCAGTCATCAATGCTTATGAAAGTCGGGGATGGGTTGAAATTTCCTTTTTAAAAGATGATTTGGGGAATATTTGGGCATTTCAACTTGACTGGCTGATGGACGGGATTCGATACCACTGGAACCATGCATATAACGAGCAGTTTAAAAAATATAGCCCAGGAAAATTGCTACTATTCAAAATAATGGAACGGGCATTTTTAACTCCAAATGAAATTCAATGCAATCATATGCGAGGAAAGGCCGAATACAAACAAAAACTCGCAAATGAGGCTGAAGAGTTAATTGAAATAAAAATTGAAAATGTTTTCTCCTTGAGGAATAAAATAATTAAGATTATTACTCGATTTTTACAAATCATTAAATTAAAACATTGAAGATATTTTTATTGATTTCTATCGATACTGAATGTGACAAAGGCCCAGGCTGGGTAGTTCAAAAGCCGATGAGTTTTAATTCAGTTGTTGATGGCATTCCGAATATATTGAATCCGATTTTTTCTAAATATTCATTAAAAGCAACTTACTTGCTTAGTCCTGAAATTTTGTATGAAGAGAATTGTATAACAACTCTTAAATCGCTAAGTAATGTTGAATTAGGAACTCACCTCCACGGTGAATTTATTGATCCGGACGCAAATTGGGAAGCTACTCGAACTAGTACGCCTCAAGTATCATATTCAGACTTTATCGAGCAGAAGAAGCTAGAGAATTTAACAAATTTGTTTTACACTAAATTTGGAAAATGGCCAACAGCATTCAGAGCTGGGCGTTGGGGAATAAGTGAAAAGACATTGACGTTTTTAGAACAGTTAGGCTATAAAGTCGATTCTAGTGTATGCCCTTTCAACACCCATTATTTTGATAATAATATTATCGTGAATCACTGGGGTGCGCCAATTCAACCCTATAGGCCAAGCTATAAAAGCATTCTTGACAAGGGAGGGCGTCCAATTATAGAGGTTCCCGCAACATTAGGGAATAAATTTTTAATTAAGCTGCCTAGGTTTTTACTCAAAAAATTATCAAATAAATCAACCTTTCACAAAAAAGTACTGAACAAATTTGGATTATCTTCAAAGATAAGTTGGCTAAGACCATTCAGGAATACTTCTTATGGCATGATAAGTTTGAGTGAGGATTACATTAATTTTTTAAGCAGGAGTAGAAAATTTATTTTTTTAAACCTCATGTTCCATAGTAATGAAATAATACCTAATGCCAGTCCATATCCTCAAAGTTTTGAGGAAGTTGATGAGTTTATTCGATCGATGGAATCTTTTTTTGATTATTTAACCACAAAATATGAAGTTGAAGGTATTGGCCTATCGGATGTACCGATGGTTTTATAAAATAACTAAAATTATTTCTAAAATCAGACTTCATCATGAGTATTTTTATTTCCATGATTTAAAAAACATTCCACCAGTCAAGTCTCCAAAGATCGAAATTGAAATAAGGCACCTTTTTGAAGGTGATGAAAAAATCTTACACCAAGTATGGCCAATTGATTTAATAAAAGTAAAAAAGAGATTAAATTTAGCACATTCCGTATGTTATCTAACATATTTCCAAGATGAATTGATAGCTTATCAATGGGTACAATTTAAAGGCGCTCATTATATTCAGCAGGCAAATAAATCTATCTTTTTGAAAGAAAAAGAAGAGTTTATTATTTACCACGCAAGAGTAAAAAAAGAGTTTCAGTCTTTAGGAATTAACAAATATATCAAGCAAGTTATTTTACAAGATTTTTACTCAAAAGGATTTACTAATGGTTTTATTTATACAAGCTCTGAAAACATTGCAAATCAGAAGGGTATTGATAAACTAGGGTTTAAACGATATATTATTGTTCCATCAATACAGATTGGATCGAAGTTTTATCAATTAAAAAAATGGCCTTTTGGAGATGATATCAAATGAAGTGCTTGGAAAAAAAATTGCCGTGGTTTTTTCCACGTTTGGTCAAAAAAATCATAATTACTTAAAAAAATGGTTTTTTTCCTTACAGAAATCTAATTTACTTCGGTTTCAAATTTTTGAAAGTAATTGGTCAGGAAAATCGTATAAAACTTTGCCTTTGAAAATAAGAAAGAGATACTATCCTTTGTTTTTTCCTTTTTTATTTTTTAAAAACACTAAGACATCTTTTAAGCAGGCAAAACATGCGTATTTAATAAATTTCAACCCTGATGCAACTCTTGTGATTTTTTCTCATCTTTTCCCGGGAATTAGCGACACATTATTTTTATTAGAAAAGCCCTTCATCGTTTCTTTCAGAGGATATGATGTTTTGGTCAGACCAGTTGAAGAGCCATCCTGGAATGAAACACTAAATTTAATTTTTACTAAATCTTTTGCATTACACTTTGTAAGTGATTTTATTAAGAATCAAGCCATAAAATTGGGTGCCCCACCTCAAAAATGTCATACAATTTATCGATCAATCGATTTAAGTTTCTTTAAACCTAAACAACACAAATCTATAAATTTAGAGTATTCTATCATTACAACTGTTGCAAGATTAACCTGGCAAAAAGGGTACTTATACAATTTAGAAGCATTATCAATTTTAAAGAAAAAAGGGATTAAATTTAAATACAATATTATTGGAGAAGGTCCAGATTATGCTTTAATAAAATATCATATCGATAGACTTGGGCTAAACGATCAGTGTCTAATGCATGGGCAAATGCATCAAGACAAAGTTCAAGAAATTTTGTATAATTCGGATATTTATCTACAAGCTTCAATATCTGAATCCATGGGTAATTCCTATTTAGAAGCATCTGCATCAGGCCTTCCAATTGTAGCAACAAATATAGGTGGTATTCCAGAAGTAGTTTTACACAATAAAACGGGTTATCTAGCTGATCCTTGTGATACACATAAACTTAGTTTTTATATCGAGAAATTAATAACCGATCCTCTACTAAGAAAAAATTTTGGCACTTCTGGACGAGTTTTTGTTGAAGATTTTTTTAGTCCCCAAGTTGAGACAGAGAACTGGTTAAATTTATTTTCATCAGCGCTGATTTCATAAAATAATTATTCAATTAGTAATTGAAAATTTTCATATATAATAAAAATATTGAACTTCAGACATTCATTTTGAATTTAGCTAATTGTATCAATTCAAAGAATAATAAAATTTATGTTATTGGGATTAAAAATTCTTCCGTTAGAAAATATCCGAACAAAAACATTCGCCAATTAATTCTGTGGGATAATTATTCAAATTTCAAATCTTTTGCATTGATTGTTTATTACCTACTACGAAGTTTTTATTCAAACCCAAAGACTTCAATGAATAATTTAAAATCCTTGCTGCTTTCAAAGATTTCTAAAGAAAATTTAATTAATTTTAATATTAAAAATATTTTTTTAATTTTTCAACCTGACATTATCCATGTCCAATGGGCTAGCCATATTCTTAGTTTCAAATTTTTATTTAATATCCCTATTGATATCCGCCCCAAAATAATTATTAGCTTAAGAGGACGGTTAATAAACATTACTCCTCGAGTTGACCATAAAACAGCTGAATTATATCGAAAAACCTTTCCAATAGTTGACGGTTTCCATGCTGTTTCTAGTGCTATCGGTTTTGAAGCGCTTCGTTGGGGTGCTGAAGAAAATAAAATCAGAGTTATCTATTCAGGGTTGGACCTTGCAAAAATTAATACCTATACCAAAAAATGCTGGGAAATCGGCCCTGTTGCCAAGATACTTTCTGTTGGCCGTTTTCATTGGAAAAAAGGATATCACCTTGCGCTTGATGGGTTAAAAATGCTTTTGGATAGAGGACGTGCCGTTCATTATACTATTATTGCTCCGGGGGTGCCCGATGAGGTCCTTTATCAAATCAAGGACCAACAATTAAATGCATTTGTAGAAATCATTCCAGGTATGGCACAATCCAGAGTATTTGAAAAAATGACTGAGGCAGATATTTTTTTACTCCCTAGTGTTGAAGAAGGCATTGCTAATGTAGTACTTGAAGCTATGGCTATTGGGTTACCAGTTGTTTCGAGCGATTGCGGTGGAATGGATGAAGTCATTCAAAACAACACTACTGGTTTATTATTTAACACCAGAAATATCCCTGATATGGTTGCCCAAATCGAAAAAATGCTGGATGACACTGTCCAAGGAAGGGAAGCCTTCGCTCAATCCGCAAGGCAAAAAGTTGAGCAACAACATAGTCTAGAAGGTTTTAGAGCCGATTTTAATCAATTTTATAATTCGGTACTATGAGAATAGGGCTGGTGCTCAATACTTCTCCCTCTTATTCCGAAACTTTTTTCCAGTCAAAGATTTCTGGTTTGAAATACCAGGGCTTTGACGTAATCCTTTTCGCCGAGAATAAAGCATCAAATTTTGACCTGTGCCAAGTGAAGTCTCCACCCAAAGTATCATCATTTTTTGGCATCCAATTTATTATGCTGTTATGGAAATTTTTCCAACTTGGCCTAACAGCACCAAAACAATCCTATCATTTTTTCTGTCTCGAACGAAACTCTGGTAGAAGTCTTAAAGAAACCATCAAAAATATTTACCTGAATAGTCATATCCTTCCTGAAAAATTAGATTGGCTCCATTTTGGATTTGCAACCACTGCATTACGCAGTGAACATGTCGCAAAAGCGATTCGGGCGAAAATGGGTGTTAGCCTTCGGGGGTATGATATTGCGCTGTATCCGCTTAAACATCCTGAATGCTATCGTTTATTATGGCATAATGTTGATAAAGTTCACGCCATTTCCAATGACTTACTAGAACTGGCATACCAGAACGGTTTAAATAGCGAAAAGCCAGTTAAAAAAATTACACCTGCAGTTGATGTATCTTTATATAGAAGAGAAACTCCTATTTCTACCTTCCATTCACCGCTTAAAATTTTTACGGTAGCTCGACTGCATTGGAAAAAGGGGCTGGAATACACACTCGAAGCGCTTGCGATTCTCAAAAAACAAGGTATCCCTTTTCGCTACACAATAATTGGCGCAGGCGAAGAATATGAACGGCTGGCATTTGCAGCTTATCAGTTTGGAATTCAGGATTGGGTAAGTTTCAAAGGGAAAATACCCCATGATCAAGTCAAATCCGAATTGGAAAATGCGGATATTTATTTGCAATACAGCATACAGGAAGGCTTTTGCAATGCAGTTCTTGAAGCTCAGGCTTTAGGATTACTTTGCGTGGTTTCCAATGCAGAAGGATTATCAGAAAACATCATCCATGGAAGGTCCGGGTGGGTCGTCCCCAAACGGCAACCCCGCCTTCTGGCGGAGCAAATTAAAGCAATTCTGGAAATGGACGAGCAATATCTCCTCAAAATTCGAACCGCTGCAATTGAACGGGTTCGCAATGAATTCAATCTGGAAAAGCAACAGCAGGAATTTATCAAATTCTACACGGAGGAATAGTGCTTTTCTCTTTCCAAAAATACGTCAACCCAATCTGGTACTTTAATCTGCACCCGGAAATTGCCGGTCCTGTATATTTTCCTGACTGGGATGAGCTCACTGAATCGGAAAAAAGCTATTTAAACTGGCAACCTGGTTACTCTTCTGAAAACGTTTCCAAACTGGATATAGCCTGGCAGGCATGGCAAAAAGGGGTTATCTGTTCTAATGAAGGCCAGCGATTAGATATTCGGGAGATTCAACCGTCTGTTTCGGATAATTATCTTTTTCTGCGCAACTATTTTCATCCAATATGGGGATATTATGTTTTGTTAATCCGCCTGATTTCTTTGCATAATCCCATCAGGGAGTTTTTATCTTTTTTCAAAACGCGCAAAGCAAAACGGCAAGCGCTTTTTGGAAAGGTCTTTTACCATGGAGCAGGTTATACAGATTTTATTTCCGGTTTGATGAAAAAATCACCGCTTGTCACGGTTATAATTCCAACCTTAAATCGATACAATTATTTAAAGGACGCCTTGATTGACCTGGAGCAGCAGGATTATTCCAATTTTGAAGTTATCATAATTGATCAGTCCGAGCCTTTCCAGGCAGATTTTTATAGATCCTTTCGATTGAATTTAAAGGTGATTCATCAGGAAGAAAAAGCCTTATGGTTAGCCCGCAATACGGCGATAGAACAATCTGCAGCTGAATTCCTGCTCCTGTACGACGATGATTCCAGAGTAGAAAAGGACTGGATCAGCCAACACCTGAAATGCCTGGATTATTTCGGAGCCGATATTTCATCCGGGGTTTCTATTTCCAAAGTTGGAGCAAAAGTGCCTGAGAATTACAGCTTTTTCAGATGGGGCGATCAATTGGATACTGGGAATGTCATGATTCGTCGAGACGTATTCAGAAAGATCGGATTGTTTGACCGCCAGTTTGAAAAACAGCGCATGGGGGATGGGGAATTTGGCTTACGTGCTTACCTGGCCGGATTTAAAAATATTTCAAATCCTTACGCCCAGCGATTGCATCTAAAGGGAGCAGAAGGAGGATTGCGACAAATGGGAAGCTGGGACGGGTTCCGATCAAAAAATTGGCTGGCGCCACGGCCCATTCCCAGCGTTTTGTACCTGGCGAGAAAATATTTTGGGAATTTGGCTGCTTTACGCTTATTAATGATCAGCGTGCCTCCATCTTTAATCCCTTATAGGTTCAAAGGCAACAAGGCAATGATGATTTTAGGAATCCCGATTGCTATTGTAATGCTCCCATTTGTTCTAATTCAGGTAACTAGATCCTGGCGATTATCTTCAAGAATGATAAAGGCAGGAGAGAAAATAAAACTAATTTAGGATGGTCATAAGAAAAATAAGAAAATTATTTTCCGGCCTGAAAGGTAAATATGCTCAGAATCAAGAAATAATAACTTCCGTTAAATTCATTGGTCGGGATTTAAAAACCATTAAAGGAACGATCCGGCGATTATCGGATCAGGACGATGCCTGGTTTTTCTATTTATCGGGTCAGCATAAGCGAATATTTGATATCGGAGCAAACGTGGGATATACAGCTTTATTGGCTAATATTCAAGGTTACACCGAGAACCTTTTATTGGTCGATCCCAACCCAAAAGCATTAGCGATTGCAGCCAAGAACCTTATCTACAACAACCTGGCTGGAAACTGTACTTTCATCTCTTCTTTTGTAAGCGACCATATCGGAGATGAAATCCCATTTTATACAGTCGGCTCCGGAGCGGCCGGCAGTATGTTTAAAGGTCATGCTGAATCTGCGGCATCTGTAAACAGCTATTTTATGGTGGCTACGACTACCATTGATGAACTGGTCAGGCAGGTCGGATGGCAACCTGATTTTGTGAAAATCGATGTGGAAGGAGCTGAGTCCCTTGTGTTAGCGGGCGCCGGCAAGTTGGCTGAATCAAAAACGACTTTATTTATGATTGAAATGCACTCTCCTCCTGAGTTACCAATGGTTGAGAATACAAAACGCGTGCTGGAGTGGTGTACTCAGTTTGGGTATGAATCATGGTACATGAAGGAAGGGGTAAGGCTTGAATCGCCTGAACAAATCGCTCACCGAGGCAAATGTCATTTGCTTCTGCAACCAAAAGGATGGAGTTATCCGGAAGTCATAAAAAATATTCAGCAAGGAACTCAACTCTCTTCTTTACAATAATTTATTGAGGAAATTTATTGAACAATTCCTTTTCCTATTATATGATATCAAGGTATCATTAGGTAGAAATCCTTTGCGTATTTTCTTATTTTTACTGAGCCGAAGTTTCGCCGGGATTTTTATTTATCGGCTTGAGAGGGCTTTTTATTTAATTTTGGGCAGGTCTTACTCTTTTTTTAGGATATTTATTTTGCCTATTACTATTTTAAGCTATTGGTACTCCAATTGCGATATCCATTATCAAGCACAAATAGGGAAAGGTTTAAAAATTTTACATCCTGGATTAGGGATTGTAATTTCAGGGAGGGCAAGAATTGGCGACCATTTGACTTTGGTTGGCGGAAACTGTATTGGGATTAATAATAAAAAATCCGCACCATTTATTCTAGGCAACCGAATTGAAATGGGTGTTAATTCTGCTATCATTGGACCAATTGAGCTTGGCAACAATATAATAATCGGAGCAAATTCCTGTGTCGTAAAATCGTACAAAAAAAATAAATTAATACTAGTTGGAGTACCTGCTTTTCCTTTACAAGTAAAAGAAAATTCTCCAGTTTGAAAGTTCTTCAAGTCATCGATTCATTACAAATTGGAGGTGCTGAGAAAATTGTAATCCAAATTTCTAATTTGCTCAACCGTTCAGGAATAACAGTAGAATTAGTAGTTGTATATTCGGATGGTATACTAAGAGAAAGTCTGGATACAAACATTCCTGTGCATTTTTTATTCAGGAAGAGTAGGATTGATTTTGTAGCAGCTAAAAAACTGGCAGTACTCGCCAGAGAGTTTGATTTAATTCATGTCCATATGCGGCATAATTACAGATATGTCGCGTTGATCAAAAAACTTTTCCCATTTAAAAGTAAACTCATTCTTCACGATCATTTTGGCTCAATCGAAATCGACAAATCCGTTCCTAAAGGCCTCAAAACATTGATGAAGCCTACCTTTTATATTGGTGTCAGCAAAGCCCTCACTAATTGGGCAAAAAAAGATCTGAATTTATCTCCAGAAAAGGTTTTTTTACTCGAAAACACAATTCATTTTGTTGCTGCTAAGAAGGAATATCCTCTTGGAAATCTTGTCCTTGTATCAAATATCAAACCCATAAAGAATCAGCTTTTTGCACTGGAACTATTAGCTCAAACCAACAAAAAGCTTACGATTTTTGGAGCGGTACAAGATAGGTCTTATTGGAATCAGGTAAAGGCTAGTGTAGAAGAAAAAAAATTAGAGAATAGAGTAAATATAATTCATGATTGCACAGAAGTTCAACCATTGCTCCCATCATTTCAACTTGGCATTAACACATCTGTTTCAGAAAGTGGACCACTAGTACTATTAGAATTCCTCGCTCATGGTTTACCTTTTTTAGCCTATAAGACCGGAGCAATTTCGCGAAAATTGAATACTGAATTCCCAGAATATTTTGTGGATCATTTTGATGTTTCGATCTGGCAGGCAAAGATTATGGATCTATTGACAAAGAAGCCCGATCAAGAAAAAATGCATGCAGTTTTTAAAAAATATTTTTCTGAGGATCAATACTTGAAAAGGTGTCTAAAAATATACAAACAGGTAAAAAGTTACTAATTGTTTCTGATACTGCCATGTATAAATCCTCTGACGGTATTTATGCGTTTGGCCCGGTTGTGTTGGAGGTAGAACATTTTTTGAGCATTTTTGAAGCGGTAACATGGATTGGATTTGAACGGAAGAATGAAAAAAGAGACCCAATTTTCAAAAAAGTTCCAGGAGAAGTTAAAATCATTATGTTGCCAAAGTCCGGTGGCGATTCACTTTTAAATAAGTTGAATGTAGTTCTTGCCGCACCAGAAATGATTATAAAAATCCTTAGAAATTTTAAAGGGCAACAGGTAATCCATACCAGAGCTCCTTCTTCTCCTGCTTTTCTTGCAACTTTACTTTCATTTTTTTTCAAAGAAAAAATATATTGGCATAAATACGCAGGAAATTGGGGCGCTGAGCATCCTTCTTTCTTTTATGGCTTGCAGATTAAACTTTTGAAGTCCGTAAAATTTGCCAAAATTACAATCAATGGAAGATGGCCGTCTCAACCCCGGCAATGTCTGAGTTTTGAAAACCCTTGTCTGGATGAGAAAGATATTGAAGACGGGGCCAAAATACTTCCTAAAAGGGCTTATAATCCCCCTTTTACCTTTTGCTTTGCTGGGCGATTAGAAGATCCGAAGGGTGTAGGCATAATTATCAGAACTTTAGCGATGCTCGACACCTCAATTGTTAAAGAAATGCACTTTGCAGGAAACGGCCCGGATAAGCAAAAATTTAAAGAGGCAGCTAATTTCCTGCAGATCCCTGTTATTTTTCATGGAAACTTGTCAAGAAAGGCTCTTTTTGAACTTTATAAAATATCTGACTTTCTATTATTACCGACAACTGCCGCAGAGGGTTTTCCCAAAGTATTGGCAGAAGCGGCAAATTTTGGCTGCATACCTATCACAACGGGGATTTCTTCCATTACTCAGTATATAAGAAATGGGGAAAATGGTTATATCTTAACTGAACCGAATGAAAACTCACTATTAGGTCTCCTAAAGGAAACGATTAAAAGCAACCAAGAGTTAAAAAAGATGGCATTGGAATCCTGGCAAATGGGTCACCTATTTACTTATAGCAGATATTTAGATCGAATACAAAATGAAATAATTCTGGATGTCCGTAACCCTTGATTATACTATACTAAATTAGCTTGAACTAAATTTATTGCAAGACTTGTTTTAATGAATCGCAAAGGCTTTTTATTATTCCACATTTTGTTGGGCTTTCTAGGCGTTTACGTTAATGATTTTTCAACAATTTATGGTGTTTCTGTATTTCTTTTTGCTTTTTTCCAAGTTTTGAGAACCTCCAATAAAACCGGCTGGGCACACTTGGGAGCTGTGTATATTATTGGCATGGAGGTTTGGCTAAGAATGACAAAAGCCTCTTTGTTTTGGGAGTTTGGCAAAATTGCGTCCATAACCCTTTTAGCTTTAGGATTGATAGCGCAGAGGAGTTTATTTAAAAAGCCAGTTTTTCTCTTGCTTATTGCATTACTGATACCGTCCATTTTTTTAGCGGGCAATTTAGATTTTGATACTTTCAGGCAATCATTAACTTTTCAGTTAGGAGGATTGATATTATTATCTTTTTCTACAATATATTTTTACAAAAGGCCTTTTGATGTAAAACGGTTTCAGCAGATTTTGCTTTTTTTTATCGGTCCAATAATTGCTACAATAATTCAGATCACCTTAAAAAGTCCCAGTTTAAGCAACATTGCCTTTCAATTAGGATCAAATTTTGAAGAAAGTGGTGGTTTTGGACCAAACCAGGTGTCCACCATTTTGGGCATTGGAATTATTTGCATAGGGATCAACTTCCTATTTCGAATGCCTCCGTTTTTTTCTAAACCGGTTGATTTGGCACTTCTTACTTTATTTATCTTCAGGGGGTTATTAACTTTTTCAAGAGGAGGGTTGGTGACAGCTGTAATTTCTTTATTCATCACTTATATATTACTCCAATACGAAAAGGGATTTTCATTAAGGAGAATTTTTACACCTGTTATATTGGCCGCACTGGTAGTGTTTTCTTTCATAATTGTAAATAACATAACTGGCGGAGCTTTGTTGGACCGTTATAAAGGTGAGACTTATTCTACCAAGTTAGGATATGAAGATCTTTCTATATCCAAGGTGACTACTGGTCGGTTTGATATTATTATGTCTGATTTAAATATGTGGCGTGAAAATCCAATCCTTGGAGTTGGTGTTGGTGTTTCCAATTTATTGCGCCCTGGATTTGGAGTAGAGAACATATCTCACACTGAGCAAAGCAGACTTTTAGCCGAACATGGCATCCTTGGCCTCATTGTGATTTTTATTATCGTTTTCACATTCATCAAAAATTTTCAGAAAAGGAAAGGAATTCAAAGAGCAATTTTGATTTTATTTTTCCTTGTATCCTTCTTAACCATGTTTCATTCTGCAACTCGTCTCGCAATCACTGGTTTTATTTACGGGATGGGATTTCTATACTTAATTTTTCCGAATGAAGACAATTCTATATATAGGAAACAAACTTTCAAACAAAGGATTTTCACCCACAATTATTGAGATCCTTGGACCCAATCTAGAAGACCTAGGGTATAAGGTTATTTATGCCTCTGATAAAAAAAACAAAATTATCCGAATGGCAGAAATGATATGTAAATTTTTTATTAATTCCGGTAAAATTGATATTCTTTTGATTGATACATATGGTACACTAAATTTCTGGTATGCCTTAATAATCTCTCAACTAGCAAATTGGTTTAAAATTCCATATGTACCAATTTTACACGGTGGAAGCCTCCCACAACGCATTAAGGCAAATCCCCGTTTATGTAAAATGATCTTTTCCAAGTCATTGAAAAATATCGCCCCGTCTGGTTATCTTAAAGAAGCATTTTCGGGTGCAGGCTTTCCTACTATTACCATTCCAAATTTTATTAATCTAAAAAAATACGGCTTCAAAAAGAGAATTGTTGTTGATGCCAGAATTCTATGGGTTCGGTCAATTGAAGATGTTTACAATCCAGCTATGGCAATTAAAACTCTAGCTTTTTTAAATAAAAAATTCCATAATGTTTCTCTCTGCATGATCGGTCCGGTAAAAGATAAATCTATTGATGAATGCCATTCAATTGTTAAAAAGTTAGATTTATCAGATAAAATTGAATTCAAAGGCAGGTTAGAAAAATCTGAATGGATAGCTTTATCAAAGGACTTTGACATTTTCCTCAATACTGCCAACTACGACAACACCCCCGTAAGCCTCATCGAAGCCATGGCTTTAGGGCTTCCAGTGGTTTCCACCAATGTAGGAGGAATTCCCTATTTGATAGATGACGGGGAAACAGGCCTTTTGGTTGAAAGAGACAATGCAGAAGAGATGAGTGCTGCCATTTGCCGCTTGATCGAAAACCCCGCGCTGGCGGCAAAAATTTCAACCAATGCGCGGATAAAAGCAGAGGAATTTGATGTTGGAAAGGTTATGGAACAATGGAAAAACCTCTTGGGGGATTAAAAAATGCTTTTGAATAATGTCCTCCGTTGGAAAGGATTCCCTATTGATCAAGCCCGTCAAAAGGTTGATGAACTTAGTAGTTTGAGGGCTGAAGATCTCCTTATTAGGCAGGAAAAGGGAAAATGGGAAATATTTAGGCATCATCAAAAATTCACTTCATGGTATTCTGAAAAGGCCAAGTTTACGCCCACTGATTGGGCTCAAATTCCTGTTTTGCAAAAAAAGGATTATCAGGCTGCTCTTCCTTCCCTTTTATCTGCCGGAACAACCCCGGATAAGGTTTACATCGGCAATACTTCCGGGTCTTCCGGTCATCCCTTCTTTTATGCAAAAGATAAATATTGCCACGCTTTGACCTGGGCTAATATTCAGCATTTGTACCAACTTCACCATATTTCCTTGAACGACCTGCAGGCCCGATTTTACGGTATCCCGCTTGATCGGATCGGTTATACCAAAGAGAAAATAAAGGACAAGTTTGCCAACAGGGTTCGTTTTCCAGTTTTTGATCTTAGCCCACCTGTTATGGAAAAATGGGTGGAACGCTTTAAAAAAAAGCGATTCGGATATCTCTACGGTTACACAAGTTCTTTGGTACATTTTGCAAGGTATTGCAATGCAAACGCTATTGTGCTGAAGGAATTATGCCCTTCTTTAAAAGCCTGCATTGTTACATCGGAGATATGTACGGAAGAGGATAAGAAGATATTGAATGCTGCCTTTGGCGTCCCTATAATAAATGAATACGGTGCGTCTGAAGCTGATATTATTGCGTTTACCTATCCCAATGGAGATTGGAGAGTTTCTGCCGGCAATCTTCTGTTAGAGGTTGTAGATGATCATGATATCCCGGTGAAAGAAGGTGAGGAAGGCAGGATTTTGGTTACGTCTCTTCACAATAAGGCAATGCCCTTTATCCGATACGAAATTGGTGATTTAGGTGTGCTAGGATTCAACGCAGCAGGGTTCCCGATTTTAAAAAAATTGATTGGGAGAGTCAATGATATGATCCAATTGCCCAGTGGAAAAGAATCAGCCGGATTGACTTTCTACTATATTTCCAGATCAATCCTCGAAAAAAGTGGAATACTCCGGGAATTTATTATTCGGCAAATATCCATCGATACCTTTGTGTTTGAGGTGGTTACGGATCGGGATCTTAATTGGACCGAGGAAAACGAGATAAAAAGACAGATGGATATTTATTTGGAGCCCGGTTTGAAGCTCATCGTAATCCGTGTTCCCAATATTGAGAGAAAAGGATCTGGTAAGATCAAACATTTTTATTCCGAAATTTCGCCTTTAATTTAAATGCAAATTACGCTAATTGCCGGCGCTCGCCCCAACTTCATGAAGATTGCTCCCATAATTGAAACAATTGAAAAAGCCAGAGCCATCGGAAAAAATATTACATATCGACTTGTTCATACCGGTCAACATTATGACCGGAACATGAGCATGGCCTTTTTCGAGCAGTTAGGCATCCCGGAACCGCATATTAACCTCGGAGCAGGCGGCGGATCCCAGGCTGAGCAAACCGCTTCAATAATGCTGGGTTTTGAGCAAGAACTCAGGGCCCATCCGGCAGACCTTGTCATTGTTGTAGGCGATGTAACTTCCACACTGGCTTGTTCAATTGTGGCCAAGAAAATGAATACCCTGGTCGGTCATGTTGAAGGAGGCATAAGGTCCGGTGACCGAACCATGCCGGAGGAAATTAACCGGATTGTGACTGACAGCATAACGGATTATTTCTTTACGACCTCAGAAGTTGCAAACGCCAACCTGATTTCTATGGGGGTTTCTAACGAATCCATTTTTTTCGTTGGGAACACCATGATCGATACCCTGTTTAAACACCTACCGCGAATCAGGAAGCCGGAGATTTGGGATGATATTGGCCTGGTTAAAGGAAGTTATCTTGTCATGACGATGCACCGGCCATCGAATGTGGATCAGCCGGAACAACTTGAACAAATACTTAAAGCTATTGCCTATAATAGTCACGGATTGCCTGTAATTTTCCCGGTACACCCAAGGACTGCCAAAACCCTTGAGGATATAAATTTCGAATACCAGCACCTGCACCTGGTTGCTCCCATGGGATACCTTGAATTTATCTTTCTTGTCAAAAACGCCAAGGCAGTTATTACAGATTCAGGCGGCATTACTGAAGAGACTACCGTACTAGGTATTCCCTGCATGACCCTTCGCGATAGCACTGAACGCCCGGAGACCGTCACCATAGGGACGAATGAAATACTTGGAACAGCCCCTGAAGCCATTAAACCGGCAATGGATCAGCTTTTCGCAGGAAAATGGAAAAAAGGCGGTATCCCTCCTAAATGGGATGGAAAGGCGGCGGAAAGAATAATTGATGCTTTGCTTGCCTTAAAAAATTGAACATTATCCTTTTTAGGGACCTGGATCCCAAAATTCCGAAACCGAATTGGGCTTAAAAAAAACATCAAATCGTATTGCTTTTATTACCCAATATTTCCCTCCGGAAATGGGTGCTCCTCAATCTCGTTTGTATGAAGCTGCGACCGGGTTGCAAAAATTGGGATGGAAAGTGCTTATCATTACCGCTATGCCCAATTATCCCAGCGGAAAGATATTTCCTGGTTATAAAGGAAGTATGTTCAAAAACGAAATAAAAAATGGGCTTTCTATCTGGCGTACGTGGTTGTATACCTCGAATTCCAGAAAAACCTTGCCCCGGATCATCAGTTTGTTGTCTTTTTGCGGGATGAGCCTTCTGTCTGTGAATAAACTAATCCGTTTCAATCCTGATTTTATTATCACCGAATCACCACCCCTTCCGCTTGGAATTTCCGGTCTGCTGCTTGCACGGTTTTCACATTCAAAACATATTTTAAACGTATCTGATATTTGGCCGCTTTCTGCCTACGAGCTTGGTGCAATCAGTAACAACAGCCGTTTATATCGATGGCTGGAAGGCCTTGAGCGATACCTTTATAGGAATTCCTATGCATGTATGGGGCAATCGAGCCAGATTGTCGAACACTTGGAAAGTAATGGAGCAAAACGGTGTTGGCTTTTCCGGAACGGTGTAAATATCGAACGATTCAACCCTCCCGTAAATAAGCGGTTCACCCGGCCGTTTAAAATAGTATATGCCGGGTTGCTGGGCGTAGCCCAAGGTATTTTGTCGCTTTGTCAGAACCTGACCCTGCAAGAAAGGGAGGTCGAATTCCATATATATGGAGATGGCCCCGAAAGACTGGAAATTGACCAATACCTCCAAAGTCATCCGCATCGGGGCATTATGCTGCATAAACCGGTTTCTCGTGACGAAATTCCTTCTACTCTTTGTCAATATGACCTTTCTTTGATTCCGCTTGCAAAACCAATATTTGGCGCAGTTCCCTCTAAGATCTATGAATCAATGGCAGCAGGATTGCCCATAATTTTTGCCGGTGGCGGTGAGGGGGCTCGCATTGTTCAAGACTATAACCTAGGTTGGGTTTGTGAACCTTCTGATTTTAATGTTATCCAGAGAACAATTGATCATATTCGGATAGATGATATTGTTGATTTCGAGGAAAAGCGCCAAAACTGCCTTAATGCAGCCAAAAATATTTTTAGCCGGGGTTCACAAATCGAGCAATTGCATAAAAAATTGATCCGGATTTGAACGCATTTCTTGAAAAGGAAAAAATTAAGGCCATTTTCAATTGGGATATTGCCACTTGGTCGAGAGCTTTACCGGTTTGGGATAAAATAATTCAGGAGAGGCCTTTTCAATCTGGATTGGAAATTGGTGCGAATAAGGGCGGTGGAAGCCTGTACCTCGCGCTAAAGGGAATAAAGACCATTTGCAGTGACATTGTCTCTCCAAAAGAAAAAGCGTTTTCCAATCACAATAGATTTATGGTTGCTGAAAATATTGATTATCAAGCAATAGATGGTACTCAAATACCATTTCCTGATAATTTTTTTGACATAATAATATTCAAATCGGTCTTGGGTTATCTTAAAGCATTACCCGCTCAATTTGATATGGTCTCCGAAATCCACCGCGTCCTGAAACCCGGCGGCGTTCTCCTTTTTGCAGAGAACCTCCAGGGCAGCCTGTTACACCGGAAAGCGCGGAAGTGGTTTGTCCCCTGGGGAAAAGCCTGGCGGTATCTGTCGCTGACCGAAATGCACCGGCTATTGTCCGTTTTTCCCCAATATGAGCTGCACACAACCGGCTTCCTGGCGGCGTTTGTCCCCGGCAGCGAAAAAGTAAAATCCCTCCTGGCCCGGGTAGATTCGGCTCTCCCCTTCATCCCAGCCAACTGGCGCTACGTGGGGTACGGGTATGCGCGGAAAACTGAAAACGGCGGACGGTGGACGGATTGACCGGATGGAGGATCGAATATTATTTACAAGGTGCCTTGCCGGGAAACTATATATTTGTCCAAAACGTTATTCATTAAAAGCTGGCAAAATGGTTAATTTTCAGGATTACATCAGCATTAACGCAGATGTGCGATTTGGCAAACCCTGTATAAAAGGAACCCGTATAGCAGTTTCAGATATACTAATGTGGCTTGCATCAGGTATGAGTTATGAGGAAATTCTCCTGGACTTTCCTGCGCTTAAATTAGATCATATTCTGGCAGCTTTGGCGTTTGTTGCCAGAAGGGAGCAGATCACTCAATTAGTTGCCGCCTGATACGCCCTCCCTTAACCTTGAACCTTTATCCTTGAAACTTTAACCTTGAAAATCCCCTTCTCCCTCCCCCTCATCGACCAGCCCGTCATTGACGAGGTCCTGGACTGCCTGACGAATACCGGCTGGCTGACCAGCGGGCCCAAGGTGCTGCAATTCGAAGAAGAAGTGCGGCGGCTCAGCGGCGCGGCGGCGGCTGTGGGCGTCAATTCGTGGACGTCGGGCGCGATGCTGGCCCTCAGGTGGTTCGGCGTAGGCCCCGGCGACGAGGTGATCATCCCGGCCTATACGTACAGCGCAACGGCACTCTGCGCCCTCAACATCGGCGCGACGGTCGTGATGGTGGATGTGGGCGACGATTTCAACCTGGACCCCGCACAACTGGCCCGGGCGCTGACCCCGCGCACCAAAGCCGTCATTCCGGTGGACGTGGGCGGACTGCCCTGCGATTACGACGCCCTGTTCGAAGTCCTGAAAAACGCCCCTTTCCACCCGGCGACGCCGCGGCAGGAGATGCTCGGCCGGCCGCTGGTGCTGGCCGATGCGGCGCATTCCATCGGAGCGACCTACAAGGGCAGGCCTTCGGGTACGTTGGCGGACATCACGGTGTTTTCCTTTCATTCGGTCAAGAACGTGACCACGGGCGAGGGCGGCGCCGTCTGCCTCAAACTGCCGCCGCCTTTTGACGCCGCAACGGAATACCGCTTCCTCAAGGCCTTCTCCCTCAACGGCCAGACCAAGAGCGCCTTTGAAAAGAACCAACCCGGCGCCTGGCGCTACGACATCATCGACCAGGGCCTGAAGTGCAACCTGCCCGATATCTGCGCAGCCGTGGGCCTGGCGCAGATCCGCCGGTACCAGCGCGAGCTGCTCCCCGAGCGCAAACGGATCGCCGGATTTTACCAACAGGCCTTTGCCGGGGAGGAGTGGGCCGTCCGCCCTACCCTCTCCGATGCCGACCGCGAATCGTCGTACCACCTGTACCTGCTGCGCATCGCCGGCGCCTCCGAAGCCGACCGCGACGGGATCATCGCCCGCATCGCCGAACGCGGCGTCGGGGTGAACGTGCACTATATCCCCATGGCCATGCTGACGCTGTTCCGCAACCTGGGTTACCGCATAGCGGATTATCCGAACACGTACGCGCTGTACCGGAACGAGATCACGCTTCCGGTGTATAATGGCTTGGGGGAGAGGGAGTTGGGATTTGTGGCGGAATGCGTGAAAACAGCTGCCTCAAAGAAATAAATAGGTCATTGAAACACCTATTTTTTTTGAACCACAAAAGTCACAAAAGACTTCAAAAGCTGCGGATTTATAATAGCCGACCTGTGGCTTAAAACTTTTGTTCTCTTTTGTTTCTTTTGTGGTTAAATTAAAAGAATCAATACAATTTTTTGCGGTTAAATAAAAAACGCCTATATTGTCATCCTTTACACACCTAAAATCGCGCTCAATGAAAAAATTACCGCACGCTGTCAGGAAACCCCTGACCAAAGCTTACCTTACCGATTTAACCTACAAGATCAACGGTGCAGCAATCGAGGTTCATAAGATCCTTGGGCCCGGCTTACTGGAGAAAACCTACCATGCCTGTATGATTTATGAGTTGGCCGCGCGGAAAATTCCGTTCCAATCAGAATTTGAAATCCCCTTCACCTATAAGGGTGAATCGATTCCCCTGAATTTTCGCTGTGATTTTTATATCGAAGACTTATTGGTGGTCGAGCTCAAGGCAGCCGAAGCTACATTGCCGATCCATGAAGCCCAATTGATCACCTATATGAAATTATTGAAGGCTCCAAAGGGGATTTTGATCAATTTTAATGTAACCAATTTATACTATAACGGGCATAAAACCTATGTCAATCATTATTTTGATCAACTGCCGGATTAATATTTTTTTGACCCGCAAAAGCTATAATCAAAGCTGAACCGATTATTTATTTTTTGAACCGCAAAAGTCCGCAAAAGCTATGGATTTGCCCTGGCAAATCTCCGGCTTAAAACTTTTGTTCTCTTTTGTTTCTTTTGTGGTTCAATTAAAAACACCCTTCACGAAGCCTTCAATCAAAGTTGAACCGATTATTTATTTTTTGAACCGCAAAAGTCACAAAAGTCCGCAAAAGCTATGGCTTAAAACTTTTGTTCCCTTTAGTTTCTTTTGTGGTTCAAATTAAATCAGCCAAATGGATCAAAATAAATTCATAAAAGAACATATTACCAATAGAAAAGAAAGCCTTTTAAAAACTGACCTCGAAACAAACCAAGTCCAACTTCAGCAAGAAATAACCGGCAGCAACATCCTCGTCATCGGCGGCGCAGGCAGCATCGGGAGCGCCTTCATCAAAGCCCTCCTGCCCTACCGACCCGCCAGGCTCGTGGTCGCCGACATCAACGAGAACGGCCTGACCGAGCTCGTCCGCGACCTGCGCAGTACGCCGGGGCAGTATATACCGGAGACCTTCCTCACCTACCCCGTCAACTTCGGCGACCCGGTGTTTGCCAAGCTCTTCCGCCGGTTGGGGCCGTTTGACGCGGTGGCCAATTTCGCGGCCCACAAGCACGTGCGCAGCGAGAAGGACGCTTTTTCCATCGAGGCCATGTTCGACAACAACGTCTTCCGGGCCAAGGGCCTGCTCGACCTGCTGACCGAAAACCCGCCCAGGCATTTTTTCTGCGTATCCACCGACAAGGCCGCCAATCCGGTCAACCTCATGGGGGCCAGCAAGAAGCTCATGGAGGAGGTGATCCTGTCGTACGCCGGAGAATTGCCCGTATCGACGGCCCGGTTTGCCAACGTCGCCTTTTCCAACGGGAGCCTGCTGGCGGGATTCCAGGAGCGGATCAGCCGGAACCAGCCGCTGTCCGTCCCGCGCGGGATCAGCCGCTATTTTGTGTCGCCCGCCGAATCCGGTGAGCTCTGCCTGCTGGCCTGCATGCTGGGCCGCCCCGGCGAGATCTTTTTTCCCAAACTCGACCCCGCCGCCAACCTGGTGGATTTTGAGACCATCGCCCGCCGGTACATCGCCGCCCTGGGCATGGAGGTCATCGATTGCCGCACCGAGGAGGAAGCCCGCCGGCTGGCAGCCGATCCGGCCGCGCGCCCTGGAAAATACCCGGTCTGTTTCTTCGATTCCGATACCTCCGGCGAAAAACCCTACGAGGAATTCCATACCCCCGAAGAAACGCCCGACCTCAGCCGCCTGCACGCCCTGGGCGTTATCCCCGCCAAACAACCTAAAAGCCGCGAAGCCATTGAAAGCCTGTTCATCCGCCTGAAAGCCCTGTTCGCCGAAGAAGACATCGATAAAGCCCGCATCATCGAGGCCGTATCGGATTTCATCCCGGAATTCGCCCATTTGGAAACCGGCCGGAACCTGGACAGCAGGATGTGAGCCCGCCTTCGCCGGAGCGATCACATGCCGGCCCTACAGGCCGTAAACCTAAAATTCAACCCGAATGCTACCGACATGGCGGACCTAAAGGCTCGCACGCCCATTGTAAAGCCAAAACTTCGCCTAACCCCACTAACTGCCAACTGCCAACTGCCAACTGACAACTGACGACTGACAACTTACGACTGACAACTTACGACTGACAACCGACAACTACCAAGGCCAGCGATTATGGCCTTCGCCGGAGCGATCACATGCCGGCCCTACAGGCCGTAAACCTAAAATTCAA
>CALMYQ010000209.1 GCA_937873655.1 uncultured Lewinella sp. | reverse complement strand
ATACGTCATGTAATCTTCATTCTTCAATCCAGTTGAACCACTCAGGGCACTCAGGTCACTAAGTTTTACCGTTTCTTGCAGCGCAATCATTCATCATGCAATCATCTACCCGCCCATCAGGATTCCTTTACCGCCTCAGCCGGGTTTCGCAAAGCCGACTTCAACGATTGCCCCGCGATCAGGGCCAGGGTAAGCGCTGCCAATAAGAATCCCGGTACAATGAATGCCGGCCAGCCCGGTGAAACATGGTAGGCAAAATCACCCAACCAACGGCTCACGGCCAGCCAGGTCAGGGGCAATGCCAGTACAAAAGCGATCCCAAACAATCCGGTATACTCCCGGCTCAACAGGGCAACGATCTGGGTTGCGCCGGCGCCCAATACCTTCCGGATGCCGATCTCCCTGGTGCGCCGCAGGGTAGAAAATACCGACAATCCGAGTATCCCGATCAGGCAGATCACAATGGAAACCGCCGAAAAAACGCTCATCAGCTTGCCGGTCACCTGTTCTATGCGATACATGCCGGCAATGGATTCGTCCAGGTAAGTGAACTGGAATACGTCATCCGGAAAATGGCGGGTCCACAGATTTTCGATTTCCCGTATGGCCTGGTCGGACCGGTTGCCGTAAAGCCGGATGCCGAGCTGATTGAAAATCCGGGGGAAAGGGTAGATAACCACCGGTTCGATGGCGCTTTGCAGGGATCGGTGGTGAAAATCCCGGACCACGCCGACGATCGTTCCGCTCATCACCGAATTGTCCATAAAAATGGATTTGTTCAACACCTCATCGGGTCGGTCGATTCCCAGTTTTTTGAGCAGGGCTTCGTTGGCGAGCACCTCCGTTGTTGAATCGCGCAGCACGATGTTTCGGCCGGCGACGAGCTTCAGATCATACGTGGGTACGAACCGGTCATCCGCCCAGCGGTCGCGGACAAGGAAATCCTCGAATTTTGACCGGTTATCGTACCGGATGAATCCGCCTTCGTTGGCCACTGACATCGGCGCCTGATTCTGGAGGCTGGCAGCAGTGACTTGCGGCAAATCAGCTACTTCATCGCGAAAAGTGCGCAATCGGATCAATTCGCGCCTCGGAATATTGAGCGTAATGACCGCTTCTTTGACAAAACCGGTATCAACCCGGGCCAGGTACTTCACCTGATCGACAATGATGACCGAGCTGGTCAGGAAAAAGAAGGCGATCACAAATTGGAATCCGATCAGGGCCTTGCGGAGCCCTACCCCGCCTGCCTCGCCGCTTACCCGGCCGGCAAGGGCCTTGAGCGGATCGAAACCGGACAACAAAACCGCCGGATAATAGCCGGCCAGAAGGGTCAGTCCGGCCGTGAACAAGGACAAGTAAAGCAGGTTGTCCGGTTCGGTCAGTCGCAGCAGGGACATGTCCGTTTGCAGCCAGCCGTTCACAGCGGGTAAAACAGCCGAAACGATGCCACCCGCCAGGCCGACGGCTGTCAACACCAGGATACCGGTTTCCAGCATGAACTGAAGGAACAACTGGCGCCTGCTCCCCCCCAGAAATTTCCGGATACCGATCTCTTTGGCCCGTTGTTGGGATTGGGCGACCGACAGGTTGATATAATTCACACTCACCACCATCAACAGGGTCAGCGCAACCCCGAGCAGCACCCAAAGCAGGGATTTGCGGACAATGCCGCCGAAACGGGGATCGAAATGGACCTCAGCGAGCGGTTGAAAATGGAAATGCCAGTGGGCAAGGTCCGGCCCAAGGTATTTTTCCGAAAATTGATCCATGGCGCGATTCATTTCCGGGAGGGCGGTCCCTTCTCTCAGTTTGACGAAGGTCCAGTTGTTGCTGCCTACCCACGAAAAATTGCGATCCTGGTAATTGGGATTCAGGGTTTTCAAGGTCGGGAGCGAGACCAGGAGGTCGAATGCAAAATCGGAGGCCGCCATTTGATCGGCAAAAACACCGGTAACGGTCAGGTCTTTGTTGTTGTTGATGTTCAGTACCCGGCCGACCACATCGGTAGTGCCGAAATATTTGAGGGCCTGTTTTTCGGATAGCACTGCCGTCAGCGGGTTTATCAGGGCGGATCCCTTATCACCGGCCAGAAATTGATGATCCAACAGGGTTAAGAACCCGTTGTCCGCGTAGGCGGCGATATCGGCTTCCTTATACTTGTCTTTCTTTCCGCGGGCCTGGACCGTAATGGTCGGGGCGGTATAAAACTTCATGCAAAAAGCCGCTGCCTCCACCTGGCTGTAATCCCTGGCAAGTGCGTCAGCCATGGGCAACGACGAGCCCTCTTCGTACTCCGTGCTGCCTTCGGGTGTTTCGATCTCCAGGACTACGCGGCAGATCCGGTCGACATCTGTGTGGTGGGTATCTGTACTCAGGTGACTTTCCACATAGATCAGGATAATGAGGCTGCAAACGATCCCCAGAGATAAACCCAATAAATGAATAAGGGTAAACCATTTGTAACGCAGTTGGGTGCGGAGGGCGATTTTTATGCGCATAAAAAACAGTTCTAGGTGGAGTGATCCATGATCATCTGTCGCAATTATAAATCAGGCAGGGAATTTCCCGGTATTCAGTCTTTCAGGGGATTCCCCACAATATACGTGTCAATGTCAATTGGCAGGTGCAGGCATTTAAGTTTTCAATCCCGTTTATTCCCCTGCTTGTCCACATAAAACCAGCTGTCGCTTTCCATCACGAAATGGTCCATATCCGTTACCGTTTTACAATCGAGGGCTACTTTGGCCCGGCCGTTTTCGAAGGGATAGGCGCAGGTGAATTGCGGTTGGATGACGATCTTGCCGGAGGCGTCGGCGTAGCCGGTCTTGCCGTTGCGGATGATCCGGAAAAGGCCGTCGGAAAGGTAGTCCGGGCCGTTATCGATCCAGAAAACCTCGTAAAGGCGATGACCTTGCGGATTGATGGCGATGAGCTCATTATTTCCGGAAGATCTGTCGATGACGATCCCGAAGGTGGTGATGGTATCGGTGAAGCTGAGCCCATAGCGTCCCATCGGGACAATGGTATCGCCTTTCTGGTTGATGTAAGCGAAATCCTCGCCCATCTCGTATGTGTCGCCCGGGACCCGAAAAAGGGTATCCCCGGGAAGAGAATCCGTGATTTCTGCGTATTCGAAGCCCTGGTTTTCAGGTTGCGGCCGGTTATTGCATGACCAAACAGCCAGCATGGCTGCCAAGACCAATATCCCTTTCATTTTTATATTTGTGCTTTAATGTGACGCTGCATCGGGGTCGGGATCTTTTCTCATTTCCCCTACTTTATCCCGTTAAGGATATAATCCTGGTCTTCCTGGCTCAACATTTGCAAGGGTACGTTGCTCCCTTTTTCAAAGTAGACACTCACCAATTCGACCCATATGTCCGGACGATCAGGCGCAACTTCCTGATACCTGCCAGATTTATCCAGTTTTTCAAAAACCCCATCAAATCTACGTACTATACCGCTTTCAACCACCGACCAGGTTCTGCTTTTCTCATTCGCAGGCGCCTGAATCGGAAGCCCCGGCAATAAATAGGCATACTTATCCCTGGCTTTCAGGGGGGGAGCAGGCGGTTCGGGCGGTTCGGTAATGCCCAATGTTGTTAAAACATAATCCTGGGTTGACTGGGGCAATTCCTGAAGCGGCGCAGTAAGGTGTCTTTGTTCATCCACGACAACGCCTACATATTCAGCAATGATCCAGGTATCCGAACTATCGGGCAGTTCTAATTTGGGTACAATATCCAACCTCAATAGTTTTGTTGTATACGGATTTCTTTGAGGCAAGACCCAGAGCACCTCCTCTAAGCCTGCAGGCGCCTCGACCGGCATCATGCCGCGAAGGGCCCAATACCGGTCTTCTCTTTGCGGACGCCCGGGTTTGAAGCCGCTGACCAATTTCGGCGTTCCCACGCCTCCATCTTTTGTACGTTTTGTAAAACGAAACATTTCATCTGCGGATAATGACCGCTTGATGAAGTACAAAGAGGCCATTTTCAATCCTTTGTTGCCGCTGCCAAAATCCCAGTTGCTGAAGGCATCCGGATCCGGGTTTAACCTTAACCCATTCTCCAGTTTAAGCTCACTGATGATATGCCCGTCAAGCAGGACCCGAATAATGCCGGATTCATTGCCGCCGTTGATCATGATATCATGCCATGTATTTTCATCCGGGATCTGAGCGGACAAATAATGAACATAATCCTTTTTGGACAGGCCGTCATTGATATTCAATACAAGCCCCCGATGGTCGACCGAGATGGACATAGCACCCGATGCGGCTTTTAGCAAAACGTCCGTATTATAGTTTCTCATGAAGAAAAAACGAATGCAGAAGTCTTCGGTTCTAAAATCACCGGATAACCCTTTAATACCTGACGACCACCTTTGAACCAAGAACCCATCATCAAATTCGCCGTGAATTTCCGAACTTCTATTCATTGATTCCTTTCCGTCGGTTTTGAACTTATAATAGGCGATAACATCCGGGTCGGAACTTGCCATCACCGGCAGTTTGGTTCGACCAGGCCAGTTCAGACCGTCCAACTTGCCCCTCACGATCTCAGATTGCTTGCCTACCTGAACATCCGAATTGAAGTAATCAAGGAACAGTTGTTCAGGGATCAGCAGATCTTCCACAGGGAAATCCTGATAATTAATGGTGTTCCCGTAGAGGTCGTCCCCATGAGACATGGCAAGTTGTTCGCTGGTAAACTTCAGTTGGGCATGATAGGAAGAATAATCAACCTCAACCGGAATATTGACGGTCCTCAGCAGTTGTTGTACAAAACGGGCCGTTCCGCCGCATCCGGCCATTTTATAATCTCCATCCGGCCTGTCATATCCTTTCAAAATCTGATGCGCAGTAGGGGCGGAAGGGTAGCTGTATTGATTAAAAAAACCCTGCCCATTTAATGTGATTGTACCGGCGATATGCGTGCAATTCTCATTGATCCATTTGCAAAGGTTGGCAATCGTCTCCAACCTGGTTGAGCCAATCATGCCCAATTCTTCCAAATGGTGGTAATTAAGGGATGCATCCCCCGGCACGGTTGCCATCTGTTCATCGGCGTTATCATGTCTCTGGATCGCGGCATACTGGCCTGCAGGAAATCTATAGTGAGGGGCATAGGATGAATTGACCCCAAAAAGTACGGACAAGCTTTCCTCTGAAAGATCATCCAAGGACCAGGGCAATTGGGTTTCGGAAAAAATGCTTCGGGCTACATTTCCCAGATAGAATTGCCGGGCATCCCGTTCATTGATGACGGTTATGCCGGAAGCATCCGAAACATTGACCAGCCTTGGCGGATCCAGGAAACCAAAGTTTCTTCCGTTTTTCAACCACTTGTAATACCTCGCCAATTCAACTTTCATAGCGGCCGGCCAATCCGGATAGGCAATCGGCGTATTACCGGTCGGGGGCTGCCACTGCAGCGCCGCGGCAATCTTCGGATGGGCGTTGATGTATTGATTTATGTCCGGAATAGCGGGTTTGGTTCTGGCACTGATTTCTTTGAGCTTTGAATGATCGAAAAAGAAATAGGTCGTTTTGCGAGCCTGCAGGCTGATATTTCCGGTCGCAGCGTATGATTCTCCTTTTTCCCCGGTCAAAGAAATATTTGTCAGGTGGGCAGATGATCCCGGGCTGCTTTCCGTTGTCAAGCTGATTAACTCGCCCAGGGGCTCCGCTAGAGAAAGGGTAAAGCGGCTTGTTTTTCCGGTTGCCAGGGGCCACGATCCGGGTTGCGAGAGGCTTTGAAGGGAAACTTGCTGCGAACTGCCGAGGTGACCCTTGAGGATGATATTGACCTGCGCATTCGCACTTAAATTCTGATCTGCACTAAGCTTGATCTCATAGACATACTGTAATGTGTTCGACCCGCCATCTATGCTATGTGCGGAAAATGCGTTCCAAAGAAGGCAAACCAAGGTCATCCCAAAAAATCTGATGGGTAAATTATTCGCTTTGTTCAGCATAATTATTTTTTATAGGTGTGCAATTCAATACTCAATGCAATCCGTCGGGGATGAAAAGGGGAGCCAATGTTGTTTTGAGCTATCTGACTATTATGGTTGGACCTGACAATTATATGCAATATAGCATAAATGCCGCAATTCAGGGAGAAATCCGAATATTAAAGCGATTTTTTATCCGAATGCAACCAGGCCACCTGCTGTTCCGCCCGGTGCGGCTGTCCAATAATATCTCCGTACAGCTCCGGCCGTCTGGCGTTGAGGTACCGGTGTCCGCCCGCCTGGGTCAGTTTTTCCGGCGTGAGGGTGGCGGTTACAAAGCTGTCGTCAAAACTGCGGCATTCCGCGAGGACATCCCCGAACGGATCGATGATCATGGAGCATCCGTTTTTCAGTTGGTCGTCGTCCATGCCGATGGGGTTGGAAAAGACGGTATAAACAGCGTTGTCGTACGCTCTGGCCGGCAACCATTTCATGAGCCAGTCCCTGCCTTTCATGCCGTCAAATTCCAGGCGCAGCGAGGTCGGGTCGTTTTCCCGGTTTTTCCATAATTCCGGGTCCACGAAACCGGCGCCGGGCCGCGTGGAGGGGGTGCACATGGTCACGTGCGGCATAAAAATGATGTCGGCGCCCAGCAATCTGGTGGCCCTGACATTTTCGATGATGTTGTTGTCGTAGCAAATGAGGATGCCGCATTTCCAACCGCAAAGATCAAATACGCAATAACGGTCGCCGGGCAAGATATGCGGATTGATGAACGGATGCAATTTGCGGTATTTGGCGACGAGGCCGTTTTGATCTACGCAGACATAGGCTTTGAACAGGTTGTCGTGTTCATCCTTTTCGAACAGCCCCGCCAGCACGGCAATTTCGTTTTTCCGGGCTATTTCCGCCAATTTTTCCAGGCTGGGCCCGTTCGGAATAAATTCTGCCAGATCCAGCATCTGGTCCTTTGAAAGGTGGCGGGCAAAGGTGTAGCCGGTGATCGAGCATTCATGGAAAGCGATCGCCTGCGAGCCTTCTCCGGCGGCTTTTGCTGTCAGTCGCTCAATGACGGACAGGTTGTAAGCTTTATCCCCGCTCCGGTTCTCGAATTGGGCGGTGGAGATCTTTATTTTGTTCATACCGGTATTTAAGTGGTCATCCCGCTGCTTCCATAAGTTGTTCCAAGTCGATCTCCGCATCCGCAATTTCTTTCGAATAGCTGTTTGGAACTATGCCGTAGTTGGTAATAAAGGTAAGGAAAACCTGCTTTCGGGTATGGGTAAAGTCTATGAACCGCTGGCGGAGGGCTACTAGTTTTTCATAATATTCTTTACTTATGAGAAAGGGGCCGCTGTGAAATTTTATTTCACAAATGTTGATTGCATTATCTTTTCGATCAATCAACAGGTCAATTTGAAATCCTTCCTGCACAGATGAATTGGGTACATTAAGGCTGTTTATCTCCGTGTAGACTGCAGAGATCCCCAACACCTGTTTAACTGCATGAATATGCTTGTGGCACAGTGTTTCAAAAGCATATCCAGCCCATATTTTATAGGACTGGCTTTCTGCCAAATGTTGCCAAATGCCGGGCGTATATTTTCGATTGGGTTGAATAAAGCGATGATAGAAAACAGAGAATTCGTCAATCAGACGGTAGGTGGAGCCTCGTTTCTTTTTGCCGAAAGGGACATTTTCCATCACAAAATCAGAGACTATCAACTCATCGAAAGCCCTTTTATAGGATCCTGTCGGTCGTTCCATTCCAATCTGTTCCAAAATTTCCTTGTGGGTCATCCCATAATGCCGTTTCGAGAGTGCGGCTACTATTTGCTGATGCATTTCCGCATTCGAAAACAGCGCTTTGAAAAGATTATCATATTCATTGTGCAATATTCCCGTCGGAGAGAAACAGATCCGTTCGATAGCAGTGGCAAAGCTTTCTCCTTTTCTGATATGCTCAAGATAAAAAGGAATACCTCCCAAGGCCATGTATATCTTTGCGGTTTCCTGATTGGAGAACCGGAGGCCCCGGCTTTCCAAGAAAGCATTCGTTTCAGCAATGGTAAAGGGGTATAAGTGAATGTTTTCCGTCACCCTGTTGTGCAAACCGCCGGGATCGTTTATAATTTTCTGACTGATCCATGACGTGGCTGATCCGCAAATGACCAGAATGAAATGGGATTCTTTCGAGATATAATCGTTCCAAAGGTGAGCCAGGATTTGAATAAAACCTGATTTAGGCGTAGCTACCCAGGGAAGTTCATCAATAAAGATCACTTGTTTTTTATTGCTGTCCAGGGTTTTTAAATAAGCCCTCAATTGCAGGAAAGCGATCTGCCAATTTTCAGGCTTTTTAGGAGCCAATGATCCATCGTATTCCGCCAGTTTTATGGCAAAATTGACCAATTGCGTTTCCTGGTTCCCATTTTGGATACCCGTCATGCTGAAACAATAATTATTTCTCAGAAGGGAGTCAACCAAAAAGGTTTTACCGACCCTCCTTCTGCCTGTAACCGCCAAAAACTCCGAACGGTCTGACTCGAGCAGGCGCTGAATCCTTTTTTGCTCGTTTTTTCTTCCTATCATTTGAAATCACCGCGAATAGTTATTTCCAAAAATAAGCTTATTTTTGGAAATAACTATTATTTTTAGATACTTATTTCCAAAAATAAATCTGAAATTGAAAAAAGCATCAGATTGCCACTCTCCTTTGAATCAATAGACAATTACCGAACGATGTCAATCCCGCCCGGTTATCGCATTTAAATTCAAGCTGTCTTTGAAAATAAAACATCTTTACACTGAGCGAAGTCGAAGTGCAGCACCAAGCACCAAGTATCAAGCATCCAGCATCACCCCTTTCAACGCCCCCACCAAAGCATCCACATGCCCTTTCCGGCAGCTCTCGCCCATGATCCCGACCCGCCAGATCTTGCCGGCAAAAGCCCCCAGTCCGCCGCCGACCTCGATGTTGTGCTCCAGCAATAACCAGCTGCGCAACCCGGCTTCATCCTCACCTTCGGGCAGATAAACGGCGTTGAGGTTGGGCAGCCGGTAAGGTTCGTCCACTACAAATCGAAAGCCCATGTCTTCGAGGTTTGCCTTCAGGTAATCGTGCACCTCGCGGTGGCGCGCCCAGCGGTTTTCCAGCCCTTCTTCCAGCACGAGATTCAGGGCCTCATGCAGGGCAAATACGGCCGATACCGGCGCGGTATGGTGGTAGGCCCGTTTGGCGCCCGCCCAGTAATTCCGGACCAGGCTCAGGTCGAGGAACCAGCTTTGTACTTTGGTTTTGCGGTTTTCAAGCACTTTGACGGCCGCCTCCGAAAAACTCACCGGCGACAAACCCGGCGGCGCGCTCAGGCACTTTTGCGACCCCGAATAAACGGCGTCGATCCCCCATTCGTCCACCTTCAGGGGGACGCCGCACCAGGAGGTCACGGCATCTACCACCAGCAAGGCCCCGGCTTCGTGTACGAGGTTGCTGATCTCTTCCAGCGGTTGCAGGGCGCCGGTGGAGGTCTCGGCGTGTACCAGGGCCACCAGTTTGGGTCGCGGACAGGCATCCAGCGCCTTTCTCACCTGGTCGGGCTCAGTCACCCTACCCCATTCGGTTTCGACACGATGAACTATTGCACCGCACCGCTCGGCAATATCCGCCATCCGGCCGCCGAATACGCCGTTTATGCAGATGATGCATTCGTCACCAGGTTCGAGCAGGTTCACCAGACAGGTTTCCATCCCGGCGCTGCCCGGGGCCGACACCACAAAAGTGAGGTGGTTACTGGTCAGGAAGGTTTGTTGCACCATGTCCTTCACTTCGTCCATCATCCGGACGAAAACCGGGTCGAGGTGACCGATCAGCGGGTGCGCCATGGCCTGCAATACGCGCGGATGGGCGTCGGACGGACCAGGCCCCATGAGGATGCGTTTGGGGGGATTGAATGGATAGGGCATATTATGAGGATTTGAGGATTTGAGGATTTGAGGATTTGAAGATTTGAAAGGTTGATTGGTTCTATCGAATCTTCAAATCTTCGCATCTTCAAATATTCCTGTTTCAGAAACTTCATCCAACAATTTCAAAATGGATTCATAATTACGGCCAACCGCCTCGGACAGGGCCATTTCGCAGGTCCGGGAGGTCGAGTAATAGCCGTTATAATCCGATTCCCGGACTTCAGCCGCTTCCTTTTTGGTGGCTGCGGCCGTCAATTCGGGGAAATAGAATCCGCGGTCGCCGGCCATGCCGCAGCACCCGGCAAAGACGGGTATATCCGCCTGATGGGCGCAAGCCTTGCCGATCGACTGCAATTTAGCCATTGAGCCCATTTTATGTACCGAACAGACGGGGTGAAAAACGATCTTTTCCTTGGGATGCCCGATTTTTAGCCGGGGCAAAAGCCGATCTGCCGTGAAATCGATCACATCCAGAATCGTGAGCTGGTCGAACCGGATCTTGTTCTCCTGATTCAGGTGTTTCCGGCACGTTTTCAAGGTTTGGGTACAGCTGGTCACGTCCAGAACGATGGGGATTTTCCCTTCACCCGAGTCGCGCCACAGCTTTTCAATGGTCCGGTCGGCGGTATAACGCCAGGCTTCCGCAAACCCCTTGGAGGAAAAGACCTGGCCGCAACAGGTGCCTTGAAGGTCTTTAGGAATGCCCACCTTCAACCCTGCTTTTTTACAAACGGATAAAAACGACCGGTAGCTGTCGCCGCCCATCATCCGGGTAATGCAGGTTGTGAAGTACAGGATATCCGGCGGGGCGTCTGTCGGTGCGGGCACGGGTTTTACCGGTCTGCGGAAATGGTTGGACCATAGCGGCAATCCTGGAAACGGTTTCCGCAAACCACCTGTCAGGCGCCTCATGAAGCGCTTGCCCAACAGCCAGTTTGCAGCCAGTCCGATCCGCAAGGTTACCCGGGCGACCCTTTCCAGCAGTTTGAAATTCCGGGCGGCACGCAAGGCCATCTTGTTTTGAGCAACCGAGTGATTTTCCCTGCGGAGGCGCTTGACCAGGTCGCCGGTATTGATGTCTACCGGGCAGTTGACCGCGCACATGCCGTCCACGGCGCAGGTATCCATCCCGTCATAGGCGTAATCCTTGAGCAGCGCGTCCCGTGTAGCTGTATCGCCGGCCGCTTCCAGGCGCCGGATAGCCCGACGAACGCCGATCCTGCGCCGGGGCGTCAGGGTGAGGTCGCGGCTCGGGCAGCTCGATTCGCAGAATCCGCATTCTATGCACCGGTCGACCTCCGCCTCTACCACTGGTAAAACCTTGAGGTGGTGCAGATGGGTCAGCGGGTCTTCCGTGATCACAATTCCTGGATTCAACAGATTTTCCGGGTCGATCAGGTGCTTGAGCCGTTTCATGATGCGATAGGCATCAGGGCCCCATTCCCGCTCGATGTAGGCCGAAACGGCGCGACCGGAGCTGTGTTCGCCCTTCAGGGCGCCGTCGTATTTATCCAGCACCAGGTCGAACAGGTCGTCGTTGAATTTTTCGTAATTGGCGATATCTATCGGCGTGGAATAGCTCTGGGAAGCAACAAAGTGCAGGTTGCCGTCCTTGGCATGCCCGAAAATAATGCCGTTGCTGTAGCCGTGTTTGACGAACAGGCGCTGGACATCGACGACGGCTTCGCCCAGCCGTTCAACCGGAAAAGTAAAATCTTCCATCAGGGCGGACGTGCCCTGAGCCCGCATGCCGGCTACCGACGGGTACATGCCTTTGCGGATCTTCCACATCAGGGCCTGTTGGGCAGAATCCCGGGTAAAATCCGGTGCAAACAGCAAGGGCAGGGATGCAAAAACGGCCCGCGCGTTGTCGAATTTCGCCTGGACTGCCACATCCGAAACGTCCTGAAACTCACACAAAATGGCGGATGCCTGGTCCGGGAGAGTCTTCAAAAACGTTGGGAGCCCGGGCATGTTCTCCACGGAGCGCAGGGAAGCGCGATCCATGAATTCCAGGGCTTCGGCGCCGGTATCACGCAAGGCCGGAATAGTGTTGCAGGCGGTTTCCGGGCTGTCGAAATAAAGCATGCCGGTGAGCTTGCAGGGGAAATCGGGAATCGTATTCAGCACTGCTTCCGCGATAAAGGCGAGAGTGCCTTCCCCGCCGATGATGACATGGGCCAGGATATCCAACGGGTGTTCAAAATCCAGGAAGGCGTTCATGCAGTAGCCGACCGTGTTCTTCTGGCGGTATTTCTTTCGGATGCGTTCCGCCAGCGCGGGATTTCCCAGGACTTCCCGGCGCAGTTCCGCGATGCCGGTAAAGATTCCGGGCGCCTCCCGTTCAAAACGGTCGTAATCGCCGGGTTCTTCGGTATTGAACGCCATGCCGTTGGGCAACACGAAGGTCAGGTATTTCAGGGTATGGTAGGAATTGTTGACCACCCCGCAACACATGCCGCTGGAATTGTTGGACAGGATGCCCCCCATCATGGCCGCATTGATGGAAGCGGGGTCAGGGCCGATCTTGCGCCCGTATTTTTTCAGCGCCAGGTTGACATGCGCGCCGATAACACCGGGCTCCACCCGGACGGTCGCGCCATTGTCTTCCGGAACGACCCGCCGCCAATGGTTGCTCAGGTCGGCGAGGATGCCGTCGGTGACGCCTTGCCCGGAAAGGCTGGTACCCGCCGCCCGGAACGTCAGATGGATCTTCTCCCGGTGGGTAAATGCGAATAGCTTCCGGATTTCTTCTATCGAAACCGGCTGAACGACCGCCTGCGGGACGAGATAATAATGGCTGGCATCGCTCGCGTAGGCATACCGGTCGATCAGACGGGCCTTGACGCGTTCTTTCGGCAGGATCTGACGTAAGGATTGTTCCAGAGAACTCATTGCAATGGGAACCGGGTTAGGTGTGCCGGTGGTGGGGCAAATCTATAAAAATGCTGCCGCTGATATGGGTTTGATATGAAAAAATTATGAACCCGGGGAAAGGAAGGACAATGGCAGGAAGGAAAAGCTTTCCTAACATGAGTCATGCGAATTAGGGGCTAAATTCCCCGCAAAAGTGCCGTTAGGCACAATATATTGGTAGAATAATGGTTTTGAGCCGGTTTGGCGTGCCGTAGGTACGCAATATGGGGTCGCGATATTGCGTACCTACGGCACGCTGAACGCCGTTTGACCCATTCGTCTACCGAGAGTTGATCCCTACGGGATCTTTTTGCCCCTAATTCGCATGATTCATGTTCAATAGTTATTTTATTTTCCCACCGGATACCCAGGCGAAGCCTTCACTTCCTCTATCTGCAGGGTATGCCGGTTGGAGTGCCCCGCGATGAAGAGCACAAACTGATAGGCATCCAATTTACCGAAGGGCAGGGTAACGATATGGTTTCTCATATCCGGATCTGCCTTTTTGACCAGATCGATCAGCATGGCGCGTTTTTCTTTGAACGCAGCCTTGGCCTCTTCCAGCGATTTGAATCCTGTGTTTTGGGGCTCGAACGGCTGGGCCGTCTTGACGGGATTGCTTCGATCGACGATCATGGATTTGACCTGGTCGTCGGTTACCTCCAGCGCAGCTTTGGCGGCAGGGTCAGCAGGCGCTGCAAGGGCCTGGTCCAGGGCTCCCCGGAGTGCGCCTTCAGAAAAAGCAATGTGGTACATGCAGTCCTGGGCCGACCAACGGTCCTCTGCGGGTTTCCAGTTCAACTGTTCGGCAGTAAGCCCTTTCAGGCTCTTTTTCAGTTCCTTGCCGGACCAGTTGATGTACTTGATGGCGGCCTTTCGGTCAGCTTTGGTCAAGGGTTGGGTGCATGCCGCGCCTGCGAACAGGAGGGCAACGGCGGTGAGAAAAAATGCTTTCATAAATGTGTTTCTTGTTCAAAACAACATTTTTGTTTTAATGTTTTAAAAAAGAAACATTTTTTTTTTATTTTTCTTTCCGCAAAAACTCCAGGCTCATCGGTATCTGTTCGACCGACCTGGAGGATTCATCCTCAATAAAGGCGTATTTTATCTTTTGGCGTTTCGCGACTTTCATGATCTCTGCGATCCCCACGTCGCCGGTTCCCAGGACAACGTTGGATTCCACATCCACATTACCGTTCTGGTTGCCGGGAGTGCCCGGTTTCCGGTCTTTGAGGTGGAGGAGGAGAAAGCGTTTTTTGTATTTTTTGAGCAAGGCGACCGGATCCTGTCCGGGGTGCTTGACCCAGAAAACGTCCATTTCAAAGTTGAAATACTTCCTGTTGGTATTGTTGACGAGGTAGTCAAAAAGGGTGCCTCCTTCATACGGCCGGAACTCATACCCATGCGGGTGGTAACAAAGGGATAATCCGTTTTCGCGCAATACCTTCCCGGCTTTATTGAACACATCGACGGCCTTCTGCATATCGGCAAAGGTGAATTCGTTGCCGTTGTGCGGGATCCAGAAACAGACCACGTATTTGGCGCCGAACGCCTTAGCTTCCTCAACCGCTTTTTGTGGGTCATCGGCCAGTTCCTGAAAATCAGCCCCTACGCTGACGATCTTCAGGTTGTTTTGCGCCAGCAATTTTTTGTATTCCTCCATGGGAAGACCGTAAGTCCCACCGCCCTCAATAGCGGTTATATTCCAGCTTTTGACCCTGGCCAGGGTTCCCGGCACATCGGTTTTGAATTGTTCGCGCAGGCTGTAGAGCTGGAGCCCTATTTCCTGGGCGCATAATTGAGCGGCTGTCGAAACAAGTACAGCCGTTAAAATTCCGGACATTAATTTATTTGATCTCATGAGTTGGTTTTTCTTAGTTGAATTCAGGTTACGGGTCAGCTCCCGGGTTTGACCGCGTTAGCCGGGATGTACCACGTATCGTTTGCCAGGTCTACCCCGCCCTTCATTTGTTCCTGCACTACCCGGTCGACGACCAATACGCCCTTTTTGGCCATTTCCCCGAATGTGTCAATACCGCCGTTGGGGAATCCGATCCGGGTGCGGTGGATATTGAACTGATCGGCAAATTTCCGGTTGAACGCCTGTTCCACCCCTTCCTTACCGATCATGAAGCCCAGGAGGCCGCCCCAGGTAGCCGTCGGGTTGTCCGAATCCCAACCGGACAAAGCGCCGATCTTGATGGTTTCCCTGATGTCGCCGCCGCCGTACAACAGGCTGATGATACTGGCCCCGAAGTTGATGCCCGCCGCAAAACAGCCGTGGCATACGGGTTCCCTGGTCGACCACTCGTAGCCGTCTTCCTGCCTGACCTGGTATTTTTCATATAGCGAATCGCGGACGGTTTCCCAGGGGTCGCCGGCGGCGTACCGGCTTTTCACGAAGTCATACATCTTTGCCGAATACGAATCCGCAGGCAAATGTTTGCGGGCTTCATCCGCCATCCAGGCCAGGCGCTCTTTCATCGGCAGGTCTTTATCCGGGATCTCCGCCAGGGAATACATGATGACATAGAACTGCGCGATCCATTCCGCATTTTCCCGGGCCGTGGTCCGGATCGGCATATCGGCCATTTTCAGGGCAATTTCGGGGTGCCCCGGCGCAAAAAAGCCGAAAATCTCGGTTGTCAGCTGGGCGTCGATCATGTCGTAATTGGGATTCCTGGCCGGATCGCTGGTTTCGGGCGGAACAACGCCCTGCAGCATCAAATCCAGGGCCGACTGGTTGGAAACCCAAAGGAAATTCTCCTCCTCTGCCTTGATATGTTTCAGCCAACCGTTGCGGACCTGTTCGCCCGTCAGCACGGAAGTCTTGTTCTCATACAACAGCGACTGATAAATATACTCGATATCGGTATCGTCGTCGGCCCCCCAGACACCGCCTTCGTCAACAAAATAATAGTCGATGGTCGGCGACAAACCGCCGCCGCCCCAGATGCTGGGCTCATCGGGCCCGCCCCAGTTGTCCCGGGTATAGAATCCGGCGCCCCGGCCATCCTGCCCCTCTCCGCCGATCTTGTCCATTTCCGTGATCAGGCCGGTCCAGTTGGCGATGCATTGCCCCAGCCAGAAGCCGTAGAGCTTATCCTGGTATGCCGACCTGGAGATGACAAGGTCGCCTTCAACAGGTTGATAATCCCGATAGACAAGCCCCGTATCCACCAGGGCGTCCGGCCCCGGTTCGAACCCGGAATTCCGGATGAGGTCGCTTCGGCAGGCCTGGAACGAGATGACTGAAATGCCCAGCAAGGCAAAAATGACGGGTTTTGGGTGGAAAGTCATGATTGTTGAATTGATATAATTGTTCCGATTGTTCGATTGATCCGATTGATTCCACCGCCCGCCGTAGCTTCAGCGAAGGTGGGGATTGTTCGATTGATTCGATTGTTCGATTGTTCGATTGTTCGATTGATCCGATTGATTCGATTGATTCGATTGATTCGATTGATTCGATTGTTCGATTGTTCGATTGTTCGATTGATCCGATTGGGACGTCCGTCGGTTGGTTTTGCCTTCAATTCCTCGATTCCTCAATTCCTCGATTCCTCAGTTCCTCAATTCCTCAATTCCTCGATTCCTCAATTCCTCCCCTCCTCCCTCCGTTCCGACAACTCAGGATGTTCCAATACCCCAAAAAAATCGCCCAGAACAGCCGCCTTGTCGAAGTTTTCCCATATGGTGATCCGATGGGGATTGTCGGGTCGGTCCTTCCATTCAGTGCCTTCGAGTATGGGGGCCGGGATTTCATGATGATTTCCCCAGGCCGGGTTCTTTACCATCGCTACGGCAACCAGATCGAACAGGGAGCGCCCCGGCGGATCGCCGTCCATGTGGATATTGTCAAACAAGCTGACCGAATAGTCGCCGAAGCAGGTGAAGTTGTCGCCATGCCTGCCCGTGACCGGTGAAACCTGCGGTCCTTTCCCGGCCAGGTTCGCCCTAACTTCTTCCGGGGTGATCCGGACGAACCAGGACCCTGAAGGGTCGCCGTAGCGGACGGTCACGACCTCAAAGGGAACATCCTGATCCAGGACGTAATTCACAGCAGGAATATCGTTCTCCTGGTTGTACTCCCCGGGCGCCGGATAATTGGAGCCCAGCCAGACAATCCGCACGCTATCCCGGATATCGGGCGCCTTCGCCAGGGCCAGGGCGATATTGGTCAGTTTTCCAACCGGGATCAATACCAGCTTCCGGCCCCGCGGCTTACGGGCTTCTTCAATGATGAATTCTACGGCAGCCTTTCCGTCATAATCCGGTTGGTTGACGGAATCGCGGATCGCTTCAAAATTGCCGTTGGCGCCGGCGTATAGCGGTATGCTGCCGAACCGGCTACAGAGTTTCATGACGCGTTCAGCTTCGGCGTATTGCGCCTGGATATCTCCCCCGCTATGCGTCGCGTTGACGGTAATGCCCCTTACATCGAACGTCCCGCCGTTGAACAGCAGGTAAGCCAGTGCGTGCTGGTCATCCAGTTCGTTGTTGGCATCCGTATCAAAAAGGACGGGTATCAGGTTGGCAGCCGCTGCCGGCTCCTCTTCCTTTTCCGGAGCGGCGGGCTTGCAGCCGGCCATCATCAAGCATAGCCCGATCAGGAGGTATTGGTTTTTCATTGGTTCCAAATTTAAGCACAATTTCGTTGACTTTGGCGAAAGCTTCGTTACGACTTACCGCCCAGCTCCTCCAACATCGGAATTGACGGCTGCGCTCCTTTCCGGGTTACCGAAATAGCGGCCGCCTGATTGGCCAGGACAATGGACGCCTCAAGTGATCCTCCGTTTGCAAGGCCGGCGGCAAGATAACCGTTGAAAACATCCCCTGCCGCAGTCGTATCGACCGCATTGACCGAAGGGGGCGTCACAAAGCCGCCTGAGCCGTTTTTCGAGGCGTAATACGCGCCTTTACTGCCGAGGGTGATGATCGCGGTTTCGCCGATTTTTTCCAGGAGCTGAGCCGCCGCCTGCACGACGTCCCGTTCGGTAAGCGGGTCGGTACCGACCAGGCTGCGGGTTTCGTGTTCGTTGGGGGTTATGATGTCCACCATGCGCAACAGTTCGTCGGGCAGGTGACGGGCCGGGGCCGGATTCAGGATCGTCTTCACCCCGTGTCGCCGGGCTAATTCCAGGGCGCAGGCCACCGTATCCAACGGAATTTCCAATTGGATCAGCAATACATCGGCTGAGGCGATCAGGTGGCCGGCGCGCCGGATATCCTCCGGCGACAGGCGTCCGTTGGCGCCGGGCGCTACGACGATCGAATTCTGACCGGTAGTTTCATCCACCAGGATCACGGCAATGCCGGAAGGTTCCTGCGGGTCCGTAACGATATGGTCGGTATTGATCCCGTCACGTCGGTATCCTTCCACAGCTTTGCGCCCGAAATCATCCGCGCCTGTTTTGGCGATAAAGACCACATCCCCGCCTGCTCTGGCCGCAGCAACCGCCTGATTGGCGCCCTTTCCGCCCGGGATCACGGCAAATTCGTTGCCCATGACGGTCTCGCCCGGTAAGGGCAAACGCCCCGAAGTCACCACCATATCCGTATTGCTGCTGCCGATCACGATTATCTTTCCCATAGCCGGTTTTTTATGCGAATCTCGCTGCAATGATCAATCCCAATCCGGCAATAAAGCTGAGGAACATCAGCACGATCAGGGTATTCGTTCCTTTCGGCGCCTGTTTGAATTCCCGCCAGACAAACACGCCCCAGATAGCGGCGATCATGGTGGCGCCCTGACCCAGGCCGTACGAAATGGCGAACCCCGCCTTACCCGAAGCGATCATGTTCAGCAGCATGCCGATGCACCAGATCACCCCCCCGAGGATGCCGATGACGTGCAACCGCAGCGTTCCCAGCTTGAAATAATCGCGGTAGGTCACCCTGGTCCCGCTTACAGGCCGGTACATAAAAAAGGAGTTGAAGACAAAGTTGGAGGCAAATACGCCTATCGAAAATACAAATACGGCGGTGTACGGCGTCAATAACCCCGGAACAGGATTTGCAAAATCCTCCGACATGGAGGCGGCCACGAACCGGTAGAAGAAACCCATCAGCACGCCGGCTGCCAGCGAGATCACGATGCCCTTGGTAGTGGCTGCCCCCGTGGAGATCCTTCTGTAAGCCAATGCATCCAGCACGATAGCCGCTGCCACCAAGGCCACCCCCATAAATAACAGTAAAGGATTCCCGACCGGCGCGCCGAGGTAATTCACCAGCACCCCCAGCGCAAGCGCGATTCCGATCCCGATGGGAAAGGCTATTGCCATACCTGCAATTTCAATGGCCGCTACCAGCAACAGGTTGGCAATATTGAAGACTGCGCCGCCAATGAGAGCAAGCCCGACGGCATCTCCTGAGGCGTGGGATAAATTGGCCAGAAAAGGTTCCCCCGAGGCGCCGCTGCTGCCCAGCGTCAAACCAAAGATCAGCGACAACAGAATGACACCGAGCGTGTAATCCCAATAGAATAGCGGGAAACCCCAACTTTTGGACGCCAGTTTCTGGGTATTGGCCCAGGACCCCCAACAAAGCATGGTCACAACACATAGCGCAACGGCTACGGGATAAGAATCGATGGTATACATTGGATGAATTATTTATCCAATCATTCGTTACCACTATATTACCGGACTGATCAGCATCAACAGACGGGTTCAACCTGCCTTTCTGCCCTGCTTATTTTGTCCAGTTCACCTTTCCGGATTTCAGCTCTTCTGAATTCGTTCCGATCCAGATGACGAATTCCCCGCTTTCCCAATCATACTTCAGGTCGCTGTTGTAAAATTTCAGGTCTTCAGGTGTGATGGTAAAACTGATTTCTTTGCTTTCACCGGCTTTGAGCATGACCTTCTGGAACCCTTTCAGGTCCTTCACGCTGCGCGAAATGGTGGCTACCGGGTCGGAAATGTACAACTGCACCACTTCTTCCCCGTCGTATTTGCCGGTATTGGTCAGCGTAATGGTTGCGGTCAGCTTTTCGGCTCCCTTCAGGGCGGTTTTGCTGAGCTTGAGGTCGCTGTAGCTGAAAGTGGTATAGCTCAACCCGTATCCGAACGGGTACAGCGGATCGTTGGAAATATCCAGGTAATTGGACCTGAATTTTGTTTGCGGCGATCCGTCATAGGGCCGGCCGGTATTCTTGTGGTTGTAGTACAGCGGGATCTGCCCCACGCTGCGGGGGAAGGTCGCGGAGAGTTTACCCGACGGGTTGACATCGCCGAACAGGACATCGGCAACGGCGTTGCCCGCTTCGGTACCGGGGGCCCATACGTTGAGGATGGAGGTGCAGTGTTCCGCTTCCCAGGGCAGGGTCAGCGGACGCCCCGTAAACAGCACCAGCACAACCGGTTTGCCGGTCGCCACCATCTCCTTCAGCAGGCGTTCCTGGGAGGCCGGGATGCCGATGTCCGAACGGCTGGAGGATTCGCCCGACATGCTCTGGGATTCGCCCAGGACGGCCACAATGACATCCGCCTGACTGGCTGCTCCGGCGGCTTCCTTGATCATTTCATCCGGCGTACGCTTGTCGAGGGACACCATTTCCTGGCCAAAGAAATTGAGCCGGTGAATGAAAGCCGTATCGTCGGTGATGTTGGCGCCTTTGGCGTAGAGGATGTTAACGCCGCTGCCGGCCACATGCTGGATGCCTTCCTTTACACTGACGGACTTTTGCCAATCGCCGGCAACCACCCAGGTCCCCAGCATATCGCGGCGGTTATCTGCCAGCGGGCCGACCAGGGCAATGTTGGCGCCCTGTTTCTTCAGGGGTAAGGTCTGTTTATCGTTCTTCAGCAGTACAAAGGTATGGGCCGCAATTTCGCGGGCTGCCTGCCGGTGTTCCGCCGTCAGAATATCCGAGGTCGTGCGTTTCTCGTCCACATACCGGTAGGGATCTTCAAACAGGCCGAGCTTGTACTTGGCTTCGAGCACAAGGCGGCAGGCCTGGTCGATCTCAGCCTGGGTGACCTTGCCTTCTTTCAGGGATTTTTTCAGGGTAGTCAGGAAACCTTCCCCGACCATATCCATATCGACGCCGGCATGCAGGGCAAGGGCCGAAACGGTTTGCAGATCGCCAAGACCGTGTTCGATCATTTCGTTGAGGGAGGTATAGTCGGTCACGACAAACCCTTTGAACCCCCATTGTTTGCGCAACAGGTCGGTCAGCAACCAGCGGTTGCCGGTTGCGGGTACGGCATCCACTACGTTGAAAGAGGTCATGATGCTGCCGGCGCCGGCGTCCAGGCCCGCTTTGTAGGGCGGGAGGAAATAGTTGTACATGGTGTTGCGGCTCATGTCCACGGTATTGTAGTCCCGGCCGCCCTCCGCTGCGCCGTACAGGCCGAAGTGCTTGACGCAGGCCATCATGGAGTTGTTCTGCGACAAGCCGGCGCCCTGATAGCCTTTAACCATGGCCGCTGCAATGCGGGAACCGAGGTAAGCGTCCTCGCCGGAACCTTCGGAAATGCGGCCCCAACGCGGGTCGCGCGCGATATCTACCATGGGGGAAAAGGTCCAGTTCAGGCCGTCGGCAGTGCCTTCCACCGCGGCGATGCGGGCTGATTTTTCGATCAGGTTCATATCCCAGCTGGCGGAGAGGCCGAGCGGAATGGGGAAGATGGTCTGGTGTCCGTGGATAACGTCAAGGCCGAAGATCAGCGGGATCTTGAGCCGGGATTTGGTCACGGCAAGTTCCTGTACGCCCCTGACCTTGGCTGCCCCGTAAACGCCGAAGATGCCGCCGACCTGGCCGCCGGCGATCTTTTCTTCAACGCCCAGGCTAACACCGAGCCCTGTTGGCGGATAACCGGCCGTTACGAGGTTGAGCTGGCCGATCTTTTCGTCCAGCGTCATTTGCGACATCAGTTTTTTGACGAAAGCGTCCATTCCGGCACCGGTTTGCGCCTTAACGGACAGGGTGATCAGGAGGAAGAGGAGCGGCAAAAGGAAAGTGTGTCGTTTCATCGGTTTTGACATTGTTTTTCGTTTCGACAAAGTTATCAATTTTAGGGGGATCCGGGTAATTTCCCGGCAGCCGCCGGAAGGTGACTTTTATCGCAATCGAAAGAAATATTCCAACCCGATGCTTTAAAACCAGAGAGGCCATCCAGGTTGAGGGCCCGGATGGCTTTCTCCACAATCAAAGTCAATTATCAAGAGTTTTTCCAATCATGGACGGACAATAACCCTGATCCGTTATCCGGTCACGGATTTGTCTTTTGCCAGGCCGATCGCATACATCCAGGCGCCGCCGGCCAGTCCGATGTCTTTCATCATCTGGCCCATTGACCCCTGTTTCGCCATGGCGTCGGCGGCATTCATCATACCGGGCAGGTGGATGGAAAGGGCGATGATCAACAGCATAAGGCCCAATAAGGCGGTGGCCAGTTTATCGTATTTGCCGATAACGATACTGACCGCTGCCGCCAGCATGGCAATGCCCGTGACATAGATCCATACGGCCCCGCCGGGGATGGGCACCATGCCGGCCATGGCATTGGCGTTGGAGAGGTGGCCGAAGCCGAAGCCGAGAAATGGAATGATGAACAGGTATTTACCGAGTCCCAGTAAAGAATTCATTGTTGTTTTGTTTTGTCGGTTAGTAAAAGGTGTAAACAAACTTGTTTCAATCGAATCTGTAAATTTATAATAATCATTGGCTTTTATAAAATTTTTCAAAATTATTTTTTGAATAAATACAGATTACAAGTTTATAGTATTGATTTTTTATTAATATTTGACATAAAAAAACAGCCCGGACGAAGCAATTCATCCGGGCTGTTCCCGTGAAGGGGAAAAGTCCTTTATGCGGCTCTCAGCTGCGTGAGCTTGCTCCGGCTGAGTTTTTCCAGTGCGTAGGCATAATCGACCGTAAACTTGCGCACATCCCTGCGGGACGGCAGTTCAAACATGGCGTCCGTCATAATCGCTTCGCAGATGGACCGAAGCCCCCGGGCGCCGAAGTTGAATTCAAGCGCTTTCTCAGCGATCAGGGTAATGGCCTCTGCACTGAATTCCAGGTCTATATTTTCCAGTTCGAACAGTTTTTTGTACTGCCGGATCAGGGAATTTTTCGGCTCTGTCAGGATATTTTTCAACGTTTCCAGGCCCAGCGGCTCCAGGTAGGTCAGGACCGGCAAGCGGCCCACCAGCTCGGGGATCAGGCCGAAGCGCTTCAGGTCGGCGTGCGAAACGTACTGAATGAGGTTTTCGCGATCGATCTGGGTGACGTCCTCCGATTTGAAGCCGATCACCTGGGTATTGATCCGTCGGGCGATGATCTTTTCGATGCCGTCGAAAGCGCCGCCGCAGATGAACAGGATATTCTCGGTATTGACCTTGACCAGTTTCTGCTCCGGGTGTTTGCGGCCGCCCTGGGGCGGTACGTTCACATCCGTGCCTTCCAGCATTTTGAGCATAGCCTGCTGGACGCCTTCGCCGGATACATCCCGGGTAATGGAGGGATTGTCCGTTTTGCGGGCGATCTTATCAATCTCATCGATGTAGACGATACCGCGTTCGGCGGCGGCGACATCGTAGTTGCAAACCTGGAGCAGGCGGCTGAGAATGCTTTCAACGTCTTCGCCGACATAACCGGCCTCGGTAAAGACGGTAGCGTCAACAATAGCGAAAGGAACGTTCAGGAACTTGGCGATCGTTTTGGCCAGCAGGGTTTTGCCGGTGCCGGTCTGGCCGACAAACAGGATATTGGATTTTTCGATCTCCACCTCATCCTGTTTTTGCTGGCTGAGCCGTTTGTAATGGTTATAAACGGCGACGGACAGCACTTTTTTGGCCTCATCCTGGCCGATGACGTATTGGTCGAGATGGCCCTTGATATCGACAGGGGTCAATCGTTCGGGGAGGAAGAATTTCTCGCGCGGTTTTTCCTTCTTCTTGCCGTACAATTCTTCCTGTACGATTTCGCCGGCCTGTTCTACGCAAACCTCACAGATATGACCTTCAACCCCGGTGACGAGGATGAGGGCTTCCGATTTATCTCTCCCGCAAAACGAGCATCGGAAGTTTTGTTTTCCTTTTCGCATTCCCATCTATTATAGCTTTAGCGCCGCTATCGGCGTGATAAATTGGCCGTGATCCCGGAGCGCAATCAACTGATGCGCTCTCAGCTGTTTTTGCGCGGGTTGTTCCGGTCGAGCACTTCGTCCACCAGGCCGTATTCCTTGGCTTCATGAGAGGTCAGCCACTTGTCGCGATCGCAATCCTTTTCGATTTGTTCGTAGGGTTTGCCGGTATGCTGCGCGAGGATGTCGTACAGTTCTTTCTGGTGCTCCTTGATGAGGTTGTAATAAATGGTCATTTCGGTGACCTGCCCCTGCAATCCGCCGTGCGGTTGATGGATCATGACCCGGCTGTGATGCAGGCAGGTGCGTTTGCCTTTAACCCCGGCAGACAGCAGCACGGCGCCCATGGAGGCGGCGAGGCCGGTACAGATCGTGGCAACGTCCGGCGAAACGTACTGCATGGTATCGTAGATGCCGAGGCCCGCCATTACGGAGCCGCCCGGGCTGTTGATGAACATCTGAACGTCGCGTTTCGGGTCGGTGGATTCCAGGAACAGCAATTGGGCCTGGATGACGTTGGCCACATAATCATTGACGGGTACGCCCATAAAGATGATCCGGTCCATCATCAGGCGGGAAAATACGTCCAGCCCTACAATGTTCATTTGCCGTTCCTCGATTACGTTGGGCGTGAAAGCCTTGATATTGGTGTAATCGGTAACGGACTTCTCTGCGTATTTTTCAAGGTGCATGCTGCTCATACCCAAATGGCGGACAGCATATTTCATGAATTCGTCTTGGTTGAACATATTTGGTGTTTGGTTAAATGGAATACCGTTTGGAAATATTCCTTCTAATTAACAAATCTTTCCCATCCAGGTTGAAAGGCGTCAACAGAAAGCTCAATTATTCTTCCTCGTCGTGATGGTGATCGTGGTCATGGCCGTGATGATGGTGGTGACTGTTGAGTTCGCTGCGGATGTCATTGAACTCGTCCAGGCTGATCCTTCGCTCCAACATCGTGCAGCGCGCCTGGATGCCGGCGATGATCTTTCTGGACAAGGCTTCTTCCCGGACATCCGTCTTCCCTTCCTGCCGGTCGTTGTCCAGAAATCGCTGTGCGAGGTTTTCCAGCATGATTTCATCCTGGATATACTGGCGGAACCGGTCCTTGTAGATTTCCAGCAGCTCGGCTTCCGTCACCTCAACCTGCAACAGGTCCAGGAGCTTCTCGCGGATCAGGGTCCAGCGCAGGTTTTCTTCAAAGTGGTAGAAATGGTGGTCAAAATCCGCGGGTACATCGTCCTTCATGTCGGCCTTCAGCCAGCGCTGCAGGAATTCGACGGGCAATGAAAAATCATTGGCCTTGATCAGGGCATCCTGGCAGGTGCGGAAAAAGACCGCGTCCGCCTGAGAGCGGTAATATTTTTCCACGTCATCGCGAATGAGCTTGCGGGCCTGTTCTTCCGTGGTGACTGCTTCACCGAAGGCCTTTTGGAAGAATTCCTCGTTGAATTCCGCTTTTTCGAATCGTTTGACCTCTTCGATGACGGCTTCGAACAGGCGGCCGACCTCAAGTTCAACTTCCGGATCGAGCCCCAGGAACTCTTTCCTGACGTAGGCTTCGGCAGCGCCCTCTTCCAGATCGAAAATGTCGATCTGAAGGGTATCGCCTTTCTTGTGTTTCAGAAATTCTGCGCGGGCGCCTTCGTTGAGGCGGCTGATGAGGATGTCAAATTCGTTCGAAACGCCATCTTCCCGGACAGCGCCGTCGGCCAGTTCCCTGACCTGGATGCGAACGATGTCATTTTCTTCGATATCCGTTTCAACCGCCGTCTGGCTGCCTTGCCTGCGGGCCATTTGGTCCAGTTCATTGGTGATCTCCTCTTCCGGGAAATCGATGACCAGGAGTTCGTAGGTATCTTCGGGCGCAACGCCTTTCGGTTCAAAGGCAGGAGCGAGGCCGAGGTCGAACTTGAATTCGTAGTCAGACAGTTCGGCGGTTTCGAGATCCTGCAGGCTGTGGTTGGGATCCTCAAGGGGATAGCCGAGGACTTCCAGGTTCTCGCTGGAAATAAACTCGCCCAGGGATTTCTGGAGCAGTTTCTCGAGGATATCGCCCAGAATGGGTTTACCGTAAAACTTGCGCACCACGCTGGCGGGCGTCTTGCCTTTTCTGAAGCCTTTCAGGTGGGCTTGTTTGCGGTATTTTTCCAGCTCCTGACGAAATTGCTGTTCGTAGTCGCCTTTGTCGATTTTTACGGTTAATGAGACATTTAAATTGTCAATATCTTCTCTGACAACTTGTGGCATATGCTATGGATCGTTTGGATAATAAAATTTGTGCGGCTGAATAATTGAGGCATTGTACTGCCCCCGGAAAAAACCGATTCCTCAATTCCTCAATTCCTCAATTCCTCATTGTTCAAATGTGCGGATGGAGGGACTCGAACCCCCATGCCTCGCGGCGCTAGATCCTAAGTCTAGTGCGTCTACCAATTTCGCCACATCCGCAGTAAAAAAACAGCCTTTCTGAAAAAGCGGGGCAAAGATAAATTTTTTCCCGGATATATGTATGATTTTGAGGGTTTTTAATCGTATGTCCATTGCCGCGGCAAAGGGTGGGTAAAACCGCCGGAAAGGGCTAACTTTGCGGCACCTAACCAAAGAAGAAATGAACCGGATTGTCACCCTGGATGAATTCATCCTCAGGCGTCAGAAAGATTTTCCGTTTGCCAGCGGCGAGCTGACCGGCCTGCTGCGCGATATCGGGGTTGCGGCCAAGATCGTCAACCGGGAGGTGAACAAAGCGGGCCTGCTGCCCATTCTGGGGCGGGCCGACAGTGAAAATGCCACCGGCGACGAGGTGCAGAAACTCGACCTCTACGCCAACGAAAAACTCATCGACTGCCTGAAAAACAGCGGCGAATGCGCCGGTGTGGCCTCGGAGGAAGCGGAGGATATCATCCCCTTCCCCTCCGTTGACGGCAAAGCTTCCAAGTACGTCGTGGTCTTTGACCCGCTGGACGGCTCTTCCAATATTGACGTCAATGTATCGGTCGGCACCATTTTCGGCATTTACCGCCGGATCAGCGCACCCGACGGCCCTTGCCAGATCGGGGATTTCCTGCAAAAGGGATCGGAACTGGTGGCCGCCGGCTATGTGCTTTACGGCACCTCAACGCTGCTGGTCTATTCCACCGGCCGGGGCGTCAACGGCTTTACCCTGGACCCTACGATCGGCGAATTTTGCCTTTCCCACCGGGACATCAGCATTCCGGCCACGGGCAACTACTACTCCGTCAATCAGGGTTATTACCTGAAATTCGACGTGGAGATGCGGCGCTATATTGACCATTGTTCGGACCTGAACCTCCGGCTTCGGTACATCGGATCGATGGTGTCGGATATCCACCGGATCCTGTTCCAGGGCGGCATTTTCCTGTATCCCAATACCCGGAAGTACGCCCTCGGGAAACTCCGGCTGGTGTACGAATGCAACCCGCTTTCGTTCATCGTGGAACAGGCCGGCGGCAAGGCCATCACCTGCCAGCTGGAACGCATCCTCGACCTGGAGGCCGATCACCTGCATCAGCGGGCAACGATCGCCATCGGGTCGCCGGATATGGTGGAGGAGATGCGGGCGTTTGTTTTGCGGTACAGTCCTAGGTGAGAGGGTGAGAGGGTGAGAGGGTGAGAGGGTGAGAGGGTGAGAAAATTGAACGAAACAATTTGTTTTCGCAATAGAATTTTAGCTATATTTGCAACATAAATCCAGGCATAAACCGAATTAACCTCAAACAGATGTCCCAAGTATCCTATACCGAAGATAATATCCGCTCGCTCGACTGGAAGGAGCATATCCGCATGCGTCCGGGCATGTACATCGGCAAGCTCGGCGACGGGTCGGCCGCAGATGACGGCATCTACGTGCTGCTCAAGGAAGTCATCGATAACTCCATCGACGAATATGTGATGGGGTACGGCAAAGTGATTGAGGTCACGGTAGACAACGGCGACGTTACCGTCCGGGATTTCGGGCGCGGCATTCCGCTCGGCAAGGTGATCGATTGCGTATCCAAGATCAATACGGGCGGTAAATACGACTCCAAGGCGTTCAAGAAATCCGTCGGTCTGAATGGCGTGGGTACCAAGGCTGTCAATGCGCTTTCCAACTATTTCAAGGTGCAGGCGGTCCGGGAGGGCAAAACCAAAGTCGCCGAATTCCAGCAGGGCGAGTTGGTCAAGGACCACAAGCTCCAATCCTCCAGGGAACAGGACGGCACCATGATCCTGTTTCGCCCCGATGATTCCATCTTCAAAAAATACAAGTACCGCAACGAATACATTGAGAGCCAGCTATGGAATTACGCCTACCTGAATGCCGGCCTGAAGATCAATTTCAACGGCCAGGTATACGTTTCCAAGAACGGCCTGCTCGACCTGCTGGAGCATAAAACCAACCAGGATAACCTCCGCTACCCGATCGTTCACCTGAAGGGCGAGGATATCGAACTGGCCATCAGCCACGGCAACCATTACGGCGAGCAATACTACTCTTTCGTCAACGGGCAGAACACCACGCAAGGCGGCACCCACCTCAACGCCTTCAAGGAAGCCTTTGTCGAAACCATCCAGAAACACTATAACAAGAACTACGACCGGCGGGATATCCTGACGTCGATCGTTGCGGCCGTCAGCCTCAAGGTAGAAGAGCCGGTTTTCGAATCCCAAACCAAGACCAAACTCGGCTCAACGGATATGGGCCCCGGGCAGCCTACGATCCGGACTTTCGTCAAGAACTTCATCAGCGAAAAGCTCGATAATTTCCTGCACCGCAATACCGAGATCGCCAAGGAAATCGAACGCCGCATCCTGCAATCGCAACGCGAACGCCAGGAAATTGCCGACATCAAGAAACTGGCCAACCAACGTGCCAAAAAAGCCAATATTCACAATAAGAAATTGCGGGATTGCCGGATCCACTTCAACGACGGCCCCCGTAAAACGGACGAAGACCTCCGGCTGGCGTCCACCATCTTCATCACCGAGGGCGACTCCGCGAGCGGTTCCATCACCAAAGCGCGCGACGTGCAAAGCCAGGCCGTATTCAGCCTCCGGGGCAAGCCGCTCAACTGCTACGGTATGACCAAGAAGGTGGTGTATGAAAACGAGGAACTCAACCTGCTCCAGCACGCACTTGACATCGAAGACGGGCTCGACAACCTGCGTTACAACCGCGTGGTGATCGCCACCGACGCCGACGTGGACGGGATGCATATCCGACTCCTCCTGCTCACTTTCTTCCTCCAATTCTTTCCGGAACTGGTGCGCAACGGCCACCTGTATATCCTCGATACGCCGCTGTTCCGCGTGCGCGATAAGCAACAAACCTTCTACTGTTATTCGGACGCCGAACGGGAAGCCGCCATCGCCAAACTCCGGGGCAAACCCGAGATCACGCGATTCAAAGGGCTCGGCGAGATCTCTCCCCACGAATTCAAGGATTTCATCAGTGAAAACATCCGCCTGGAACCCGTCGTGATCGGCGAGGAGACCAATATCGACAAGATCCTGGAATACTATATGGGCAAGAACACGCCCGAGCGCCAGGATTTCATCATCGACAACCTTCGGGTTGAACGGGATGAAGCTGAGGAGAAAGAAGAGGAAAAAGTGGAAGAAGTCGCGGTTGAGGTGTAAGGAGGATTACTAAGCGAGCCTGGCCCTCAAGGACAGGCCGATTGGTAAGCCGGATTCGGGGATGGATGCTGCGGCATTAATTGGCTTCTCAATCCCTGCGGGCTTAAGAATCCGGGTGGGCTTAAGAATCCTGACGCTTATGCTTCCACCGCCGGTGTGTCCACAACCAGTATTCCGGTTGGCGGCGGATTTCTGATTCCAATATCCGGACATGCTTTTCGGTGATCGAAAATTCTTCTGCTTCCGACGGATGGTCCTCGACCGTTACAAACTCTCCGGTATAGTAGCCCCTTTTCACCTTCCTCAGCAGGATGTACACCACAGGATAGTCGTACAACTTCGCGTATTTCTCAGCCCCCAGCAACACACCCGTTTCCTGGTTGAGGAAGGTCGTCCAGTACTGCTTCATTTCAGAAGACGAAGGGGATTGGTCGCCGATGAAAAAATAGACCGTCAGGCGATCCTTGTGTTCGTTCATGAATTCGGGAATATGCCGGCGATTGGCAATGCCGGTGCCGTACCGGGTCCGGGAAGTTTGGACCAGGTTGTCAAAATAGGCATTCTTGAGCGGGGAATAGATACCGACCACCCAATGGCGAAATTGGGAATTGAAACCGATGGCCGCCATTTCCCAGTTGGCATAATGCGCGCCGACGCAGATCAGGCTGGTTCCTTTTTCCGCGTAGGCATCCATAAACTCCGGATTCAAGACCTTGCAGCGCCTGACCGCCTCCTGTTCCGGAATGCTGAAAATCCGGATCGATTCGATCATCATATCGCAGAAATGGCGGTAGAATTTCGAGGCGATCTTTTTCAATTCTGCTTCTTCCTTCTCCGGGAATGAATTCCGCAGATTCGTCATGACCACCTTCTTCCGGTAGCCCGCGAGATGATAGAGAATAACAAAAAGCAGGTCGGAAAAGACGTACAAAACCCTGAGCGGCAGCAGGCTCAGCGGCTTGATGATCAGATAGTAAAGCAGTTGGTTCATGAACAGTTGCCTGAATTCGGGCGCAAAGATAACCCCACGCGCCGGAGTATTCCTGGTAAGGACAGGAAATTTATTCCTTAGCTGTCAGGATCGCCACATACCGGTCGGGTTCCAGGGGTTGTTGGGCGTGCAATTCCAATAGCCCGATCAAACCGGCGGTGGAGGCGGGCAGCACCTTCAGGCCCTCTTTTTCCAGGAGCACTTTGCTTTGGTGGATCATTTTCTTGTCACTGATGTGGAAGGCTTCACCGTGGGTCTGGTTGATGGCGTAAAGGGCTTCTTCCCCGTCGAAGCTGTGCCAGTTGATGAGCGGTTCGTTCACTTTGGTTTCCCTGATCGTCTCGGAGCGGAGGTCCTCGCAACGGTCCAGTCCTTTCTTGAAGGAGGAAATGATGGGATTCTTGTGCGTAGAGGAGGCTGCCAGCATGCGCGGGATGCGGGAAGTTTTGCCGCGCTTGTACAGGCTGACGAACCCGCGGTAAATACCTGCCAGTAAAGTACCGTTGGAAACGGGCACGGCCACGATCCTGGGTGCGTCGCGGAGCTGGTCGTAAATTTCAAAGGCGATCTCGGCATAAGCCCGGATCTGAAGCGGGGTGTTCTGCCCGCCCGGATTACCGTCGTACCAGTCGGAATCAGCGGCTATTTCGGTAGAGAATTCCACGGTGTCTTCGTAGGAACCGCTGTGGCGGCGAACTTCGGCGTGGTAGCGTTCCATTTCCCTGATGCGTTCGGTGTGGTAGGAATCGGGGATATAAATCACGCAGCGGATGCCGGCCAGGTGGGCGGCAAAGGCCATGGCAGCGCCGTAATTGCCGCAGGTGGCCACGGTGATGCAATCGAACCCCCGGCGAAGGGCATCGTGTACCTGGGCAAAGGCGATGCGGTCCTTTTGGGTGCCGGTCGGGTTGCCGCCTTCGTATTTGAGGTAGAGCTGGCGGATATCCTGTTCTCTCTCGATGTTGCGGGCGCGGGATAGCGCGGTATCGCCCACCTCCAGGCTCATGATATCCTCGAATGATTCGACCCGGTCGACCAGGGAGAGGTCCGGGTTTTTCACCATATCGCTCAGTTCGCGGGTCTCCTTGCCCACGACGATCTCTTTATTGACGACGCCGTCCAGCAGTGTGATAGCCATACGTGCAAAGATAAGGATTAGGATGGTTTTATGGTTGAGATGGTTGGATGGTTATATGGTTGGATGTCCGTTGCAGGGGCATTAGACTGTCAACCTGCCAACCGGCGAACTGCTAACTTTTTATGATTTAATGGTTTTTGACCATACAACGGGCGCCCAACAATGAAGCAATGAAGCAGTCCCCAGTTTGCCAGTCTCCAGTCTTTACGGACCCAACGGACGTCCAGCAATGAAGCAGTCCCCAGTTCGCCAGTCTCCAGTCTTTACGGACCCAACGGACGTCCGGCAATGAAACAATGAGACAATGGAGCGATGAGCCCTGAAGCTTTATTGCGACCTTTCAGTCATATAGGCTACTGACTCCCGGACCAATTCCTTCAATACCTCGGTATCAATATCCGACAATCGTTTGAGGTAGAGGCAGGACTGGCCGGTTTTGTACTTGCCGAGTTGGGCCATCAGCTCTTTGTGCCGTCCAAAGCCCGCCATGATATACAGGGTCAGGTTCTGTTTGCGGGGCGAAAAGCCCGTCAGGAACCACTCCGCTTCCCGGCCGCTTCTGTATTTGTAGCGGTATGCGCCGAAACCTACGATGGAATCTCCCCACATATAAGGTTTGGCGCCGGTGATCTGTTGCATGATCTGCAGGACGGCGAAACAATCCTGGCGTTTTTGTTCGTCGGGTACGGCATTGAGGAATGCGGTGACGTCGCCGTCGTTCTTTTGGGTTTTTAATTCTGCCATGGTTGATTTATTTGGACCACTAAGGGCACTCAGGGCACTAAGAGTCGGCTGTTATTTGGACCACTAAGGGCACTCAGGGCACTAAGACTCGGCTGTTAT
>CALMYQ010000208.1 GCA_937873655.1 uncultured Lewinella sp. | reverse complement strand
CTCTCTAAGTCCCCCACTCTGCCCATTTTGTCCAGTAGTATGCCGGTGGACCAAAGGCGTGGTTACTTTCTTTTGGGCGCCAAAAGAAAGTGACAAGACTAAAGGCAAAGCCAATTATTCATCAAATATCCTCCATTCTGTAAACAGAACCTGCGTTCCGGCCCTGAGCGTATTGTGGACTTCCGCGACGCGATCCGTTTACGGATGGATATAGGAATAGGCGCTCAGGAAATAGGCGTTGACGAGGCCTTCGTCCATAGGCGAAATGGCGGACAGGGAACCTTTTGCCGCCAACCGGATGAGAATCGAACTTTTACCTGTTGTCATCATCGGATCGATCTCAAAATCGGTATCCCGGAACCGGTTGGGAATCCTGCTCCAATCGGGGTGGTATTCCGGATATTCTTCGGGTTTTTCCTCTTTGAGGAGTTCATAATTGGAACCTTGTTCGAACCACAAACCGGCCGGTTGACCGTCGACAAAAACCTCGACTTCCTGGTGAAAAGCCAGTTGGTTGATCCGGCGACGAAGGCGTACGCCGTCGTTTGCGGGGTCGATCTTCATCCGGAAGGAGAACCCGCCTTCAGTCCATCGGCCGGAATCCGCGAACGGCACAATAAAGTTGCCTTCGTAGGCAGCCGTATCCGTCTGGAGCCGGTGGCGTTTGCCGTCAAATGCAAAATCGTGGGATTTTTCCGAAACCGGATTTCCGACGTCCAGGCTATCGCTCAGCACCAGCCGGGGTAGGGGGTTGAGGTAATAAAATACGGCGCTGCGGAAGGTGCCGTCCGTGTCGTGGGAGTAACTGTGTCCGTGATCCTGGCCCAGCATGATACTGCTTTGAAACGGAATATAGTCGATGATATGGAAGCGGTAGCCCACCTTGTCATTGAGGCCGCCGTGGAAAGGCGTGACCAGGCCGATATCGATGCCGAAGGCGTTGCAGAAATAATCCTCGCCGCCGGTGGTTTCGATGGCGGGTGTCCTGGAGCCGTCAATGTAGACCCGGAAATTGCCCTCGATGCTGCCGGCCAGGTTGGCGGATACCCCGACCACATGACCGCTCCCCGTTACGGCCAGGTGCGGAAAATCCGGCTCACCCGCTTTCCGGGAAATGCCGTCGTTGTATTGGATCCTGAACCGGCCCGCCTGCTTGCGCGGAACCTCCTCCCGGTCCGTCCATTCGATCCGTTGTTTCAGGCTGACCGGTTGATCCGACCGGTTTTCCAGTTCGATCCGGCAATTTTCCCAATAGGGGATGGGAAAAAAGAAGTAGAGCCATTCTCCGTCGAACCCGCAGGGGAGTCCCTGGGCATTGCTCATGGGCGCCGCCTCGTAACCGCCGAAAAAGACGGAAAGCGGTACATAGGCGGACGGCGCAGCTTGCTTGTCGACGGTCAGTTTGAGGAATACTTTGTCCACAATCGCATTCGAAACCGAAGCCGGCTTCATCCGGATGGTGTGAATGACCCCGTTGCCGGATTGATCAAAAACAGACACCGTTTTACCCGGAGGTACATCCAGGCGGCCTTCCTGGGCCTGATTGCCCGGCGCGCTACCAGGGTATTTCCCGACATAATCCCTTAATTTTTCGTTGACCGCAGGAAGATCCGACGCCTGGATTTCCTCAGCTGAAGCAGCGTTCCGGTACAAATGAGCCGTGAACTGATACCAATGCGGCGCCTGTGTGCTTGCGGCCCGGAATAGCTGGTGGAACGGCAGACAGGGAAAAGCCCATTGAGCGCCACCTGCCGTACCCCAAAGCGGATGCAGGTTGGGGAAACGAGGCCAGTAAAAAAGGACATCCCGTTGCTGTATCATGGCCGGATAATCCGGATCGTCAAACCAGAGTTTGATATCGCCGAAACGCCCGGGGCCGAAGCGGTCGTCGCCGTCGCCGAGAGAAGTGAACCAGATGCCTACGAGCATGCCCTGTTCCCCCCGAAGGTCGGCCATTTCAAAGCCGGCTGCATCCCGGCGGGTATAGTTGCGGAAATCGCGGAAGGTCCGGCCGGTAGGGTTATAGGACGTAAAGGCCCGGATCTTTACCCCGTCCCGGATGCGGGGCAGGGATTCCCAGGACAGGATGGGGTTTTGGGTATAAATGGGGATCGAAAGTACATTAAATAAAAAAATATAAAAGTATCTCATTTCGCCGGAATTGATTGGGATGGAAAAGACTTCAATGATAAGGTAAAATCCGGCCTGTTAGGCTTTCGGTGGTGCGGAATCCGCGTTTTCCTGGAAACCGGTTACAAAACCTGATTAACGCCGTTTCAACTGAATTATAAAGTAAATCATCAAGGATAACGTCCTAATTCCGCAAGAGATCGCCGCAAGATAATCCGGTCCGGATCATTTAACTTCAATAATTGTACAGTAGCTTGTCCTTCAAGGGTACGCCCCAGGATTTCGCCGGTTTCAATTAGGAAGTGATCTGACCAAGTCTCTTTTCGGAAATATACCGGTTCATTCTTTCAGGAGCCCTCTGGCACGAACCTTTGCCAGGTTAATGAACATATCCAATGCCAGAAACCGCTCCAATTCCATGCGTTCTTCCGGACTTATTTCCTCATTCTTTTTCTTATAGATCAGTTCCTCAACCCGATCCGTCATGGCTGCCGACGGTTTCAGCGCCAGGATTTTACCCGGATCCATTTGAGCCAGCATATCAGCCACATCGCCAAAAGCTTCTGATACAGTCATAATTGCAATTTATTACCTGCTACAAAAATAAACAATTTATGCGCAAAATAGATTCAATCTGCACTTTCCTGGAGATTGGTTTACCCTACCCAAGGATAAAGGATAAAGAACCAAGGTTAAAGCATTCCGTCCGTTGTCAAGGCCCCTCCGTCTTTCCCAAAACGCTGACCAATACATTCTGAGGCCGGGTTTCGGCTACGCTAAACCATCGGCCAAAGCCGGAGCAGATGCGGGCTCAGGGTGCAAATTCCCTTGCGCCCTGAGTTGGGAGGAAGATCAAGGTTAAAGGATAAAGAACCAAGGTTAAAGTAGCGGAAGCGGCAACATAAAATAAACCAAAATACAACTCTTAAATTTCAACATCCAGGAAAATAAAGGCAGCGCGTGTCCCCCGTTGGCGGGGGAAAAAGGGGGTGGAAAAACAGGGATAAAAAGTCTATTGAAATGGAATCCGCACTTTCCTGGAGACTGGTTTACCCGACCCAAGGTAAAAGGACAAAGAACCAAGGTTAAAGTATTCGTCCGTTGTCAAGGCCCCTCTCATCTTTCCCGAAACGCTGACCAATACATTCTGAGGCCTTAGGCCGAACCACGCATAATAGAAGTTCTTAGCGAAGCATGAGCTTTAGAACTCTATTGCGTGGAATCCGCACTTTCTTAGAGAATGGTTTACAAGGGCTTCACGGCGCCCACGATTCAACTCTGGGCCGTCTTGTTTCAATCCGCACTTTCTTAGAGAATGGTTTACAAGACGCAGCACGGTGCCGTTTTCGGCACCAGTCAGTTGGGTTTCAATCCGCACTTTCTTAGAGAATGGTTTACAAGTTTTTGCTATGAAAAAGCAAAAAATTTTGGGGCTAATCGGTTTCAATCCGCACTTTCTTAGAGAATGGTTTACAAGGAAAAATGATGTTCCATTCGTCCAGCAGGTCAATACTGGTTTCAATCCGCACTTTCTTAGAGAATGGTTTACAAGATACAGTTACAAAAAGGTAAGGTAGCAAGGCAAAAAAGTTTCAATCCGCACTTTCTTAGAGAATGGTTTACAAGGGCTGGAGGTGCCGGATCATCGACTTCCGCTCGACGGTTTCAATCCGCACTTTCTTAGAGAATGGTTTACAAGTTACCACCCTATGGTAGCTCGCACCGCCAAGCATATTGGTTTCAATCCGCACTTTCTTAGAGAATGGTTTACAAGACAAAAAAAGGAAAAAGAAAGAGTCGAAAAAATCGCGTTTCAATCCGCACTTTCTTAGAGAATGGTTTACAAGAAGTACTGGTATTACGTTGGAATATTTGTGTGCTTTTTGTTTCAATCCGCACTTTCTTAGAGAATGGTTTACAAGTATGAAGAGGACTGCGTTTGTTTTAGCGCTGACTGCGTTTCAATCCGCACTTTCTTAGAGAATGGTTTACAAGCCGTGTATCGGCGGGGATCGCGACGTAAATATCTTCTGTTTCAATCCGCACTTTCTTAGAGAATGGTTTACAAGACGGGCAAATTAGCCCAATAAGGAGAAACAAATCATGTTTCAATCCGCACTTTCTTAGAGAATGGTTTACAAGGCGAAAAATGCGGCCTTTACCATGCTTGGGGGATTTGTGTTTCAATCCGCACTTTCTTAGAGAATGGTTTACAAGTTTAATAACTACAGCTACGATCGTGATGCACTCACGAGTTTCAATCCGCACTTTCTTAGAGAATGGTTTACAAGTGGTCTTCAGCAAAGATCGAGCTCTTCGATGTTTGCGGGTTTCAATCCGCACTTTCTTAGAGAATGGTTTACAAGACAGCAGTTCTGTTTCTCCTATACTGTTAGCTGTAACGTTTCAATCCGCACTTTCTTAGAGAATGGTTTACAAGCAGGGTCAGGTTCGGCGCCGGCGATGTTGGCGATACCGTTTCAATCCGCACTTTCTTAGAGAATGGTTTACAAGTCCAAATTAAAGCCATTTTATCTGAATTTCAAAACATTAGACCCGAATTTCTTTCGCAAATTTGAAGGCCGAAACGTTAAGATTTTGTTAAAAAACAAGCTGCTCACGAGGTGAAAAGGGTAAAAAAAGCGTCCGTTTCGCAAAATTAATGTCTTGCAAATCAAATTGTTACTTGCGATTTTGGGCCAAAATCCAAATTTCCCATCGCACGGAAGGCCCGCGCAAAATTGCAGATTTTTGGGCGCGGTTCCGATTTTTCCTGCAACTTGCAATTATAAGCACGACCTGACTACTGGACAAAATGAGCGAAGGAGACGGATTAAAGAGTGAGCGCATGAAAAGCAATGCCTTCACGCTCTCGCCGGCTCATCCTCTCGGGCTCTTTTCGCCTCTTTTGTGAAAATGTCCATAAGTGTGAAGCACGACCTGACCGGGAACACTTGAATCCGCACCTGAAGCCGCCTTTAAATCCTCCCAAGGAACCCCGGCATTTTCCCTGTTCCAAATAAAACCGTTCACGCATAAATCCGATTCGCCTTTCCGGAATGCCGTTCCGGGAATTAACGGCTGTTTGCCGCAAAAACAAATCCATGTACACCATGACCAGTTTTTCGTTAATCCATTTGTTCACCAAACTGCAAACCTTCTTATGGAAAACGTTGTCAATATCCGATCATTTGGCGCAAGGCTACGGGTGAAGGACGGCCTGTTCGAAGTAACCGTCCCCGACCTCACCGGCGCCGGGAACGACCGGGTGGAGCAATTCGCCCCCCAACAGGTGCAGACCATCCTGTTGCATCCCAAAACTTCCGTCAGTTCCGACGCGCTCCTGCTCGCACAACAGCACCAGGTCGACGTTTTTATACTCGACCAGCACGACTTCCCGCAGATTCTCCTCGCCGGCCTTTCGCCTCCCGTTTCCGTCCGGATCTGGAATAAGCAACTCGCCCTCCACGGCACCCTACAGGGGCTTGATATCGCCCGAAACTGGCTCTGCCTGAAACTGCTCCGCAAGATCGAATGGTTTGCCAAACTGAAAAGCTACCGCTCCGGCCCAAGCCTCGAACTGATCGAGAAATCGGCCGGCAGCCTCAAGGACCTCTTTACCCGCCTCAGCAACTTCAAGCTTACCAAAGCGGATGAACACGCCGCCAGCCTGCGCGGAATGGAAGGCAGCGCCAACAGGATCTATCTGGACACCCTGAACCACCTGCTGCCCGAACACCTCCGGTTCGACGGCCGCAGCCGGCAGCCCGCAGAAGACATCTTTAACGCCTTGCTCAATTACGGCTACGGCATCCTCTACCGGTGGACGGAAAAAGAACTCTGGGAAGCGGGGCTCAACCCTTATATCGGTTTCATGCACAACACGGACCGCAACCAGAAAAGCCTCGTATTCGACTTCATCGAACCTTTCCGACCCTGGATCGACCGGACCGCCTTCAACCTCTGCGCCCGCAAGGAGGTGGGGCGACAGCACGTCCGCGAACTGTCCGGCGGCGGTGTCTGGCTCAATGAAGAAGGTAAAAAGATACTTGCCTCCGCTGTCTATGCGCGTTTCAATGAGAAAAAAACCGCCCTGCACGGCCGAAAATGGACGCTTCGCCAAAGTATCGGCGTGGAAGCCCGCCATCTGGCAGCCGGCCTGCGCGGCGCGGAAATGCCCGATGCGGAACAGGTGGCGCGGGTGGCTTGAGGGGGAATTGAGGACCCGCTTCCGCCGAGGCTATAGCGGGCGGAGACTGAGGAACCGAGGAATCCCCGCCTTCGCCTTACAGGCTATGGCGGACAGGGGAATCAATCGAAAAATCCAATCAATCCCATCAATCAAAAAATCGGATCAATTAAACCATGCATCACTACTGTGCCATATACGACATCGGCGACGACCGCCTCCGGCTCAAGGTGAGCAAATGGTGTAAAAAAGCGGGCCTGCGCCGGTTGCAGAAAAGCGTTTTTGTGGGATTTGTCCGGCAAAGGGATATCGACGAACTGGTGAAGAAGGTATCGCCCTTGCTGCCCACCCCCGACCGGTTTTCCGTATTCGCCCTCAACCCGGCCGATTATCAGGTGATGCTCGACAGCGGGGTATTGCTGCCCGGTCACCTGCGAACCAGATACCTGACCTTGTTCGACTTTTAATTTGATGCCGCAAGCCAACGACAACAAACCACAACAAACTACAACAAACTACAACAAACTACAACAAACTACAACAAACTACAATAAACCATAATAATCCCAAACCATGCACTATTTCATTCAAACCAAAAGCGAATTGAGCGCGTTGCAGCTCGTGAAACTGGCCGGCCTTTTCGAAACCGTCGAAGACGCCGCGGGACTGGCCGCCTTGCTGAAAAAAGACGACGGCAGCCTGGAGCAGCTGTCCCATAGTCCGTCTTATCAGGAATTCCATATTGCCAAACCAGGCGGCGCCCGGCGGTTCATCCAGCACCCGAATGCCGCCTTGAAGGCCGTCCAGACGGAGCTCAACCGGTATTTGCAGGCCGTGTATTACAAGGTGCGACCGGCCTCGGTGCATGGATTCGTGGTCAGCCCCAATGACGAAACGCGCCCCCGCAACATCTACACCAACGCCCAGGTGCACGCCAAGGGCGCGTGGTTCCTGAACATCGACCTGCAAGATTTTTTCCACCATGTGACCGAAAAAATGATCCTGGAACTGTTCACCTCCATCTTCGCCTTCGACCCCGACCTCGCCGGGTTGCTTACCCGCCTGACCACCTATAAAGGCCGCTTGCCGATGGGCGCTCCCACCTCGCCGGTATTGTCCAATTTCGTCCTGTATTTTGTCGACCGGTTCATGGAGCAGCTGGCCAAAATCAACGAAGCCCGCTATTCCCGCTACGCCGACGACCTGACCTTTTCGTTCCAGGTCCCGCCGGGCGAAGCCTTCATCGAAGAGATCCGCCGCAACCTGGAAGCGTCGGGTTTCCGCATCAACGAAGGCAAGGTCCGCTTCCAGAGCCGCATGGAGCAACCCGAGATCACCGGCTTGTGCATCGGCAGGGCCACCAAGCCCACCTTGTCGAAATCCTATCTGAAGATGCTAAAAAAAGAAGTGGCCATCTACCGCTGGCTGCTGGAGGAAACCGTACAGAACCGGGCGCTGGTGCCCATCTGGTTTTTCGATCAGTTCCACAAATCGCTGTCCGGCCAGGTAGAATTTGCCGGTTTTGTGCTGGGCAAGAGCGACCGGGTGTACAAAAAGCTGGCGGGGAAATTGCGGTGGGGGTGATTTCGGCTCCGCTCAATCACCTGGGTCTCCGGGGTTAAAGTGGCGGAAGCGGCAAAATAAAACAAACCAAAATCCAACCCTTCAATTTCGACATCCAGGAAAATAAAGGCAGCGCGTGTCCCCCGCGAGCGGGGGATCAAGGGGGTGGAAAGTGCAAAATGTAAAAGAGTTAATGCAAAGTTGAAAAGTATACGGCCGTGATCCGGGCCACTGCCGTTTTCCCGATTGGCCGCAGTGTAATAACGTCAGTTTTTGCGGGCTTAGGGTGCAACTTCCCGTTGCGCCCTAAGTTACATCCGGAAGGAAAAGAAATGCAACATGTAAAAGTAACCCGCCTGCGAAGTTTTATAACCCTGGGAGAACTGCAAATTCCTCTTGCGCCCTGAGTTGGGAGGAAGATCAAGGTTAAAAGATAAAGAACCAAGGTTAAAGTATTCGTCCGTTGTCAAGGCCCCTCCCGTCTTTCCCGAAACGCTGACCAATACATTCTGAGGCCGGGTTTCGACTACGCTCAAACATAGGCCAAAGCCGGAGCAGATGCGGGCTCAGGGTGCAAATTCCCTTTGCACCCTGAGTTAGGCCAAGGATAAAGGATAAAGAACCAAGGTTAAAGTAGCGGAAGTGGCAACATAAAACAAACCAAAATACAACTCTTAAATTTCAACATCCAGGAAAATAAAGGCAGCGCGTGTCCCCCGTTGGCGGGGGAAAAAGGGGGTGGAAAAACAGGGATAAAAAGTCTATTGAAATGGAATCCGCACTTTCCTGGAGACTGGTTTACCCGACCCAAGGTAAAAGGACAAAGAACCAAGGTTAAAGTATTCGTCCGTTGTCAAGGCCCCTCCCGTCTTTCCCGAAATGCTGACCAATACCTTCTGAGGCCGGGTTTCGACTACGCTAAACCATCGGCCAAAGCCGGAGCAGATGCGGGCTCAGGGTGCAAATTCCCTTGCGCCCTGAGTTGGGAGGAAGATCAAGGTTAAAGGATAAAGAACCAAGGTTAAAGTAGCGGAAGCGGCAACATAAAATAAACCAAAATACAACTCTTAAATTTCAACATCCAGGAAAATAAAGGCAGCGCGTG
>CALMYQ010000207.1 GCA_937873655.1 uncultured Lewinella sp. | reverse complement strand
GGACCGAAATCCCTGTAACCCCACCTGTCGAGGCCCCAGCTTACCAATCCCTCCCTCGCGCAAACGCCACCCGCGGCTTGGCAATCTGCCGCCCTGATAACGGACGCCCCCATCCAAAATCATCAATCAAAAGGTCCATAGGACCGAAATCCCTGTAACCCCACCTGTCGAGGCCCCAGCTTACCAATCCCTCCCGCCTGCAAACGCCACCCGCGGCTTGGCAATCTGCCGCCTCTGTATCGGCCGCCCAACAATGAAGCAATGAAACACCCCGCCTACCTCCAAAAATCCGCCAACTGCCGTTTCGGCCCCGCCACTTACCTTCCCACCCTTTCCTTTCGGCGCCATGCCCTCTAATTTGCAGGTATCATTCACCAAAAAACCTGAGATCATGGTAACCGAAACCCCCGTATTCAACCATCAGACAACCGGACAGGAAAGGCATCGTCCGGACAACGTCGCCAACTCCGAAACGGTGCATTACCAGCTGAAGATGATGTTCGAGACCTGCCGCCGGCAAAACGACCAGGTAGAATCCAATTATTACCGCCTGGAACCCGGGTTGAGTTCGGCAGATTCGGGTATGGACAATGTCCATCCGGACAATCTGGAGGCCCTGCACCAGGCCGGACTGCAGTTTGTATCCGCCAACGAGAAGGAACTGAACCGGATCGCAGAACGGTTGACGGAGTAGAACCCGTGAGGCGTGTGGTATGTACAGCCTCGCCCAACCATGAAACAGTTTTCTAGTCGTAAGTAGCGACGTAAAATCTTGCGTCGCCCAGTCGTAAGTAGCGACGTAAAATCTTGCGTCGCCCAGTCGTAAGTAGCGACGTAAAATCTTGCGTCGCCCTGCTCAACAACGGCCGCCCAACCATAAAACTATCATAAACCCGCCTTCGCCGAGGCTATGGCGGACGGAGCCATCATAAACCATCATAAACCCTCTAATCATGCCCTATCCTATCAGTGATCTCCACCTGCATTGCAGCCTGAAAGGCTACGCCGCCGACGGCCATCCGGACTTTGCCGGACAAACCATCTGGGACCATTTCGAGGAACGGAAGGCGGAACTGCAGAAATTGAACGGCCCATTGCGCAAAGCCATTGAAAATACAGCCAAATTCTCGCAGGCCCACCTCGACGCCTGCGTGGAAGCCGGTCTGATGGCGCCTTTTCTGGCCATTTACCCGGTAGAAAGGCAATTGTTCGACTGCGATCCGCAGAAGCCCTTCAAGGCCTTTTTCAACCTGCTGCTGGGCGGCAAACAACCCGCCTACCTGGGGTCGGCCGTTTCCGGTTTTCCGCTGGACCGCGTAGAGCGGATCATCGCCGCTTTTGAGAACGGCTCCGATACCGGCGTCAATTATTACGAGGAATTCCTCAAAGAGCGTTCCTGGCTGCTCCGGCAACGGGACACCCGCTCGAAGAAATACCGGCAACACCGGTTCGAGATCGCTTCGGACCACGCCGAATTCCGGAACCTGATCTCTGGAGGCAACACGATCTCCGGCATCCTGACCGTGGAAGGCGCCCATTCCTTCGGGCATTACCTCCGCAATACCACGTTCAAAAAGGAATTCGAAGACCTGGCCGACGACGAGCGGAAGATCCTCGAAAGCTCCATGCTCCGCAACATCGCCGAAGTGAAAACGGAGGAATTCACCCCGTTCTTCGTGACCTTCTGCCACCATTTCAACAACCACCTGGCCGGCCACGCGCGCAGTTTTTCCGACAAATCGCCCCTGTTCCTGGGATTCAACAAACCGGGCATGCGCCACCTGTTCAACCAGACCGCCGGCATGAACCGCGGCTTCACCAGCCTGGGCCGTCAGGCGCTGGAACTGATGCTCGACCGCACGAAAGGCCGCCGCATCCTGGTAGACTGCAAGCACATGAGCCTGCAATCCCGCCGGGAATTCTACGCCGTCATCCGGGAGAAAAGGGAAAAGGGCGATCCCATCCCCATCATCCACAGCCATACCGCCATCAACGGCTGGTGGACGCTCGACATGGCCGAAAAAGCCGTAGAGACCGCCGAGCTGGACCGGGATCAATACTTCAGCCGCTGGCCCATCAACCTGACCAACGAGGATATCCTGGAGACCTACGATTCGGACGGCCTCATCGGGGTGATCCTGCACGAGAGCCGGATGCCGGGCGAGGCGTTCAAGGAAAAAGCCCGCCAATTGAAAAAGAAGGCCGACAACGCCCGTCCGGGCAGCGACCGCGAAGCTCGGTTCCGACAGGAGTTAAAGGAACTCTACCTGCAATTGCTCTGGTCCAATATCTTCCATATCGTGAAAGTCGTGAAGGAAGGCCGACCCGGATCAAAACCCGCCGACGCCTGGGGCATGATCGCCCTGGGCAGCGACTACGACGGGCTCGTCGATCCCTTTGATACCTTCCCGGAAGTGGCCGGTTTTCAGGACCTGAAACAGGAAATGGCCGGCTATCTGGAAAGCGGCAAGCCGGTCTTTTTCTCGCAGAATGGGGAAGCGGTGGAACTGCCTCCGGCTGAGACCCGGGAGTTGCTGTTCGGGCAAACGCCCGCGGAAGTGCTCGACCGGATCCTGTTCGGCAATACGGAGCGGTTTTTGGGGAAGTATTTTACGGAGGAGTATCTTGGTTAGTAATCCCAGGTGATCCCGTACTCCCGGCGTTCTTCTTCGTTGAGTTTGTATAGATTGTCCCAAACGGCACCGGTTTCCCATTGCTTGAAGAAATTATCCCGCAACATTACGGTTCCATCACGACAACCGATCATAACCAATTGACCATCATCAGAGGAAAAGGCAACAGATATGACCGGAGATTTGAGGCCCTCGAAAGTTTGGATCAGGCGCCCTTGAATATTCCATAACCGAACTGTCTTGTCCTCACTGCCGGTCAGTATATATTGCCCATCGGGAGAAAAAGCAACAGAAAGGACTGGGCCTTCATGACCTTCAAACCGAATGAATGATTGATCGTCGATATTCCATAACCGAGCGGTCCTATCCCAACTGCCTGTCAATATGGATTCCCCGTCAGGAGAAAAAGCTAGGGAACTAATCAAATCGTCGTGCCTATCGAATAAAACAGAAGAACCGTCCTCGTTATACAAAGTGGCGAGTACACTCCCTGTACATAGAACTAATTCTCCGTTGGGAGAAAAAACTGCAGATTTTGGCGATGTGCACATAAAAAAAAATGGTAATCCAGACCCATTGAGATTCCATTGTCGAACTGTGTTGTCATTACTGCCTGTAAGAATGTATTGTCCGTCAGGGGAAAAGGCAACAGAAGTGACCGCATCTTCATGTCCAATGAATGGTATGTATGATTGATCTTTGATATTCCACAATCGAGCGGTATGGTCCTTACTACCCGACAATATGAACTGTCCCTTGGGAGAAAAGGCAACAGAAGTGACTGCATCTTCATGTCCAGTGAATGGAATGAAGGACCGATCCTTGATGTTCCACAAGCGAACTGTCTTATCATCACTGCCTGTTAGAATAAATTGTCCATCCGGGGATAAAGCAATGGAATTTACCGGGCCTTCATGCTCATCATACAATAAAAACCCAATTTTCCATAGCCGAGCTATCTTGTCACCACTGCCCGTAAGTATATATTGCCCATCGGGAGAAAAAGCAACAGTATTGACCGGGCCTTCATGCCCTTCAAACGAAATGAATGATTGATCCTTGATGTTCCACAACCGAGCGGTCCTATCCCTGCTGCCTGTCAGTATGGATTGCCCGTCAGGAGAAAATGCCAAATAAGTAATGGCGTGTTTATGACCTTCGAAAGGAAGAAAATTTTCGAAAGGAAGAGAAGAACTGCTTTTTATCTTCCAAAGTAACGCAGTAGAAAAATCATGCGCCAAAATGGAATCCCCATTAGGGGAAAATGCAACAGCACTGACCATGGATGGATATTCTCTTGCGTAGCTGGAGCGTAGATGCCCCGTGATGTTCCACCACAGAGCACCCCTATCACGACTGCCAGTCAGAATAGATTGTCCATCTTGCGAAAAGACAGCAGGCGTAGCCACTTTTTCATGTCCGGCGAAGGATATGAAGGATTGATCTTTGATGCTCCACAGCCGTGCTGTATGGTCATAACTGCTGGTCAGAATGTATTTTCCATCGGGGGAAAATGCAACTGAGGTAACCCCTTTTTCATGTCCGGCGAAGGATATGAAGGATTGATCCTTGATGTTCCACAATCGAACTGTTTTGTCCTCACTGCCTGTTAAAATGGATTTTCCATCGGGGGAAAATGCAACTGAGGTAACCCCTTCTTCATGTCCGGCGAAGGATTTGAACGATTGATCTTTAATGTTCCACAACCGAGCTGTCTTGTCAAAACTACCCGTTAGGATGGATGTTCCATCGGGAGAAAAAGCAACAGAACTGACTGTTGCATTATGCCCATGGAAAATTGTCTTACAAAAGGATTTGTTTAGAAAATCGATCAGCACAGAGGAATTTTCCTGATTTGGATGTAATCGGTGCGCTGCCATAGCCAGGTTCAGAGCGACGGCATTATCTTTAAGGCGCCGGGCCAGAACAGGGAGAGCTATGGCTTTTGCCTCATCGCGCTCCCGCTTCAATTGCAGGATGCCTTGAGTCCGTTTCTCCCAGCTTTTCCGGATAAAGGCTACCTCCGCCTGGTTGAGCCAATGGTCTCCGTGGTCCAGCAATGCATCCAGCAGGCTGCCGGAAGCGCCGGTGATGATCAGGGCGTCAAAATCGGGTTTGCCGCCTTCGGCCAAAATATGTTTGATGAATTCCCGGAAAGCCTCCTGATCTTTACCGTTCAATGTCCTCTCAATCCGGCCGACGGCTTCCTGCAGGGTATGGGCCTTGCCGGTTTGAAGGCCGCGGAGGTTGTTTTTTAACAGTCGTTCAAACAGCTGTTCCAGTTTGCGGTTGGTGTCCCACAACCGGAGCTCGTCAAAAGGCGATGTGTTGGTGTTTATGCCTGTTTCCTGCGCCTCACCGGTTGTTGCAGTGTCTTGTGCTTTCACTCGCATGCTTTCCTCGGCGGCCCGCCAAAGCTCCCTTTGCAGGATCAACTGCTCCTTCCCGAATTCATCGATCCATTCCAGGCACGTGGGCCAGAAATTGATCAGGGAATCGTGGGCAGGTTCCACGTATTCCCGACCGTTTTCGTCGGTACCCCAGAGGAGCAGGTTGATGCCTTCCAGCTTATCGCCGGAGATGTTGCCTTCCAGGGCATTCAGTACCGCAAGGCAGATCTTGTCCTGATCGTCACCTGGGAAGTCCAGTTCGTGGGTAGCTGTCTCCTGCTGCGAGGCGGTGAAGGGGTTGATATATACCCGACGCCGGACCAGGCCGCCCTCCTGCAACTGCACCATGCGCAGGAGGATATTGCGCATCATGCCCCGGTGGGCTTCGTCGAACCGATCGTAAACGGCATCGGCCATTTTGCTCAGGCATTGGTTGATGCCGCCCAACTGTTCGTAATGCTTCGTTGTGAACACCCGGACGTCCGCATCCGTTTCCGCCCGGATCTTTTGCACCCCCTGGAACAGCCATTTCATGGCCAGCGACAACAGGGGCAAAGCGCCCGGCGCGAAGCTGATCTCCTGCAGAATGCGATCTACCAACTGTGGCGATTCGAATTCGAAGGCTTCCATCAGGGCCGGATTCACGAGGGCCTCCCGAAGCTGATCCAGGTTCATCGGGGCCAACCGGAACAGCGCAGGATGCGAGTCCTGAGATTCGAGCAATTTTTTTCCCAATCCGGAGTTTTCCAGCCGCCATTCGTAATCGGAGCGGACGGTGATCAGGATCCTGGTCTTGTTCTTGTCTTTGGAGGCATCATCAAAGATCTGCATCAGGCCCGATTCGAAATCCTGACGCTGGCTTTCGTCCATACAAACGGTGTACAACTCCTCGTACTGGTCGATCAGGAGGACCTGTTTTTTATGGGGGTCAACTTGTTTTTTCAATTTATCCAAGGCGGTTCCGGGAGATTGCCCCGGGCGCATCTGCAGCAGGTCCTCGAAGCCCAGTTCGTTCTTCATTTTCGGATAAAGGCCCGCCCTGGCGAAGGAGGATTTGCCCAGTCCTGACGGCGCGGAGATGACCATGGCAACAGCGCCTTTCTTCAAATACCCGAATGCCGCATCAACGGAAGCATTGCGGCCGAAAAAAACGTCGGCGTCCTCCGGTTCGTAGGCTTTCAGGCCTTTGTAGGGGTTCCGGGTCTTGCGTTCCGGGAAGTTGAGCGGATTGGTGGGGTCGAAGAACATGAATTCGCCGCCCAGGTGGCCCTGCATTGGGAACAAATCGGGGTATTGCGCTTTAAAATCGGGATCCTGTTGCGTCTTTTTCTCTACCTGGTCATAGAGGTAGAGCTTGAGCTCGGAGGCGGTCAGTACGCCGTCGCCGAAGCCCTTGCCGGCGGGTTTGACCTCGGCTTTGCCGGCGAGGGCTTCGAAGAGGGCCAGCGCAAAAGGGGAGTGGGGTTTATTCCCGTCGGCAGTGGCGACAGTCTGCTCGGCGCGGTCGCCCATCCAGTCGGCAGCGGTCTGATCGGGGCCGGCGGAGACGAGCACCTGCCAGGCGTTTTTGCGTTTGTAGCGTTCGAATCGCTCGGCGTACAGCGGGCGCAATTCCAGTTGGGCGGTATCGCGGCTTTTTTTGACGGCGTACCGGAATTTACCGGCGAAGCAGCAGTCGAGGATCAGGAGTGTATGCTTGCATCCGGCGTCCTGGAGGGCCGTGAGCAGGTCGTCCATCGGCACGAGGCTCTTGTTTTGGAGGGCGGCCTTGCTGGGTTTGGCGTCGGAGGGGAGCAGGTAACCCGAGGGGCCCTGGTCGAACTCGCCCGCTTTGCCGTGGCCGGCGTAATAGAACAGGAGGCTGTCGTCGGGAGAGATCTCCATCGGTTCCTCCGAATCGGCGTAGCGGATGATATGGGTATTGGGGTTATCCTCGATCCCTTTCCGCTCCTCGGGTGTCGTGCTGCCTTTGATCGCTTTCGGTTTGATGCGGCCTGGGATGCGCCCTTGCCCCTTTTTGCCGATCCATTCCAGGAATTTGCGGAATTCGGCGCCCCGGATATCGCGGATCAGCCAGACCTGGTCGAAACCCTGTTCGTCCCACAATACCGCCGCCATTTTTTCGGCGTCGGGCACGGCGGAGGTCAGGTGCGCGCTGATATCCGGATAGTGGTTGATACCGATGACGAAGGCGTGGCTCCTGGGAAATTGCAGGAGCTGATTGCGCTTTTCCCGGGCGGATTTGTTTTCGTATCCGGCGTAGACGTTGGCTGGGTTTTGGTTATGGGTTGCGTCCATATTGCAGGTTTCAGATGCCGGCGTTTGAAGACACCTTTTACAACAGGAAAGGAAGCTGCCAGGAAAACCGGCAAGCTCCTCCTGCCTCAAACGCGTGCTTTTTTATCTGTTGGGGCAATGCCTACCCCTCCTCCTCCAGATCCGGGTGCTCCGCCGGGTCAAACCCCTCCGGCATCGGCACGAAATTGCCCATGCCGCGGGCGCGGACACTGGTGAACCGGAAGGTGCCGCGCTCATCTGAAATGATCCCGTCGCTTACGTAGCGCCTGGTGGTATCGGCCCGGCTAAGGGCATTGGCCATCGGCCCGAAGCCGTCAATTTTGCTGTTCCGGTTGGCGATGTATCTTTCCAGTACCTTGCGTTCTTCTTTGCTGGTCCACCCGCCGGGATCTTTCAAGCCGGTTTCGTCCATCGCCTTTTGAAGCGCTTTTTTGACCAGCGCGGGCAGATTGACGTGGTTGTCCAGCAACAGGCCTACCCCGAATTCGGACGTGATGATCTCGTTCAGGGTAAAACCGTGCACTTTGAAGGTCCAGTAAAAGGTACGGAGGCGGCTGAGCGCATGTTCGACCTCAATAGCCTGTACAAAACGATCGCCGCCGGCCCGCCAGAAGCGGTAAACCCATTCCTTGTCGCGGAACTTGTTTTTCAATTCGGGCGTATTGACGGTTTTGCCGTCGAGCGTCAGATAACCGCCGATGCTGTTGGTCGACCTGTCAATGTCTACCCCGTGCCGGCCGAAGTAATGCTGAAAGGTATCCGGGAATTTGTCCTTCAATTTCTTGAGCAGGGCGGGCAGTTCACCGGGATTGCTAGCCGTGCCGAGCGTCCACTGGAAGATGCCGAAACTCAGGAATGCGCCGTCGTAGGCATTGATGGCCTCCAGCATGCCTTCGTTGTCCGAAACGGCCTGGAGGATATTCCGGGAAGATTCGGTCATTTCCAGTTCCTCCAACAACCCGGGCTCTGCCTGGATGAAGTCCTTCATGGTGCGTTCACCGAATGAAGCCCATCCTTCCAGTTTGCCTTTTTTATAAACCGACCAGGAAAAGATGCCCTCTACCTGACCGTCGGTGACGGCAATCTTGTTTGTGCGGACCTTCTTGCCTTTCCTGACGACCTCTTCGAAGAATTCGTTGAATTTGAGCTGCTCCTCTGGTTCCGGGGCAGGGGGAGGAGGCTCAACGGGTTGTGCGGGCGCCGGCGGTTCCGGTTCCGGGACGATCACATCCTCCACGGGCGGCTGGGGTTGGGGCGCCGGGGCGGGGGTCGGCTTTGGGGCCGGGGCGGTTTTTTTATCATCGGGCTTATTGTCGGGGCGCTTGCCGCCGCCGAATAACCGAAGGAAGAACTGGATAATTTGTGCGAAGAATTTCATGATTTCAAGTTTTATGGGTAATGGGTACAAGTGTTCTTTTTTAAAAAACTGAAATTCGGGAATTTCTTCCGGATTTCCTAACCGGGGTCCGGCAGAATGTCAATAATCCCAGGTGATCCTGTATTTCTGGCGTTCTTCCCCACTGAGTTTCCGGAGCCGGTTCCAGATGGTCCCTGTTTCCCACTCCTTGTAGAAGTTGTGCCACATCTTTACCTTACCCATCCTGTCGGCGGTCAGAAATTTTTGCCCGTCAGGGGAAAAGGCCACAGCATGGACGATGCCGCCGTTTACGAGGGTGGACTGGATCAACGCTCCATGAAGGTCCCACAATCGGGCCGTCTCATCCCAGCTTCCGGTCAGGATCATTTGACCGTCAGGAGAGAATCTCGCGGCCAGCACACTTTCGGTGTGGCCTGTCAAGGGTATGAACGTTACATCCTGAATAGGCCACAAACGCGCCGTCTTGTCCCTGCTGCCCGTGAGGATGATCTTCCCATCGGGGGAAAAATCGACAGCAAGGACGGCGGAAGAATGCCCTTCGAAGGTTTTGACAACATTCCCCTGGAGATCCCACAAACAGGCCGTCTTATCTTCGCTTCCGGTCAGAATGGTCATTCCGTCTGGAGAAAAGGCAACCGAATTGACCTGATCGCCATGTCCTTCAAAGGTTTTAAGGATATTCCCCTTCAGGTCCCACAACCGGGCGGTCTTGTCACCGCTTCCGGTCAGGATCGTTTTTCCGTCGGGGGCAAAGACCGCACCGAAAACCGCTGCGGTGTGCCCTTCAAAAGTGCTGACGGTATTTCCCTGAAGGTCCCATAGCCGGGCCGTTTTATCGTGGCTGCCGGTCAGGATCAATTTTCCATCCGGCGAAAAGGCAACGGATGAAATTCCGTCAGCATGTTGAAAAAACTGGATCCATTTGCCCTGATTCAGATCCCATAAAAGCGCTGATTTATCCCAACTACCCGTCAGTACGAATTGCTCGTCGGGCGAAAAAGCCACTGAACTGACATCGGTCGAATGCCAATCGAAAATTTTCGCATATTTGAACTTCCCGGCAAAATCGGACAAGGCCTCCCTGCTTTCCTCGTTCGGATACAACCGGTGGGCCGCCATGACGAGGTTCATGGCCAGGGAATCGTCTTCGAGTCTTCGGGCTAAAGCGATCAGGGCCGTCGCTCTGGCCTCATCGCGTTCTTTCCGCAATAGCTCGATATCGTCGAGCCGCTTGTGCCAGCTTTCGCGGAAAAAATCCAATTCAGCCTGGTTGAGCCAGTTGTCGATCAGTTGGCGGACCTTGCCGATGAGGGGCGTGTCATCCGGCCATGCTTTATTGAATTCCACGCGGGCAATCCGCCACGCACTGGTGACAAAATCCCCGCAATGGGTCAACACCCGTTCCATCTCCCGGGCCTGGGCATCGGTCGGTTGCTGTTCGAAAGGCAGAAATCCCAGTTCGTCCGATTTGGTGGAATGCATCCAGCGATCTTTTGGGTCGAGCAGGTTGCGCTGGAGCTGGTGGAGCTTGGGGTTGTTGTCCCAAAGGGCGGAAGCGCCCCTCTGGAGTGCTCCTCCCGCTGTCTTTGGGTATTTGCGGCGCACTTCGGTCGATGCCGGTTGGTAGCCGTAATCCTGCACGGCCTGCCAGAGCTGCCGCTGGAGGTTGAGGTTTTCCTTGCCGAATTCGTCGATCCACTGCAGACACCTGGGCCAGAAATTGATCAGGGAGTCGTGAGCCGGTTCGATGTACTCGCGGCCGTATTCGTCGGTACCCCGGAGGAGCAGGTTGATGCCTTCCAGCTTTTCGCCCGGGATATTGCCTTCCAGCGTATTCAGAACGGCTTTGCAAACGGCATCCTGGTCGTCATCCGGGAAATCCAGCTCGTGGGTCGGCGTTTTGGTGATCGAGTTCGTAAACCGGTCGAGGTATACCCTGCGCCGGATCAGGCCGCCGTCCTGCAATTGCACCATGCGCAGGAGGATCTTGCGCATCATATCCCGGTGGGTTTCATCGAACTGCCCGTATACGGCGCCTGCCATTTTGCTCAGGCAACCGCTGATGCCGCCGAGTTGCTCATAGTGCCCGGCAGTGAAAACCCGGACGTCGGCATCCGTTTCCGCCCGGATCTTTTCAACACCCTGGAACAGCCATTTCATGGCCAACGACAGGAGAGGCAAGGCGCCCGGCGCGTAGCTGACCTCCTGCAAAATGCGATCCGCGAGTTGGGGCGATTCGAATTCGTAGGCTTCCATCAGTGCCGGGTTCACCAGCGCCTCGCGGAGCTGATCGAGGTCCATCGGGGCCAACCGAAACAAAGTGTAGTAATCACCTTGCAATTCAAGCAGCTTTTTACCGAATCGGGAGTCCTGCACCCGCCATTCAAAATCCGAGCGGACGGTAATCAGGATCTTGACGAGGCTTTTGCCCTTGACAGCCTGATTGAAGATGGAGAGCAAGGCTGATTCGAAACTATGCAGTTCTTCTTCATCTGTACAAACGGTGTAATTTTCTTCGTACTGATCGATGAGCAATACCTGCTTTTTATCCGGATGGTAGCGCCGCCTCAATTCATCGAGTGTCGACATGGGAAATTCCCCCGGGCGCATCTGCAGCAGGGTCTCGAAGCCCAGTTCGTTTTTTAGTTTCGGATAAAGGCCCGCCCTGGCGAAAGAGGATTTACCCAGGCCCGACGGTGCGGAGATGACCATGGCAACAGCGCCGTTTTTCAAATACTCGAACGCGGCCTCAACGGAGGCTTTGCGGCCGAAGAATACATCGGCGTCCTCCGGTTCGTAGGCTTTCAGGCCTTTGTAGGGGTTCCGGGTCTCTCGTTCCGGGAAGTTGAGCGGGTTGTTGGGGTCGAAGAAAATGAATTCGCCGCCCAGGTGGCCCTGCATCGGGAACAGGTCGGGGTACTGCGCCTTGAAATCGGGGTCTGCCTGCGTCTTTTTCTCCACCTGGTCATAGAGGTAGAGTTTGAGCTCGGAGGCGGTCAGTACGCCGTCGCCGAGGCCTCTGCCGGCGGGTTTGACCTCGGCCTTGCCGGCCAGCGCTTCGAACAAAGCCAGCGCGAAAGGGGAGTGCGGTTTTTCGTCGCCCGCAACTGGAGAGGTTTCGTCGGCGCGGTCGCCCATCCAGTCGGCGGCGGTCTGGTCGGGGCCTGCGGAGACGAGCACCTGCCAGGCGTTTTTGCGTTTGTAGCGTTCGAACCGCTCGGCGTACAGCGGGCGCAATTCCAGTTGGGCCGTATCCCGGCTTTTTTTGACGGCGTAGCGGAATTTGCCGGCAAAGCAGCAGTCGAGGATCAGGAAGGTATGTTTGCAACCGGCGTCCTGGAGGGCCGTGAGCAGGTCGTCCATCGGCACGAGGCTCTTGTTTTGGAGGGCGGCCTTGCTGGGTTTGGCGTCGGAAGGGAGCAGGTAGCCCGAGGGGCCCTGGTCGAATTCGCCCGCCTTGCCGTGGCCGGCGTAGTAGAACAGAAGGCTGTCGTCGGGAGAGATCTCCATGGGGTCGTCCGAATCGGCATAGCGGATGATGTTGCTTTTGGGGTTGTCCTCGATTGTTTTCCGGTCGTCGGGCGGCGTGCTGCCTGTGATCGCTTTCGGCTTGATGCGGCCGGGTATGCGCCCCTTTCCTTTTTTGCCGATCCATTCCAGGAATTTGCGGAATTCGGCGCCGCGGACATCCCGGAGCAGCCAGACCTGGTCAAAACCCTGTTCGTCCCACAATACCGCCGCCATTTTTTCGGCGTCGGGCACGGCGGAGGTGAGGTGCGCGCTGATATTCGGATAATGATTGATACCGATGACGAAGGCGTGGCTCCTGGGAAATTGCAGGAGTTGGTTGCGCTTTTCGCGGGCGGATTTGCCGGCGAATTCGGCGTAAACGTTCTGGCTGGTATCTGGTCCGGTTTCCGGCATGGTATTGATTATTGTTGGTTATCCGAATCAAGGGTTTAAAAATCCCGTAGGGATTAAATTTCGGTAGACGAATCGGGTAAATGGGATTCAGCATGCCGTAGGTATGCAATGTGGTTATCTCATATTGCGTACCTACGGCACGCTGCAACCGCCTGATTACCATCAGGCTACCGATATTTTGTGCCTGACGGCACATTTGTTTTGAATTCAACCTTTCGCATAGTTTTTGGTCGTTTTGTTTGCTTCTTCATGGGCTTCGTTGTTCCAGAGGCCGTAGTGACGCTGTGGGCGTTACGAAGGCCGACTCCGTCTGCTGAAGCGACTTCGTCGTCCGGGGGCTGAAGCTTCGGCGAAAGAGGGTTTGTTTCGTTTCAATAGTCCCAGGTGATCTGGTATTGTTCACGTTCTTCTTCGTTGAGTTTATAGAGCCGGTCCCAGATGGCGCCGGTTTCCCATTCTTTGTAAAAGTTGTGCCATAACTTGATGGTTCCGTCTCCGCTACCGGTCAGGATCAATTGCCCATCAGGAGAAAAGGCTACCGCACTGACAGATTGCGTATGCCCCTCGAAAGATTGAACCAGCTCTCCCTTCAGGTTCCATAAGCGCGCAGTCTTGTCATAGCTACCGGTCAGGATCAATTGCCCATCAGGAGAAAAAGCCACGGAATTAACAGGTTGGATATGCCCTTCGAAAGATCGGACCAACTCTCCTTTCAGATTCCATAAGCGTGCGATCATGTCTCCGCATCCGACAAGGATCAATTGACCATCGGGTGAAAAGGCTACGGAGTATATGTTGGAATTATGCCCTTCAAAAGAATGAATCAGTTTTCCATCCAGGCTCCAAAGACGTGCGGTCGCGTCGGAACTACCAGTCAGGACTGCTTGCCCATCAGGAGAAAAAGCTACAGTAGATATCAATTCGGTATTCTTCCCTTTGAACAATTTGATTGGTTCCCCATTTAGGTCCCATAAGCGTGCGGTCTTGTCCCAACTACCCGTCAGTATCGATTGGCCGTCGGGTGCAAAGGCTACGGATTTGATAGTGGCTGTATGCCCTTTGAACGATTGGATTAATTCTCCCTGGAGGTTCCATAAACATGCGGCATTGTCGCGGCCTCCAGTCAGAACCGATCGTCCGTCGGGTGCAAAGGCCACCGATTCAATGAAGTCGGTATACCCTTTGAACGATTGGATCATTTCGCTCCTGAGGTTCAATAAAAAAGGGGAATTCGAAAAAGTTCCCACTATTATCAATTGCCCATCGGGAGAAAAGGCCACGGAGCTGACATACTTGTTGTTCCCTTGGAAGGATTGAACCAGGTCTCCTTTCAGGTCCCAGAAATGGGTGGTATATCCGGAACTTCCGGTTAAAACGGATTGCCCATTGGGGGAAAAGGCCACAGAACTGACTGTGGTGTCATGCCCTTTTAAAACCTGGATCGTTTCTCCCTGGAGGTTCCATAACCGGGCGGTCGTATCCTGGCTACCCGTTAAAATCGATTGTCCGTCGGGAGAAAAGGCCGCAGAAAGAATTATACCGATGTGACCTTCGAAAGATTGGATTAATTTTCCCTGGAGGGTGTATAAATTAAAAACAGGGATTTCGCCGGCGATCAATACCGATTGCCCATCGGGAGAAAAGGAGACCGCGTAAACCTCACCCACATCCTCATTAAAGGTTTGGATCAATCCACCTGCGAGGTTCCATAAACTCGAGGCCCCACTGAGGCAACCGGTCAGTATCGATTGTCCATCAGGTGAAAAGGCAACGGTAAAAATGCCGTCGGCATGGCCGTCGAAAGATCGGATCATCGCCCCCTGGATGGTCCACAATCGGGCGGTCTTGTCCTGGCTTCCGGTTAAAACCGATTGGCCGTCCGGCGAAAACGCTACGGTATAAATCTTGTCCGTATGCCCCTGGAAAGACTGGATCATTTTCCCCTGTAGGTTCCAAAGACAAGCAGTCTTGTCCTCGCTACCCGTCAAAATCGATTGCCCGTCAGGTGAAAAAGCCACAGACGTAAGGGGTTGGGTATGCCCTTCGAAAGATTGAATCAGCTCACCTTTGAGGTTCCACAAACAGGCGTTATTGTCCAAGCTGCTGGTCAGGATCGATTGTCCATCGGGAGAAAACGCCAGGGCCATGTTGTGGGAAATGTCGGAACGTCCTTCAAAAATTCGGCGGGTAGTCGGCTTTTTTATGAGATCGGCTATCGCGATCATGCTCTCCGGGCTCGGGGACAACCGGTAGCCGGCCATGGCCAGGTTCAGGCCGGTTGTATTGTCTTGAATGCGGCGGGCAATAGCTGCGAGTGCGGTTGACCGCGCCTCATCCCGCTCCGCCTTGAGTTCCTGAATGCCCTTTATCCGCTCTCGCCAACTCTGCCGGACAAATACCGTTTCGGCCTGGTTGAGCCAATGGTCGCCTTGCTCCAGGAACAGGCCCAGGAGTTGATCCGAATAACCGGATAATACGAGGGTTTCCAACTCGGGTATTTCTTCGTTTTGGAGGGCGGCCTCCCAGGTGACCTGGAATTTTTTCCGGTCTCCACCGGGTAGGCTGGAAAGCGCCGCCTGAAGGATCTCATCCCGATGGGCCAGTACGTAGGGTTTTGCTGCATCGGATACCTGGCGGAGCACCTGCGGGAGTTTGGGGTTGGCGTCCCATAGGAAGGAACGCCCGGCTGCAGATGTTGCGATCCCTGCCGACTGCTGCCTGTTCCATTCCAATACCGCCTCCCATAGCTGCCGCTGCAGGTTCAGGTTGTCCTTGCCGAAATCCTCGATCCAGCCGAGTCCCACATCCCAGTAATTGATCAGGGAGTCGTGGGTGGGCTCGATGTAGGCGCGGCCCTTTTCGTCCGTCCCCCGTACGATCAGGTTGATGCCTTCGAGCTGGCTGCCGGGAATAACGCCTTCCATGGCATCCAATACGGCCTGGCAAAGGGCGTCCTCGGCGTCGTCCGGGAAATCCAGTTCATGGGTGCTTTCTCCCGTAGCGGGGTTAATAAACGGATCCAGGTATACCCTTCGGCGCACGAATCCGCCGCCCTGCAGCTGCACCATGCGCAGGAGGATCTTCCGCATCATTTCGCGATGGGTCTCGTCGGGCAGTCCCGCATACACCGCGTTGGCCATTTTGCTGATGCACCCGTCTACCCCGCCGAGGAGCCTGTAATGGTCTTCCTTGAAGATCCGGACGTCCGCATCGGTTTTGGCCCGCAGATTTTCAACGCCCTGGAACAACCACTTCATGGCCAGCGACATCAGCGGCAGAGCTCCCGGTGCAAAATGGATGTCCTGAAGAATGCGGTCCGCCAATTGCGGCGATTCGAATTCGTAGGCTTCCAGCAGGGCCGGACCGGTCAGCGCTTCCCGCAGTTGATCCAGATTGAGCGGCGCCAGCCGGAACAGCGAAAACTGTCCGTCCTTTGTCCCGAATAATTGCTGACCGAGCGGCGAGCTTTTCAGCTTCAATTCGTAATCCGAGCGAATGGTGATCCAGATCCTGGCCTTGCTTCCCGGGTTTTTAATGCGCTCGAAATGGTCCGCCAGGGCCGTTTCAAATGCCTTTCGTTCGTCCTTATCCGTACAGAGGGTGTACAGTTCCTCGAACTGATCGATCAGCAGGATCTGTTTTGCCCTGGGGTCAAAGTCGATCTTGTCCAACGCGGTTTTCGGCAAGCGCCCGGGGCGCATCTGCAGCAGGGTTGCGTACCCCCGGTCGTTTTGCATCCTGGGAAAAAGCCCCGCCTTGGCAAAAGAGGATTTTCCTATCCCGGACGGGGCGGTGATCACCATAGCGCCGGCGCCGGCATCCAGGAATTCCATGGCCGCATCGATGGAGGCCCGGCGTCCGAAAAAGATATCGGCGTCGTCGGTTTCGTAGGATTTCAGCCCTTTGTAGGGGTTTTTTACGGCGCGTTCCGGGAAATTCAGGCGGTTGGTGGGGTCGAAGAAGATGAATTCGCCGCCTTTATGCCCTTCCATCGGGAACAGGTCGGGGTATTGCGCCTTGAAATCGGGATCTGCCTGTGTCTTTTTCTCTACCTGATCATAGAGGTAGAGCTTGAGCTCGGAGGCGGTCAATACGCCGTCGCCGAGGCCTTTGCCGGCGGGGTTGACCTCGGCCTTGCCGGCCAGGGCTTCGAAGAGGGCCAGCGCAAAAGGGGAGTGCGGATTCCGGTCGCTTCCCGTTTCGTCGGCGCGGTCGCCCATCCAGTCGGCGGCCGTCTGATCGGGGCCCGCGGAGACGAGCACCTGCCAGGCGGCTTCGCGTTTGTAGCGTTCGAACCGCTCGGCGTACATGGGGCGCAATTCCGTCTGGACGACATCGCGGTGCGTGTTGACGGCATACCGGAATTTTCCGGCAAAGCAGCAATCCAGGATCAGCAAGGTGTGTTTGCACCCGGCATCCTGAAGGGCGGTGAGCAGGTCGTCCATCGGCACGAGGCTGTCGTTTTCCAGGACGGCGTTGCTGGGTTTGGCGTCGGAAGGGAGCAGGTACCCCGAGGGGCCCTTGTCGAATTCGCCCGCCTTGCCGTGGCCCGCGTAGTAGAACACGAGGCTGTCGTCCGGTGAGATTCCCGCCGGGTTTTTGGGTACTGCATGTGGCCTGGGGCGGTTGACGGGGTCTGCCTCCGCCGATTGCCGGCCTTTTTGCAAGAGAGAGCGGGCATCGGTGACGGCAACGGGTTGCTGCTCGGTCGTATAGTGTATGAACCGGTTGACGGGGTTGCCTTCGATGAGTTGCCGGGCGCCTGGCGCCGTTTTCTCATTGATCACTTGCGGTGTGAGGGCCGCAGGAAGGCTGCCGGCGCCTTTCTTGCCGATCCAGTCCAGGAGCGCCCGCAGTTCGGCGCCTTTGACGTTCCGGATCAGCCAGACGTGGTCAAATCCCTGCTCGTCCCATAAAACGGAGGCCAGTTTTTCGGCGTCAGGTACAGCGGATTGGAGCGGGGCCTTGAGGTCCGGATAGTGGTTGATGCCGATAACGAAGGCGTGGCTCCCGGGAAATTGCAGGAGCTGATTGCGCTTTTCGCGGGCGGATTTGCCGGCGTATGCGGCATAGATATTTCCGGAATTGTTTTCAGGTGTCGTCGGCATAACAAAGACTTGGCATTCGGATAGGTTCGTGGGTAAGCGAGTCCGTTCAAAAAAGTGATTCGCCCGCCAAGACGCGAAGACGCAAAGCTTTGATTTTCATCACGCTGCGCGCTAAAAATCGAGTTGACGCAAAATTCTGAACTGTCTTGGTTAAGCGAGAGAAGAAGGGCACAAGTGCTCTTCGCCCCACGCTCACTAAAAACCTTTAAAAATCCACGCCTTCGAACGGATTCTCCGGGTTTTCTTCAATGTTAACCGAAAGGTCCACCCGCACCGTGACGGCGCACCAATCCAGCGAGATCCGATCGGGATGCAGGTCTTTGGTTTCGCCTTCACGGGACGCTTTCAAGCCATCCTGCTCCAGGCGATGGTAGTCCAGTTCTTCGGTGGTAGCGATGAGCTTGAACCAACTGCTGACCTGCCCTTCATCGACCTCGGGGCCCCAGCCAAATCCCTGGCCGTTGTTGAGTGACAGCAGCGATTTGGTCTTACCCGGATCAAGGAATTGCTCCTGTTCGGTCATGAAGCTGATCGCGCAGGTGTCGCTCAGGCGATACCCGTAGAAAAAGATGGGCTGTGTGGCATTGTCCTTCATTTTGACCTTGTAATTAAAAGCCAGCAGGTGGGCGGATACGACGCCGGAGCTGTCTTTCAACTTGAAGGTATCTGCGCTTGACGCCGTCAGCGGCTCAAACAGTTGCACGGCGCTGCCGGGGTTTTCTTTCGGCGTGAGCGGCGCCGGGTGGTTGTGAACGTCGGATACCAAAAGCTCGAATTCAAACTGTTGGCGGATCTTGCTGTTGGGGTTGTCCAGGGTAATGGTGCGCATCCAGTTGGCCACTTTTTCCAGGTTCTCAACGGCAAGGTCATGGCGATCCTGCGGCGAACCTGTTGCCGGCATTCTCAACAAGACCTGGTTTTCCAATTGCAGGTTCTTTATGGTCAGCTCACCATGCAGACCGGCATGCAACTCTATTGCAGGCGGTTCAGCAACTTCATCCCCATCCTGGCCGGTGAAGATGGATGGGCTGTCCCTGACCTTTCTTTCGGTCAGCCAGCATATGTTTTTGGCGGCCAGCGGCGCCCATCTGTCTTTTATGCCTTGCAGCCAGACCGGTGTGCCGCTCAGCACGACGTAGATCGGCGCGGCTGGTAAAACCCGGATTTCGGCCCGGTAATCTTCAACTTTTGCGGGGTCGGCCAGGTTGGGCTCTTCCAGCGATATAAGGCTGTGTTGCGCGCTTACCTGGGAGACCGAGGCATTGGCGACCACCGTATTGTTCCGCTCATCGATGATATCCATCCATATTGTGCCGGCGGGGCTATCCGTCGGCAAACCGTGAATGGCGCCGCATTTGACGAACCACGCGGTCCCGGAACTTCTGGTCATGGCCAGCAGCGGATAGCGGCCGGGTTTGCCCAGCGAGGAGCCTTCCAGGAACCGGGTGTACGGATTGAAGCCGCCGATGGTCTCGAATTGCGGGTTTTGTTCCTTGCGCTTCTTGCGGGCCGTCGAACGGGTTTTCAGGAACAGGGATTCATAGTTGACCTCTTCACCGGTGGCCCGCAGGGTTTCGATCAGGCTGGTGGTGAATACGCCGCCGGCATCGGTGTCGCCGGCCAGTTGGCGGCTTTCGCAGGCCGAAAGGGCCACGTGGGTCGACATGGGCACTTCGATATTGGAGGCTGAATAATTGCCGATATACGTGTTGATGGTGCGGACGCCGCCGGCCTCAAGCGCGTCGCTTCGTGTCTTGCCCTTGGTCGGGTCGTAATTGCGGGGCCGGACCTCGTCGTCGCGGGTGCCGGAGCCGGAATGGCAGCAGTCGAGCGACACCACGATATGGGGTTTCATGCCGTCGGTGTTGCCGCGCCCTTTTTCAGCCTGGGCCAGCAGAACGGCGATTTCCTTGTCCGCCAGGTGCAGCTGGCTGCCGATGTTGCCGTTCTTATAACAAACCATGGTTTGGTCTTTGCCGCCGGGTTCGATGGTCTTCAGGAATTCATCGGCCGTGAACTGTTCCGAACCGTGCCCGCTGAAATGGAACCAGATCGTATCGAAGCCGGTTGCCTGGCCGAGGTGGTCCGTAAATTCGGCGATGATATTGTCGTAAGTGGCTTCCTGGTCGAGGAGTTTTTTGATGTGCGCTTTTTCACCATAGGTATCTACCAGGTATTTTTCGATCAGGCCCACATCCTTCAGGCAGCCGCCCAGTTTGGGTATCGGCTCCGGATAATCGTTGATGCCGACCAGGAGTGCGAAGATGCGAAGTTTGTCCTTGTCGCGCGGCGGATCGGGGAGTGGTCGCGGGCCTTTGGGGTTGGGCGGCGGCGGAGTGGGGTCTTTCATTTCCTCTTCCGTCGTGGTGGCGCCTGAAGACGTGGTGGTAGTGCCGTCTTCGGCCAGGAGTTCAAAGGCGCCAGCTGTGGATTCCAGAATGTCCATTATGTTTTGGATTTAAGGTTTACAAAAAACAAGACCTGAATGGTGCTTTAATTGCACTTTGCCGGGGTTTGGGTACAAGCTAATCCATTCGTTCGGGGTCATGCAAATTCAGATAAATAGAAAAATCAGCTTTTTTAAAGGGATTAAGATTTAAATTTTACACTTAAAATATTGATTTTAAATAATTTATGATGATTTTAAAATAAGAATAGAATATATTGATCCTATTTAAAAGGAACGCATTTTTTAATCGGGTCGGGGTGCGAATATGAGTTATCCCAGGATTTAAGCGGGAACATGGAAAAATTTAAATCAACTGTTTTAGCTGGCAGTTGGCAGTCTTCGGTAGGCAGTGACCCGATTGAAGACTACCCCAAGAGGATTCCTACGGAGCCAACTTTCGGTTCCCGCCTGATTTTACCCGCAACCTATTGAACCTTCCGGGCCTAAACCCCGTCCCCTGCTTCCAGGAACTGAAGAAAGCCGTCCTTTTTACGCCGTGAAATACTGATGGCTTTTTTGTTGCTCATCACCACAAATCCGCCTTCGTTGCGGATATATTCGGCGATATGGTTCCGGTTGATCAGGTACGAATGGTGTACCCGGTAAAAGCCGTGGCTCTCCAATTGTTCCTCCAGCCAGCCCAGGGTTTTGGTGAGCCGGATGGGAGCCTTGTCGTTGAGGTAAATGACAGCGATATTGTCTTCGGCCTGGGCGTAGACCACGTCCTGAATATCGACGAATTGCATGCCGGTGGCAATGGGCAAACCGAATTTGGCGCTTGCGGGCGCCGCGGGTGTTTGTTTGGCGGCTGCATTGGCCGGAATTTGCAATTTGACGCGCGCCTTGGCCACGGCATCCATCAGTTCGTCCACCTCAACGGGCTTGAGCAGGTAGTCCAGCGCGCTGTTTTTAATGGCCTGGATGGCGTAATCGTCGTAGCTGGTGGTAAAGATCACTTCGAAGGAAGGATGCCGGATGGATTTGAGGACATCGAAGCCGGTCATGTCGCCCAGCATGATGTCCAGGAACAGCAGGTCGGGCAGCAACCGGCGGATGGTATTGACGGCGTCCTGGCCGTTGGTGCATTCCGCGATGATCTCCACTTCGGGGCAGTTGTTCTGCAATTTCCAGCGCAGGTTTTCCAGGCCGGAGGGTTCGTCTTCTACGATGATCGCTCGTAAAGGATTCATGCCGGTTTCATTTTTTTGATTTTAAAAGGCAGGCGGATCACGATCCGGGTTCCGGAAGGTTGCCCCTGGTCATCGTACAGGTCGATGATATCCACCTGGGTATCTTTTACATGGCCGATGGTCTTGAGGCGTTCCTGGGTGATCTGCATGCCGACGGATTTGTGCTGCATCAGGGATTTGGCTTTGATTTCGCGGGCTTTTTCCCGGCCGATGCCGTCATCCTCGATAGTGCAGATCAGCGATTTATCCTGTTTTTCCACTTTGACCAGCAGGAGCCCCGGCCCTTGTTTGGGCTTGATGCCGTGCCAGATCGCATTTTCCACGTAGGGTTGCAGGATCATGGCGGGCAATTCGACCGGCTGGTTTTCGAGATCCGGGGCCACGTCGATGCGATAATTCAGCTTGTCGCGGAATCGAAGCTGCTCCAGCGCCAGGAAATGTTCGAGCATTTTGAGTTCTTCGGCCAGGGTCGTGACGCCGTCCCTTGAGCTGTTCAGGATCTGCCGGGAAAGCCGCGAAAAATGGATGATGTATTTGGCTGCGGCGTCTTTCTGATCGTGGTTCACCAGGCTTTCGATGGCGTTGAGGCTGTTGGACACGAAATGGGGGTTGATCTGGGCCCTGAGCGCCTCCATTTTGGCCTTGAGCCGTTTTTGCTGTTGCTGTTGCAGGAGGATCAGGAAAACAAATCCGGCAATGATGAGGCCGGCCCCGCTGGTCATCCAGATATTGTTCACGCGGTGCTTGTTTTCGGTTTCCTGGAGTTGCATGGCAAATTCCTTGCTCTGGCGGCTGGCCAGTTGGAGCCGGTTGACGATAGTGTCGTTCAGTTCTTTGTACTGCTTGTTCAGAAAGCTCATGCCGGCGTTATCCAGCAGTTCGCTGCAATCCCGTTGGGTAAGCCTTTGCCTGAACCCGCAGAGGTAGGAAATATTCTCCACGAGCGGTTCCATGATTTTGGGAGCGCCCAGCCTTTTGGCTTCCTGTACGGCGTATTTGTAATAGATAATCGCTGAATCCACATTGTTGTAGGCCTTTGTCATTTTAGCCTTTGAGGAGAAAGCGCTGCCCAGCAATTGCAGGGTGTAATACGGGTTGTCTTCATCCAGCCGGATGCTTTCCCGCAGCAGGCTGAACGCCTCATCAATGTCGGTCGGGTCAGCGGATTGCAGGTATGCCGTTCGCTTGAATTCAGCGAGTTGCTGGCAGGCGTAAATGACGCTTTTGATGTCGCTGTTCTTCCTGCCGTAGTCCAGGCTTTTTTGCGATAATGAATCGGCTTCGGCATATTGGCCTTCGTAGAAATAAACGAGCCCCAGATCCAGCCATAATCTGGCCAGTGCAGATTGGTAACCGGTCTTTTCAAAAAGGGCTTTCCCTTTTTCGAAAAACCCGATCGCTTTGCCGGTATCGCCGAAGGAGTAGTAATAAAGATTGCCCAGCTCATGAAAAATCTCTCCTTTCTGACGATCCTGTTCTTCGTTTGCGGCATCCGCAATTTCAAGGCCTTTCAGGGCATTGAAAAAGTATTCCTTTGCCGCCGTACTGTCGCCTTTTTTGAAATTCAGGTGGCCCAGCAGGACCTCGGCTTTTATATGCCATTCTGTATTGTTCGATTTTTTGAACAGCTGGTCGCTGTTGGCTGCATTTACAATAGCGCCTTCAAGCGCTTCCTCGTCGCCGAGAATGTACTGCCGGCCGGTGAACAAGGCGATGTAGTAGTCGCTGATAGCACGGGCCAGCCGAAGGCTTCCGGTTTCTGCAATCCGGCCGGCTTCGCGGGCGTAAACCATAGCCGCCTTATCGTCGTAGTTGGCCAGCAATTCCGTGTAGTAAAACAGGCTGTCGAGCCGTTGACCGGTATCCTTCAGGTCATTCAACCTGGCAAGGACAGCGTCGGTATGAGCGTACCTTTTCAGTACCGTTTCGGGTATTTCTCCCGGCTTAACCTCCGGGACGTCCGGCGCATATTCCCGGCAACCCGACAGAATCAGCGCCGCAAAGCCCAAAACTGCCGCAAACCGCCGGACGCGATGCCGGTGCGGTAATGCTCGATATGAAAAATGACGCTTCAAGGTCCGGTCGGATTTAATGAATTACAAATGGCGGAATTCATGAACTACGGGACGGTATTGACGGGACGACAATTCAAGATAACAAAGTGAACGCATTTCACATACCTGATGGGGACCGATCGGGGCCGTTGAGACCCTGAATCCCCAAATATAGGGTATTTTAGTTGTAAGTTGGTTAGTCGTTAGTCGTTAGTCGTTAGTCGTAAGTCGTAAGTCATCAGTTGTAAGTCGGGACCCTTAGCGCAGTCGAAGGATTGCAGATGCCTGGGACTTTCGAAGTGCCGGGAACCTGTCCGAAACAAAACGATCGTGCGGGCCGTCAGGTCCGGCAATTCAAGGTTAAAGAGGCCAGATGGCAGCGGCGGGCCGTTAGGATCGCTGTGCAGGACAACCCAACAGAGGAAGAGCGGGTGGTACTGCGAATGCAAACCGGGAAAGTCCAATTTTGTTACCACCTGCTACCTGCAACGATCTCAGGCTGCCGAACGCAGGACCGTCCGCCAACGGGGCTGTTCCTTCCGCTTGAATTTCTTTGCGATGGATTTTTTGATCACCCCCACCACATTTTGCAGGTGCATCGGGCCGATCGTGATCAGGCCGTGGCCGCGGTCATATCCGGGGTTGGCCAGCGTAAAGAACCGGATATCGGGGTCGGCCAGGTATTTGGGTGCAATGACGGTATTGATGTCGTTCACGAGGACGGCGTCCTTCCGCACGGTTTTGGTTTGGGGGCAAAAGGTTTCGGGGTAGTATTTTTCGCCGATCTGGTCGATCAGCCGGTTGACGGGCGCCGGGGTTTCTTCCTGGTAACTGGGGTAGAACTCTTCCAGGTTCTTGGCAAATACCAGGTAGGCTTTGTACGTCAGGTTGTCGGCCCAGAAATACATCCTGGACAGGAGCATGTCTTTCCAGTACCGGGCAAAAAGCTTGAGTGCGGTCCTGGGGATGAGGAAATTCCCGCGGCTGGATTCATCGATCACCGTCTGGCCGAAATAGACCAGCAATTTGCCGTCGATCCGGTCTATGCGCAGGCCGGTAAAACCCACGATCTTGCCTTCCAGGGTGTAGAAAGAATAGAAGTTGTTCTTCTGGAAGCGCTGGAAAAACTCCTCGCGGGTATAGTGATAATAATGCCGGTAGATCGACCACATTTCCTCTTTTACAGCCATCGGAAGCGCGTTGGAAGAAATGGTGACTTTGATTTTTGACCTGCTCATTTTTCTTGTTTTGGATCGTTTCAGGTTGAATGATTCCCTGTTGTTGATCCAAAATTGCAGGCTCCCGGGCGGGATTAAAACGGAAGGCGGGTAAGTGGCGGGTCAGGCCGGGCCGTGTGTAAAAACGAGGGGGTAAGTGGATTGTTGAGGTATTGATCCGAATGAGTCGATTGATCCGAATGAGTCGATTGTTGGCGTCCGTTGGTTGGTTGGCGTAATCGAAACATTCGAACCAATCGAACCAATCGAAAAATCAAATCAATCAAATCAATTGAATCACTGGTGGTGCCAATTCTCCTCATCGGCTCCATCTCCGGGAGAAAGACCCAATATATCCCCTTCGGTGGTGACGCCCAGGCCCAGAACGGTCCGGTTGACATAGCAGAAATAGCTGATCACCTGGTTGAGTTCCAGGATCTCACCGTCGGAGAAGCCGGCTTCGCGCAGGGTGACGACGTCGCTTTCTTCCATTTCCGCAGGATGGAAGGTCAGCTTTTCGGCGTAGCATAGCCCGGCCGTGTATCTGTCATCCAGAACATCGGCATAGGTTTTTTGGGCGAGTGCATCAACCAGTTGCCGGTGCCGCTCATCCTCGTTGAGCAGCCGCTTCAGCCCTGCCGAATGGTGATCGACACAATAGCTGCAGCCGTTGAGCATGCTCACGAAGACGCCGGCTGTTTCGAGGTACCATTTGGGCAGCTCGTTGTCGCGGTGGTGCAGTACGTTCTTGTACAGCGTCATATGCCCGTGCAGGGTATGGGGCCGCAGGCTGTGGATGGTCAGCACGTTGTCGACCAGGCCGCCGGGGCCCTTTACCCGGTTGTAGAGTTGCCGGAGGTAGCCGGCAGCTTCGGCGTAGGTGATGGTTTTGATCCAGGTCATGTTACAGATATTGCGGTCCTACGGACCTGGCGGATATTGCGCTCCTACGGACCTTGGGGATATGCGGTTCTCTGGAGGTTACAGATATTGCGGTCCTACGGACCTTTTGTTGATGCGTTGATCCGAATCAACAATCAACGCATCAACAGATCAACCTCCGGCGGCCGAAGCCTTGGCGAAGGCGGCAAATCAACCATCAACCATCAATCATCCACGGCCTGCCCGACCAGTTGCTTGAACATCCAACCGGTCTGGTCATTGGGGGAGCCCTGGGTTTGCTTCATGATCACGCCGATGATGTCCTCTTTGGGATCGGCGAAATACTGGGTGTTGAAGTAGCCACCCCATTGGAAGGTGCCTGCGCTGCTCCGGCCGCCGAGGGCTTGCCCTTTTTCTTCCAGGACGCCGAAGGCGAGGCCGTAATGCTCATTGCCGCCGCCGTAGGTGTCGCCGCTCTGGTTGGCCATGATGACCTCTACCGTGGTCCGGCTGAGGAGGCGCACGCCGTTGAGCTCGCCGCCGTTGAGGTACATCTGCAGGAAGGTCGCGTAGTCTTTGGCCGTGCTGCTGAGGCCTGCGCCCCCGGAGAAGAACCGTTTGGCCCCCTTAACGGGGTAGTCCGGGTCGTAGAAGGTGACGGGATAACGAACCCATTTCCCATCCTCCGGCTTCTGGACGGAAACCAGGCGGCTCGCTTTGTCCTGCGGCAGGTAGAACCAGGTATCGTTCATGCCGAGCGGGTCGAAGATGCGCTTGCGCAGGAACTCGTCAAACGGCATGCCGGAGACCACTTCGATGAAATAACCCAGCACATCGAGCCCTTCACTGTAGGTGAACTGCTCGCCGGGGTTGTGGTGCAGGGGCAGTTTGGCCAGTTTTTTGACGCTTTCTCCGATCGGGATGTTTTCGGTGGTGAACAGATCGGTGATGCCGGCTTTGCGGTAGATCATCTTGAATCGTTCATCCCCGTCGATCACACCGTACCCAAGCCCCGAGGTATGCGTAAGCAGGTGCCGGATGGTGATCTCCTTGTTGGCCGGCACGGTGGTATAGGTCGTGTCGGAATACTTGAAGGATTGCAGCACCTGCGGGTTTTTGAATTCAGGGATATATTTGGAGATCGGGTCGTCCAACTGGAATTTACCTTCTTCCCACAGCATCATGACTGCGGTGGAGGTAATGGCCTTGCTCTGGGAGGCGATGCGGAAAATGTCATCCCGTTTGAGGTCGCGCCCGGAAGGGGTATCAGCTTTGCCGTAGGCTTTGTAAAAAACGATCTTCCCGTGGCGGGCTACCAGTGCGACTACGCCCGGCACATCCCCATCGGCCACAGCCTCCTTGCACATAGCGTCGATGCGGGCCAGGCGTTCGGCCGACATGCCGACCGTTTCCGGCGCCGCCTCCGAGAGGGGAGGGGATTTTTTGACGGATTTGGTCTGAGCGCCGGCCATCAGGGCAATGGCCAGGAAGAAAAGGGTGAGCTGGATTTTCATTTCGTTCTGTTTTTGATTGATGTTTTTAACTGGAAACCTGCATGGAGGTTACGTCAATAATCAGCAGCGGTTGCCAGGAAGCAAAGGATCAGCAACACGCTGTACTCCATGCCGCCGGAACTGTAACCCACAGTGAACCAACCGTTGGGGGCATGAACCAGAATGATACCCATCAGCAATTCAAGAATAAAAACGGCATTGATCCATTTTCTGAAATAGCCGAGGGCCAGGGTAATGCCGCCTGCAATTTCGAAAAATGTGATGACCCATGCAAGCGCATGCCCCAACGGGATACCCTTGCTGCCGAGGAATTCACCGAAACCGTCCACTGTTCCGGCATATAAGCGCGTACAACCGTGGGCGACCATGTACAGGCTTACCGCGACGCGCAGCAGGGTGAGCGATTGGGAAGGAGTCAGGGAAAAAGGAATCCTCATGATGATTATTGCTTTTTCAATTTTATTGTATTTTTAGGTCCATCTCCATGCCTCCAGCCTTTAAGTTCTTCAGTTGGCAGTCGGCAGTTCTTCAGTTGGCAGTCGGCAGTTCTTCAGTTGGCAGTCGGCAGTCCTTCAGTTGGCAGTTGGCAGTCGCCAGTCGCCGGCATCAAGGATCAAGTAACCAGCATTCAGCTACTCCCCAAATCCCAACCCCTCAATATATCCGGAATTACCCGAACAATGTACGAATAAGCAATTTTCCAGGAACCCGTCCAACGCCTTGCGGGCCAATTCCCGGTCGGCAGGAGTGGCCTTGCGGATATCCTCGAATGTGACCCTGGTGCTGTCGGCAAAGCTCTTCACCAGGTCGTAGCCGTCGGGGCGCGGGAAGGTAACGATACCTGCCGTATTGTCCATTTTCTTGTAGGGCCAGAAATGCCAGCCGACCTGGTTTTCATCCAGCGTCTTGCGGAAATTGGCTACCCATTCGTCCGAGTTTTCGCCGGTCTCGCCGCAATAGATGGGCACGTTGTATTGGTCGCGGAAATCGAGATAATCCTGGATCACCTCCACCGTGGGGGCCGTCCAGTATTTGTGGAAGGTATAGACGAGCTTGTCGTCGAACGGCGGACCGAATACCTTGAAATTGGAATCCCATTGTGCGCCGCCGAGGAAGATCAGGTGGTTGGGATCCACTTCGCGGACTGCGGCGGTGATTTTTTTATACAGCGGTTCGAGCAGGGGGTTGAAGTGATCCTGGTCAAAAAAATGGGGGATGGGTTCGTTGAGCAAGTCGTACCCGATCACGGCAGGCTCATTCTTGTAATGATCGGCGATCTTCCGCCAGATGGCAACGGCCATTTCCTGGCTTTCGGGGCTTTCGAACAGGAACGGGTAGCCGTAGGAATCGTCGATATTGTCGCCGGTCTGGCCGCCCGGGGCGCAGTGCATGTCCAGCAGGACGCCGAGCCCTTCTTCCCGGCACCACTGGACAGCTTTGTCGAGCAGCTCAAATCCGCGGGCCTCACCGCGACCGCCCAGGTAATCCTCATCCGTGAACAGCTTGTAATGGAACGGGATCCGGATGGAGTTCATGCCGATCGACTTGAGATAGTGAATATCGTCTTTGGTGATATAGTTATCGAGGTAAGTCTTCCAGAATTGTCTGGCGGCTTCCGGCCCGATCAGTTCGTTGACGGCTTGCTGGATGAGCCTGGGCGAACTGGTATGCTCAAATTTGAACATATACCCCTCGGGTACCAGCCAGTTGCCGAGGTTGGTACCCTTCATGAGGAACACGTTGCCGGTGGGGTCGAGAACGTCTTTGCCCCTGACGCCGTAAAAAGCGGGCTTTTCGCAGGCGGAAAAAAGGAGTATGAGTATCAGGAACAGGTTAGCGGATTTCATGGCAGTTGGTTTGTACGGGCAAAGTTAGCGGTCTGTTTCGGACTTTCAAGTTGGTCAAAAAATAGAATTCAGGTTTTGGTCAGAAAAGGAATATCCAACAAATTTATAATCCTACTCAAAATACCGGGTAGGATAATCTCCCGCATAATAACACGCGCAATCCTCAATTTCCCAGAATTCGTAAACTTCCAACCGGTCCCCATCGCAGGTCCGCAACTCCCAGTAGTGGTAGAATTCCCGGTCGGTCCCGCCGAACGGCTGCGTTTTGACGATGCTGAACCGGACCGTGCCGATAAAGTCACCCGGAAATTGCTGTCCGGTGAGCAACGGCCTGCGGTCTCTGGAAAACGTCCAGGTACCCGTTTCCACGGCTGTACAATCCTGAATATTTTCCAGGCTGTAGGTGCAATCCGAGCTGAGCTTGATCCGGCAGTAAATTTTCCGGTCCGCCTGACCTGGATAGTCGATCTCGGCCAGCGTCCGGTCCGTCACGCAAGGCACAGAACAAGCCCGCTCGGTCGTCCGGTCCTTCAGGCAGCCGCTGCCCAGGAGAATAACCGCCGCAATAAAAATTGAATGGAATCGAATCTTAACCATATAACGCCCATTTATCCTTTAACCTTTACCCTTTAACCTTTACTCTTTACCCTCCACCCCGGTACCCCGCATCCGCCATTCCTCTGGCCAACACCTCCAGATCCAGGCCCAGTTTCTCCCGGTTGATCTTCAGCGCTTTTGTTTTCCATTCCTGCGGCAGGCGGTTATAACCCCAATAAGCACCGAGAATAGCGCCGGTGACTGCGGCTACCGTGTCATTGTCCCGCCCGTAGTTGACCACGAATTCGATGGCCTTGGAAAAATCCCCTTCCGAGAATTCCAGCGCCGTGAGGTTGATCAGGTTGATCTCGGCGGCGTGGAAGGGGATGTCCTGCAGGTGTTCATCCAGCATTTCGTAGGCTTTCTGCACCTGGCGGTAGTAGATGGGATCGCGCTTCCAGTTGCGGAGTTTTACGGGTTCCGTGATCTCGGGGTCGACGGGTTCCTGTTTGGCGCGGTAGGCGATATCGATGGCTGTTCGGTAAGCACCGAAGGCCAGCCTGCCCACCAACCGGCTGTTGTGATACCGCAATGGATCGACATAGGCGGCGACGATCCCGATCTCTTTGGGTTGAATGCCCGGTTTCATGGCCACCGAAACCATGGCGGCCGTCAGGGCCGAGATGTCGCGGGCGTACCCCAGATCGAAAAGCCCCAGCCGGTAGGCTTCCCGGTAGGCGATCTCGGGTTGTGCCGGATAAAATGCCCCGACAGCGGGCGTGTACAGCATGCCCGCACAGGACATTTCCCCGCCGTAAAACCGGTTGAGCGCGTAGCTGTATCCGTCGAGATTCTGTTCCTGGTAAGGTTTGGCCACCTTTGCCCATTCCTGCAGCCAGGCCATATGCATGATCTGCCGTTCCAGCGGCTCAGGCGCAAAGGCGTCGATGGCCTTGACTGCTTCCATTTCCCTGACATAGGTCGATACCAGATAACCGGCAAAATTCCGGGCATCCAGGCTGTCGGCGCCCGCGGCATTTTCGATCAGGTAGCGCCCTATGAGGTACTTCCAGCGGGTGTCGTCGGTGGTGCTGCCGCCGGGCAGGTTGTCTTCCCAGGGGCCTTCCGGGGAGCCTTCGCGCAGGACCATGTCCAGGGAATCCACGTAACCGAACTGGACGGCGATATCGCTGCGGTGCCACATTTCCGTCGGAGCGCCCATCGCGTCCCCGATCGCGGCGCCCGCGAGCATGCCGAGGAGCTTATCGTAATATGCTTCTTTGGTCAGGGTAGAATCCCAGGCCCGGGAAAAGACTGGTTTCGGGGCATCCGGCGCCGGGAAGAGGCCGTCATCCTCATCGGCAGGTCGGCAGGTTGTATGCAACGCGGCCACGGCAAACAACAACAAAACCGTAACCGCTTTGCCGAACAAGCCCCATTCATTAATTGATCTGTTTTTTGCCCGTTTCATCAACCCGTGTCGCTTTTATTTAGGGAATACGCTGGGAAGGGGTCACCAACTCACCTTTTTACCCGCTCTGCCGCTCCGCGAGATCATCCGGATCAGGAAAACGGCCATTAACACCCCTGCGCTGAAAAGCCATATCTCCTTCGGCAGTACAATACCCCGGAAGTAAAAGGCCAGACCGGCCAAACCGCCCAGCAAAACGGTCAGGATTTGGGCAAATACAATGATCCACCTTGCTGGTACTGGATTTCTTCTGGCCCAGATCGAAAGTTTTTTCATTTTATGTCCCGGTTTTGGTGAAAATGCGGTCCTTTACGCTGTACAAGAATACCGCTTTTTTACGCCAAAGGGAAGCAATGATGAAGAAAACCTTTTTTTCCGGACTGGGGCTGGTGTCCCTGGCGGCTGTCGGCAACGCACAGGCCTTTAGCAAGAACGATCTGCTCACGGATCTGAATTACCTCAATGAGGTGGTGGCAACGTGCCATACATCCAACGTCAACCCCGCGTTTGAAAACCGGATTCCGGGCCTGATCGACCGGGTTGCCGCTGCAGACAAGGCGACGTTTTCCTACGTCGAATTCGACCAGGAGATCAGAACGGCGCTGGCCCTGACCGGTTGTTATCACACGGTTATCGATCCGGCCAAATTGCCGGTCATTGCTATGGAGAATCCGAATTTCCCTTACAAGGTCTGGACGGATGGCGAGGTTGTTTACGCTATGGCGAAAATCATGGATTCCCCGGACATCCCCGATCTCCGGTTTCCCGCCAGGATCAACGCGGTAAACGGCCTGCCGGTTGCTGATTTCCTGGCCGGCTTGCTGGTATTCCAGTCGGCCGACGGGCCGCAAAAAACAAAAGGGATCAGGTTGTTCAATAAATACGGCTCCCTTTTGCTGGGGCAGTATTTCGAAAAGGACAACCTGTTCACTATAGAAACGGAGAACGGAACGGTAACGGCCGGCCATATGCCCAGGGTGCAGGACTACGGATTTCAGCGGACGCTTCCCCGGATCAAACCGGTACCCGTAGTAGACCGGGGAAAACTCCAGCTCTTTGAAGTCGAAGGCATGCCCGATGCGCTCTATTTGCGCATTACCAGCTTTCAGTACCCTGGCGGTGAGGGCGCCCATAGCCGGATCATCAAGGAGGTCCTGGAACGGCATGCCGGCCACCTCATCATCGATATCCGGGAGAACGGCGGCGGAAAAGGGCGCAATGCGGTCGACCTTTTGCAATATTTTATCCGGGAGGAATTCTCTTCAACGGATGTCGTGCCGAACTTCAAACGCGGAAAATACCTGGGCTTTTCCATGGCACGGCTGGGGCTCGGTTTCTGGGAGGCGGTCCACCTGTTCAAGGGCAGGAAAACGGAAAACGGGCGCAGCTATCGCCATCGCTGCAAGCCGCACGCAAAAGGCTATACCGGGCGCTTGTACGTGCTGGTCAACGGCCAGACCGGCTCCACTTCCACCATTCTGGCTGCCTACCTGAAATACAAGACCGACGCTGTGCTCATCGGGGAGGAAACCGGCGGCGGCGAGACCGGCGCCAATGCGGGATCTTTCGCCAGGATCAAACTGCCGGTGTCCGGTATCGGCATCCGGTTTCCGTTGGTCCGCATCGGGCATGACCTGGATATCCCGCCCAATCACCACGGGGTTGTACCCGCCATCGGCGTGCGGTATTCCCCGGAAGATATCCTGGCGGGTAAAGACCTGGAATTGGAAAAGGCGCTTGAGTTGATCGGAGAGGGTGAGAGGGTGAGAGGGGGAGGGGGGGACCTTGGGGGGGGTTTTACCTTTTTTAGTAGAAATGGAGGTTGGTGCAGAGCCTTGTGCAACCCCCGGCTGCGCCATTTGTTATTGGATGAAAATCTTGTTATGAAATTTCTGCGTTACGCACTGATAATCCCGATCCTTTTTTCCGGTTTGCTCCATGCCCAGCATCGCAAAGCCCAATTGGAAAAACTGATGGCTGAAGCCGGCATCCCCGGGCTTTCGCTGGCCTATATCCGGGATGGGAGAATAGCGGAGTCCTATGCGCTTGGGGTGCGCAGTGCCGATACAAAGCAGCCGGTTGACGACGAGACCGTCTTCGCGGCGGCCTCCCTGAGCAAGTGCGTGTTCGCGTTCGGCGTCATGCACCTGGTGGATGCGGGTAAACTGGACCTCGATAAGCCGCTGCACCAATATTATCCATATCCGGATCTGGCCCACGACGAACGCTACAAGCAGATCACGGCCCGGATGGTCTTGAGCCATACTTCAGGTTTGCCCAACTGGCGTAACGGGGATAAACTGGAGTTCCAGTACGACCCCGGCCAGCGCTTTCGCTATTCAGGCGAAGGCTTCGTCCTGCTGATGCGAACCGTGGAAAAGATCACCGGCCAGAACATTGAAGACTGGATGCAGCAAACCGTTTTCAAACCCCTCGGCATGACCCATACCAGCTATATCTGGCAATCGGCGTACGAGGAGGATTTTGCGGTTCCCCACACCTCAACCGGCCGGACTTCTTCCAAATACCGGCCGGAGGAAGGCAATTCGGCCCATTCCCTGCAAACCACGGCAACGGATTACGGGCGGTTCGTCGCCGCCTTGTTAAACGGTCAAGGGTTGAAAAAAACGACCCGGACCCAGATGTTCACCCCTCAGGCCCACAGCCAGCTGAAAGAAGGAAACGACACCCTGCAATGGTGCCTGGGGATGGGCTATCAGCTGACAGGCGCAGGGAAAGCGGTCTGGCAATGGGGCGACAACGGCGCCTTCAAGGCCTTTTTGATCGGCTATCCCGACAAGCAGGAAGGGCTGGTCTACCTGACCAACAGCAGCAACGGATTGAATATTGCCGCCGAGCTGCTTGCTTTATTTTTTCCGGGCCCTCAACCCAGTATCGCGTATATTGATTATGGAACCATCGGCGACCCGGGGCTGGTCCTGCTGAAAAGGGCGCTGGAGATGCCGTTTGCAGAAGCGGTCAAGCCATATCTCGACCGGAGCGGCTCAATGCAGGATACCGCAAAGCTCACAGCGGAAAAAATGAACGATGTGGGATACCAGTTGCTGTATCGCCGCGAACTGGACGCTGCCCGCCAGGCTTTTGAAATGAACCTGAAGGCCTATCCCAAATCGCGCCCTGCCATGATCGGCCTGACGGAGTCCTGCCTTCGTATGGGCAAACAGGAAACGGCCGTTAAATACCTGGAAGCGGCCATGGCGCTAAAACCCGATGATGAATTCGGGCAACGCGTATTGGACCGGCTGAAGGGCAAGCCCGGCCCTGCAACGGAAGGCAGCCTAAGGATTGATTTTGCCCTGCGCGGTTATGAAAATGCCCGGTTCGTAACTGTTGCCGGCAGTTTCAACGGCTGGAACGACCTGGACCTGCCCATGCAATGGATCAACGGCGAGTGGCGCGCTAGCCTGAACCTCGCGCCCGGTGAATACCGCTACAAATTTGTGGTGGACGGTGTCTGGATCCCGGACCCCGGCAATCCGGAGATCGACCTGAAAGATAATTTCAATTCAATTTTAAGCGTTGAGTCGACAAAATGAGGTGATTGGTCGGTTTTCGTTTTATGTCCCCTGAAAAGACGGCTATCGGTAGGCTGTTCAATTTGATACCGGTTTCATCCTGTGCTTTTTAGCTCCTGATCG
>CALMYQ010000206.1 GCA_937873655.1 uncultured Lewinella sp. | reverse complement strand
GTTGGCAGTTCCCAGGTGGCAGTCATCCAGTATCAAGCACCAAGCATCCAGATTCTAGTCTTTCAGTTGGCAGTTGGCAGTTGGCAGTTGGCAGTCACCCAGTTGGCAGTTCCCAGGTGGCAGTCATCCAGTATCAAGCACCAAGCATCCAGCCACCAGCCACCAGCCACCAGCATCCAGCATCCAGCATCCAGCATCAAACCTTCCACCCTTCGCGATAATTCCGCTTGACGAAGTTGTTGGCGAATTCGCAATTGGTTACGGTCATGTTCTTTGCATCCCAGAGCAGCTTTTTCCGGCCGGAGAATTTGTCGTCACCGTCTTTGGTCATGTAGGTGCGTACAGCCAGTGAGCCCAGCAGGATGGATTCGGTGAGCGGACCGGCGTAGTGGAAGGGCGAGCTCACTTCCGCGTTGCCGTAGCCTTTCATGCAGGCATTGACCCACTGGACGTAGTGGCCCTCGGGGACGCGCGGCAGGGTTTCCTTCACGCTGACGTTGTCCATCAGCGAAGTGGGGATCAACCGCGGGTTGGCGCCGTAGCAGTCGGCCATGATCTTGCCTTTGGTGCCTTCGAAGATGATGCCGCCGCTCCAGTCGCCCATCGGCTCATCAGCGCCGAGCTCGGCGGGACGTTCGGGTTTGACGCCGCCGTCCATCCAGGTCAGTTCGATATGTGAATCGCTGTTTTTGACCGGGAATTTGAAGTACAGGGCCGACGCGGAGGGGAAGCTGTCCGGCAGATAGATCTCCTTGAAGGAATTATCCCATTTGGAGACTACCGAGCACTCGACTTCCGACGGATAATCGATGGGCAGGATCCGGAAGGCCGGGTCGAGGATATGGCAGGCCATGTCGCCCAGGGCGCCGGTGCCGAATGCGAACCAGCCGCGCCATCCGAAGGGCGCATATACATTCTGGAATTCGGTGAATTCGGCGGGGCCCAGCCACAGGTCCCAATCCAGCCCGTCGGGGATAGGCGTTTTTTCGGTCGACTTCTCGATGCCCTGGGGCCATATGGGGCGGTTGGTCCAGGATTGCACTTTGGTGACCTCTCCGATCAGGCCGGCGTCGACGATCTCCTTCATTTTCCGGACGCCGTCGCCGGAACCGCCCTGGTTGCCCATTTGGGTGATCACTTTGTATTTTTCGGCGGCCTGGGCCAGCATGCGGGCTTCGGTGATGCTCCAGGTCAGGGGCTTCTGGACGTAGACGTGTTTGCCCATTTGCATGGCGGTCAGGGCGGCTATCGCGTGGGTATGGTCGGGCGTGGATACCGTAACGGCGTCAATGCCCTTGCCCTCTTTTTCCAGCATTTTGCGGAAGTCCTTGTGGTACTTGGCATCCGGGAAATTTTCCTTGGAGCGGACAGCCTGCCGGTCGTCCACATCGCAAAGGTGGATCACCTTGACGTTGGGACTTTTAGCGCATTCCGAGAGGTCGCTGCGCCCTTTGCCGCCGACGCCGATACCGGCGAGGTAAAGCGTATCGCTGGGCGGAATAAAGCCCTTGCCGCCGATGGCGAAGCGCGGGACGATGGTGAAGGCTGCGCCGGCCAGACCGGCATTTTTGATGAATTTTCTGCGCGACTGGCGCGTTTGTTGTTTTTGTTTTGTCGGTTTTTTCATCTTGTCAAGACTTCGGTATTGAGAAAAGAAAATAAGTTTTATCGGAGGGTTCGACCTCAAAGCTATGAAAATCGGTAGAAGAATGGAAACAGGATGGGGAAATTACGCACTAATTATGGTCGCCATTTCAATGACCTTCACCAATTGACGGTATCTTTCTTCGAATGAAGCGTCGCTTCTCCGGGTTCTTTCCAGTAAATGGTTGCGAAGGACTTTGGTGGCCCAGATCCGGAAATTAGTGCCTTGTCTGGATTTTACTCTATAGCCCACGGAGATGATCACGTCCAGATTGTAGTATTTTACCTGGTAGGATTAGGATAAAATATTAAAAAAACAACAAAAATCGATAATTGCTTAAAAGCCCGGCTTACAGGTCAGGACAGCGGCGTCAGCAGCAGCTTCCGAAACTCCACTTCCGACCCTTCCGCCTGCACGGCGATCTGCCCTTTGGAAGCGGTGCAGTTGAACCCGTCGTTGACCAGGTCGCCGTTGACCCAGACCTTGATGGTATTACCCCGGCATTCGATGGTCATGGTATTCCACTCGCCTACGGGTTTTTCCGAGCCGTCGGTGAGGTTGATCACCCGGCGTTCTTTTCCCTCGGTAATGCCCCAATTCTCCTTCGGGCCGCGCCGGGTTTCCATATCCGGCACTTCGATGTCTTCGACGATGCACCAGAAATCACCGGCGTCGCCGCTCATCATCTGGACTTCCAGGGATTTGGGAAACATTTTGTAAAGGGCCCGCGGTGTGGAGGCATGCACCAGCACTCCGCAGTTGCCCGGTTCGCCGGCAAAACGGTATTCCACTTCCAGGCGGTAGTCCTGATAAACGGAGTCGGTGATCAGGTGGCCGGGTGGTGTACCCAGGCTGACGAGCATGCTATCGCGCACAATGAACGGATTCCGGGCCGTGGCGTTGGTGTCCAGTTCCGGTACGTCGACGTGCCAGCCGGTAAGGTCGCGGCCGTTGAACAGGCTGATGGAGGTGGGCTCTGTTGCCTTCTCGGGTTGAGGTTGGCAGGACAAAAAGCCCAGGGCGATGATGGTTGCCAGCGTGTAAGGTTTCATGATCTGAAGTTGGTGATTGAATATTCCGGTTTTTATGCAGCCGGTTGGCCTTGTTTCAACAAGTTGAGCAGCCATCGGTCGTCTTCCATGAATTTCTGATAATGCGCCAGAATGGCCGCCCGGAGCTGCTGGAGCGACTGCTGGGTTTCCGGAGTGAAGGTGGCCTGCACTTCGGGTAAACCCAGTTCTTCATCCAGGTGGAGCAACAATTGGAAACAGAGGTTGATCTGACCGGCTACAACCAGGGCGTCCAACATACCCTTTTCCTTGTCTTTGGAGGAGAACCAGAGGGTGGTAGCCATGGTTTCGGCGAGGGCGGCGGTTTTCAGCATTTCCTCCGAAGGCGGCGGTATTTTTTTGGCCAGGCCCCAATTGGTGGTCAGGCTGTAGATGTTATTGCTCACCAGTTTGTGGGTCCAGTCTGGGTCGTGGTACAGGCCGCTGATCTCCAGCGTCCGGATCCGGCGCATGAAGGTGTTTTGGAGGATGTCGCTGAGGGCAAACAGCCGGATGGAAGCCAGGTTTTTCAGGATATGAACCGGCGTTTTTTCCAGGATGTCGAGGTCTTCCAGGATGGTCGGCGTTTCGTTGTTCTGGCCGACGGTTTTGGCGATCATATTGTCGACGAACCGGTGGATCAACAGGAGCGATACCAGCGAAATGCCGCTGAATACCGTTACCAGGGCCGCTACAATGAGCAGGACCCTGGAAGCATTCCACCAATACCAGGCGCCGGCGGCGCCCAGTATAACCAGGGCGGCCAGGATCCAGACGATGGTCCGGTAGGTGAAGTCGCCGAATAACCCGGGGCGGGGTTTGGCCGGAAACTCGAAGGGCGACGACTCCCTGGAGGATACGTCGGAAATGATATAAGTATTGATCTTCTGGTCGTCGGGCCTGCGCCGGTTGGCCAGCTCTACGCTTTCGATGCCCTGGTTGTCGAGGATGCCGCCGTCCATCAGCGGGATATTGTCCGGGTAACCCTGGGATCTCCAGTATTGCTGCAGCGGCGAATCCCCATCTGCGATAAAGTCCTGGGGAAAGGCCATAGGTTCGAAGCCGCCGGGGAAGCAGGAAGAGGCCGCCATGACATCGCCCATGCGGATCTCGGCGGCGGCGCTCACGTCGATGTTGTTATGCCCGTTTCCGATCAGTCCTGTTTTTTGAAACCGGAAAGGCAGGGTATTGTGCATGTCGGTGGCATTGAAGCAGAACTCATCCAGGTGGCCTAGCGAAGCCGTGAGGGGAAGGGACAGTTGAGCGCCGTTGCAGTATTTTGCCTGGTAAATTTCGGAGAAGGCGTTGATGAGGTTCTTGTTCTTGGTCTGGAATTTCCATTGCCCGGAATGGTTGATCTTGGTCAGGGCTTCCACGACCAGTTTGTCTTCCTGCAGCAGGCCGTACAGGTGTTGAAAACAGGCTTTGAAATCCTGTTGGCGGGCCAGACTCAATACATAGGCGACGCCGGTAAAAGTGCCGCCGGAAATGGTGGAGATGATCTTTACCCTTTGCAAGAGGCTGAGGCCTTTGTACTCCACCTGGTTCAGATAGGAAAGCGCGCCCAGGTGGAAAGCGGCTGCGCGGTAACCGCCTCCGGACAGGGAGATGGCCATGTTTTCGAAAGGTGCAGGCATGGGTACGGGTTTTGGTGAAGGTTGGACGAACGGCTTGCGCCACGATCCAACCCGCGCATAATTTAAGTGTCAGGACAAGGTAGTCAGAAAGCGGATACTAACCAAATAGATCATTTAAATCCGGTTTCCTGTGAATCAACTTTCTTATCTTAGCAGGCCGGAGCAGAATTATGCAAATGAACTCCTTCAGGTCACTCCTTCTTCATCTCTGTGTCTTTGTTATTGTCCCTTCCCTTGCGGCGGGGCAAAATGACCTGCATCTGCCCGAATTGCTGCCGTCTTACTCCGAAGATTTCAGCGAGTACAGCTCCTATCCTTCCATGTCATTTGATAATGCTTTTTTGGACGACAATGGAAAGCTTTGGCTCAAAACGACCGAATCCATCAGTGCGACGAGCGCCCTGCACCTGTTCCAGTTTGACGGTTACCGCTTCAAGCTGGTCCGGGGTGAACTTGCCAGGCTGAAATCAACGGATAACATTGCCGGTATCTACCAACAACGGAAACTGGTCGGCTGGTCAAAAAGGCCGGATAACAACCAGTTGTTCTTTTACGACCTGAATACCGACCGGATCGAAATTAATCCCCTCCCCATTGAAGGGACTATTGAAAACCTGACCGTATCCGGGGACGACCGGATTTTTTTGACCGTTGTCGATGTGGACCGGGTCACGCTCTATGAGTGGAAAGCAGGCAAACTGGAAGAACAGGGCCGTTTCAAGGAGCCGGTTCTGGCGCATTCCGTAGGTTTTATTACCGAGACCCTCCACCACGATGGAACAGTGTTTTGGGCCGCGATCAGGGATGCGGGTTATATTATCCGGTTCGACAAAAAAAATGGAAAGAGCAAAAAATATTATTTCTCTGATTTTCAATTTCAGAAAAACGGGAATCACCCGGTTAACACCAATAATCCGCCGTTGATTTTTGCGCTGTTTCATCAAGGACAATTATACGTTTCCAATCAGATGTTAACCGGCAGCACCATTTTCAGATGGAATCCGGTCGCCGATCGTTTTGAAACCCTTGAAAACATTCCCGGCGGCTGGACCGGGGAAAACATCTTCCGGGATGAGGCAGGCAATCTTCTTTTTTTATTCAAAGACAACGACCGCCAATTCCGGGCCATTCTCCAGGATATCCATGGGAAGCGGTTCGAATATTCCGCGTTTTTCAAAAACCTGGCAGAAGCCGGGGTCAACAAAGTGGTCAGCCAGGATTTTAAACGGGAAATCATCATTTGCAATTCCAAAGGCATTAAGGTCCACACGGTAAAGGCATCAGAAGCGATCCGGAATTTTTTGCCGTCCTATTCGATCCGGGCCATGGCGGAACTCCCCGATGAAAAATACCTGATAAAGACCCAGTTCGGCCCCGAATTCATCGTCGACGGCCGGAGTAATTCGGTGACCCCGTTCAAAAACCCTGATTGTACCATGGGGTGGACCAAATTATACAAGGACCGGAACGGGCATATCTGGACGAACGATGTCGATAAAATGATAGAATATGATCCCGTTTCGAATACCTGCAAACAGCACTTTTGCCAGGCCGAGATTTTCCGGCTTTTTGCGTTTATCAGCGACCGCAAGATTGCGCTTGTAAATCGAAACGAAGCGTTGTATATCCATGATCTGGCTGCTCAGAAAACCGAGCCGTTCCTCGTGGACGGGAAGCAGTTGATCTTTCCGGGCTACACCCACGCCGTTATTTACGGGCTGCATAACCTGCTATGGGTCGCTACCGCCCAGGGGTTGTGGAAAATCGATATCAATACCCATAAAACGGAGGTACTGGGTTATGAACCGCCGTTCGACTCCCCGAGTTTTTTATGCATGGACCAGGATGACAGGGGAAGGCTCTGGCTCGGCACCCCGTTGCACGGCCTGTATATTTACGACCCGGTTTCCGGAGAAGCGATCAACCTGAACAACGAAGACGGCCTGCCCAACAATACCATTGCCAATATTATCGCCGATGATGAGGGCGTCAGGTGGATAGGCACCTACAACGGGATCTCGCTTGTATCTGCGGAAGGAGAATTGATCACGAATATCTACCAGGAAGACGGGCTGATCGAAAGGGAAAACAACCGTTACGCCACCTTGAAAACAAGTACCGGAAAACTCCTCATGGGCACGATCAGCGGCGTCAACCTGATCGACCCGAAAAAAATAAAAGAGCGCATTTCCGGTAACGGAAACCTCCGGCTCTATCTGACCTCCCTGTCCTTTTTCGACCGGAAAACGGGGCAGGATACTTCTATGGAATACGGATTGCAGGATATTCACCAGGTCGAATTGCCTGCTTCCCGGCGCTTTTTGAACCTGGGTTTTGCCCTTTCCAATTACTTCAAGCCCGAGCAGAACCAATACGCCTATATGCTGGAAGGGGTTGACAACGACTGGACCCCCTTGGGCAACCAGCATAGTTTGAGCTTGAACAACTTACCCGCCGGGAAATATAACCTCCTGATCAAAGGGAGCGACGGGTTGGGCAACTGGACGCAGCCTCCCCTGAGCATTGCCATCTATGCCAGGGGGTTTTTCTATACCCAGATCTGGTTTTATCTGTTGCTGATCCTGTTCCTGATCGGCGTTGCCGTGCTCTGGATCCGGCGGCTGCGGGTAGAGGTCAAACAAGCGACGAAAAAAATACGCAGGGATAAGGAAACCATTGAAAAACAAGCTGAAAAACTACTGGAGCTGGACGAAGCCAAATCCCGGTTCTTTACCAATATTTCCCACGAATTCCGAACCCCCCTGACCATCATTTCCGGGATGATCGACCAGATCCGGGAAAAACCCGATTCCTGGCTGGAACGGGGCCACAAGATGATCAAACAGAACACGGAAGGGCTGCTGAACCTGGTCAACCAGATCCTGGACCTGCGGAAGCTGGAATCAAAGGAACTCAAAGTGAATCTGGTGCAGGGAGATGTGGTTAAATACCTGCGTTTCATTTCGGAATCCCACCAGAGCTACGCCAACAGCAAAGGCCTGCGGTTGCATTTCCTGGCCGCGGAACCGGAAATCAACATGGATTACGATCCGGAAAAATTGCTGCGCATTATTTCCAACCTGCTTTCCAATGCTATAAAATTTACTCCTGAAGGCGGGAATGTGTATTTCCATATTGACCGGAAAAACAAGGACAGACAACCCGCGCTCAGCATCCGGGTGGAGGATACGGGGAGCGGTATTCCGGAGGATCAGCTGCCGCATATTTTCAACCGCTTTTATCAGGTAGACGATTCGTCGACCCGGTATGGAGAAGGGACCGGGATCGGATTGGCCCTGACCATTGAGCTGGTCAGATTGCTGGACGGAAAAATAGAAGTGAAAAGCCAGGTCGGGAAAGGGACAACGTTCTACCTGAACTTGCCGATTTCGGAAAAGGCCCAAATCAGAGACGGCCATGATCCGGATTTCCGGGAAGGAAGGTCAAATATGGAAAACGCAATCGTTGAGCCGGCGCTGGTTAATCCGCATATGGATTTGCATTCCGGGGTAACGCAAGACGTTGCTTCAGATGGATATGAGAAACCCACGCTGCTCATCGTAGAGGACAACCCCGATGTGCAGCAATACCTGATTGCCTGCCTCGAAGGGACGTATCAGATTATTTTGGCCGATAACGGCCGGGTCGGTATAGAAACCGCCACAGAACAAGTGCCCGACCTCATCGTAAGCGATGTCATGATGCCGGAAAAAGACGGTTTCGAACTTACGGATACCCTGAAAAAAGACGAGCGTACCGACCATATCCCCATCGTACTGCTCACCGCCAGAGCGGATACGGATTCCAGGATCAGCGGCCTGGAAAAAGGCGCCGATGCCTACCTGGCCAAGCCTTTTGAAAAACGGGAATTGCTGATCCGGCTGGAAAAACTGCTGGCGTTGCGCCAAACGCTGCAAGCCCGGTACGCCCGGTTCTCGCCCGAAGAGAACGGCGCGGCCGGATTTGAAGACCCGTTCTTACAGAAGTTCTATGCCCTGGTTGAAAAAGAACTCGCCAACCCGGACCTGGACATGGTCCGGTTGTGCCGCTCCCTGGGTATGAGCCGCTCCCAGGTTTTCCGGAAACTGAAAGCGCTGACCGGGAAATCCGCCTCGCTTTTCATCCGCTCCATCCGCCTGCAGAAGGGCAGGCAACTGCTCGCCGACAGCGACCTGACCGTCTCGGAAGTGGCCTACGAGGTCGGTTTTACCTCCCTGAACTATTTTTCCGCCGCCGTTTTCGAGGAATTCGGCATCCGACCGAGTGCAACGCGCAAATAGTTGATTGTCTTTTAATTGCACCTTTATTTTTCTGCTCTGTGCAACATGGTCTGTAATCTTTTTCCTACCCTGCAACATGACCGGTAATACCTGGAACATGGCTGCCACTCCTCCGGCATATCATGCCCTGACCTTTGTGCTACTCAATTGAATCAATCATGAAAAATTTAGTCTCCCGTTGCCGTACAAGTTGGGCAACCATCTGGAACCCGAAAACCAATTATTGGAGAATGATCCTTTTATTGATGGTTCTCCTGCCCGCCTGGGGCCTTCGCGCGCAAACCCCGTTCATCACCACCTGGAAAACGAACAACCCGGGTACATCCGGCAACAAGTCCATCACCATTCCCATACATGCGGCCGGCACCTATCTGTATGATGTGGACTGGAACAACGACGGGACTTACGACGAATTTGGAATAACCGGTTCGGTGACGCACACCTACGGAACGGCCGGCACCAAAACCATCAGGATCCGGGGTACATTTCCCCGCATCGAATTTTCCAATGGAGGTGACCGGCTTAAAATCCTGTCAGTTGATCAGTGGGGAGACATCGTCTGGGGCGGTATGGCAAACGCATTTTATGGTTGCTCCAATTTGCACATTAACGCCTCCGACAGCCCAAACCTTTCAATGGTCAATTCAATGGCCAATATGTTTCGGGAAGCAACGGCCTTCAATGAAAACATCAACAGTTGGAATGTAAGCAATGTGGACGATATGCAGGGTGTGTTCTGGAGCGCGGCATCCTTCAATCAGCCTTTAAGCGGATGGAATGTCGGAAATGTTACAAATATGAACAAGATGTTCTATGATGCCGCATCGTTCAACCAGCCCATCGGTGGATGGGATGTAAGCAAAGTTGCCAATATGACCAGCATGTTCACGAACGCAGCTTCCTTCAATCAGGCCATTGGCGGATGGGATGTGGGCGAAGTCCTGGAAATGAATAAAATGTTTGAAGGCGCTGTCCTATTCAACCAGCCGATCGGGAGCTGGGACGTAAGCAAGGTCTGGGACATGGGCGCTATGTTTAACGCCGCCGCTTCTTTCAATCAACCGATCGGGAGCTGGAATGTGAGCAATGTGGAGATTATGGTCAGCATGTTCGAACAGGCATCCTCATTTAACAGATCCTTGAGCGGGTGGGATGTAGGAAACGTTACCGACATGACCAAGTTATTCCATCATGCCACGGCCTTCAATCAGCAGCTGGGCGGATGGGATGTAACCAACGTGACGAATATGTACAGCATGCTCGTGGGCTCCGGACTTTCAAGCGCAAACTATGATAACCTGTTGGTGGGCTGGAGCGGCCAGGCATTGAAATCCAATGTACCTTTTGGCGCTGGAAACATCATGTATTCCTGCGCATTCCAGACGGTGCACGACCTGTTAACCGATCCCCTGGGTTTCAATTGGGACATTACTGACGGCGGCCTTGATCCGACCACTCTTTCCTTGTTTTATTTTGACGGTGATGGAGACGGCTATGGAGCAGGGGAACCCGTAACTGCCTGCTCGGCCCCTTCACCCGATTATGTAACCGAAAACGGAGACATCAATGACAATGACCCCGCTGTGAATCCCCATCCGGATTGTTCACTCAGCAACCGAACCTGGACCGGGTACCTGAACCAGGACTGGAACGCGTCCGCGAACTGGTCACCCAACTGCGTGCCGACTGCTGCCAACGTGATTCTAATTCCGAATGTGGCCAATCATCCCGTCATCGGAAACGCCTCCACGGCATTTTCAAAATCGATTACCATTGAAGTCGGAGCAACAATGGAAATTCTGAACGGCGCTGCTTTGACCGTCAGCGGATCCGGCGCGGCAGGCATCCTGAACCAGGGAACATTGCAGATCGGCGGTCAGCTTGAAATTGCAAATACCACAAGCAATTTGCTCCAGAACGAAGGCACAGTGACCAATGAAAGCACTGGAGTGCTTCTTATCCACGATACACCGGAGTATGCGATCACCTTCTGGCCGGCCGGCTCGGTATTTTACAACTATGGCAGCATTGATATATACAGTATTGTCGGCGATGGGATCAGTACGGAGGCCGGCAGCTTTTTTAATTATGCATCGGTTTCCATCGGATTAAACGGCGGTGCGGGCAATATGAGAAATGTCGGCATCTGGGTCACTGGTACGTTTGAAAACGAGAGCGCCGGTCAGATTGAGATCCGGAACGTGATCTTCGACGGAATTGTCAACCTGTTCGGCACATTCACCAACAAGGGTACGATCCGGATTGATCATGTTTTGCGGCACGGCATCAATAGCTACGGCACTTGTACCAATGAAGGCGCCCTCCTGATCGGTATTGGCGGAGATGCAGACAATATCGGCGGTAACGGCCTGGATCACAATTCTGGCGTCTTCACCAATACCGGCACTTTGGCCATCACGGAAACCATGCTTAAGGCCATTGATAATACCGCTGCCTTTTACAACCTGGGATTGCTGAAAGGTACAGGCAACATCAATTGCGGCGGCTCAGGTCTGAGCGGCACGCTTGCACCCGGCCTGTCTCCAGGCATCCTGACCTTTACCTCCGACCAGGTTTTTGAAGCTGGCAATACCTTCGAAATTGAGGTTGACGGCATTGCTCCGGGGACGGGTCACGACCTGGTGGAGGTCAACGGAACCGCCTCGGTCAGCGGCACGCTCTCCGCTTCCTTCGGGTATACCCCGGCGGACGGAGACCGGATCATTTTCCTGACGGCCAATGTGGTTTCGGGTACCTTCGCTACGGTCAGCCCTGCCCTCCCCGAAGGTTGGTCCGTCGATTATTCGGTTCCCGGAGAGGTAGCGCTGGTGTACGCCGTACCATTGCCGGTGGAGCTGGTTGAATTTTCGGCCGTCAAACAAGACGGACGGGTAGCCTTGCAATGGCAAACCGCCTCCGAAACCAACAACAGGGGGTTCGAGATCGAACGCGCGCCGGACGGCAAAAGCTGGGAAACCCTCGGTTTCGTAACGGGCTACGGCACTTCAACCGATAAACACGCCTATCATTTCATCGATGAGAACCCGGCCGGCGGCATCAACTATTACCGCCTTCGCCAGATTGATTTTGACGGCGGGACCGATTTTTCGGAGATCCGTACCGTAGCCTTCGGGAAGACGCCTGAAACCATAAGGGTGTTTCCGAATCCGGCCTCAGAACAGGCTACCGTCCAACTCCCCGCCGGGTTCGAAAATGCAGGCCTTGAATTGGCAGATGCGCAGGGGCGTATGATTTTTGAGGAAAAGGACCTGGCGCACAGTTCGGATTACAGGCTTGATCTGACCGCTTTCCCATCCGGGCTTTATTTCCTTCGAATACAGCATAACGGGATAGTCTCAACCCAAAAACTGCAAATCAATAGAGACTAATTTTTCTGATTGATTCAGGCCGGGCTGCCGGTTTTGAAAGCCCGGTCTTTTCAATCCCTTTCCAGGCCCAAAGGGCCTGTCACCTGAAGCATGTCCATATCAACTCATAACCTCCTTACGCTCAATCAGTAAAATTTATCAATCATGAAAAAGTCGAACCGATTTTGCCCGAACGGCAATTGGGCGGAACACTTATTTCCTGATCCTGAAAACCTGGATGGGATCGGCCGGTCGGTGGCCGTCCGGTTGATCGACGCTTCGGCGGAAAGCGAGGTCCGTTTCAGCCTGGATGATCAGCCGCCGGGCATATACCTGGTCCGGATTGAAGCTGGGAACGGCATGCTGTCCGTCAAGAGAATGGTCATCGCCAGGTAACGATGGTATAGACGGCTCAAGATAAAATTTGTAGGTAACTCTAAAAACAATCCCGAAAGCGGGGTTTATGATCCTGGCCGGGTTCCTGATGGGGCCCGGCCATTTTGCCTTCCTCTATCCGGCGCAGGTATTCCTCTTTTTACCGCATTATTTGAGCGCTCCTACCAACCATTTCCCTCCAAAAGCGTTATCTTTGAATCTCTTTTCGACTTATGAGCGATTCCAAGAAAGACAAGAACAAACTGGATTGGTTCCTGTTGGGCAGGGTCATCCGGCTGGCGGCTCCTTATCGCGCCGTCTTTGCCCTGGCGGGTTTCCTGGCCGTTGTGTTGGCGCCTTTGTCAACAGCGCGGCCGTACCTCATCCAGGTGATGGTGGACAACCATATTTTTCAGAACGATATTCCGGGGCTGACCCGGCTCGCGATAATCGTTATGGGGCTTGTTGTCCTGGAATCCCTCCTGCGCTATGTCTTCAACTATTCCGCCGGCTGGCTCGGGCAATCCGTTATCCGGGACCTTCGCGTGCGGGTGTTCAGGCACATCACAAGCCTCAGGCTGGCTTATTTTGACCGGACTGCCATCGGCACGGCCACCACGCGGACCATCAACGATATCGAGACCATCAACACGGTGTTTTCGGAAGGCATGATCACCATCCTGGCCGACCTGCTGGCCATCGTCGTGGTGCTGGGGTTGATGTTCTATACCAGCTGGCAGCTCACGCTCATCTGCCTGACCACGGCGCCGCTCATGGTGATCGCCAGTTATATCTTCAAGGAAAAGGTCAAGGTTTCCTACCAGAAGGTGCGTACCCAGATCCAGCGCATGAACGCCTACCTGCAGGAGCGCATCAGCGGGATCAAGGTCATCCAGATCTTTAATGCCGAACGCACCGAAAAGGAAAAATTCCGCACCATCAACCGGGAATATACCCAGGCCAACCTGGACGCGATCCTGTATTATGCTGTTTTTTATCCGGTCGTGGATATCATCGCCGCCATGTCGCTGGGGCTGCTCGTGTGGTGGGGCGCTAAAAACGTGTTGACCGGAGAAGGCATCACACTCGGCGCGCTCGTTGCATTTCCCATCTACCTGAATATGCTTTTCCGGCCCATCCGGGTTTTGGCCGACAAATTCAACACCCTGCAGATGGGCCTCGTGGCCGCCGAACGGGTTTTCGGCGTACTTGACCAAACGGATCGCGTGGAGAACAACGGTTCCTTCGCACCCGAACGGGTAGAGGGGAAAGTGGAATTCAACCACGTCTGGTTTGCCTACAACAATGACGAATACGTGCTGAAGGATGTCGATTTTTCCATCCAACCCGGAGAGACCCTGGCCATCGTCGGCAGTACCGGGTCCGGCAAGACCACCATCATCAGCCTGCTCAACCGGTTTTACGATATCCAGCAAGGGGCGATCAAAGTGGACGGCGCCGATATCCGCGAATACGAACTGCTGGCCCTGCGGCGGCGTATCGCCATTGTGCTCCAGGATGTATTCCTGTTTTCCGGAACGGTGCTGGAAAATATCACGCTCCGGGACGACCGGATCACCCGCGATAAGGTCGAAGAGGCCGCCAGGATGATCGGCGCCCACGAATTTATTCTGAAACTCCCGGGCGGGTACGATTTCAAGGTCATGGAGCGGGGAGCTACCTTGTCGATGGGCCAGCGGCAGCTCATTTCCTTTGTCCGGGCGCTGGTCTTCAATCCCGATATCCTCATCCTGGATGAAGCTACCTCATCAGTCGACCCCGAGACGGAATCCGTTATCCAGTTCGCCATCGAAACCCTCATCGCCAAACGAACCTCCATCATCATTGCCCACCGCCTGTCCACCATCCGGCACGCCAACAATATCCTGGTCCTCGAAAAAGGAAAAGCCGTAGAATTCGGCTCACACGAAGCTTTGCTCAAAACAGAGAACGGCCGTTACCGCGAATTGTACGAAATGCAGTTCCTGGTAGCAGAAGAATCGGGCAGCTGATTTGTTTGTTGACCCAAATCACCAAATCAACAAATCACCCTCCGGCGGCCGTAGCCCCAGCGAAGGCGGCAAATCTTCAATCCCGCAACACCAACAAAGGCACTTTGCAATGGAAGGCCTCCTTTGACGTGATGCTCGAGTGAAAGATCTGATCCAGAAAACTGCGTTTGCGGCGGATCATGCACAATAATCCCGCCTGGTATTCTTCTGCGAAATCATTGATGCTGTCGACAATATGGCTCTCATCCAACTCCAGGTGGATGGAATATTCAGCCCCGGCGATCGCTTCCAGGATGGAACCATCCACCGCTTTTTCCCCTTCATCCGTGTTTTGATGAAAGACCAGGATCTTTGCCTTGTAGCTGGCGGCCAGGTCGACGAGGAGTTTTGCAACATCCGGGTGCGTAACAGGGCCTTCATCCACGGCGAAGATGATGTGTTGTAACGGCTGATAGGTCCAGTCGCTCGGCACGGCCAGAACGGGCACTTTGCTGGCCTTGATCACCCCGTTGGTGATGCTGCCGGTAAAGATCTCTTTCAACCCTGAAGCGCCCTGGGTGCCCATGATGATGAGGTCGAAGTGCTCTTTCTCGGCGAGGTCGGCAATCACCGGGATCGTATCCCCGCGAATGATGCGGTGGTGGATGACGGCATTGTTCTTCAGGGTAGGTTTGAGTTCCTTGATCAGGCCCGACATATCCTCGATGGCGTCCTGTTCCATGAAACTTTCCACGGAAACGAACATGCCGGCCGTGCTGTAAATCTTGTAGGTGTACAGGAGGTGGATCTCACTCCCGAACTGGTTGGCAATGGCAACGCTGAAGTCGACGGCGTTCCGTGCATTTTCCGAAAAATCGGTAGGGACCAGGATTTTTTTCATATAAAGCCTAAGAGAATTTTCTAGCCAAGATACAGCAAAAAAACGAGTTGGTCAAGCATTGAGATCCGCGACCTCAGGGCAGATAATATCCTGCAATGACGCGCATGACCAGAACAACGCCGAAGGCGATTAGGGCAATGCCTGAAATGCGCCTGAAAAGGAAGAGTTTATGTTGGCTCAGCCAGGGCTTGATGCGTTTGGCGAGAAAAACCTTCAGCATATCCGTCAGGACAATGGTGCCGATAATGCCGGAGAACAGCCCGGTGGCTGCAGGGCCCGTGAGATTCCCCGTGGCAGAGGCCGCGCTGACCACGCTCAGCCAGAAAAATGCGGCAAACGGGTTGAATGTATTGATCAAAAAACCCTTCAGGTACAGTGCGAAGTAGGAGTTGCCGGCTCCCGGGCCGTTTGAAGGCTGGACGACCTTGCCCTGCGGCGTTTGTCTGGAAAAAATAATGCTCAGTCCCGTGGCAATGAGGATGGCGCCGCCGATAAGGCCCATATAAAGCTGGAACCCGTTCCATTGGGTGAGCTTCAGCAGGTAGGATACGCCGAAATAGGAGCCGAGCATATAAACGATATCGCTCGTCCACGCACCCGCGGCGGCCGCTGTTCCGGCCCTGAAACCGCGTTCAACCCCCAATTGCAGGAACAGGAACATCATCGGCCCCGCAAGGACGCTGAGGGTGAGCCCCAGCACGATCCCTTGCCAAAGCCAGCTCACAAAACCCGGGTTTGGGCTTCAATAAATTGTTCCCAATGCTGGAATTGTTCCGGTTTCATCACCCGAGGAAATTTGCTCTGGCCGTTCATCTTGCCTTGCTCCCGCTGCCAGTTCAGGAAAAGATCGTGGGGTATGAGCGTCACTTTAGGCGGACGCAACATGGCCGATCGTTCCGCTTTGTAGTCGTCGTTGACTATTTTGAGCTTTTCGTCGAGCAGGTGGGCGAACTTATGCGGGTCGAGCGGCACATCGCATCCGACGTACCAGTGATGGGCGAAATGGCTGCCCGATTTGATGCCGCAAACGGTGAATTCAGGCGTATCGACACCCGTGGCTTCACCCGTCAGGCGAAGGGCTTCGTTCATGTTGTCGACGGACAGGTGTTCACCGCAAATGCTGAGGAAGTGCTTGGTCCGCCCGGTGATGATGATCTCGCAGCGTTTTTTATCGGTAAAACGGACCGTATCCCCGAGCAGGTATCGCCATGCGCCGGCACAGGTGGTGATCAGGATGGCATAGTCTACCCCTTCCTCCACTTCGCCGACCGATACGGCACGGGCGGTGGGCAGGGGCTTGCCGTCCTCGTCGAAGTTTTCTTCGTTGAACGGGACGAACTCGTAGAAGATATTGTTGTTGAGCAGGAGCCGCATGCCTCTGGCGCCGGGCCTGGACTGGAAGGCGATAAACCCTTCGGATGCCAGGTAGGAATCCTGGTAGATCAGCGGCTTGCCGAGCAGTTTTTCGAAACTCTTCCGGTAGGGCTCAAACGCGGTGCCGCCGGAAACGTACACTTGCAGATTGGGCCAGAGCTCGTGTATATTGTTGAGTTTGTAGTGTTCGACGATGTGTTCGAGGGTGAGCTGCACCCAGGAAGGAATGCCCGTAACGACGGAAACATCCCAGTGCCGGGCCATTTTGACAATGGCTTCGGTGCGTTCATCCCAATTGGAGATCTGGGCAATGCGGGTGCCGGGCTTGTAGAACCGCTTGATCCAGAACGGCGGCTTGCTGGCGTTGATGCCGCTCAGGTCGCCGGCAAAACAGTGGCCCATATCCTGCAGGGAAGCGCTGCCGCCGATCATCAGCCATTGTTTGGAATAAAAGCTGGCCGGTACGCGGTATTTGGGCAGACAGGTGAACATGCGGAAGCCTGCGCGGCGCATGCTCTTGGTCATGTCGAGCGTAACCGGAATGTATTTGCTGGAAGCGCCGGATGTACCGGAACTCAGGGCGAAGTACTTGACCTGCCCGCGCCAGGCTACGTCCGGTTCCCCGTTGAGGGCGCGGCTCCACCATTGATCGAAGATCTTGTCGTAATCATGGATAGGGACCTGTTGCTGGAAGTTTTCGACCAGGTTGCCGGAAAGGAGCATGTCCTGGAAGTTGTAATGACGGCCGAAAGCCGTTTGGGAGGCCCGCCGGACCAATTGCTGCAGTACATTTTCCTGTTGCAAAACCGGCGCAAACTCTGGCTGGTCGAGCTGCTGAACAATTCGCATTCCTTTTTTGATCAGCCTGTTGGCAACCAACGTCATAGTTCCTATTTTTATCCAGTTGGGGTGAAGACCTGAGCAATACGCGCAAGTCACAGTCAAAACGGGAACAAAATTAGGTTTATTACCGGATTAAAACCGTGTTTTTTCGACCAATGACGGGCTTTTAACGCTTTCTTAAGACCGAACCGGGGAAAATGTCAGGCCAGATCGGCCAGATTCCGGGTAAAAGCGCCCGAATAGCCCCCCGCTTTAACGGTCTGGCCCAGCTTGTCTGCGTCAGCTTTCTGGCTGAATGCCCCAACCACCACCTTGTAAACCGTTTTACCGCTTAGCTCATTGATGCTCACAACGATAGGTTGGTTGAACTGCTTTTGCAGCTTCTCCGCCTGGATCAAAACGTTGCCATAGTCGAAAAAAGCGCCGATCTGGATACCCCAACCGACAGCCTCCTGTTTGGTGACCCCGAACCGGAAAAGACCCTGTCCGGAGGAAATGCCCTGGCTGACTTCCACCACCACGGGCTTGGCGGCTTCCTTGCCCCCCAGGGCCTCCACCACGGCATTCTCGGCATTGACGCGGCGGTAGCCGTTTTTGAGAAAATGCCCGCCGGTGTATTCGTAGGATTGACCGATCTTGTCGGCAGTGGACTGCAGGATCTCCTTGACCTCCCTGGCGGTCAGGTCCGGATTGGCGGACAGGATAAGCGCGCAGATCCCGGCTACGAGCGGGGTAGCGCTGGAGGTCCCCCCGAAATGCTTGTACAGGTCGCCGCGCGAACGGCCGTCCCGCCAGAAGCGGTATTCGCCGGTTTCGCCGGAAAGGCCCGGGTCCCACCAGGCGCGGGCGGCTATGATGGGCCATTGCCCGTCGCCGTTGCTGGGGGCGCAGACACTGAGCTCTTTGCCGCGATTGGAGTAGCTGGCGTGTTCATCCAGGCTGGTGGTCGCGCCGACGGCGATCACGTCGGGGTGGGCGGCGTAGAAATTGAGATAATCCAGGTCTTCATTCCCGGCGGCAAACAGGATCACGCACCCTTTTCCGTTGCGCCCTTCCTTGGCCGCTTTGGCGATGGCGGCCTCCTTCAGGGCGTTGAGCCGCTGGCTGGTATCGGTGGTGCCCCAGCTGCAACTGATGATATCCGCTCCGTTTTTGATGCAATAGTCGAACATGGTCTCTGTATCGCGGACGGAGAAGGACGTGCCGCTGACCGGCATGAAACGCGCCGCCGGAGCGGCGCCTACGATACCCTGTCCGTTGGAAGCGGCTATGGCTACGCTTGCGCAGGGGGTGCCGTGGGTATAGCGGGTGTCACCCTGGAGGATGGACGATGAATTGGCCCAGACGTCGTACGGTTTGTACACTTTGTCCTTGAGATCGGGATGCGTAAGGTCGAACCCGTTATCGATGAGCGCCACCGTGACCTGGCCGCTGCCCATGTTGCCCAGGCGCCGCCACGCGTCCATGACTTTGGCGTCGGCGCCTTTTTTCAATTTGAAATTGACATCCACCACATAACCCGGATTTTCCAGGTGCCATTCGTTGGGCAGGAGGTTGTCCCCCGGGGCGGAGAAATAGGCGTCAAGGGGGCTGTCCATATCCGGCTCGGCCGATTTGACCATGGCGATATTCTGGAGGGCGGCCGCCACCTTGAGGGGGTTGGGCGACTGGGCCGTGACCCTGGCCACAATGGTCACCGGATCGCGGCGTTCTACCAGTTCCAGGCGGTATTCATCCAGGACGATCTGCTGCTCCGGTTCCGTGACGCCGATATGAAAGGTGATGAAAAGCTCACCGGTCGGGATCAGCGGTTTCTGGCTGCCTTCGGCGAAGTATACGTGGGTACCCTGGGCGACCTCATCGAGGCTGCGGACCTCGTCCAGCTTGTCATCCAGGGTTTGCTCGTCGTGTTTGAGGGTGACTACATTGAACCCGCCCAGATTTTTGAACACTTCGGATTCAACGAAATCGCTTTGGGCGGCGTCTTTGTCGGGATCGGTCGTTTTCAGCCCGACCAGATTCTGGCTTTTTTTCAGGGTCAATTCGCCTTGACCGCTTTTGATGGTCAGTTTGCTCATGGCTAAAATTAAAGATAGTTTGGCCCAATATAGGGGATTTTGAGGAAATCCGTCGATTTTATCCGATTTACAAACGGGCCCGGTTATTTACCGGCAGGCGGGCTGATAAAATGGCGTGCAGGCGGTCTTCCTGTTCCTTCAATTGCCGGAACAAGGCCAGCTGAGACCGGGTGCGCACCAGGTTGTGTTCCGGGTATTGCACCGGGTAGTAGACGTTGTTTTCCAGGTAATCCGTCAGGAAACGGAGCGCTTGTTCAAGCGTCAGCCAGAAAGCGCCCCGGAGCAGGTTGTCCTGCTCTGCCGGCGAGAGGACATCGCCCGCACCCTGGAGAAATCCCCGGCACAGGGCATCGAAATAATCGGGTTTGATGACAATGCTTCCCGTGTCGGCGGCATCTTCCGGGGCCTCCGCGGCCAGGCTCCTGACGAGGTCGCCGAAATCCGCCAGCGCCGACCCCGGCATGACGGTATCCCAGTCGATGACGGCGCAGGCCTTGCCGGTAGCTCCGTCAAAGAGGATATTGGCCAGCTTGGCGTCGTTGTGTACCACCCGTTGCGGCAGGTGCAGGGCCCGGATTTCATCGAAAAGTTGATGGGAAGCATCGAGAAACCGGATCTCCGGAGCAGCCGCCGCCTGTTTTTCGGGCGTCGCCAGCCGTTCGACCTCCAGGAACCGCTCCCAACGCTTCACGCTGTCGTGAAAACCGGGTATCACGGGGGCAACCGATTCCGGGGACAATCCCTCCAGTCCGGCCAGAAAGCGTCCGGCGGCCAGCGCTGCCTCGTAGGCGGTTTCTGCCCGGTCGGCGTGTTCGGTTGCATAGGTGTTGTCGAGAAAGGTCGTCATCCGCCAGGCAGCGCCCGACTCATCCGAATAAACGAATTGGCCGTTGCTGAACGGGATCGGCGCGGGCAATCTCAACCCCAGGTCCGCCTGTTTTTCGAGATGGCGGTAAATGGTCAGGTAATTGTCCGTAACCTCCAAAGGCCGCCTGAATACCACCGGGTTGATCCGCTGCAATACGGCATACGGTCCATCCGCACCGGACAAGAGCCAGGTGCCGTTGATATGCCCTCCCGAAAGCGGTTTCAGCCGGGTATTCGCAGGCAACAATTCAGGATATGGAAATTCCAGTTTGTTCATTTTCTTCCTTGTTTACCTCTCACCCTCTAACTGTCAATTCCCTTGTTTTTTATATAATGGCGGGTGGCGGACCAGGTGCCGAAGCAGCCGGGCATTTCCTGATTGCTCCAGGCGTATTCCATGGCAAAAACCGGGATTTCTATCTCCTGGAAGGGAAACGGAATGGTCTTGTAGTGTTCATCGACCCACCGCCTTTCCGGATCCCGGTAAGGGCCCACAATGTCGGTGTAGAACCGGCCGATCACCCATGTGGCGTATTCCTTTGATTGTTCCGAAAAATTATCCTTTGCCATACGGGCCGAAGATAGGCCAATTTTTGTTGACCTTGTCCCGGGTAAGGAATGAATGCAGTTTTTTTTAATTTTACCTCCATTACGAAACTTAAAGCACACCAACTAAACATGAAAGCCTTTACCTTAAGCGGGCTGGACATCGCCATAATGATCGTCTATGCCGTCCTCATCATCGCCTACGGGCTTTACCACGCCAAGCGCAAGAATTCGGAAGAGTATTTCCTGGCCGGCCGGAATACCATCTGGCCGATTGTCGGGATATCGCTTTTTGCCGCCAATATTTCCAGCTCGACGCTGGTTGGCCTGGCCGGCGACGCGTTCAAAACCAACACCCATGTCTACAACTATGAATGGCTGGCTACGGTAGTGCTGGTCTTCTTCGCCATTTTCTTCCTGCCGTTCTACCTCAGGTCGGCGGTATATACCATGCCGGAATTCCTGGAACGGCGGTACGACAGCCGGTCCAGGTATTATTTTTCATTTATTACCATTGTCGGAAACGTGCTGATCGATACGGCAGCGGCGCTGTATGTCGGAAATGTTGTGTTGAAACTGATGTTCCCGGGGATGCCCGCCTGGGTCATTATCGTCATCCTCGCTTTTGCGGCGGCGGCGTACACCATACCCGGCGGGTTGAATTCGGTGATCCAGACCGAGGTGGTGCAGGCTGTATTGCTGATCATCGGATCGTGCCTGATCACCTATTACGCCTTTTCGCAGGTAGGCGGCTGGAGCGGCATGATCAAGGGCCTGGATGAAATGGCGGCTGCGGGGCAATTCGTCAATGAAAAAACAGGCATCCGGCTGGATTCGGCCCGGGAAGTGCTCAGCTTGTTCCGGCCCATCGGCGATGAGTTCATGCCGTGGACGGGGCTCCTGCTCGGCGCGCCGATCCTGGGATTCTATTTCTGGGCCAACAACCAGTTCATGGTGCAGCGGGTATTGGGCGCCAAAGACCTCAACCACGGCCGGTGGGGCGCCTTGTTTGCGGGCCTGCTCAAGCTGCCGGTCATCTTCATCATGGTATTGCCGGGCACCTGCGCCATTTTGATGTATTCGAATGTCGACCTGACGCCGCTGAATTACCAGCTCTCCGACGGTTCGATCTGCGCCAACCTGAGGGATTGCCCGAATGCAACCTATCCGATGCTGTTGTTCGACCTGCTCCCTAAGGGGATACTCGGGTTGGTGTTGGCGGGATTGCTGGCGGCGATGATGTCGAGCGTTTCGGCCACCTTCAATTCGGCTTCTACGCTGGTGACCATGGATTTTGTGCAGAAACTCCGGCCCAATATGAGCAGCCAGCAATTGGTGCGGGCCGGGCAGATCACGACTTTGATCCTGGTGGTCCTGGCTTCTGCCTGGGCGCCGCTGATTGAGCGGGCGGAGTCGTTGTGGCGGTATCTTCAGGAGGTGCTGGCCTATATCGCACCGCCGGTGGCGGCTACTTTTATACTGGGGTTGTTCTGGAAACGGGCAACGGGTACGGGATCTTTCGCCAGCCTGTTGTTCGGGCTGATTTTCTCGGTATTCTGCCTGTTGTCCATCGCATTTGACTGGTGGCCGTCCTTCAACGGCATGCACTTCCTGCACCGGACGTTCCTGTTGTTCGTTCTTTGCATCCTGGTCAACGTGGTAGCCAGCCTGGCTTCCAAACCGGCGGATCCAGCCCAGGTGGCGCAATACACCTGGAAGAGGAGCATGTTCACGGCTGAAACCGCCGAATTGCAGGGTATACCCTGGTATAAGAATTACCGCATCCAGGCCGTTATCCTGCTGGTGATTACGGCGCTTGTGCTTTGGATGTTCAGGTAGTGGTCGGCGGTCAGTTGTCAGTGGTCAGGAGCCTTACATCAACTGACAACTGATCACTGACAACTGATCACTGACAACTGATCACTAATCAAAGACTCTCCACCTTCCCCGAGCCGGCAATGCTGGTTTTGATCCTGGGGCGGCCTTTGTAATGAACGTCGCCGCTGCCGGCGATGGATACGTTGAGGTCTTCGGCGACTTCGATGGTGCAATCGCCGCTGCCGGCGATGGAGACTTTGCATTTGTCCGCCTTGAGCCCGGAGGATTTGATGTCGCCCGAGCCGGCGATGGAGACCTTGACCTCATCGGCAGAGCCGTCCAGCATGATGTCGCCCGAGCCGGCGATGGACAGGCTGAGCTTGTCCAGGTTGTTGAAGGCCGATTCGCCGATAATGGAACCGGAACCGGCGATGGACAGGGCGTGCAGGTCAGGCAGGGTGATGTGGAATACCAGGGATTCGTAGTGATCGGCTTTGTCCTTGAATTCAATGCTCCAGGTATTGTCCTTCACCTCCAGGTCGAGGTTATCGATCATGTTGGCCTGGCCTTCCACCTTTACGCTCTGGGTTGAGCCCTTGGTCAGGTATACCTTGCCGCTGACCGACAGCCCGATGCCGGTAAATGCATCAACCTTTAGTTCTTTGGTCACTTTAGGGCCTTCCCCCTTGATCCTGGCGCCCCATTTCTGGGCGGAAAGCGAAACAGCGGTGAACAGGCAGAGGGTCAACACCCCGAAAAAGCTGGTCATTCTTGATTGCATGGCACTTTTTTTCTTGAAAGACACCTTTTCAATTCCGGGGTTGCTAAAATTTGGAATCCGGGTTTCAACCAAACAGGGCGAAAAGCGTTAAATTAAGTGACTTTTTTAATAAAATTTTGTCTAAATGTAAAAATGAGTGTACTTTTGCAACATAATTCCATGAATCAATGAAAATAGTGACAAATATTTTGAAACTTTATTTCAAGAGATGAATGGAACAGCAAAGAAAAAATCAATAGTTTAATTAAATCAAAATAAAATGACAGCGCAATTTTCGAATCCCAAATCGATGTTTGGTGTGTGGTTAGCCTTGGGATTGGTCCTCGGATTGTGTTTTGGCTATCTGATCAACAGCATGACCATCGGATTGCCGATGGGACTGATCTCCAGCATACTGGTGGGCAAGATCGCTCACCGGCTTAGCCAGGGCATTTCCCGCATGACGCGGTAATTTTTCACCATGAACATGAACGAAAAAACCCGGAGTCGCTCACGCGGCGGCTCCGGGTTCCCTTTTTTAACCGAAACGGTTCCTTTCTCTTTAACCTTTAACCTTCATCCTTTAACCTTATCCTCTCCTCACCCCCGTTTAAATCCAAGGATCTTGATCTCCACGCGCTGGTTCTTTCTCCGGCCTTCGATGGTGCCGTTATCCGCGATGGGGACATTGCGGCCGTAGCCTTTGAATTGCAGCCTGGAATCGTCGATACCTTTTTTGACCAGGAAGTCGGCGACGGCCTTGGCTCTTTCCGTAGACAGTTCATCGGCAAATGACGGACCTGCCAGGCCGTTGGTATGGCCGCCGATTTCGACGACCAGGTCGTCATTGGAGTTGAGGAACTGATAAACTTCTTCGAGTTTCGGGAAGGATTCCTTTTTAATGATGGCCTTATTGGCTTCAAAATAAAGTTTGTCGATGCTGATGATCGTCCCTTCTTTCAATTGGCTGCGCTTGACGCCCTGAAACACCTCTTCGTCTTCTACCGGGGTTTTGGTTTTGGGTGTGGCGACGGCTACTTTGGGTTCTTCGGGCCTGACCACCTCGGGCGGCGACTTTTGTTCCTGTTTCTTCACCGGGGTAGTGTTCTTGGGTTTGGGTGGTGCCGGATCCGTTTTGGGCGTTGGCGGCGGATCGTTCTTGGCCACCTGCTCCTCACAGGGGATCGGATCGATCGAAGAAGCTTTGTCCAGCAGCACGTTACCGTTGTACGGGAAAAGGGTAGGCGTCTGGTAATAAGCCTCGATGGTGATGTAGGAGTAGTCGCCGATGGGCTCAAACCGGAATTCGTGGAGTATCCAGCGGGTATTGGTGATCAGGTTGCTTTCGGCCAGCATATAGCTTTTATCGCAATAGCCGTAGCCGCCGTAGATGCGGATCTTGGCGGGCGTAACGTAATTGGCCGGTTCGTTGGTGATCCTGCTTTGGCTGTAATATTCATCCGACCGGGACAGGTAAATGCTGAAGGAATAACATTTGCCTTTTTTCAAGGGCCTGCTCAGCCGCTGCGAAACCGATTCCCAGGTTTCATTGTCCCGCACCACCATACCCAGGTAGGTATTGCCGTGGATGGCCGGTTTATTGACGCTGAAAGTAGGGTCAGGCTGGACGTCAGGAGGGGTTTCATTGGGGAAACCGCAGTCATACCAACCCATGGGTTGCCTGCCGGCACGCGGATAATCTTCAAAAGACGGATTTGACAAGTATACCGTATCCCCCAGATCCTGGCCATAGGTAAGCCCTCCTGCCATAACGGCGAGGAGTGACAAAATATAATTTCTCCACTTCATAAATAACGTCGTTTCATAGTTAACGATATAAAACGGCTAAATTATTTCCCAAAGGCATAAAATTAGCAGGAAACGGTGAATTATTGTAGGTAAAGGGTAAAAATTCAGTTGTCAGTCTTAAGTCGTAAGTTGTCAGTTGTCAGTTGTCAGTCGTCAGTCGTCAGTTGTCAGTGGAGGTCAAGGCAATACTCCGGCCTTACAACGGACGCCTGATCGAATCAATCATTTATTGAGGAACTGAGGAACTGAGGAACTGAGGAACTGAGGAACTGAGGAACTGAGGAA
>CALMYQ010000205.1 GCA_937873655.1 uncultured Lewinella sp. | reverse complement strand
CCCCCTCTTCTTTTTTTCCCGCACCGCGCCCCGCGGGGGGGGGGGTGCGGGGGAGGGGCCCTCTGTGTGGCGGGGCCCCCCCCCGGAGAACGGGCCCCGCCGTTCGGTTTCCGAATTGACCTGCATGCCGAAATACCCTTCGCCGAAGCCGTCAGCCATGAAATAGGAACCCATGACGTCGTTTCCTGGCGGCACCGTGATCTCGCTGTAAAACCATTCGATGTCCCCCAGACCGTCCGTATTGTAGTTGAGGTGTACGGATGGCCCGCGCCGGCCCCAGTAAAAGTAGTGGTCGTCGTTATTTTGCACATAAGCTGCACCGCGCGTAACGGCCGTACCGCTTGCCTCAATCGCAGACAGCACCCCGAAAACGGCGCCCGACCTAGACAAACCCCGGATTTCCACCGCTACGTACCCGGCCCGGGAAACCTGCCATTCGCCGGCGTCAAAAGACTGTTTGCCAGCGCCCGATGCAGTTATCTCGGCGCTTCTGCCCAAGGCTGTTACCTGTATCCGGCTATTGCTGTTTTGCGGGTCGAGTTGCAGGGCGATGTGAAGGCTGCCCGCTTGTTCGGGGCGGAGGTAAACCGTGCAGACGGTCCGGGTATCGGACCAGTTGGCCAGTCCCGCTTCCTCAATCTGGCCGCCGTCCCTGACCCAGGCATTGCCGCCGATAGGGATCATCGTCCGGGTGGTCATGCCTGTAGTTGAAGCGGACCCCGGTTCAGCCGTTTTCTGCAAGCCGCAACCCTGAAGGGAGATCAGTAGTGCCGGTAGCAGCGTAAAGAGCAATTTCCGTTTCATTCAAGTCGATTTTATCCCCAAATATTAAGGATCGGTGAATTAATAAGTGTCGCTTTCGACAGACAAGGGATTTTGGCGCTAACCAAGGCAAGGGTTCGTGAGCTTAGCCATAGCTATGTGAGCCGGTTCCTCAATATGAGCAAGCGATCCCAACGGGTGAATGTTCGGTGAACATTCAAGGGCGCGAACCGCTCGCGGATGGGATAGCAGGGCCAAAAGCCCTCCTGGAAAAGCTGACAGTTATTATTTCAGCGGTCCTAAGCCGTCACAGCAGCCTTTTCCGCTTTGCGGGTTAGCCGTCGCAGGATAACCAGCGCCGTGAGCAGCAAGGCCATCGGGATCAGGGTGAAATAAAAAGCCTTTTCTGCGCCCAGGTGCTTGAACAGATAACCGGTGATGATTGATCCCAAGGTGCCGCCCAGCGCTGAAAAGATGATGATCAGCCCCGACATCGGGCTATGCACCTTTTTCGGCAGGGCGCTCAACACGGCCGAATTGATCAAAGGATAAATCGGAGCGATGAACAGCCCAACAATGGGGAATGCATACCCGATCAGCGGCAGATCCGCCAGGTTGTCGATCTTCCCGACGCTGGCGCCTACCGTTTTCGGCAGCACGAACAGCACCATCAACATGGCCGCGCCGATGCAGCCCACGAGTATCCAGAACCAGGAGATTCTCTTTGTCAATACCCCGGCCAGCATCCGGCCGACCCCCAGCGAAATGGCCAGAATGCTCGACATGGCGATGCTCAGGCTTTCCGACAGCTGCAGTACCCGCGAATTGAACGTCGGCAGCCACGTCATGATCCCTTGCTCGATCATCACGAACAGGAAGGCGCTGGCCAGAAATACAATGACCAGCAGTTTGGCCAGCAACAGGAACATGGCCGTAAAATCCTCCACCAGGTTGGAACCGGGGATCTCGTGCCCTTCGTCAAATTTGGAAAAATACAGGAACAGGAAAGAGGCTACCGTCATTGCGGCCAGCAACAGGTAAACATTTAGCCAGGCATTGACGTCGGTTGTGCTGTTAAAAGCCGGAAACAGGAAATAGGCCAGCGCAATGCCGAACATGAAAAAGCCTTCAATGCTGCTCATCAGGGAGTTATGCGCCTTGCTGTCTTCCGTGATCAGGCCGATCACCGAATAGACCGACACCTTGATCACGGCGAAAGCCACCCCGATGGAAGCAAACAGCACCCTGGCCGCCCAGAAGGAATTGCCGAAATACATGGTCAGACAGCCCAACGTAACCAGCGCCAGCGCCATCAGCATGCCCTTTTTATAGCCGATGCGCGGCAAAAAGGAAGCCACCAGGAAAGAAACTGCCGCAATGGACAGATCTTTGAACAATTCCAGCGTTGCCGCCGCTACCTCGTCTATACCGTAAATGTTCTGCACTTTCAGAATGACGATCCCGACGCTGTTCAGCAATATGGCAAAGACAAAATAGTTGAGGTAGAGGGAAACCTTGATGGCGTTGGCTTTCATACGTTTTGTTCAATTAGGTGTTGAAAGCCCTAAGGTAATAAAGATTCCGGTTTCTCCCTCACCTTCCATCCGCCGAAGCCTCGGGCGAAGGCGGGCTCCCTGTGCTGAGCGAAGCCGAAGCATCCCTCTCACCCTACTCCCGCTCATTCTTCTCCTTCGGCCGCGTCTCCTCTTTCAGCAGCGTACCCCGTTCCAGGTACTCCTTCAATTCCTCCTTTCGTTTGGCTTCGAGCGAATCCACCAGATTTTTGACCTCCAGCGGACTTTGATTCAAACTGCGGTGCCAGGTGATCATGATGAACAGGGCCATGTCATCCGGGTGGTGGAGGCCCAGTTTGCGCAGGAATTCGCTGAGGCGGGACCCCTCGTAAAAACTCCAGTTGGTGGTGATCCAGCGGCCCAGGCTGAAAAACAGGCGGTGGGTAGCCTCCTCCTCCGGGGCGTTCCGGTATTTTTCCCGGGAGGATTTTTCAGTCAGCCGGTTCAATTCCAGGAATGCCTCCGTCAGGTCTTTAGGGATATAAACCCCGTCCAGGTTTTCCTGCCGGATGCGCCAGGCATAGGCTTTATCGAATTCCGATTCCGTTTCAGCGGGTTTGCCCAATTGCTGGGCATACAGGCCGGTTGCCATGAGCATAGCAAGGGATAGCAGGGTAGTGTACTTCTTCATTGTTGATAGCCTCTTTTCCTTTCAGGATTTTGTGATCTCATATTAACGCAAAAAAATTCCCAACTTGTATTTTTAAGGACAATTGGCAATTAGTCGTAAGTCATTAGTCGTAAGTCATTAGTCATTAGTCGTAAGTCATTAGTCATTAGTCATTAGTCGTAAGTCGTAAGTCATTAGTCATAAGTCAGGGTCCTGAGCGCAGTCGAAGGATAAGTTGTAAGTGGTGGTCAGGCAACTTAGCATATTACTTTAGTAGCCCCCGGCTGCCCGCTCAATGAATGCCTAACCATAAAACCCATAAACAACCATAAACAACCATCAACAACCATAAACAACCATAAACAACCATCAACCACCATCAACCACCATAAACAACCATAAACAACCATCAACAACCATCAACAACCATCAACCACCATCAACAACAATTACCCCCAACAAAACCAACCACTCCCCGCCGATACCTGTACGTTCCCTAATTGGCTCAAATAATTTTTTTTCAAATGTACTTTTGGGGAAAATAACCGCGTTTATACCCCAAAAGCGGCTGTAATTTTCCGATATAACAACCTGGCCGCCTGTAGTTCACGTTTCTTGTTATAACCCTCATCGGCCCTGACGAAGCCGGATCAGCAGATCGCCCGTTCCCGTTTTGGGAAACCTAACCGAAGAACAGGTAGGGTAGCGTGATCCGCTCCGTTCGAGCCGGGCCAGACCAATTTGAGACTATTTTTTTCCAACCCAAGTTGAATAGCGCCCCCTTTGGGGTGAATCAGGCCGGTGCATCCGTATTCGGACCGGGCTAAACAGACGTATGCGTCCAGCTTCATCCCCTGGGCCGTAACGATCGCGCTGTTTAATCCAGTGTGAATATCGGTTTCCATCGCAAAACACAGCAAAAAGGGCATGGGATCTTTCTTCCCCGCTGCAGGGCATCCGGCCTTTCCTTTGACGACCTAATCATGAAATGACAACACATCAGACCATGGACTGCCTATGGAAGGCCTTTCTTGTGTCTGGCTTGCTGAGCAGGTGACCTGCCCGGCACATAACTGGTTTTTACCTTTTGCAAGAGGATTGAATACACCCTATGATTTTTTTCATCTGAAAACCGATTTTACATCATGAGAACCGTTTTTACATTCCTGTTACTGGGCATGGCATGCCTTGTAACGGCTCAGACATCCATCCCCCTCGCGCCTTCTGAAATGGTAACCCAACGCAAACTGAACGGAGAGACTTTTGAAACCGTATCCTTATTCAAATTACCCGAACCGGGCCAGGCCAGAAACAACCGGGCCCCCGAAGGCATCCGCGATTTCCAGTACCTGGACCTGGATGAGGAAGCGTTGCAAAAACTGATTTTCGAAGAACCGGAACAACTGACGCTGACCCTTCCCGGCGCCTCCCGGTTCCCGATAGAGGTCGAACTGGTCAAGGTCCAACCGTTCACCAGTGATTTTACGGTCATGCTGGCCAGCACCAACGCGCCGGCCGCCGCCTGGGAATCGGGCGTCCATTACCGCGGCCGGATCAAAGGGAAAAACGGCTCGGTTGCAGCCGTCAGCCTGTTTGAAAACCAGGTCATGGGCCTCTTCAGCGCTGCCGATCAGGGCAACCTGGTCCTCGGCCCCATGGGCGACGACCCAAAAACCGAACAATATTTACTTTACAACGATGCCGACGCACTCATGGGATTTGTCTGTGCAACCCCCGATGAAGGCCCCGGCTACCATCGCTCGGAATTGGAATGGTCGGGCGACGGCCGGGGCCCCGGGGATTGTGTCCGCATTTACTTTGAAGTGGACCACGATATTTTTCTCAATAAAGGCGGCGCCACCCCGACCGTGAATTACGTAACCGGCCTGTTCAATCAGGCAGCAGCACTATACGCGAATGAAAACGTCAACGTCACCATTTCCCAGATCTACGTCTGGGATACCAACAGCCCCTACAGCGGCAGCAGCAGCGGCACCCTGCTCAACCAGTTCCAGAACTACCGCACCAGCTTCAACGGCGACCTGGGCCAGTTGCTGTCCTACCAGGCCAGCGGCGGTATCGCGGTGCTCAACGGACTTTGTCACCCCTATACCTATGCGCGCCTGAGTTTTGCCAGCATCAATCCGACCTATAATACCGTGCCGACCTACTCGTTCAGCGTCCTGGTCGTAACCCACGAACTGGGCCACCTGCTGGGGTCGCACCATACCCACGCCTGCGTCTGGAACGGCAACAACACCGCCATCGACGGTTGCGCGGGCTTCACGGAAGGCAATTGCGGCAACCCGGGCATCCCCTCCGGCGGCGGCACCATTATGTCCTATTGCCATATCACCAGCGCCGGCATCAACCTCAGCCTCGGATTCGGGGTGCAGCCCGGTAACGTGATCCGCAATAAGGTCGCCAATGCCACTTGTACCCAGGCTTGTTCCTCAGGTGGCGGCGGAAGCGGCGGCTCAGGAGGCTCAGGCGGCGGTTCCGGAGGCGGCACGGGCGGCGGTTCGGGCGGCTCAGGCGGCGGAAACTCCAGCTCCTGTTCCGGAAATGAAGTGCTCCTGACCCTTGTGCTGGACAATTACGGCCCGGAAACAACCTGGCAACTGCTCAACAGTCAGGGATCTGCACTGGAATCCGGCGGGCCATACGCCAAAGGACTGGCAGGCACCATCGTCAAGGATACCTTCTGCCTGCCCAACGGCTGTTATACCTTCAAGATCAGGGATGCCTACGGCGACGGGATCTGCTGCCAGTACGGCCAGGGATCTTATACCCTCCGCACGACATCCGGACAAACCATCGCCACGGGCGGCTCCTTCACGACAGAGAAATCGGAGCAGTTCTGCGTGCCGTACCAGCAGGGCGGCAGCAACAACGATTGTGTCGCCATCAATTTCAATGAGCACCCCATTTTGTCCTATGGTTCCGGCCAGGACGCGGGCACCTACCAATTGCTCAACGGCGGTACAGTGCTGAAATTGCAGAACAACGCCTGGAAGGCCATCGCCATGGATTACAACATCACCCAGAATACGATCCTGGAATTCGATTTCAGCTCGACGATCGAGGGTGAGATCCACGGCATCGGCTTTGACGACAACAATACCATTTCGTACAACCTGACCTTCAAAGTGCACGGCACGCAGGCCTGGGGCATACTCGATTACGATAATTACCCCGGCGGCGCCATCTGGAAACACTATATGATCCCAGTCGGCCAATACTATTACGGGCAGGCCGACCGGTTGTTCTTTGCCGCCGACCACGACGTGAACCCGGGTAACGGCAACTCCATGTTCCGCAACGTCAAAATCTACGAACTCGGCGGATGCGCAGGCAATGTTCCCGAAGGACAGGCAGACCTGAACCCGGACGTCAACGACGGATACAACGGAAAGTCCAGGTTGTCGGCCTACCCGAGCCCGGCTACGGATGTCCTCCAGGTCAGCTTCCAAAGCCCGTCGGCCGGCGATGGCGTCCTCCGGATCCTGGACCTGAGCGGCCGGCCGGTTCGCGAATTGCCCTGGCCGTTGGATGAAGGCCGGAATGCCCGCGAGGTCCGCCTGGACAACCTGGCGCCCGGCGCCTATCTCATCCAGGTGGACGACGGCAGCGAGAAATTGAACCAACGTTTTATTATCGCAAAATAAAATACCGCATGCCGCGGACGGCGCGGTGAAGATCGTCCGCAATCACAAAAGAGCTATTTAACTGGGGTTTCATCTTGAGGGGCTTCGCAGACAGCGGAGCCCTTTTTTAATGCAAAATGTAAAGGGGGTAATGCAAAAGTTAAAAATCAGAGGTTGAGGCCGTATTCGCGGAGGATGCCACGGGCCAGCGCCGTTTTGTGCACTTCATCCGGGCCGTCGTAAATGCGGGCGCCCCGTTCTTCGCGGTAATAATAGGAGAGGATGGAATCGTCGGTGATGCCCAACGCGCCGTGGACCTGTATGGCGCGGTCGACCACCTTTTGCAGGATGTTGGCGACAAAGAATTTGATGGCGGAAATTTCGTGACGGGCCGCTTTTTGTCCCTGCTCCTGGATTTTGGCCGCCGCATGCAGGACCATCAACCGGGCGGCGTCGATCTCCGCGCGGCTGTCAGCGATCATCGACTGGACCAGCTGCTTGTTCCCCAGCGGTTCCCCGTCACCGACCTCCCGGCTGACGGCGCGCCGGCACATCAGGTCAAAAGCCCGCTCGCAAATGCCGATCCAGCGCATGCAATGGTGGATGCGCCCGGGGCCCAGCCGTTCCTGCGCCATCGTAAAACCGGCGCCTTCATCCCCCAGCCGGTAGGAGACCGGTACGCGCGCCTCATCATAACGGATCTCCGCATGACTATGCCAGCCTTCACCCGCATGGCCCATCACCGGGATGTTGCGCACCAGGTTGAAGCCCGGGTTTTTACACGGCACGATGATCATGCTGGCCTTTTGGTATGGATTTTCCGCATCCGGGTCCGTTACCGCCATGACAATGGCAAAGGCGGCGCCGTCCGCAGCCGTCGTAAACCACTTATGACCCTTGATCACGTAGTGATCGCCGTCTCTGACCGCCCGCGTAGCCAAACGGACCGGATTGGACCCCGCCATGCCGGGCTCCGTCATGCTGAAACAGGAACGGATCTCGCCTTTGAGCAGCGGCTCCAGGAATTCTTCCCGGATCCCGGGACTCCCGTATTTCAACAACAGCTCTATATTGCCGGCATCCGGCGCCTGGCAGTTGAAAACAAAATGCCCGAACGGCGTTCCGCCCATCAGGGCTCCCAGTTGAGCCACCTCGGTCAGGCTGAGCCCGGGGCCGCCTTCCGCTTCAGGCAGATAGCCGTTCCACCCGCCGGTTTCCGTGGCCTTTTCACGCAATCCCCGCAATTCGATCTCCACTTCCTTGAAAGGCTTCTTCAGCCAGCGCTGCTCGTTGGGATATACTTCAGCCTTCAGAAAAGCTTCCACTTTTTCAGAAAGCGCCTTAAGCCGGTCGGTTGTGAAAATAGTCGACATGGAAAGTTATTTTGAATGGTTCCGATTGTTTCGATTATGCCGAATCAATCGAACCAATCGACCACGCCGCGGCGTGGCGAATCAATCGAATCAATTAGCAGGTTCAAGAAAACAACGTATACAAAAACGCCACCACCGTAGCGATGAAACCCATCATAAAGATATTGTAGGAGATGGTCAGGTATTTGTATTTTTTATCCAGTACGCGGCCGAGGTAATACATGTCGCGGGTCATATTGCCGTAAAGCAACTGGTCGTCGCGGAACATGGCATCCATGGCCTCTTCGTACTGATCGAGGTCGAGATTGACAAAATTGCCGAAGAACACGATATTTTTCCGGATCTCCTCCTTGCTCTTGCCTTCATGGTTCAGCGAGGTGATCTTGGGCCGGGCGGAGAGTACGGCAAAGGTGAGTGAAGCCAGCCCGGATACCAGAAAGATGATTACCGGCAGCAGGATCTCAGGGTTGGTTTCGCCGATATTGCGATACGACAACAGGGTAATGAGGACCGATATCAGGATGGAGTTGACGCTGATCATGATATTGGCCTTGTTGTCGGCAATGGCGCTCAGGTTGATATGGGTCCGGTAATTGGTCCGGAAAAAGGTCTGTACACCGCGCATGGGCGTATCGCCTTCCGGCTCGAGTTCCTTGAAGATATCGCTGTCCTCATCGGAACCGATATGCTCGCCCGGATTGTTGCGCAGCCATTTTTCCATTTGGGTCTTTTGCCGCAGGATATGTCTGGCTACGAGCGGCTCGCAGGTCATACGGGCAAAGGGTGTGTAAAACCGGACGCTAAGGAGGTTTTGCAACTGGCGCTGACCCCACTCCAGCCGCGTGGTCCGTACGTCGCCCATCAGCTCCTGTTCCAGCCGCAGCATGGGACTGGATTCCTCAAACTGCTCGCTGTACAACGTGGCGTTCCAGGCGTCGGCGGAAACTTTTTCCGTTTCCGTTGCTGGTGTGCCGCCTTCCAGTGCAAGCTGTATCCCTTTTATGACGGCATCTTTGATCTCTTCCGCAACCGGATAATGGGCAAAAAAACGCCTGGCCGTATCCATGCTGCCCGCCGCGGGGTTTCTGTACTGGTATAGAAACCCGGTCGGGGTCAGCCAGGCTGCCGCGACCGCCGCCGACAATTGCGGAGCTTCCAGACCGGCTTCCGCGCCGATCTGGGCCGCTTTGGCGCTTAGTCGCCGGGCCAGGTGCAGGTTGTGGAAAACCAGCCGCCCGTCGCGCCGGGATTCGTAGAATTCCCAGACAAATTGCTCGACAGCTGCCGCCAGTTTGGTTTCGGTTTGATCCATGGTTCAGGCGTTCAGAAACAATCCCAGTAATACATCACCCGGGAAAAATTCAGGTCCTTGAGGTCCTGCTCGCTGATAAAGAACTTTGCGGTGCCCATGTCGCCCCACATGCACTCCATCTCGGCGTCGGTGTCCATCTGGAACAACAGCACCAGATTGTCTTCGGCCCGCCGGGGGTCTTGTTGTGCGAAATGGGCGTAGCCGCCGACCTTATGGCCTTCCGAAGAGACCTCGTGGGCGTACCATTCGAAAATTTCCCATTGCGCCTCGCCGAACCCGGCGAAAAAACCTTCGCCGAAATGCAGCGGGAAATGGTAATCGCTGACAGAAACGCATTCCTCGCCCAGGTGGAATTCCATGCCGAAGCTTTGGCCCGGGTAAACGGGCAGATCTTCGAATGCGCGCAGGAACGAGAAGTCAGCCGTCAGCTTAACCGGATCTTCGGTGACTTCCGGGAAATAGAGCACCCGGAAATAGTCCTGTTTGAACAGGTCCGTTTCGCTCAGGCCGTAGAGGTCGTCGTCGTTGATGTAGAATTGGAGAATGCCTTTGGTTGGGAACGGCGACAAGGGCGGCATCTCCGCAAAATTGATCTGTGCCAGGAAGAAGAGTTGCTGCCCTTCGGGTGAAACCGGCCACGCCGTGTCCTTGGGCAGGTAGGGGTTGCCGCCGAAACGGCTTTTCCATGGTCGTTCGGGGGCGCCTTCTGCGGGGATGATTTCGATGAAAGATCGCTTGGTTTCCAGAATTTTATCCTTTACAGGTTCCAACAATTCCGGTAATTCATTAATCCATTCCATGCGGTTAAATTAGCTTAATTTGTTTAAATGGGCATAAAATTTTTGGTTTGCAGGGCTCACGGCACCGACAGGGCCTCCAACAGCGGGTCGAGCTCGTCAAAGGACTTGAAGCCGGTTTTTTCTTCCGATCCGCCCCGGATGCTGAGCCCCTGAGCGGGGAGCTGGCTGAGCGCCTCCAGCGCTTCATCCGGCGACATGGCCAACCCCAGGAGGACCGGATAATGCTCGCAGATCCCCTGCAAAACTTCCGGCCCGAAAGGATGCCCGTTGCGGATATTCTGCCAGGAAATGCCGGCTTTATCAAAATTCAGCAGGAAATACCGGACGAACGCGGCATTCTGATCCATCAGGATCTGCAGGTCCCGGCCGTTGAATGGCTGGTCAGGTACGATCTCCTGAAATACCTGGGCTTCCCGCGACAGGGCCATGATCGTTGCGGAAGAGGCAAACATGCCCACCTGTACGCCGTCGGGCCGGATAATGTCAAGCGCCGGCCGGATCTCATCCAGGCCTTCGATCCCGAATTCGGCGACGATCTCAACCCCGTCGACCCATTCCCGGATCTCCGCTGCGGTTTGCGGCGGGCAATAATCCGCATCGCCGGCCGACAAATTGAATCCCAGCCAATTTACCTCGAAGGCGGCAAAATACCGGGCATCCGTGAGGTTGGAAAGCGAACTTGCCTTAACTTTGGTCTTTAGCATGGTTTTCAGGTTTCCAGGCTGCAAAAGTAAGTTTTTAATCATACTCACAAATGGCATTCAACAAATCGCAAAGGGAAAACCCCGGCCAGCCCACCTATTATGACTGGGTTTTTGCCGTGGTCCGTCAGGTGCCCCGCGGCCGGATCACCACCTATGGCGCTATTGCCGATTACCTCGCCCTCGGCGCTGCCCGGATGGTCGGTTGGGCCCTCAATCAAAGCTTCCTCAACGACGGCGTACCCGCCCACCGCGTTCTCAACCGCAAGGGAGAGCTCAGCGGCCGGAACCATTTCCAGACGCCTACCCTCATGCAGGAACTCCTCGAACAGGAAGGCGTTGAAGTGGAAGACAACCGGGTCAAAGACTTTGACCGCCATTTCTGGAGCCCCGCCGAGCATTTGGGGGATGATTTTTCGATTGAGGGGTGGGGGAGTTGAATGGTTGGATGGTTTCTTAGCTGGGCGGGCGTTGGAAAGGCGAAAGATCCTTTTAGGACCAAACTGTCAACTGTCAACTGTCAACTGTCAACTGACGACTGACGACTGGACATTGACCGTTCGCAAGCGTCTCCGACGCGATGCGGCGTTCGCAAGCGTCTCCGACGCGATGCGGCTACCCCCTAGTCTCCGACTTGATCCAACGGCCAGAACCGCCGAAATCCCGAAAAAAATATTTAATTTTGGTGCAACCCCGCCGTACACCGCTTGTCTTTGTGAATTGAAGGATAAAACGCTGGCTGAAATCAAATTATTCACCTGAAAATCGCGAGCCAATGGCCCTTGCCGGCTCTTTGAAACCCGACTATGTAAAATTGGACTACGCCAACACCCATCGGGACATTGTCGAACAGTGCAAACGGGGTAGCCGCAAAGCGCAGTTCGAGCTGTACAGGCTCTATGCTAAGGCCATGTACAATGTATGTATTCGGATGGTAGGCAATGAACAGGACGCAGAAGACCTGCTCCAGGGTTCATTCGTTGATGTGTACGCCCATTTGGAAACCTTCCGCTACCAGTCGACCATAGGGGCCTGGATCAAGCGGATAGTGGTCAATAATTGTATCAACTTTTTGAAACGCCGCCGCCTCGAGATCGAAGAATTCGTGCCGTTTCAGCACGATAAGGAAGAAGATGAAGAACAGGATCCGCCGGCAGGACTCACGGTGGACGCAGTCAGACAGGCCCTTTTTTATCTGCCTGACGGCTACCGGGTGGTGTTTTCATTATACGCCATGGAAGGATTCGATCACCAGGAGATTGCAGACGTCCTGGGCATTACCGAAGCGACCTCCAAATCCCAATACAGCAGGGCAAGGCGCAAATTGAAAGAGATTTTGATTGAAAAACGCTTGATAAATTATTTTTAACCATGCAGCAAGATCGTTTGGAACAATTCATTTGGTCTAATCGGGAAGCTTTTGACGATGCGTCGCCGGGCTTGCGGGTATGGGCTCAACTGGAGCGGCAGCTGGACGCCGGGCACAAACGCCGGTTCTCTCCGCGATCCCTGTTGAAGTACGCCGCCGCTGTCCTGCTGCTGCTCACAGCAGGCGCCGCAATCGGGTTTTATCTGAATAATCCCAAAAATCAGGAACAACCGTTAATCGCTTCCGGGTCGGAACTCGGCGACCTCGAGAATTACTACAATCAACAGGTCGACCAGAAATTTGCCCAATTGGCCAAATACAATTACGACCCCACCATCAAAGCCGATCTCGACCAGATCGACCAGGCTATGCTGGAACTGAAACAGGAACTCTCGGTCGCCCCGAAAGGAAAGGAAAAGGAAATCATCCAGCGGCTGATCAAAAGCTACCAGTTGAAGATCCAGATCCTGGAGAAAATGCTGGATTTTGTTCAACCGGACGAACCGTCCAATGAAACCATAGCAACCAATGAAGTCAGTATTTAAAATCATACTTGCTTTGTTTCTGGTTTCGCTCTGCTTTTCCATGTCGCCGCCTGCATGGCAGGAATTTTCTCAAACCATCAAAAAAGAATTCGAGATTTCCCCGGACGGGACAACCAGCATCTCCAATAAATACGGTAAAGTAGACGTGAAAACCTGGAACAATAACCGGGTCAGAATAGAGGTCAGGATCGTGGTCAATACCACCAGTGAAGACCTGGCCCACTCCGTCTTTCAACGGATCGGGGTCGATTTCAAGAACGCCCCTTCCCGCGTGGAAGCCTCCACCAATATCGAGCCGGAGAAAAAATCCTGGTGGGGCTGGAATTCGGGCAAGGCAGACTACAGCATCAATTATCAGGTGTACATGCCGCCGTCCAACCGGTTGGAAGTCGACGCCAAATACTGTGATGTATCAGTGGGAGAACTCAACAACGGCGCGTCGGTTAATGTCAAATACGGCTCCTTTGAAATGGACGGCCTCAGAGGCGACGCCCTGATCGAACTGGCCTACGGCAAAGGTAAGCTCGCAAAGGCCGGCGATGTCAGCGCCACCGTCAGCAACGGCACCCTCTCGATCGGACAATGCCGGGATATAGCCCTGAACTCCAAATACTCGGTCGTGAACCTGGAGAATACCGGCGAGATCCGGTGCGAAACCCGCTTTGATACCTACAAGGTAGGCCAGGCTAAAGTGGTCCGCAACCTGGGCAAATACGATAACCTGAGCATCAAATCGGCATCCGAAATTTACGTGAATTCCAAAAATACCGAGTGCCGCTTTGATAAGGTCGCCGGCGTGCTCGATGCCAATATCTCTTACGGCAATATCTACGTCGGCGAGATGTCAAAAAGCTTTTCTTCAGTAGATCTGCTCGGCGATTATACCGACATTTCGATCGGATTGCCCAAAGGGACTCCCTACGTGCTGGATGCCAGCGCCAATTACGCAGGGATCGGTTATCCCAAAATGATGACCGTCACCTACGAAAAGGAACAAATGACCTCCCACGAGGTGAAAGGATACGCCGGCAGCAACAACGGCAGCCTGATCAAGGCCAGGTTACGCTACGGCGCGCTGAAGATCCGGGAGGAATGAGACTTTATAGTCATAAGTTGTAAGTCACAAGTCGTAAGGCGCTTGCAACATCCACTTACAACTTATGACTTACGACTTACGACTTACAACTTACGACTTACAACTTACGACTTACAACTTACGACTTACGACTTACGACTAAAAAATAATCACCACAGGACGCAAACCTTTACCCAACGGGGTAAAAAGCGCCCGCACTGTTTTGCAATACTAGTCCAATTTATCACTTACGGCTGTTTAGCCACTTTGGTAACTTTTTTTTCGCCAAAGTGGCTTTTTTTTTAACTTGCCCATAAAAACATGAAGATCCAATTCTGCGGGGCGGCCAGAGAAGTCACCGGAAGCGCTCACCTCGTTACGCTCGACAACGGATTCAAAGTTTTGCTGGATTGCGGGATGTACCAGGGATATTCCGATGACATGAAGGATTTCAACTCGACCTGGTTATTCGACCCTCATGATATTGATTGCCTTATTCTTTCCCATTCCCATATCGACCATATCGGTCGCGTTCCCCGGCTGGTCAAGGACGGTTTTGAGGGCAATATCCATTGCACGCACGCCACCCGGAGCCTCTGTTCGATCATGCTGCTGGATGCGGCGCTGATCCAGGAACGGGACGCCGAATTCTACAACAAGCATATCTTACCCAAGAAAAAGAAACACGAAGCGCCCCGTGTGCCGCTGTACACTTCCGAGGATGTTTCGGAGGCGATGGGCCGGTTCGTCGGGTACGGATACGACCGCTGGTTTACGATCCATCCGGATGTCGATGTGCTGTTCAGAGACGCCGGCCATATCCTCGGCAGCGCCAGCGTGACCCTCCGCATCCGCGAGAACGGCAAGACCACGATGTTCGGATTCTCAGGCGATGTCGGGCGCCCCAACCGGCCGATCCTGCGGGATCCGCAACCGATGCCGGAACTGGATTACCTCCTGTGCGAATCCACCTACGGCGACCAGGACCACGAGCAGCCGCCGGCCGAGGTGGACCACTTCCTGCGCATCATCCGGCATACCTGCGTGGAAAAGCGCGGCAAACTCATCATCCCCGCCTTCAGCGTAGGCCGTACCCAGGAGATCGTTTACCTGCTCGACCAACTGGAAAACGCGGGCAAATTGCCCCATATTCCGGTGTATGTCGACAGCCCGCTGGCCGTGAATGCCACCGTCGTATTCGGGTCTCACCCGGAATGTTACGACAAGCAGCTCAACGCCTATATGCTCAAGGATCCGAACCCTTTCGGCTTCAACGACCTCACCTATATCAAGGAAACCGAGGACTCTAAAAAGCTGAACGATATGCACGACCCCTGCATCATCATCAGCGCTTCAGGCATGATCAACGCGGGCAGGGTCAAGCACCACGTGTTCAACAGCATCGACGATGAGCGAAATACCATTCTGATGGTCGGGTACTGCTCACCCGATACACCGGGCGGGAAACTGAGGGAAGGCGTGACGGCCCTGAAGCTGTTCGGCGAATTCAAACCCGTAAAAGCGGAAATCGAGATCATGGATTCCTTCTCCGCGCATGCTGACCGGATGGAATTGCTGTCCTTTGTGAAGAATCAGCTCGGTTCGGTCAAAAAGATGTTCCTGGTGCATGGCACGATTGACCGGCAGGAAAAATTCAGGGACCTGTTAATAGAAAACGGCTTCCGGGATGTGGAGATTCCGGTGCTGGGAGAAACCTTCAAGATCTGAGGAACCGCAGTTATTTGAGAAACTGAGGAATCGATTCCTCAGTTCCTCGATTCCTCAGTTCCTCGATTCTTCAGTTCCTCAGTTCCTCAGTCCTGTCAGACTTTCGGATTCTGTATCTTGTTCAGCAACAGGGCGGCCCTGCGCATGAAGTCTTCGTGGTGTTCGGTGTATTCGTTGTAGACCATCATGAGACGGGCTGCGTCGAATGCGGCCGATTTCGGAACGATCTGGCGCGAGGCGATAGGGTGCAACCAGTATTCCAGGTTGGCCGTGCGCAGGTAATTCCGGTCGTAATCAAAATCGATGACCACGGACAGTTTGTTCAGGGAGAACAGATAGTCCGTCTCCTTGTTCAGGTCCTTTTGGAGGTCAACGATGTTGAAACGCTCGAAGTTAACGCCCGTTCTTTCACACAGGAAGATGTCGCGGCGGCCGTCAAAGACAATGATGTCCCTGAAGCGGTATTTCTTGAGGTTTTTCAACAAGAAATTCTTGATGGGCATCTTCGTGGGGCGGAGCTGCTTGAAGGCGTACTTGAGGTTGTCCTCGCTCAGGCGGTACTCTTCATCGAATGGGCGGCGTCGGCGCGTTTTCATATTGATGACCTCTTTGCCGCGGCCGATGGTATGTCCCAGTTCGTTGACCCTTGCGAAAACATCAACGACTTCAACATTGGCGCTGTTGGTCCAACTTTCCAGAAAGATCTTGTTTGAGCCTTTTTCGAAAACAAGAAGCGCGATTTCACTTATCGCATAAAAGTTGGGGTATCCACCGTAAATGTTGCCATACTTCAATTCTAAAAATGCAATATTAGTGTTCACGGTTTTGGTTGTTTATTAAAAATTATTTTTGGGTTGGGTAAAACCGGTTCAATTCAATTTGGTGCGTTCATCCTGCAATTTAGGGATAAAAATTCGAATGTTTGCATTCAAAAGCGGCACAAAATTAAATTTCTATGTCAATTTTATGCAAGATTGGCGGATAAATATTCCGTCATTCTGTAAATATGAAGCGACCGTTCTCGTAAATTTTTTCATCGTCCGCATAAATTTCTCCGCCGTTCCTCATTTCCGTGATCATATCCCAGTGAACGGACGACTGATTTTGGCCGCCGGTCTGCAAATAAGACTGCCCGATGGCCATATGAACGGTGCCGCCTATTTTCTCATCGAACAGGATATTGCGGGTCATCCGGTCGATGTTGTAATTGGTGCCCACAGCCGCTTCGCCGAACCGGCGCGTCCCTTCCAGTTGGAACACATGGTCGAGCACCTGCTTGCCCTTCGAGGCTTCCCACTTGTCGATATAACCGTCTTTCACCCAGAGGGTTACGCCTTCCACTTCCTTGCCCATGTATAAGGCCGGAAAAGAGAAATGCACCACGCCGTTGACGGAATCCTCCACGGGGGAGGTGTATACCTCGCCGGACGGCATGTTGGTCTGGCCGTCGGAATTGATCCATTTCCTGCCGCGGGTGGAGAAGGTGATATCGGTTCCATCCGTGACGTACCTTACTTTTTCCCGGGCGTTCAGCACATCCACGATCTGCTGTTGCTGTTGACGGACGCCCAGCCAGCCGGCCAAGGGGTCGTCGTCAAACAACCGGCAGGCGCCGTACACGAAGTCCTCATATTCTTCCAGGGAAAGGCCGGCTTCCTGGGCGCTGGCCTGGGTCGGGAACTGGCACAGGTTGCGCTTCAGGTCCCGGGTGGCGGTCCGCTTGAAGTACAGGTCCGATGCCGGTTTCATGGCGGCCTGCCGGATCGAGGATTTTTTCGGGTCGGTCTGGTGGTCCTCCCTCAGGTTGAACGGCGCGCGGATATAAAGATAGGCTTCAAATTCGGCCATAGCCTTTTCATAGGTCGGCGACACCCAATTGAGCTGATCTTCGCCGGCTTCCTGCATGAAGATGCGGTTTTGTTCCCGCATATCCATTTGCACTTCTACATGGGCGCCTGCCCGCAAGGCCTGGCGGTACACTTCCCGGATCAGGGGTTCCGCCAGGGTTGTAGAGCGAATGAGCAGGCGTTCTCCGGCTTTGATCTCCAGGCAATAATCCACCAGAAGGGCGCCGTATTTTTCCAGGATATTCTTCATTTATGAAGGGTTGTATATGGGTTTTTACCACCGTTGCGCGTGATAGGGGTACCGGATCATGTATTGCTCCCGGATCATTTCCAGGACTTTTGCGCGCAGTTGATCGATATTCTCACGGGTCAGCGCCGAAACGAACATGTTGTCATAGCCGAACAAAAAGCGCAGACTGCCCTGAAGCCCTTCCTCAATTTCGACCTTGCCCTCCTCGTCGAGGTACGGGTCGTAATTCTTTTTCCGGTACAGGTCGATCTTGTTGAACACCATCAACATGGGTTTGTTCAGTGCGCCGAGCTCCTGCAGGGTTTCGTGGACGGTCCGGATCTGGTCTTCGTGCTGCGGATGGGCGATATCCACCACATGGATCAGGATGTCGCTTTCGCGCACCTCGTCGAGGGTGGATTTGAAGCTTTCCACCAGGTGGTGCGGCAGTTTCCGGATGAAACCCACGGTGTCGGACAGCAGGAACGGGACATTCTCCCAGGCCAGTTTCCGAACGGTGGTATCCAGGGTAGCGAACAGCTTGTCTTCGGCGAACACTTCCGACTTGCTCAGCAGGTTCATCAGCGTGGATTTGCCGACGTTGGTATACCCCACCAGCGCTACCCGGATCAGTTCGCCCCGGTTTTTGCGCTGGGTGACGTTCTGCTGTTCGATCTTTTCCAGTTTTTTCTTGAGCAGCGCGATCTTGTCGCGTACGATCCGGCGGTCGGTTTCGATCTCTTTCTCACCGGGGCCGCGCATGCCGATACCGCCGCGTTGGCGCTCAAGGTGCGACCACAGGCCGCGCAGGCGGGGCAGCATGTACTGCATCTGGGCCAGCTCGACCTGGGTTTTGGCCTGTGCCGTTTGGGCGCGGGTGGCAAAAATGTCCAGGATGAGGCTGCTTCGGTCAATGATCTTGACCTTGAGGGCTTCTTCCAGGTTGCTCAGTTGTTTGCCGGTGAGGTCATCGTCAAAAATAACCATGTTGATCCGCTCGTCCTTTTCAACGTATTCGGCAATTTCTTCCAGCTTCCCCTTACCGATAAAGGTGCGGGAATCGGGGTGGGGCAGGCGTTGAATGAACCGTTTGACGGATTCGGCGCCTGCGGTCAGGGCCAGAAATTCCAGCTCGTCGAGGTATTCCTGTACCTGGGATTCCGATTGGCTGGCGTGGATCATGCCGACCAGCACGGCGTATTCCGTTGATTTCCTGATGCCGAGTTTCTGCTTCTCTCCAATATTCCATTGGCTTTCCATACGTATCATTGCTTTTTTAACCAGAGTGCAGGGTTGAGATGTTGTTTTTCATGCCATAGTTCAAAATGTACTTCCGGGTCTTCGGCGGCCAGCGTTCCCAGGCTTTGCCCTGCTTTGATCATATCTTCCCGTTTGCAACTGACCACATCCAGATTGGAATAGACCGTATAATAATCGCCGTGTTGCAAGATGACGGCATTCCGGTAGCTGGGTACAAAAAGGATGCCGGAGACCTTGCCGTCAAAAACTGCCCGCACCTCCGACCCGGCGCCCGACCGGATGTCGATGCCGTTGTTGGAAATGTAAACGGATTTGAGCGTGGGGTGCGCTTGCCGGCCGAATGACTTGACGATCATGCCGTCGTCGACCGGCCAGGGCAGCTTGCCGCGGTTGGCCGGTAAAAAGCCGCCGGTCGCCGCAGCAACCGGAGCGTCGCTCCTGGAGGTGGAGGTGACGGTCGGGTTTTTGGCCTCTTCTTTCCTTTTTTTGGTTTCTTCGCGGATGACCAGCTCGATGGCTGCGTTCATCTGCTCGTGTGCTTTTTGTTGTTGCTGGATTTGCGCCAGCAGCTGTTTTTCGTTCTTTTTGAGGTCGGTCACCAGGACGGCAATTTTTTCCAGTTCGGCATTCAGCGTTGCCTGCTGGGATTCGGCCGCTCTCAGCAAATCTTCTTTTTCCACCCTGGCGCCGGCCAGCTGTTCCTTTTTATCGATGAGGGTTTGCTGGGTTTCTTCGATCAGCAGCGCCTGGCGGTTTCGGTACCGGTCGTATTGCCGGTAATACTGCCACCGGCGGAAGGCATCGTTCAGGTTTTGGGCCGAGAACAGAAAGACCCGCCAGCTGCCGCTAAGTTTGTGGCGCAGGGCAGCCCGCAGCACCTTGGCGTATTCGTCGCGAAGAGTGTTGAGGTCGTCGCCGAGCAGGGTCACCACCTCATCGACCCGGGCGATGCCGGCGTCGGCCTGCTGAATTTCCTGTTCGAGGGTAAAAATGAGCCGTTCGCGCTTGCGGGCCTGGGATTGCAAAAGGAAGAGCTGCTCCTCTTTGGATGCCTTATCCACCTGAATGACGGACAGCTTGTCATTGTTGGCCTTGATCTCAGCAAGCAATTGCTTGCGGTCGGCTTCGAGCTGCGAGCGGTCGTTGGGGATCTGCCCATTCGACGGCAGCGCAAATACCAGCAATATCAGGCTTGTGAGCGCTAACGGACGGTGAATGATATGAACGATTTTAAACCTCATGCTCTCTAAAGTACAACGATCGGTGCGGTTTGGTTGCTCCGGGTCAGTCGATCCGTTTATAGCGGTCCGGGATTTCAAACTTGATCTCCAGGGGCCCGGCGAGGTCGACATCGGAAAAATTGAGCTTCACTTTTACACGACCGCTTTCGCGGGAAAAAAGTTCCGCTTCCCGAAGATAAGGAAAATCTTTATTCGCTTTATTGGCGGGTTTGTAATCTTCCAGCGACATGTCGAGGCTCCGGTCCTGCCCGTTATCCCTTAGACTCATCCGCTCCAGCAGCAGGTTGGGCGCCGGGCCGACCCAGAAGTGATTTTCGGGCCTGCCGGCCGCGCCGTTGAAGAGGTGGATCTGCCCGCCGGTCGTGTCGATGGTCATATTGGCCGTAGAGCCGATAAAAACGGGATTGCCCAGCAGCAGGGCCTGGATCATGTTGAGGTTGGCCGGCAGCTGGTATTCCCGCTGGATAAAACCCAGGTCTTTGGCCATATACTCGCCGTTGAGCCGGTTGATCACGTATACGGAATCGGGGGTGACCAGGGCCCGGGCCACTTCAAAACCGAACTTTTTGACGCTCACCCAGATCAGGCTGTCTTTGCGCATTTTGATGTTCAGGGTCCCGGAGGCCGATTGGGAATCGTCGGCGAATTCGATGCGCGCTTTGGCGGAAAACCACTTGGCGTTGACCTGGTTCTTGAGGAGCCTGTTCATCAGCACATCGGCATCGGCCGGTACGGCGCCGGCATCGGCAGCCTTTCGGGCGGAGCCGCAACCGGTTGACAGGATCAGCAGCAGCCCCAGGGGCAGCAGGACAGCATGGAGGAGCCGGATAGTTTTCATCGGGATGATTTTATGAACTTTTTTTGAATGAGCGGTAAGGGTGATTATTCGATTAATTTCTTCTCGTTGATCTTTCGATCCAGCAGCCTGGAATGCCGTCCGTTGGTGCGGGCTTTTTGCCAGAATTCGATGGCGCGGTCCTGTTCGCCGGCCTGGAAGAGGAGGTCGCCGTAATGCTCCAGGATGCGCGGATCGCGTTCCTGGCTCAGGCTGAGCGCCTTCTCCAGCTGCTGGCGCGCCTCGGGCCATTTTTTGCTGTGGTAAAGCGACCAGCCCATCGCGTGGAGGCAAAGCGCCGACTGCGGCGCAATTTTGAGGGCCTTCTCGGCGGCTTCCCGGGCCTGCTGGTTTTGCCCGTCCTGTCCGTTCAGGGCGAGGCTTTGGCGGGCCAGCGTTTCCGGATTATTGGGGTTAAGACTGAGCGATTCGCTGAAGGACCTGGCCGCATCTTCATACTGGCCGAGTTCGCTCTGGGCCTGCCCCATAGCCGCCAGTATGCCCTGGCGCAGGAGCGGATCGGCAGCGGACATGAGCAGGGCCTGATCCAGGAGCGAGATCGCGTCTTCCGGGTCGCCCAGTTCCAGTTGGGCCAGTCCGTACAGGTAATACAGCGATCCCCTGTTGGGGAAGATATCGATGGCCGATTCGGCGGCCTTGGCCAGCTCCTGATAACGGAAAGCCCTTGCGTAAATGAACAGGGTCTGTTCCCAGATGGCAAAAACGCTGTCGTCGAGGTCCAGCGCTTTCCGGTATTTTTCGAGCGCGAGTTCATAACGGCCGCTGTGGTACAGCAGGTCGCCGGAAGCGGCGAAAGCTTTGGCTTCACCCGGATGGACGGTTTCCAGGATGGCGGTCAGTTCGAGTACGGCGTCCGCCAGTGCAGGGTCGCCTTTTTCAGCCACTTTGTTGATGAACGGCAGGATTTTGGCGATCTTCAGGTCGATGGACACGTCCCTTTCGCCGAAGGCCGGTTTGAGCGAGTTGAGGTAGCGGGCTTCATCGGAGTTGCCGGATTGCTGACCGGCCAGCGCCATCATGGCCCTTGGGTTGGAGGGGTCGATCTCCAGGATTTGCCGGTAAACCTTTTCGGCGGCCTCATCGTTGCCGGTCTGCAGGTAGAAGCCGGCCAGCAAATGGCGGTATTCCATGTTTTTGGGGAAGGCCAGAACCAGTTTTTCCAACTCTTTACCCGCTTTTTTGGTGTCGCCGGTACCCAGGTACAGCGCCTGCTTCCTGCGGGCCAGTTCTTCGGTTACGCCGGTTTTTTTCTCCAGGTCGTCGTACACTTTCAGGGCTTTGGGAATGTCGTTTGACTTCACCCATTGGTAGGCCAGTTTAAAATAAAGGGATTCGTCGAAGGGCTGGTTTTTGATCATGCCCTCATAGACCTGGGCCGCCTCCTCGTACCGTCCGTTGGTATGGTAGATATCTGCCAGGAGTTCGTCGTAGAAGACATTGGCCGGATCCAGGTCAGCGGCGATTTTAGCCCACCTGATCGCCTCATCGGCCTCCGATTTGGCAAAATAGATCCTGGCCAGCTCGTAGGCGGGTACGGGGCTCCGTTCGTCTATCTTGAAGACTTCTTTGTAAATGTTGATCGCTTCGTCGATTTTGCCTTCGATCTTTCGCTGGTAAGCATCCAGAAACAAACGCTCGGTCTCGGCCTGGTTTTCCGAATACTGCACCTGGGCTCCGGCCTGGCCGGCGGCCGCCGCGAAAAGCACAGTCAGGCAGATAGCATATATTTTCATTCCAATCAATTGATATAAATGGTCAAGGTTTTGCAAGGCCGTTCTGCGAAAGTTTTCAGCGATCGCTTTCCGGACAGTCCCTGATTCCACAACAAAATTAGCAACCTTTCTTAAACAAACTTTTTGAAACTTTGAAAGTTTAGGAAACCTGCATAATTTGAAGCCGCAAAATAAATGATATCAAGCATGAACCCAATTACCCGCACCTCCTTACTGGTCGCCGGCCTGGTTTCGGTCCTTTGTTCGGGCCTGTCCGGCCAATCCTCCAATAAAAAACGACTGGAAATCGAAGATCTTGTGCAATGGCGCAGGATTCAGTCGCCTGAGTTGTCAAATGACGGCCAGTGGGCGGCCTATACGCTCGATGCGGAAGTGGGCGACCCGGAAGCGGTCCTGTATGACGGCGCGACGGGGAGGTCGTACCGTTTCGAACGCGGAGACCGGCCCAGGATCAGCGCCGACGGCCGGTTCGCAGTCTTTATGATCCATCCGCCTTTGGATACCCTCAAGGATATGCGGCGGCGCAAGGTGGAAAAAAACAAACTGCCCAAAGATACACTGGCCATTTACGACCTTCAGCAGCGCAAACTGGAAAAAGTGGCCGAGGTCCGGAGGTTTGTCCTGCCTGAAAAATGGCCGGGTTGGCTGGCCTATATTGCCGAGCCCGAACCCGATACGACAGCCTCCAGGAAAAAACAAAAGGAAGCGCCCGGCAGGCTGGTCATCCGGAACCTGTCGAAGGGCGGAGAAACGACCATCAGCCGGGTGAACGGCGTTACCGCAGCTGAGGAAGGGGCGGCCCTGGCCTTTGTCAAGGAAGAAGGCGACCCTGAAGAAGCCCCCGGCGTGTACATCTTCGACGGCGCTTCCGGGCGCTACCGGCCGGTTTTCAGGGCGAAGGGCAGCTACAAACAGCTGGAATGGGATAAACCCGGCAAGCAACTGGCTTTCATCGGCGATATCGATACGACGAAAGCGAAAACCCGGCCGTTCGGGCTCTATTACTGGCGAAGCGGCCCCGATACGGCGCGCTGCGTACTCAAACCGGCTGCAACCTTCCTGCCCGAACACTGGCTGGTCAGCGAAAATGCCGATCTGCAGTTTTCGAAAGACGGCCAGAAACTCTACTTCGGCATAGCCCCGCCGCCCGTCCTGCAGGATACCATGCTGCTGCCGGAGGAGATCGTACAGGTCGAGGTCTGGACCTACAACGATTCCAGGCTGTACACCCAGCAGGAATCCCAGCTGGAACGGGATAAGAAAAAATCGTACGATGCCGTCTTTCATACCGGATCCGGCAAACTGGTGCAACTGGCGACCGAACAATTGCCGGATGTGAACACCGGCGACGAAGGAAATGCGCCATTTGCCCTGGGATACAACCAGGAGCCTTATCTGAAGGAAACTTCCTGGGAAGGCGGCCCCACCAGGAAAGATGTCTACCTCCTGGATGTGCAGACCGGAAAAGCAAAAGAAATTGGCAAGGCTGTTGCCGGACAACCGGCGTTTTCCCCCGGCGGAAAGGTCGTCATCTGGTACAGCGCGCCCGATTCGGCATGGATGGCCTACCCCGTAACGGAAGGGAAACAACGGAGGCTGACGGACAACAAAAAAGTGGCTTTTTACGAGGAAGATAACGACGTGCCCGCCTTGCCGGGACCGTACGGCATTGCCGGATTCCTGCCCCAGGATCAGGCGGTTGTGATCTACGACCGGTACGACCTCTGGCAGATGGATCCGGCCGGTAAGGCGGCTCCGCGCCGGATCACGCAAGGCCGCGAAAACAAACGCCGCCTGCGGTATATCGACCTCAATCCCGATGTCCGGTTTATCGATCCCGCCAAACCGCTTCTGCTGCATTTCTTTGAGGAGGATTCCAAGAAGGAAGGCTACCTCTGGCTCGACTGGAATACCGGAAAAACTGCGGAGGCTGCCGCCGGCGACTATACCTATTCCATGCGCCCGGTCAAGGCGCGCAATGCCGACCGCTACCTGTATACCCGTGAGAATTTCCAGACCTTTCCGGACCTGCGCTACGGCGCCACCCTCGAATCGGCCGTCCGGATCAGCGAGGCCAACCCCCAGCAGAAGGACTACAACTGGGGCACCATCGAACTGGTAAAATGGACCTCTCTCGACGGAAAGGAGCTGGAAGGCATGCTGGTAAAACCCGAGGGATTCGACCCCAAAAAGAAATACCCGATGATCGTCAATTTCTACGAAAAATCATCGGACGGGTTGTATTCCCATCGCGCGCCGTTTGCCCACCGTTCCACCATCAATTATACGTATTACGCCAGCCGCGGATACCTGATCTTCAACCCGGATATCCCTTACAAGGAAGGCTACCCGGGTGAAAGCGCCTTCAATTCGGTCATCTCGGGGGTTACCTCGCTGGTCAACCAGGGTTTTGTGGATGAGAAACGAATTGCGGGGCAGGGCCACTCCTGGGGCGGATACCAGATCGCATACCTCGTCACCAAGACCGATATTTTCAGGTGTGTAGAGGCGGGTGCGCCTGTTGTCAACATGATCTCGGCCTACGGCGGCATCCGGTGGGAGAGCGGTATGAGCCGCATGTTTCAATACGAGAAAACCCAAAGCAGGATCGGCGGCACCCTCTGGGAATACCCCCTGCGGTTTATCAGTAATTCGCCCATTTTTGAAATTGACAAGATCAACACGCCAGTCCTGATCCTGCACAACGATGAAGACGGCGCTGTGCCCTGGTACCAGGGTATCGAATTCTTCACGGCTATGCGGCGCCTCAACAAACCGGCGTGGATGCTGGTATACAACGGCGAACCGCACTGGCCCGTTAAGTTGCAGAACCGGATCGATTTCAACCGGCGCATGTCGCAGTATTTCGATTATTTCCTCCAGGATGCGCCCATGCCCGCCTGGATGGCCAACGGCGTGTCGCCTATTGAAAAAGGCATCCACCAGGGGTATGAGCCTGCCGGGCAACCGGCCTCTGCGCCGGACCGGAGGAATTGATTGGATGCTGCCCTCCGCCGACGCATGATGATGCGTCGCTACTGCGGATTGAAGGACTGGGTTTGGATATTG
>CALMYQ010000204.1 GCA_937873655.1 uncultured Lewinella sp. | reverse complement strand
TCAGGCCCTTGACGCCGCTTGACATTTTCACCTCGGGCGACCGAGCGGTGTATATCATGCTGGCTGTAACCTTATATTCGCTCACAAGCAATATGCAGGGTTCAGTTGGTTACAACTTTGCTGTTTTAGCATTGCTTTTGCTCACGCTGTTATTCGCCAATTTTGCGGAAGCCATAGCCGAAGCAAGGGGAAAAGCACAAGCGGACAGTTTGCGAAAAACACGGGAAGAAACCCCTGCCAAGCTCAAGAGCGGTAAAACCATTTCATCATCTCAACTCAAGAAAGACGATGTGTTTGTCTGCGAAGCAGGCGACATTATCCCATCCGATGGTGAAATTATAAAAGGCTTGGCAACGATTGATGAAAGTGCCATTACCGGAGAATCTGCGCCCGTTATTCGTGAAGCAGGCGGCGATAAAAGCTCCGTAACGGGTGGCACAAAAGTATTATCGGATAAGATTATCGTACAAGTTACCGCCGAACCAGGAGAAAGTTTTTTGGATAAAATGATTGCTTTGGTGGAAGGCGCCAGCAGGCAAAAAACGCCAAATGAGATTGCACTGACGATACTTTTGGCGGGTTTCACATTGGTATTTATCATCGTTACAGTTACGCTAAAACCCTTTGCTGATTATGCCAATGCACCGATAACGATAGCGGCTTTCATTTCGCTATTTGTTTGCTTAATCCCCACGACCATCGGCGGTTTGCTTTCGGCCATTGGTATTGCGGGTATGGACCGGGCGCTGCGTGCTAATGTGATTACCAAAAGTGGTAAAGCCGTGGAAACCGCTGGTGATATTGATGTTTTGCTGTTAGATAAAACAGGAACAATTACCATCGGCAACAGAAAAGCAACCAATTTTTATCCTGTCAACGGAATTGATGAAAAACACTTTATAAAATCCTTGGTGTTAAGTTCATTGGCAGATGAAACTCCAGAAGGAAAATCCATCATTGAATTAGCGAAAATAAACCCTTTGAGCTATCAGGTGAAAAATGCCCGATTTATCAAATTCACCGCAGAAACAAGAAGCTCGGGAATTGACTTTGAAAATACCCGAATCCGCAAAGGTGCTGCTGATGCCATTAAATCGCTATGTGAAAATGCAGGCAATCAATTTCCAAAGGAAACAGCTGAAAGCGTTACCCAAATTTCGAGTAAGGGCGGAACACCGCTTGTGGTTGCCGAAAATGAAAAAGTCATTGGTGTAATTGAGCTGCAAGACATCATCAAACCGGGTATCCAGGAACGTTTTGAGCGTTTGCGAAAAATGGGGATCAAAACGGTAATGGTTACGGGAGATAATCCACTCACAGCAAAATTCATTGCTGAAAAGGCCGGAGTGGATGATTTCATCGCAGAAGCAAAGCCCGAAGATAAGATGAACTACATCAAAAAAGAACAGGCAGAAGGCCGACTGGTAGCAATGATGGGTGATGGAACCAATGATGCGCCTGCACTGGCTCAGGCAGATGTAGGGGTGGCTATGAACAGCGGAACGCAAGCGGCCAAAGAAGCGGGCAATATGGTGGATTTGGACAACGACCCGACCAAACTGATTGAAGTGGTGGAAATCGGCAAACAACTTTTGATGACCAGGGGAACGCTCACCACCTTTAGCATTGCCAATGACGTAGCTAAATACTTTGCCATTATTCCCGCCCTGTTCATCGTGGCTATCCCATCTTTGCAAGGCTTGAACATTATGAATTTGAGTAGTCCTGAAAGCGCTATTCTTTCTGCTGTGATTTTCAATGCCATCATCATTCCTTTGCTCATTCCATTGGCACTGAAAGGGGTTGCTTACAAGCCCATTGGTGCAAGTGCCTTGCTTCGCAGAAACTTATTTATCTATGGCTTGGGTGGTGTAATTGTGCCGTTTATCGGTATCAAGCTCATTGACATTTTTGTTTCATTATTCATTTAAAAACTCATTCACGATGAAAAATAACATAATACCCGCCATCCGATTGACACTCGTTTGCTTAGTGTTCTTCTGTGGCGTTTACACCTTGGCAGTTTGGGCAGTGGCCCAACTTGCACCCGGACAAGGAAAAGGATTGACCATCACCGAAAATGGAAAGACTCATCACGTCAATGTCGGACAAGCATTTACATCTGATAACTATTTTTGGTCGCGCCCTTCAGCCGTTGATTACGATGCTGCGGGTTCGGGAGGCAGCAATGATGGCCCAACGAATCCCGACCATTTAGCTGAAGTGCAAGCCCGCATTGATACGTTTCTTGTGCACCATCCCGGTATCAGTAAAGCAGAAATTCCTTCGGATTTGGTAACTGCAAGCGGCAGCGGTTTGGATCCGCACATTTCTGTTCAGGCTGCCAAAGTGCAGTTGAAACGTATTGCCCGAGTGCGAAATATTTCTGAAAACACCTTGGAGCAACTCATAGAAAAGCAAACGGAACAACCATTGCTTGGATTTTTTGGTACTGAACGAATCAATGTGCTTAAACTCAATCTTGATTTAGATCACTTGAAATGATTAAAACAATGAAAAAGATATTCCTTTCAACAATGGTAGGCTTCGGCTTAGTCACCTTCGCCAACGCCCAAACAGACACCTCTGAAAATCCGCTGAAAATCAGCGGTTATTTAGAAACTTATTATGTGTATGACTTTGGCAACCCTGCCGACCACAACCGCCCTGCTTTTTTATATTCTTTTAACCGCCATAATGAAGTGAATCTGAATTTCGGATTTATTCAGGCAGCATATGACAATGATAAGGTGCGAGGGAAATTAGCCCTGATGACGGGTACCTATGCCAATGCCAACTTGGCAGCAGAACCGGGAGTTTTGAAAAATATTTTTGAAGCCAATGCCGGCGTGAAAATTTCCAAAACAAAAAACCTGTGGGTGGATGCCGGAGTTTTCGGCTCACATATCGGTTTTGAAAGTGCTATCGGTGCGAACTGCTGGAATATGACCCGCAGTATTCTAGCGGAAAATTCCCCCTATTTTTTATCGGGAGCAAAAGTCTCCTATACCAGCGATGACGAACAATGGTTTTTGAGCGGTTTAATCGTAAACGGCTGGCAGCGCATACAACGGGTACCCGGAAACCAATTGCCCGGATTTGGACATCAACTTACCTGGACACCGAATGGCAAAATCACCCTGAACAGCAGTTCGTTTATTGGCAGTGATACCCCCGACAGCACCCGCCAAATGCGTTATTTTCACAATTTTTATGGTCAGTTTCAGCTAACTGAAAAATTCGGATTGATTGCAGGATTTGATATTGGTGCGCAGCAAACAGCAAAAGGCAGCAGTGATTATGATGTATGGTATTCGCCGGTATTTATCGCGCAGTATGCCCCATGCGAAAAACTGGCTTTTGCTGTCCGTGCGGAATATTATTCAGATGAAGGCGAAGTGATTATTGCCACCGGAACACCTAACGGTTTTCAAACTTTTGGATATTCTGTCAATTTGGATGTCCAGGTTATGGAAAATGTACTTTGGCGTTTGGAGGCAAGAACTTTCAGCAGCCGGAGAGACAAAATATTTATAGACAGAGACCAAAACGCGGTGGACAATAATTACTTTGCAGGTACATCATTGAACATTGCGTTTTAAAAAATGAATGCCACACCAAGTTATCCCGAAATCGAAATACGGGATAGCGCAGCGTAATTGTATGGAAGAGACCAGAAAATCGGCAGAAGAATTTCTCAACCTGATTAAAAAATCAAGGAAAGGGAAACTTAAAATATACATCGGCATGATTGCAGGCGTAGGTAAAACCTATCGTATGCTGCAGGAGGCCCATACACTATTAAAAAGCGGCATAGACGTTAAAATTGGTTTTGTTGAAACCCACAATCGGGAAGAAACACAGGCCTTAATTGCAGGGCTTCCAATCATTCCCTTGCGAAAGCTATTTTATAAGGGAAAAGAAATGGAGGAAATGGACTTGCAGGCCATCATCAACCTGCGCCCGGAAGTGGTGTTTGTGGATGAATTGGCTCACTCCAATATGGAGGGTAGCAAAAATGAAAAAAGGTGGCAGGATGTAATGGATATCATTGATGCCGGAATCAATGTAATAACAGCGGTCAACATCCAGCATATGGAAAGTCTGAACGAAGAAATTAAGGAAATAACAGGCATCGAAGTTAAGGAACGCATTCCCGACAAAGTACTGGCTTTGGCTGATGAAGTAGTAAATATTGACCTCACTGCCGAGGAATTGGTCAACCGGTTAAAAGGTGGTAAAATCTATCAGCAAGACAAGATAGAAACTGCTTTGAAAAACTTCTTTAGAAGCGAACATATCCTCCAACTTCGGGAATTGGCCTTGAAAGAAGTGGCTACGCAGGTGAACAGAAAGGTAGAAACAGAAGTAAGCAAACTAAGCACCAACCACCGGACTGAGAAGTTTTTGTGTTGTATAACTACCAATGAAAAAACGGCTAAGGCGCTGATCCGCAAAACGGCAAGGTTAGCTAATTATTACAATAGCAGGTGGTATGTGCTATATGTTCAAAATGCTTCGGAAAAGCCGGATAAAATAGCCCTGGATAAGCAGAGGCACCTCATAAACCATTTTAAACTGGCCATAGAGCTTGGTGCAGAGGTTATCAAAAAGGAAGGGAATTCAAAAGCTAAAATCATTTACGATGTGGCTATGCAGCAGGGCATCACTACTATTTGCATGGGTAAACCGACCTTTAGCTTGATAAATAACCTATTTGGCAATACTTTTTTTATTCGACTTTTAAAGCAATTTTCAAAAACAAATGTTGATTTCATAATTCTTTCCTAAATGAAAATCAAAACAAAATTGACACTGGGTGTAGGGTTGCTGTTTCTGTTGATTTTGCTTTTAAGCTTAGTCAGCGTAAATTACCTGTTCGAACTAAAGTGGAAAACGGAAAATATCCTGGTAGATAACTACCGCACATTAGAGTACTCAAAAGCGATGCTCGCAGCTATGGAGGATGGTTCTGAAGATGCGTTGTCTCAATTTGATCGTAATCTCAGCGCGCAGGAAAACAATATCACGGAAATAGGTGAAATTTACGTTACCCAAGAACTACGTGACCATTTTGAAAAATATAAATTAAGCCCTTCGGATTCTGTTTTTCAGTCTGAGATACGAAAGGACATTTTCAAGATAATGACCATGAATATGGAGGCTATCCAGCGCAAAAGCGAAACGGCAAAACAGTCTGCCGATAGTGCGGTTTTTTGGATAACCATTACCGGGACAATGTGTTTTATTATTGCCTTTCTCTTGCTGATAAAGCTTCCTTCCAACATTGCCGACCCAATCAGCGAACTCACAGAAAGCATCAAACAAGTTGCAGCCATGAATTATTCTGAAAGGGTGGATTTTGAAAGCCACAACGAATTTGGCGAATTGGCCCAATCTTTCAATGCGATGGCGCAACAGCTGGAAGAATACAACGATAATAACCTGGCCAAATTAATGATGGAGAAAAAGCGGGTGGAGGCGCTCATTGACAAGATGCACGATCCGGTAATCGGATTGGATGAAAACATGCAGATACTTTTTGCCAATGAAGGGGCGAGTCAAATTTTAGGATTGCTAAATACCGAATTAACCGGTTTTTCAGCAAAAGATTTAGCCTTGAAAAATGACCTGATCAGAGAATTGATAAAAGATATTGATAAAACTGAAATGGTAAAAAATGCTAAACCCATGGAAATATTTGCCAACGGCAAGGAAAGTTATTTTGAAAAAGAAGTACAACATATTTCTATCGTCCCCACCGGAGAAAAAACGCCCAAATTGATTGGACATGTCATTCTGCTTCGAGATGTAACTGAATATAAAGAACTGGATTTAGCTAAAACAAATTTTATTGCTACCGTTTCACACGAATTCAAAACACCCATTTCATCCATCAAAATGAGCTTGCAATTGCTGGAAAATGAAAAGGTAGGTTCGTTAAACGCCGAACAAAAGAATTTCCTTGAAAGCATCAACGAAGATGCAGACAGGCTGCTTAAAACCACTGGTGAATTGCTCAATATCAGTCAGGTTGAAAGTGGCAATATCCAGCTTTCTTTTTTTCCTGTGGATCCCAAAGAAATCCTCGACTATGCCATCAATGCCACTAAAATACAAGCCGAACAGAAGCAGATAAATTTTGAAATAGATTGTCCGGAAGATGTTTCAAAAATAGTGGCAGACAGTGAGAAAACAGCATGGGTGCTAACGAATTTAATTTCCAATGCCATTCGTTATTCTCACGACAACTCAACCATTTTCCTGATGATAATAGAGACAAATAAGCACGTTTCATTTTCGGTAAAAGACACCGGGCAGGGAATCGCACCACAATATAAAGACAAAATCTTCGACCGTTATTTTCGTGTTCCCGGCACTAAAAAAGAAGGTACGGGTCTTGGGCTTGCCATCAGCAAAGAATTTATTGAAGCTCAAGGCGGACAAATTACGGTTGACAGTGAATTTGGCGCAGGGAGTACTTTCACTTTGACATTAAACAAAACAACATAGGATAGCCGTAATTGATTAGCGCTAATGAACCCCATTTTTGGGGATTCATGATAAAAAGCAGATCAAAATAAAAAAACGATTAAATTTAGCTGATGAATTTGCCACGGGAGACATTGGAAAGGATGAGTAAGCGGGAGCTGATAGCGTTGGTATTGGCTCAGGGCAAGCAGATCGCAGCACAGGGAGAACAACTGGTCATACAGGGAGAGCGGATAAAGACTCTTGAAAAGCGAATAGAAGAATTGGAGCGAAAAAATGCGAGATCAGCAGCGCCATTTTCAAAAAATAAACGGAAAAACAATCCAAAGAGGCCGGGGTGAAAAACAGGCGAAGGGAATTTTGAAAAACGGCTAACGATTTATGGAATGCACACCGAAACGAAGAAATAACCTTTGAGAATTATCTGGATAGCGGAAAAATAATAGCTCAACTGATGCTGAGGCCAGAACAGCATTTATGAGTGTCATTAAAACCCTCAAAAAACGTGGTCAGGATATTAGGGAGGGATTGATATTCGTAATGCGTACCGGGTTAATGCCTGATTTTAGTCCGTGATGACGCTAATCAATTACGTTATTACAACAAGGCAGGAAATGAAATACTGGTGGAAGAGATACCACAATAAAAAAACTTGGGCGCTGTGTACAATGCGCCCGGATGGGTTTCCCAAGCCAGGGAGGATTTGTTCGATCCATGCATTACCGGGGGACTGGCTGATAAATAGTCAAAACCCACACTACTGGACATCTTTTTACGTGAAGCGGATTGAAAAGCCCGTAGGCCTGCCTGCGTGCCGTCGCCATAGGCTTTGGCCGCCGGTGGCCGGCAGGCAGGGATTTTTAAGCCTATCTGATGAATGGCTTATCAATCCCTACGGGCTTAATAATCCGCCTCCGTCTGCCGAAGGCTGCCCCGCCCTGCAAAATGTCCAGTAGTGTAGCCAAAACCTCCTCCCTTGCGGTGAAAAAAATAATTATTCGCCGCATATTTGCGGTGAAAATTTTGTATATTTACCGTAAATTTAATGCAGAACAATGGCCAAATACATCTATGAACATAAAAACTGGACAGATTTTTCGTGGCAGTTTAAAGCCTTGAATGCCGTGTTCGGTGAAGTACGGTTGATGCAAGGTAAGATCATCGGACAAATGAATGCTTTGGGGTTTTCTGCCAAAGAAGAAGCTACGCTGACTGCCTTGACCCTGGATGTGGTAAAATCATCGGAAATCGAAGGCGATTTGCTTAACTACGACCAGGTGCGTTCGTCCATTGCAAGACGTTTAGGCATCAACGCCGCAGGACTGATACCCAGCAACCGCTACATAGAAGGCGTAGTAGAAATGATGCTTGATGCTACCCAACGCTACGCCTCGCCTTTAACCGAAAAACGTTTGTTTGGCTGGCACGCAGCACTTTTTCCCACAGGATACAGCGGACCTTACAAAATAGAAGTGGGACGATACCGGACAGGTGATATGGAAATAGTTTCCGGTGCAATGGGCAAAGAAAAAGTACATTACGAAGCCGTGACTCCTGGACTTGTGAAAGCGGAAATGGACAAGTTTTTAGACTGGTTCAATAACGACAATACCCTTGACCCTGTATTGAAAGCTGCCGTTGCACATTTTTGGTTTATCATCATTCATCCGTTTGATGACGGAAACGGCAGAATTGGAAGAGCAATAACCGATATGTTGCTTGCCCGCGCTGAAAATAGCGGCGAACGATTTTATAGTATGTCAAGCCAGATTTTAATAGAACGCAAGCAGTATTACAACGTATTGCAAAAAGTGCAACACAGTACGGGCGACATTACGGAATGGATTGATTGGTTTTTGCATTGTCTGAAAAATGCAATGCTTGCCACCGAGAACACCACACAGAAAATACTGCATAAAGCCGAATTTTGGAAACTGCACGAACATACGCCCATAAACGAACGGCAACGGCTGATGCTCAACAAACTTTTTGACGGATTTGAAGGTAAATTGCAAACCTCAAAATGGGCAAAAATCACTAAAACCTCTTCCGACACCGCTTTAAGAGATATAAAAGACCTAATAGAGAAAGGTATTTTGCAACAAACAAATGAAGGCGGACGAAATGCAAATTATGAATTAACCGATTTCGAATTGGAATAACCCTTCCCACTAGGATGGGCCAATAACTCAACCCAAAATCTGCACCATCCCATACACCCCCACCGTAACGATCGACAAAATACTCACCCACAAGACCGCATCGTAAACCCGCCCGGGGGAAAATTCCCGGTCCAGCCGCCGGAACCGGAAATGGTACACCGCAAAAACGACCAGAAACAGCAGCAACGAGCCGACGATGCCGCCGGTGATGACCATCAGAACCGGAAGCTTGATGAAGACGAACAGCAATGCCCACAAGAACGGGATGACCCAGGCCAGCACGGCAATGGTCCGACGGCGCTGTTCCGGTTGGTAGAAGTCGATCCAGCCGAAGCGGCCGAAGATGTCCGAAAACTGGCGCGTCCAGGCGGCCAGCGCGGCAAAAAGCGTGGAAAACAACACCACAAAGGCGCCCAGCAGAAAAGCGGGCTTGGCGCCGGGGCCCAGCACCTCGGTATACATCATCGACAAGGATTCCACCATGGCGTAACCCTCCGGATGCTCGCCCTGTGCGTGCAGCACGGCCGCACCGAGCAGGTAGAAAGCCGCCGTCACCAGGGTATAGATCACCATGGCAAAGACCGCATCGAGGTACATCACCCGGATCCACCCTTTGGCGCGCGCCGCCCACTCGGGGCTGTCCGTCCGCGGGCCGCAATGCGCGGCGTACCCCTTCTCCAGGCACCAGTAATTGTAGTGGATGATCTCGTCGCCGCCGACCCCCGTAATGCCGAACGCGCCGAAAGCTACCGCCACCGCTTCCCTGGGCAACCGGAAGGACATCCCTTCGGCGAGATCGCCCCAATGGAACGCATATGGCGTATACGCCAGCAGGTACAGCGCCGTAAACGTGAACACGGTAAAAAAGGCGATCATGATCAGCGACGACCGCTCGATGAACCGGTAATAGCCCCGGAACACCAGCAAGGCTACCACAATCGCCGTAGTGAACGCCCAGACCGGCACGCTGAGCTGCGGGACGGTCATGTTCAGGATGATGGCCACCCCGCCGACAATGCCGCCGACCTGCAACAATTTGACGATCATAAAGGTAAAGATGGTCCAGACCGTCCAGCGGGCCTTGCCGAACACCGGGCCCGGCAACTGGTGGAAAGCCGTCATGGCGGTCTCGCCGGTGAGAATGGTATGCCGCCCGAATTCGATCTGCACCGCCACCTTGACCAGGCAACTGACCAGGATGACCCAAAAAGTGACGAACCCCGCCCTGGCGCCCAGCGTAGTGGTCGCGATCAGCTCCCCCGAACCGACAATGGCGGCGGAAAGGATAAACCCCGGTCCGAGGTGTTTCAATCGCTCCCGGAAAGTAGCCGGCGGCGCTTTGACGGTGGCTTCGGTCAATGTGTACGGGTCGCTCATTGGTTAGTTGTCAGTGGTCAGTTTCAACAGGCCGCATAGGACGGAAAATTGATCACAATCCATGCAAACGCCGTTGTCGGTGTTGAGGTGGTTTTCCACACAGATCAGGATCCGCGCTTCGTTCCGGATGAAAGGTACGAAATATTCCGGGGATTTGTACCGCCTTATACCATCGCAGCCCACCGGATTTCCTCCCCTCGGATTTTTATCTTATCCTTGCAAAACAGGACACCCTTTATCCTGAAAAACGAATAGCATAGTGAAAAAGCTGGAAAGAAGCCTGAGTTTACCTTCCGTCATTGCCATTGCCATCGGGGGTATGCTGGGCAGCGGGATTTTCGTATTGCCCGGCCTTGCTGCGGCCAAAACGGGCCCCTCCGTCTGGCTGGCCTATTTGCTGGCGGCCTGCTGCGTGTTGCCGGCAGCCCTTTCCAAATCGGAACTGGCCACAGCAATGCCGACCTCGGGCGGGAGTTATGTATACATCGAGCGCACCTTCGGCCCCATCATGGGCACCATTTCGGGCATCGGCCTGTGGTTGTCGCTGTTGCTGAAGAGTTCGTTCGCGCTGGTCGGCTTCGGCGCTTACCTGCTGGTGCTGGCTGACCTGCCTTTGAAGGCCACTTCGCTCGGTTTTCTGGCCCTGATCATGGTATTGAACATTTTTGGCGTTAAAAAGGTGGGAAAGGTGCAACTGGCCGTCGTCACCCTGAGCCTGGCCGGGTTGTTGCTGGTTTTGATCTTCGGGTTGCCGTCCATCCATGAGCGGAACCTGGAACCCGAATTTCTGTTCGGCGGGCAGGGGTTGGTCACGGCGACGGCCTTCGTATTCGTTTCCTATGCCGGCGTCACCAAAGTGGCGGCCATCGCTGAGGAGATCAAGAATCCCAACCGGAACCTGCCCGTTGCCATGCTGCTGGCTTTGCTGCTGGTGGCAACCGTGTACGTGACCATAGCTTTCGTCCTGGTGGGGAATATCCCTGTCAGCGAACTGGCAAAGGACATTCACCCCATTTTCACCCTGGCCGAGCATATCGGCGGCCGGATCGCGGGGATTGCCGCAGCCGTTTTAGGCGTGGTCACCCTGATCTCCATGGCCAATTCCGGGGTGTTGGCGGCATCGCGGTTCCCGTTCGCCATGAGCCGGGATCAACTGCTGCCCGGACTCCTGCGCAAGGTGCACCCCCGGTTCCTGACCCCGGTGGCGACCATCCTCCTGACCTGCGGGGTGATGGCGGCGGTCATCCTGTTCCTGAATGTGGAAAAGATCGCCAAGCTGGCCAGCGCCTTTACAGTCATGATGTTCGTATTGGTGAACGCCTGCGTGATCATCCTGCGCGAAACCAGCGTACAGTGGTACAATCCGCCGTTCCGCTCCCCGATGTACCCGTATGTTCAGTTGTTCGGCATCCTGTCGGGCATGATCCTGCTGATCTACCTTGGGTGGATCCCATTGGTGGCGCTGGTAACGATTTTTGTCCTGGGAACCGGCATTTTCATAGCCTTCGGCCGGATAAAAGCCACCCGCAGCGGGGTGCTGAAGCTTTACGGGCACCGGCCGGCCTTGTACCTGTTGTACAAACGCACCGGCAAAACCGCCCGGCCCCATGCCCCCGACTGGGAAACCGAAAAGATCAAGGCCTCCAACCTCGATGGGGCGCTGGCCCACAACGCCAATGTGGTGGTCCCGCTGTTCGGCAAAGAACGCTCGCCCGAAATGCTGGTGGAAATGGGCGCCGCCCTGTCGGATAACGGCAAGATCCAGGTGGTCCACCTCACCGAGATCCCCGACCAGACCATGCTCGACGCCATGCTCGACGACAACCAGCTGATCACTTCCCTCAACCGCCGGATCGGCGCCATGGCCGAAGACCGCCGCCTTGATGTGGACTTTGACGGCGCCGTCACGCGGGAGCTCGTTCAAACCATTGAGGCCATAAGCGAACGCACCCTTTGCCGCTGGCTGGTTATGGGGTGGGACGGGCGCTCGAGCCAGGGCATCTTCGTCCGGAATCCCATCGGCTGGCTGCTCACCAATATCGACAGCAATTTTGCCCTGTTCAAGGACCGCGGCGTGCGCTATATCCGGCGAATCCTGGTTTGCCTCCGGCCCGGGCACAATCCCGTTTCCTTCATCCGGAACGCCGATCAGGTGGCGCGCTTTCACAAAGCCGAGATCACCCTGATGCGGGTAACGGAAGAAGATACCCCGGAAGCGGATTTTGAAGACCTGCTAAGGCAGTCGGAAGAACTGATGGCGCACTGCGATTCGCCTTACCGCGTGGAGATCGTGCGGAGCAAAAGCCCGGTGAAGACCATCTCCGGGGCATCAGCCGCCTACGACCTGCTCATCACCGGTACGCCGAAAGAGGACAGCTGGCTGCAGATCCTGTTTCGCAAGGGCCGCGACCGCTTCGTGGAAACCGCCGTCTGCTCGGTACTCCGCCTGACGATCCAGAAAGATTGATCCGGTATTTATGCAGGATTGGCGTATATTTCACAGTCAAAACACGAATTACCCATGCGAAAAATGAAAAACCTGCTCACCCTGGCAGCATTCGGCCTGCCCTTGATCTGCCTGCTGCCTGCCTGCCAGTCCGGCGGCGCGGAAACCGGCCAATCGGCCGAACCGGAACAGCCCGCGGAACCGATCCACGAAAGGGGCGAGGACATCAAAGGCGGCATCATGGCCCTGGACCCGGGTATGAATGACGTAGTCGATCCGGACGCCGTCATAGAAGTGCTGGCCGGCGGCTTCACCTGGACGGAAGGCCCGCTCTGGCTGGAAGACCAGCAAATGCTCATTTTTGCCGACATTCCACCCAACAAGATCTACTCCTGGAAAGAAGGACAGGGCATTCGGGTTTACCTCACCCCGTCGGGCTACACCGGCAATATCCCGCGCGGCGGCGAACCCGGCTCCAACGGCATGATCCTCGACAATGATGGACAGCTCGTCCTCTGCCAGCACGGCGACCGGCGAATGGCCCGGATGGATGCCCCGCTCAACGCCCCCAAACCGAACTTCGTCACCATAGCCGACAAATATCAGGGCAAAAAACTGAACAGCCCCAACGATTGCACCATGAACTCAAAGGGGCAACTCTTCTTCACCGACCCGCCCTACGGCCTGGAAAAGAACATGGACGACCCCGCGAAGGAACTGACCTTCCAGGGCGTTTACCGTGTGGATCCGAACGGCAGCATTACCTTGCTGACCGACCAGCTCTCCCGCCCCAACGGCGTCGCCCTTTCTCCGGATGAGAAAACCCTGTACGTCGCCAATTCCGACCCCGAACACGCGATCTGGATGGCCTATGGCCTGGACGGCAACGGCAATATCGCCTCCGGTACAGTCTACCACGATGTGACGGGCATGGTCGGCATGGGCAAGGGCCTGCCCGACGGCATGAAAGTCCGCAATGACGGGGTCATGTTCGCCACGGGGCCCGGCGGCGTCTGGGTGTTCAACGCTGCGGGCAAAAACCTCGGCCGGATCAACACCGGCCAGGCTACCGCCAATTGCGCCCTGACCCCGGATGGGAAAATGCTGTACCTGTGCGCGGATGATTTCCTGATGCGGGTAGCGCTGAAATAAAAACAAGCATCCAAACTTGATTATGAAAATTATACCCCTTTTATTCATCTGTTCCATGCTGATCCTTGCTGCACAGGTAGCCTGGGGGCAACCTGATCAGGATTGTGATGCGGTCTTTTCAAAATTTGCCGGCCTTCAAATTGACGTAACCGATGAAATGTACCGGTTTCAATCGCTATTGGTTGAAGCGGGCTACCTTGATAAAAGCGGAAACGGTTTCCTCAAGCTCTTTGCGAAATTGGCGGAAACCGGGGAGATCAGCATACGGGTTCCTCAGGATAGTTTGCGAATACCGGATCTTTCCCCGTCGGTAAGCGGCTGTACCGTTCAGAAAATCGCCGCGGACCATATGGAATCCCTGCTCCAATCGCGCGTGAACTGGGCGGCGGCGTTTGCCGGGCAGCCTGCCGATTCCGAACCCGGAGATTTTACCGGGGCGATGAAAAGAATCGGCCAGTTTGTTGTTTGGTCAATGACTGAGGAGGATTTTGATAACGAAGCTGTCCGGCTCATATTTCTTTGCATGTTGTATTTTATCTCAGAGGACAATAAAGGGCCTGCCATTAACTTGCAGCCGCCGGGGTTCGATGAGAACGAGCAGGGAGTTGCACTGTCGGATTCATTGTATGTCAGAATAGATGAAAACAACATCCTTACCATCGATGGTGCAGTTGTCGGCATAGGCGATGTTCAAAGCCGCGTAAAGGCTTTTTTGTTGAAACCCATCGCCGATGAAAACGATCAATTAGGACCCAAAAAGGCGCAACAGGAAAAACAAAAAGGTATCCGGTTGAAGAATGAACGGGGAACCAATTACAAGACCTACCTGGGCGCCTACAACGAGATCAAGGCCGCCTGGGAAGACGTCTGGGACGAATTGGCACAAAACAAGCTGGGGAAACCGTTCGATGAACTGGATGAAGCCGCAAAAAGCGATATCCGGGCGTTATGTCCTTTAGTGATCGTAGAAGAATAAAATCGGGCAACGGAAAATATTTTGATTGCATACGGCGCATGATAACGCTAAATTCGACGCATGATCATGCTAAATTCGACGCATAATCATGCTAAATTCGACGCATAATCATGCTAAATTCGACGCATAATCATGCGTCGCTACCAAAATGAAAAACCAATCAACACCTTCACCGCTCAGGACTATCCTGACCGCCGGCCTGCTCGCCGGCACCCTCGACGGGCTGGCCGCTTCTATCGGCTTTTATCTGAATAACCATAAAAATCCGGCGCTGGTTTTCCGCTTTATCGCCCGTGGGATCTTCGGCGAACAGGCGTCAACCGGCGGAACCGGGATGGCGGCGGCGGGGGTGTTCCTTCACTACCTGATCGCTTTTATCTGGACGGTTGTTTTTTTTCTGATCTTTCCGCGGCTGAAATTCCTGTCTAAAAACCTGGTATTGTCCGGCATGGTATACGGATTGTTTATCTGGTTGGTAATGAACGTGGTCGTATTGCCGGTCAGCCACGGCATTTCGTTTACTTTTTCTTTTCCCAAAAGCCTGCTTGGCTTGTCCTATATCGTTTTCCTGGTAGGCCTGCCGATCGGTTTGCTCATCGGCCGGTATTATCGGCAGAAAACCCGAACGGCATAAAAATCCCTCATCCACCAAAGTGACGCCGCAGGCATTACAAAGCCGGGTTTCATCCGCCGTAGCCTCCGGCGAAGGCGGGCTCTCACTCTCTCACTCTCTCACCCTCTCACCACTCTCACCCTCTCACCCAAACCAGTTACCCCCCTCCCCAATTCCGGGGATGCCGTTAACCGGCCAAAATACCCGAAACCGGGGTTGCGCCCCCTTCCCGGACGGCCCTAATTTTGTACCATCCAAATGACCAATCTGCTGAACCTGGCGCTCGATGCATCTCTCGTCTCCCCGCAAGACCGTGCAATTTGGACCTGAAATACTTTCCGCTCATTTACAACCAAAAACCGCCCCCACGCTAAAAACTACGGCGGGCGGAGCCACCATAAACAACAACAAACCAAAATCAACAACCATGAAAACCCACCTACTCTCTATTCTTTTCCTTCCCTGTTTCCTGTCCGCCCAAACCTGGGATGATGCCATTCGGTTCGACAGCGATGTCGCAAGCCAGTTGACCAATACGGCGGTGGCTGTTTCACCCGATGGTTCGACCTTTATTACGGGGGCCCTCCGGGGCGGAGCTACTTTTGATACCATCCATGTTGCCGGCGAAGATCCGGCGACCACGTATGGCTTCCTGCTGAAAATGAACCCGGCTTTCCGTGCGGAATGGGTGCGGCTTTTCCCGGAAAAAGCGTATGATGTGACGACAGACGCAACAGGCAATGCTTTTGTCGGCGGTTCCCGGAGCGGAGATACCCTGAGCTGGGCCGGCAAATTCAATGCTACCGGGGAATTGTTGGCCTCTTTTGTTTCGACGGGAGGTAACAGCCATGTCCGGGTGGTCCGCACCGACAGCAACGGTAATTGCTATATCGGCGGCTGGATGAACGCCCAGGCTGCCTTCGGCGGCATCACCCCGCCGGTGGTCGGCGGCAGGGAGGCCTTTATCGCCAGCCTCAGCCCCGATCTGTCCCAGACCCACTGGGCGACCCTGACCGGCGCCTCCAACCGGCTGGATGAGCTCTACGACCTCGAAGTGAGCAATGACGGCTATGTGTACGCCAGCGGTAACTATCGCCAAACCTTCAATATTTTTACGCTCAGCTACAACGGCGACTTTTTTGTGGAAAAACACCAGGCCTCATCCGGCGCATCGGTGCTGCAAAAGATCTTTTCCGGCGGCTCCGGCACCACTACCCGGCAGTTTGTCGCCCTGAGCCCGGATGGGCAAACGCTTTACACCGGCGGGAGTTTCAAGAAAACCATGCAATTGGCACCCGGCCAGTCCCTGACCGCCGAATCCGGTACCGATGATTATCATATTTTCCTCGCCGCGTTGAACACCGCCGACTTTGCGCTCAACTGGGCAACCAAAGTGGCCCTGATCGGCGACAATTACCCGCAAGGGATGGTCCGCCTCGAAAACGAACTGGTTATGCACGGGTACATCGTCAGTACTTCGCTGATGGGGGCCAACCTCCTGACTCCGACAGGCGGCAGCGATCCTTTTGTGGTCAGGTCAACTTTAGCTGACGGCTCAGTCAATGCTGCCGAGTTATTCCCCGGCGCCGGCGTCGAACGGGGGTACGGCCTGGACACCCGCAACGGCGGCCTGGCGGTCAGCGGCAACCTGTCGACCCAACCCCTCGCCATCGGAGAAATCGAGCTTTCCGGAACCAACTCCGGATTGTATGTCGCCCGGGTCGGCGGTTCCATCCCGCTCGATCTCCAGTTTGCCGGGGTTCAGAATCCCACCTGCAACGGGGCATCCGACGGCACAGCGCAAGCCGTACCGCAAGGCGGCTCAGGGCCCTATGCCTTCCTTTGGAATACAGGTGATACGACCGCTGTTGCAACCGGTCTTACAGCCGGCGATTACAGCGTGACCATAACCGATGCCGGCGGCGAACAAGTCTCCCTGGGGCTGGTCCTGACCGATCCGCCCGCCCTGGTTGTTTCGGCGATTTCGGAAAACATCTCCTGCAGCGGCGCTGTTGACGGCGCGATCCTGTCCTCCGCGACCGGCGGTGAAGGCGACTACCTCTTCCAATGGAGTAACGACGCCGAAACCCCGGATATCCAGACCCTGGGCCCCGGCGATTACACCCTCACCGTCACCGACGCCAACGGCTGCACCGCCACCTGGACCGCCGCCATTACAGAACCCGAGCCCCTCGAACTGGCGACCGTAACGCTTGAAAACGCTGCCTGCGGACAGGCCAACGGGCAGGCGGCCGTGTCGGCATCCGGCGGCAATGAGCCCTACCTGTTCAAATGGAGCAATCAGGCAACCGGCGCTTCCGTTACCGGGCTATCGGCGGGCAATTACACCGTCAGCGTGACCGACGCCAACGGCTGCACCGCGGACCTGCAACTGACCATCCAGGATGCGGGCAATACCCTGGCCGCAGCAGTCGATATCCTCCACGCTCCCGCCTGCGACAATACGGCGGACGGACAGCTTGCCGCAACCGTCACCGGCGGGACGGCGCCCTATCCCTATCATTGGAGCAATGAGCAAACCGGGGCTGCTATTTCGGGCTTGCAGGCGGGATCTTATGCCGTCACCGTAACGGACGGCGCCGGCTGCTCGGCCATTGAAAACATCGAACTTGAAAGCCAGACCATGCTCCTGGTAAGTATGAACATCACGGCCCAGAACGACTGTTCCGGCGACAGCCTGGCCGCCGTCACAGCGGGGCCCATGAACGGCATGCCGCCTTATACCTACCAGTGGGATACAGGGGATACCACCGCCAACCTGTCCGGCCTGCCTGCCGGCAACTACTTCGTCACCATCACCGACGCCGCAGGTTGTACCGCCGTTGCGGGCGCCACCTTTACCGATCCGCCGCCGCTGAACAGCGAAATAACCGCTATGGAAACCGGACTGACGGTCGCCCAATCCGGCGCTCAATACCAGTGGTTCGACTGCATGACCGGAGAGCCGGCTGCCGGCGCTACCAGCCAGCATTACCAACCTGAGGAAAACGGCGAATACGCGGTGGAGATCACCCTGCAAGGTTGTACCGTTACCTCGGACTGCGTGCCGTTCGACCTGGTGGCTGCCGACGAACCCGGCGATGCCCCCGGCCTTCCGGTTGTTTACCCCAATCCGAATAACGGCCGGTTTACCCTATATTTACCCGGGGAATCCGCGATCCGCATCTTTGATGCCGCCGGGAAAATCGTGAAGCAATACCGGTTTTCTGCCGGCTATCATCAGGTGGACCTGGGGCCTTGCCCGGCAGGCGTCTATATGCTGATAGCCGGGGATTCCCATACGATGAGCATTATTGAAATGATCAAATTAAACTGAATGCGGACAACTGTAATCTTCCTGTTCCTTTTTTTTGCCGCCTCCGTGATGCAGGCGCAATCCTCCTGTTATGACCAACCCCAATACGGCGTCCGGTCGGAATACGATGTCGTTTACGGATCGGATGTCGATTTCGCGGGCCGCGTTGTCGATCTGAAAATGAATATCCACCGGCCGGTCGGCGACCATAACCCACAGCGGCCTGTGGTGGTCATGATCCACGGCGGCGGCTTCATCGAAGGGGACCGCAGCCAGATGGACAACGACGTCCTGCCCGTTTGCCAGTACTTCGCCTCCTTGGGATATACGGCCGTGACCATCGACTACCGCCTGGGTATGCAAAAGTCCGACCTGATCGGCGACGCGCTGCCTTGCGGGATTGCCAACGGGCCCGTTTGCGGCTTCATGCTGGATCAATACGAATTCTACAGGGCCTGGTACCGTGCGGTGCAGGACGCCCGCGGCGCCATCCGGTTCATCAAGAACAACCTGGACTCGGTGGACGTCCACCAGGTGTTTGTCGGCGGCGCCAGTGCAGGGGCGCTGACGGCCCTGGCGGTCGGCTATCTGGAGCAGGACGAAGTGAACCCTGTTGCCGCCGGCCCGCTCGGTGCTGCACCGGTCGGCGCGCTGCTGTTCAGCGGATGTTATCCCGCCAACGCCTCACTGACCCGGCCGGCTATCGGTTCCATCAACGGGACGATTGCTGTGAACGGACCGTACGATGCATCGGTGGCGGGTGTCATTTCCATCGGCGGCGCCGTACTGGATACCACCTGGATCGACAGCGGCGGACCGGCGATCTATCTCCAGCACAATACCCTGGATGGGGTCGTACCCATGGAGAACGACCGGCCCTACTGGCAACTGGACCAATGCACGCCGCCATGCCAGCAACTGAACAACAACTACCCGACAGTGTGGGGTTCCCTGTCCATTGCCCGCTATCTGGCCAGGATGGAAAACCCGCCGCGGTTCAAGCTGGAACTCACGCCCTGTGCGCCTGACTGCGTGGGGAATGCCGCCTGCCATGCCATTGATCCGGCGCTTGGACCCTGCATACTGGCGGATATCGGCCGTTTTTTGTCGGATATCCGATGTGAGGAATACGCCCCCGAAACCATCGATTACTGCGACGATAACCCGGATGACCTTTTCCTGGCCGATCAAAGCGGCGGATGGTGCACAGCGGATCCCAATATTTACCCGGGACTGGTGTATCGCCGGGCCCCCCGGTACAACGGACAGCCCGTCGATCTCGCGCTGGACCTGTACGTACCCCGGTGGCTGCGAGCCGGCGAAAAGCGGCCGTTGGTGGTGTTCTTCCACGGTGGCAGTTACGTCGATCCCAATGAAACCCGGGGCGAATTCACGGCGGCTTGCCGGGCCTTCAGCGGCATGGGGTACGTCTGCGCAACGGTGGATTACCGCCTGGGTTGGCCCGATGTGCAACCGGACCTCTGCGCCAACGATTATACCGAACTCAAGAAGGCCGCTTACCGCGCCTGGCAGGACGCCCGGTCGGCTGTCAACTGGCTGGTCGACCAGGCCGGGATCGTTCATATTGACACCGGCCGGATCATCGTAGGCGGATACAGCGCCGGGGCCCAGTTGTCGTTGCTGACCGGATTTGTCAGCCAGGCGGAAATGGATGCCTTTGACCCGGGGTTATCGGCGGCATTGGGTCCGTTGCCCGTTCAGCGTGGCCAAATAGCTGCTGTCATTTCCATGGCGGGCGCCTTGCCGGATATGAACCTGACCATGAACGGGCCCGAACGTGCGCCGGCCCTGTTCCTGCACGGCGACTGCGATGAAAAGGCTTCTTACGGCTACGACCCGCCTTATTTTTGCAGCAATTACCCGGACCGGATGGCGGGTGCGCGTTGTCTGGCGGACTTTTGCCTGGCGGCGGATATTCCGTACCGGTTGCACACTTACCAGGGGTTCGGTCACCTGTTCTTCCTGGATGCCGGTGTGCTGGATGACGCGACATTGACGACCCGTGATTTCCTGTACGATCAGGTGGTATGCCAAAGCGGGGCCCAAAGCGAGACCGGGTACCAGGTTTCGGATATACCCTGCGGACTGACACCCGGAGCATGCCCTGCGGTCGTTGATGTAAAAGCGGTGGGCAAACCTGGTGTGAGGATCTACCCCAACCCCGGAGACGGCCGTTTTTGGGTGGACGCCGCGGAGCCGGTCGAACTGACGGTCTTTGATGTGAACGGGAGAAGGGTAGGGGGGCAGATTGTTGATCCGAAGGGGCGGCTTGATCTTTCGTCTTTTCCTGATGGGGTATATTTTATAGTCCTGAAATATGAGAAAGGAATAAAAACCTTCAAGTTGATCAATCTGAAAGATTGAACTTAAAAATGTTTAAATTTGTAAATTAAAAAGATCAATTGATTATTTATGCAGACCATAACAGTAGAGTTGCTTAATGAAAAAGCCCTGATTTTGCTTCAGCAATTGGAACAACTTAATATTCTTCGTCTTGTGAGCAATAAGGATAAAACCGAGGTGACAAAACGCAAGTGGGCAGGTAGCCTTTCGAAGGAAACTGCTGAAAAAATGCTTCACGAATTGGACAAAAGCCGTGATGAATGGGAGAGAAATATTTGAATCCCCATGATTAAGGCGATAATATAAAACCATCGAATAAAAAAGCCTTCCTGTCGAAAATTTACCCGTTTTCACGCAGGAAGGCTTTTTTTTAGCTTCAAACCAATACACTCGTATGGAACAGCTCATCGAAGCAAGATCTCTTTCCAAACTTTTCGGCGAACTCAAGGCGGTAGACAATGTCAGTTTCTCGGTACATGCCGGTGAGATCTTCGGCTTGCTCGGGCCCAACGGCGCCGGGAAGACCACGACCCTGCGCATGCTCTCCGGCCTGTTGACGCCCTCCGACGGCGAAGCTTTTATCTCCGGCCATTCCATGACCTCCCAGCAGCAGATCGCGCGCCAGGCGATGGGTTTCCTGACCGGCGATATGGACCTGTACCGGCGGCTCAACCCAATCGAATTGCTGGAGTATTTCGGCAAACTCTACCAGACGCCCAAATCTGAACTGAAAAGCCGTGTTGCCCGTTTGGTGGACGCTTTCGGCATCGACGAATTCAAGGACCGGTTTTGTGAAAAGCTCTCTACCGGCCAGAAACAGCGCGTTTCCATTGCCCGCACGCTGGTACACGACCCGCCCGTAGTCATTCTCGATGAGCCGACCACCGGTCTCGATATCATGGCCTCCGAATTCATCCTCCGTTTTATGCAGCGCATGGCCCGCGAGGAGAACAAGGCCGTTATCTTCTCCACCCACCATCTCGACGAAGTGGAGCGCCTCTGCGATCGGATCGCCATCATCCACAAGGGTAAGCTCATGTACCTGGGCACGGTACCCGAAGCCAAGGAGAAAACGGGGCAGGCCAGCCTTGCCGGCGCATTCTTTGAACTGGTGAACGAACCGGTTGCTGTTTAGAGGAGAAATCGAAAAATTAAATCGATTAAGTCGATTGAGTCGAATGTTCCGATTCGGTTGACCAAATTACGGACGCCTGAAATCGAATCAATCGAACCAATCGAAAAATCGAAAAATTGAATCGATTAAGTCGATTGAGTC
>CALMYQ010000203.1 GCA_937873655.1 uncultured Lewinella sp. | reverse complement strand
CCGATTGAATCGAATGTTCCGATTCTGTTAACCAAACGACGGACGCCTCAAATCGGATCAATCGAACCAATCGCATCAATCGGATCAATCGGATCAATCGGATCAATCGTATCAATCGACTTAATTGAACCAATTGGCAGCAATGATAAAAATCAACCGGCTCAAGGAGGTTGGTCATTCATTCGGGGTATAAAGATCAGTAAATTGAACGTGGAGAAGCAGCGGATGGAAGAGAGAGGATATCATTACTAACCAATTGCAAAACCATGAAAAAAATCCTCGTGATAGAGGATCATCAAGCCGTGCGGGAAAACCTTGAAGAGATCCTTATGTTGGCCAATTATCAGGTGGTAGTCGCCGAAAATGGCAAGACCGGTGTAGAGACCGCCCTGAAAGAGTTGCCCGATCTTATTTTGTGCGACGTCATGATGCCTGAGTTGGACGGTTACGGCGTACTGCATATCCTGAGCCGTACGCCCGCCACTGCCGATATCCCGTTTATATTCCTGACCGCCAAAGCTGATAAAGAAGATTTCAGGAAAGGGATGACTCTTGGCGCGGATGATTATATCCCCAAACCGTTCGATCACATTCAATTGCTGGCCACCATCGAAGCGCGCCTCAAGAAGAGTGCGCGGCTTAACCTGAAGGCGCAACCGGATTCCGGCGCTTCCCCGGCATTCGTTAACAAGTCGCTGGCGATGAAGGCCATTCAGAACCTGGCCGGCAACCGGGAGCTTCGGCGGTTCCGGAGACGGGATCCCATCTTCATGGAAGGCGATTATCCGCGCTGGTTGTATTTCATTAAAAGCGGTAAGGTCAAATTGTTCAAGACCAACGACCGCGGCAAGGAATTCATTACCAGGATCGTCGGCGAAGGGGAATTCATGGGCTACCTCTGCATACTGAACGACACCCCGTATATCGAATCGGCTATGGCGGTCGACGATTGTGAAATTGCCATGGTGCCCAGGGAGGAATTTTTAGCCCTGGTTTACAACAACAAGGATGTCGCTGTGATGTTCGTTCACCTGTTGACCAATCTGGTCGCCAATCAGGAAGAACTCCTGATCAACCTGGCCTACGATTCTGTGCGGAAAAGGGTCGCCAACACCCTGGTACAGCTTTCCAAAGGAAAAGAAGAGGAGATCCACTTGCTGCGCGAAGACCTGGCCTCACTGACCGGTACCGCCAAGGAAACCGTTATCCGGACCCTTTCCGATTTTAAGGACGAACAATTGATCGATACAACGGAACACAGTATCAAGATATTGAATTTCAAGAAATTGCAAAACATGCCGAACTGACGGGGCGCCGGGTTTTCCGGGTGCTCAATTGAAAAAATCTGCTTGATAATAGTTGGTGTTTGAATCCAAAATCCCTTGCTATGACCAGCGAAGTAACTTACAATCCGCCTTTTCCCAAGGTGACTTCTCCACCCGGTCAGGTAACCGAATGGACGGAAGAAGTTCGCTACTGGAAACAGGAAGCGAATGCTTTTCTCAGGTTGGCCGCGATCAGCAAACTGGCCTGTCGCTCCAGCGAACAAACCACCCTGGAGAAGGTAACCGCCGAGCTTAGCCACCTGGTCCATTCCGCTTTTCCAGACCTGGAAAAAGAACTTGACCAACTGAATCAATTGCCTGACGGCTCGGTTGAAACCGTTGATATGGACGGGAAGATCCATGCCAACCGGCGCACCTATCGCAAGCTCAAAGCCCGGCTACTCCCGTTTCTCACCCTGCTCATCAAAGCCGGGATCTGGTAGCGCCGGCAATTCAACGCTGAATACGGACCCCTTGCCCAACTGGCTTTGGAAGGTTATGGCGCCGTTCAGGATACTGACGTATCGTTTTACGATATAAAGCCCCAGTCCTGTTCCCTGGATGTTCCCGGCGTTGGCTGCCCGGAAAAACCGGGTAAACAATTTTGATTGGTCGGCATCGGGTATGCCGATCCCTTCATCCCGGATGGTGATGGTTATGCCGGGGCCGGTAGAGCGGGTCAGTACATGGACGATGGAATTTTCGGGGGAATATTTGATGGCGTTGGAGAGCAGGTTGATCAGGATGTTTTTCACCAAGCTGCCGTCCAGCAGGATATGTTCCGGGCCCTCGTGGAAATATTCCACTACCTGCCCCGTTTTCAACAGGTGATTCAATTCTATGGAAACCTCCTCGACCAGTTCGCGCAGGTTAAGGGTGATCAGGTTGCTGGTGATCCGGCCATCTTCCAGTTTGCCGAGGGAAAGGAATTCGCCGAGGATGGTATTGAGGTTATCCACGGATTGACGGATCCTGGCGGCGTGTTTTTTGATGCTGGTCGTATCCTGCCGGTCGGCATAGGATTCGATCAGGAAGGCGGAGGAGGCGATCGTCGTCAGGGGGGTGCGGAATTCGTGGCTGGCCATGCTCACGAACCGGCTTTTCATTTCCCCGAGTTCCTTTTCGCTTTCCAGGGCCTGTTCCATTTTTTCAATGGCTGTCCGGAGGTCGGTAACATCCCGGGTCATGACGGCGATCTGCTCAATGGTGCCGTCCAGGTTGCGCAACGGATAGGCGTCTACGGTGAAAAAGCGGCCGTCCCAGATACCGGGGATCTCCAGGTCCCTGATCTCGGCGCTTTCGAATACCTGTTCAAATTCATGCCGCATCTTTTCCCAATCTTCAGCCTGAAGTTGCGAAAACAGCCGGTTCCCGGCCGGTTTTTGGGCGACCGAATCCACAAGTTGGGGAGATTTTCCGCCGGAGAGTACGTACCCATATTGGCGGTCGACGATACTGAAGGAGCCTACGCCGTAACCTTTGATCAGTTGCTTCAGGATTTTCTGAGAGGTCAGCAGTTCGGTCTGGACCTGTTCTTTGGCCAGGATCTGTTCTTTTAGCTGGCCAACCGTCTTGTTCAGCGACTCGGTCCGTTTACGGATCTTTTTTTCCAGATCGGCGTTCAGATCCCAGATCCTGGCCAGGTCCCTGGCGTGACTGATGGCATAACGGATGGTTCGGGCCAGTTCATCGGGAGAGAACTGCCATTTGACCAGGAAGTCCGCAGCGCCGGTGGATTCGGCTTTATTGAAAAGTTCGCTGTCTTCCTGATCGGTCAGCAGGATAAACGGTGACGGGTGGCCGCCATCCAAAGCGTGGTGGATGAGCTGGAGCCCGCGCTGATCGCCGAGGTGGTCGTCTACAAAATAAACGTCGTGTTCCCGTCTGTGCATGATCTGAATACCTTCCTGGAAAGTGGCGGCCCAATCGGTGGAAAAACAGCACCAGTTGGCCTGACCCAGCAGACGGGAGATCCGGTTGAAATCATCTTGTTCCGTGGAAACGACCAGAATGCGCACCACATTTTCCATATTCAGCTTGTTGAAGGGATTGTTCCTTTCAGATAGGCTATAGCTTTTCCGGCCATTTGCTCCGGCGTCAATTGATCGGACCACAGGATAAGGCGGTCCATGTCCAAGGGTTCGCATGTCGACTTTATTTTCTGGTAAACGCCAAAATCGGCTTCGGAAAAGGCGCGTTTCCCGGCTATCCGTTCCCGGACGGTGGATTCTTCCGCCCGGATCTCGATCCAGCAGACCGGGGATTCGCAAGCTGCTGCGAGTTGCAGGAACGGGCTTCTAAGCTTCCGCAGGTAAAAGGTAGCGTCGACAACAACCGGCCGCCCTGCAAGGAGGCCTTCGCGAACCTCCTGGTGCAAAGCCCGGTAAACCGCTTCCTTGTCCTCCGGATCGTAATGCCCCATTTGTCCCATCCTGAACCTCATCTTGTCGGTGTTCAGGTGGATCGCACCGATCTCCTCAGCCAGCCTCGCCGCAAAGGTGGTCTTTCCGGTGCCCGGCAGGCCGGCGATCAGGATGAGGATTTTATGGTTGGCGGGTTTCATTATTTCATTGTTTCCTTGTTGGGCGTTCGTGTGAAGGGGACTGAAGACTGCCCACTGCCCACTGCAGGACTGGATCATTGCTTCATTGTTTCATTGCCTGGCGTCCGTGTGAAGGGGACTGAAGACTGCCCACTGCCAACTGCCAACTGCAGGACTGGATCAGCTTCATTGCCTGGCGTTCGTGTGAAGGGGACTGAAGACTGCCCACTGCCCACTGCAGGACTGAACCAGCTTCATTGCTTCATTGCCTGGCGTCCGTGTGAAGGGGACTGAAGACTGCCCACTGCCAACTGCAGGACTGGATCATTGTTTCATTGCTTCATTGCCTGGCGTCCGTGTGAAGGGGACTGAAGACTGCCCACTGCCAACTGACAACTCCCTTTACGGAATCCTTTACAAAACTAAGGCGGATTGCCGGCGCATCAAATGATTTCTGTCATCCCGAACGTTGAAGAATGACTAAAATCATTGGACTTTGGGGCCTTGATCTGTTGTTTTTAACCCCCAATCCATTACCTTGCACAAGGACCGTAGTCCGTCCACCGTAAACTGTCCACCGTCCAAATGAACTGGCACCTCCTCAATACCCGCGAAACCGCCGAATTGCTCGGCGCACGCACGACCGGTCTGACAGCTGAGGAAGTGGAGGACCGGGTTTTGCAATATGGTCCGAACCAACTGGCGGAAAAGAAAAAGCGATCGCTGTGGAAATTATTTGCCGCCCAGTTCGGCAACGTGATGATCCTGATCCTGCTGGCGGCTGCGCTGATCTCCGGTTTGATCGGAGAAATAAAGGATACCCTGGTCATTCTGGTGATCTTTGGCCTCAACGCCGTGGTCGGCTTTGTACAGGAGTACCGGGCTGAAAAGGCCATGGAACTGCTGAAAAAACTGGCGCCGGCTGTAGCCCGCATCAGGAGAAACGGAGCAGTTTTCCAGATCCCGGCTTCGGGACTGGTTCCGGGCGATGTGGTGCTGCTGGAAGCGGGTGATCTGGTGCCGGCAGATATCCGGCTTACGGAAGCCCACGCCCTGAAGATCGATGAATCCTCCCTGACCGGTGAATCCGTACCGGCGGTCAAACATACCCGTGAATTGAAGGAGGAGCACGCGCCGTTGGGCGATCGGTCGAACATGGCGTACAAGACCACGCTGGTCACTGCCGGCAGAGGAACGGGATACGTGACGGCTACGGGTATGCAGACGGAGATCGGGTCCATCGCCCTGATGCTGCAGGAATCCGAGTCGACCACCCCCCTCCAGCGCCGGATGGCCGATTTCGGCAAAAAACTTTCCTGGGTCATTCTGGCGATCTGTCTGGTGCTGCTGGGGCTTGGTTTGTTGAGGGGGGAAGAGCCGATGAAAATGTTACTTACCGCCATTTCACTGGCCGTAGCGGCTATCCCGGAAGCATTACCTGCTGTAATCACGATCGCGCTGGCCCTCGGCGCCCGGAAGCTGGTGCGAAAAAATGCCCTGATCCGGCGATTGCCTGCGGTGGAGACCCTGGGGTCGGTTACGTATATCTGTACGGACAAAACCGGAACGCTGACCCTGAACAAGATGGAGGTGCGCGAGGTCTGGGCATCCGATGCGGAAAGCATCCGGCTCCTCCTGTTGATGACCCTCAACAACGACACCCAACCCGGACAGAACGGCGATCTTTCAGGTGACCCGACGGAGCTTGCGTTGGCGCGGTTCGCTCTGGATCAGCCGATGCATAGTACGGACTGGCCGGCAGCGTATCCCAGGGTAGGGGAGGCACCCTTCGACGCGGACCGGAAAATGATGTCAACCGTCCACAAAACTCCCGATGGGAACTACCTGGTAGCCGTCAAAGGGGCCATGGAAGCCGTTCTGGACCGATGTACCGATACGGGCCGGGAAGATATCCTGTCGAAAGGCGAACAGATGGCAGCACAGGGCATGCGGGTACTGGCGTTCGGGTATAAAACCCTGTCCGATCTCCCCGACGGTGAGGATCACCTGGAAGAAGATCTCCGTTTCTGCGGTCTGGTCGGCCTGATCGACCCACCCCGGCCGGAGGTGGCCAAAGCCGTACGGGAATGCCGGGCGGCGGGCATTTTTCCGGTCATGATCACGGGCGACCACCCGGTTACGGCCCGCGCTATTGCCCAAGAGATCGGCATACTGGCCGATGAAACCGACTTGCTGGTGACAGGGGAGGAACTGGATAAAATGCCCCGGGAAGTTTTCGAGCAGCAGGTCCGGCGGATCCGGGTATACGCCCGCGTTTCGCCGCGCCAGAAGCTGGATATTGTGAAGGCTTTGCAAGCCCAGGGCCAATACATCGCCATGACCGGCGACGGGGTCAATGACGCGCCCGCCCTGCGAACGTCGGATATCGGGGTAGCCATGGGCATCACCGGCACCGACGTTTCCAAGGAAGCCGCCCACCTCATCCTCCTCGACGACGACTTCGGCACCATCGTCAAAGCTATCCGTGAAGGCCGCCGCATCTATGACAATATCCGCAAATTCATCCGCTATATCATGACCGGCAACAGCGGGGAGCTCTGGGTGATCCTGCTGGCGCCGCTTGCGGGGTTGCCGATCCCGCTGCTGCCCATCCAGATCCTCTGGATCAACCTGGTCACCGACGGCTTGCCCGGTCTGGCATTGGCCGGCGAGCGCGCCGAGCGGGACGTCATGTCGCGGCCGCCGCGCCCGCCCGGCGAAAGCCTTTTTGCCCGCGGCCTGGGCCGGCATATCCTGTGGGTCGGCCTGCTGATGGGCGCCGTATGCCTGGGGGTACAAGCCTGGGCTATCCACACCGGCAACCCCAGATGGCAGACCATGGTCTTCACGGTGCTCACCTTTAGCCAGATGGGGCACGTGCTGGCCGTGCGCAGCGAGCGGTTCTTCCTGTTCAGGCAGGGATTATTCTCCAATCCGGCGCTGATGGGCGCGGTCCTCCTCACCGCAGCCCTGCAGCTGGCCATCATTTACGTGCCTTTCCTGCAGGACATCTTCTCTACCCAGGCGCTGACCCTGAAGGAACTGGTGATTTGTGTGGCGGCTTCTTCGGTGGTGTTTCATGGGGTGGAGGGGGAGAAGTCTTTGATGGTTAAATTTTCTCATCCAATTCTATAATGTTGAGAGAATTAGCCTTCTTTTCTTTTGAATTTTTCAAATGGTTTCAACATTTCCTTGATCACAGCATCCAATTGAGATTTGGATTTTAAAACAGGCATTGATTCCTCATCGGATGAGTATTTTTTTGCACCGTGCCAGTAGATCGCGAAAATGAACAAAAGTTTTGGGAGATCCTTCTTGTGATTTATTTTTACCGGGTTAACTCTCCGGGATAACATGGGGTGCTCATAAAAAAAGCCTTCTATTAATTCCCAGTCTTCATTCCAGTTTCCTGTATATTCTACTGACTTTCGTTTCATCAATAGCACAAGGTGTTTATTGTGAAGCCACCAAGGTCGGTATAGTGGTCTTTCCGATAACAGATTTAATTTTCTTAATTTTTCATCGGAATGTTTAATTAATTCCGGAATTCTGAAAGTGGCCAATATCAATTCAAAATACTTTTCTTTTAACTTATTGTCATCAATGTCACCATTCAAAAACCTGCCTTCTTCAGAAATAGCCAGCATCAGATCCCACTTGTCAATATTATTTTCGATGTTTTTTCTATAATGATAAATCCAGGCAAGGCTTGTATTTAATATATCTTGGTTGGTGATATACGAAAATAAATTATCATGTGGGTGCGTATAAGCAGGATTGACCATGAGTAAATTCCGTTTTCGAATATCAAGAGCAAATTTTTTAAAATCATTCTTATATTTATTGGTTACAAATTGCTGTCTGTCAACAGTTAGCTTTTCAGATAATTTATTTCGAAGATATTCTATTAATGCATCAGCGTCATTAAAGACTTTTTTATCTTCGATCAGGAAAGTGTCGTACATGAATCCTTCATAAATTTTGAGTCCTAATTTTCTTAACTCATTATAAAGGATATATTCGTCCTGATTGCCGTCAGAGAGTTCTTTTAATTTTTGAAAATATTTACCGGCACGACTTTGACTGATTTGACTGAGGTGAACAACGCCGTTGGATAATAATAACAAAATGCATATTTCCAACACGAATCGATCATGATAATATTCTCTTAATTGGTTACCAGAATTCAAGTCAAGAGGAGAAATTTTTTGAAAAATGTGGTTAACGAGAATATGCCTGGCTATTCCTCTTGGTTTATATGGGCCTTTAAAGCTTCTATGAATAAAGTCCCATAATCCAATGAGGCTTTGTTCCAATTGGTGGTCAGAATCTATTTTTATAGGCCTGATTTCCAGTTTGTTGGTTTTGACATGACCTTCAAACCTTTTAGTAATGAATTTTTCAAGCTCGGGGTCGTCATCAAATAACCAAATAGTGAATTTTTTTGGATTTTCGTCCAAGGCTTTTTCGATTAGTTTATTGAAAACATGGTTTTCCATTTTGAATCCAAAAATAATCAAATTAATGGGAAGATGCGATTGCAGTGCGTCATTCGGAACCTCCCCCAGCATAAGCTCCGAAATATGCCTTTGAATTCCTTCATCGATAACAAATCCTTTCCTTTCTGTAAAGCGCAATGAATTCGGCTGAGAAATAGTGCCATGGCATTTAATATAAATGGGTTGCTTTAATCTGTTATCGATTTTCAATTCATCCAGATTTTTGGGGCAATGACCGGCGGAATAAATGTATTTGAATTCGCTATTTGGAAGCTCTTCCGATATAGCATTGTCCAATAGCTCATCAAAATTGAAATTTATTACAACATCCAGGAAACGGTGCTTTAAAAAGTGGGCAAGAATTTCATAAACCAGGCTTGGTGCATTAGGATTTCCACATAATTTAGTTACCTCTTTAATGACCAGTTCGGGACTAAATTTTGATAAGACCATCAGTTGGGTTTCATAATCCTCCGGATTTCTTTGGGTTAAATACGTCAGGCGTTTGATTTCTTCTTCAATCAGTTCGGAGGCGACTTTACTTTCTATTTTTTTTCGAATTATTTGAATGGCTTCCTCACGTTTTGGTATGGGATGGTGTTTGAGTGTTCCTGCATAACTGGCATTTGGGCCTACAATTGCAATAAAACGCTCCCGCATCCCAACTTTAGCATTTTCCCGCTGTTCCCAAATTTCTTTAACGTCAAAAATATCAGAATAATTTGGAAAGTCTTCCTTCATACTGGTGGAAACATCCACCAGGTTTAATGCCAATTTCCCGCCAAGCTCATTTAGCAGATTTGCTGGATTCCATGTTTGGATCCTAACGGATAAATCTTCAGAGATCGCCAGCTTGAAAATATTAGCCATTTGCCAAATCCAGTCGACATACTTATCTGCTTTAACACTGTTAGCTGCATTTCGGGCAGAGCTGAAGGTTCTAACGTTCACTTCAAGGGACACAGCCAGGCTGTCCTGTCTGAAATTATCGCTTTCCTCCGATTGGAAAAGCCCATTTTGTTTGATGCACTCAATACAGTTGTTAAAGATTTGGCAAAGTTGGTCTCTGTTTAACTGGCTGAGCTGGTCTTTCGTACTATATGATTTCATATAAAGGGACTTGGTTTCTATCATTTATGCAGGAGATGCACCTGTATTATGCAACCGCATAATTTTTTATGCAGAAAATGCTGAGCAATTTGCCTTCTAAAGGGATAAGAATCTGAAAAAGCTTGATTTACCAAGCCTTCCTGCTGCTAAAAATAACAATGGTTTTGCGCAGGTGCCAAGGTAAAAAATAGAACCGAAATTTCAAAACCAGATAAATCAGTTGATTGGCTCATGGTAGATAAGCGACCCGAAAAGAGACCACAAGATGCCCGGCGTGGATTCATGTCGAGCTCTATTAATCACCGGCCTGACCAGGCGTAGAACCCGCTTAAGTACAGCGCCTGATAACCGCAAAGAAAGGGTTTTGCTTGATTCTCGGTTGGCCTCAAAACACACGATTATGAAAAGTATTGGAGGTGTTTTAACCCTTATGGTGTGCTTGTTTATCAGTATGGGGTACTATTTGGCCTGGGCCCCGGATTATTATTTCAACAAGGGGCGGATTGAAACGGAAAAAGCCTTTCAGCCCTTGATAGATTCTTTGAAACGGAAAAACATGGAATGTACACGGAAATTAAGGAAGAAAGACATCCAACTGGACTCTTTTCAATATCTATTGGATGATTGGAAAGAAAAATATCTAAAAACAAGTATTGATCTCAATCTTTCAAAAGATACTGTTCGACTTTTGATGGAACAAATTCTAGCCATAGATGACAGCCTGATTTCTCTTGAGCTTGAAAAAGATAGGCTGGCTGATACTTTACGGATGTTAAAAGTTGAATCAGACTCAATAAAGTCCATAATGACGGATTGGGGAGAAGAATCTGTTGATACAGCTGGTCTGCTCGAAGTGGGTAAGGGATTTGAGCTGGATATTTTCTTTTCACGCCAAATAATCAGGTTTATTGGTTATGGCTTGTTGATCATTTTAGTTATTGCCTCGACTTTGATTATAAGAAGGAAACCACCCAGCAGGTTTTTGTGATACTGATAGAAAAATAAAAGTCGCTCCAGGGACAAACGCCCTAGAGCGACTTCATCCAATCGGCTTTATCCGAATCAATGCGCCATATTTAACGGCTGAAATAATAGCGTAGCCAGGATTCCTTTTATTGGAGAACAATCTGAATTCACCAATTCTTCTAGGTGGGTTTCCCTGTGGCTTTGTTCAGCCAATACATTTGGGGCGGCCCTGCCTGCAGGATCCGGGACAATAAGTGGGGAAGCTGTTGTACTTGTCATAAACGTTGAAAGTTGAACCATATTCCCGGTAATGGTCGGACCAGGTGCGACATGCTGAAAATGTAATGTTTCGGTCGCTGAATGAGCGCCTCGGGTATGGTTTTGTTCGGTCAGGATCTTCTATGATATCCGTATGAGTAATGACGAGGCTGTTTTCGAATAAATTGGCCGCTCATCCCCTCTTAAAGGTGAAGCGATGAATTGCAAGACTTAAAAGATTTTGAAAACCAGGTAAGTCTGGTGCTTCAAAATACCGATTTCACCTTAAAAGGGGGATGAGCGATTATTGTTTATGCCAAACAAAATCACCCCATCCCATACTTCACCACCAACCACCCGTCTGCCAGTTCTTCTGCCGTTATCCTGGTTTCGATCGTGCCCGGGAAAAACAGCGCCCAATCCTTGCCGGCTTCGAGCCGTTCTCCCGGCTCAACCACGTATTGCCGGATCTGTTGAATGCCGGCAGCGGGGCTAAAGGGTATGCCGACATTTCCGCCGGGAGCAGGTTGTTGCACCTCATCCATCCTGGCCCACGAGAGATTCGGGATATTTCCCCGGGTAAACAGCATAACCGAAGATATCGCAATCTTCCGGGATTTCGCGAAAAACGGGAACCGGTCATGGAGGTTGGAAAGCGACAGGTGCTGGGAGGCGCCGGAAGCGGGGTGTAAAAACCGGTACCATTCGTTGGGAAATTCATGTTTCAGGCTGAACATCCGGAAAAGCCCCTCCGTTCGGGAGAGTTCTTCTGCCTTTTTGACAAATTTGCCGAGTTCCCTGAGGGCTTCCTGCTTGAGTTTATCCCCGCCTTCGCTGCTGGTATAGCGCAGGTGAAGGATCACGTCGGAGATGGAGTCGTAATCGAATTGGCGAAACTCGGTGGGCAATTCCAGTCTCCAGGTGCTGATGGCGCCGGCGCCTTCAAAGGGCATGTACCGCTCATCCCGGAAATTCAGTTCGAATACGCCGCTGTCGTTCTGACCCTGGCTGACAGCAATAGCATTGATCGGCGTAATGCCGGAGACGAACCGCTCATCGCTTTCTTCCAGGTTTTTGGGATAAGCCGAACCGGTCACCGGCGTATTGCGGTATTCGTGCTTCAGCAGCCGGAGCATGCAGTTCAGACCGGTATATGGGCCGATAATGCAGGGTATTGATAAGGCTGCCGTTTTGATGCGCCGTTTGTACTGCCCGGGATAGTCAATATCAAAAAGAGCTTCTGGAATTTCAAATTCACAGATACCCGTTTCTTTCAGTTGGATAAGGGCCAGCGGATTGAGCTGCATCAGGGAAATATGCCGGGTGATCTCGTAGTCGTAACCCCGGGTTTCCATATAGGCATTCTCCAGTTGCTTCAGGGAATGGTAAAGCCGCTCGCCTGCCAGCAAACCGTTGTTGGCGCTGTCAAAATACCCGAACTGGATGTAATCGGACTGGGAGATCCCCTTTTCAAAGCGATAAACCTTTTCGGCTTTCCTGGCCAGCTCGTATGCCAGCGTGTAAACCTGGTAGTAGTTGGTGCGCAACTGACCGATCATCCATTGGTAGAACTGCTCGTTGGTGTACTTGTTTTTAATGAAATCCTCGGCTTCCTGGGCATTGTCGATCAGGACCTGCTGGTTGCGGATTTCTTTTTCGGCCATGGCAATACGGATCTCCTGGGAAGTGATCTGCTTGTCCAATTGCATGAGTTCCAGACCGGCGAGGTTGGCCTGGTGGATATTGCTTTGGAGCTGTTTGAGAAAGCCGGATTTTCTGGCAGCCGCAGAGGATTGGAATGAAGTGTAACTGACACCAATTTGAAGGGCTTTTGCGCCTGCCTGTGTAGCGTTGGCTACATCACTACCACCTGAGGTCATACCGCCTCCAACTCCAAACGGTTTTAAATCTACGTCAAAATCAGGAATTAAATAGAAGACACTTGCTAAAGATTCAAGAGCTCCAACAGCAATTTGCAAATCCGCAGACAATTTCGCCTTGTCCATCTCCTCTTTCTCAAAAGGAATCAGCTTCAACCCGCTCTCATCCTTCACCTGCTCGATCCGGTCTTCCAGTTGTTTGAAGGGCGTTCCGACCCCAGGTACCTGTACTTCGTTGCCGGTGATCTGCTGATAGAATTGCAGGCGGTACTCCGGCGATTTACGATTGGTATGCAGGGCGTCCAGCGCCTTTTGCGCTTCTTCCAGTTGTTGTTTTTTGATCTCCAGGGTCAGGTTTTGCATGCGGGTATCGTGGCGCGCCCGGAGGAGGCTGATGGATTCGTTGTCTTTTTTCTCGATGGCGGAAAGCAGGGCGTTGCCCAGGGCTTTTACCTCGCTTGTGAGTTCAAATGCCTTTTGGAGCAAATAGGTAAAACGGTAATTGGGCATTGCGGAATTGAGGTCGTTCAGCACGCTGCCGATGCTTAGGCCCTGTGCGGCTGCACGTACAAGCAGCCCCGGATCGATCTCAGGCGAGAACAGCGACAGCTTGCGGAAAACACCCTCGATATTCAGGCAGTGCCGGATTTTGTAAAGCCGGTCTTCCACTTTCTCCCAACAGGCCATCAGCTTGGGGTTATGGGGAATTCCAAAATAATGGGAGGTTCCCAGGGTATGCACCGGGCCGTGGTGTTTTCTGCCTTTTGCTCTTTTTTTCTTCGATACCCTGGCCTTTTTCTTATAGGGAAAAACCAGCGCCATTTCACTGACGGCGTTTCCGAAGGCATCCCAATGGCTGAGCAGTTGCCGGTAGGATTTGGCTTCACGGGGCGGCTTGGGAATGAACTCCGGTTTGGGGCCGAGTATATGACCTGCCAGGATGTACAGTTGGGTGGCCTGGGTAATGGTTTCCCGGGTATCCTGCGCGAACAGGTAATCCCCCCATGCGATGATATTGTCGATATACTCCATAACCCCATACTTCATATAGGCAGTGGGCCGGTCACGGGCGATCAGATGCGGCATGAACGGATGGTTTCGCCAGGCGTTGACCTCCTTGTCCGGTTTGTTGCCCCGCAGGGAGTCCAGGAATTTTTCCAGCGCATCCTTAGCCCTTGTTTTGGTGAAGGGCAGAAAACGCCATACATCCTTCGTATTTTTGACGCCGATAGGGTTAAAAACATAATGCCAAAAATTCATGGCTTCTTCAAACCGCTGTGCATTGGTCAGGGTTTTCGCAATCAGCGATACAGCGTGAAAATATAATTCCCAGTTGTAAAGGGCGTATGGGCTTTTGAGTTCGTGATATATTTTATGAAGACCAGACCCGTAATTGTCGTGGTTGAGCGGAACCTCAATTTTTTTCCCGCCGAACAGCTCCGTCAGATTCCCGGAGGTAACCAGTCCGAGCAATATTTTAGTGTGCGGATGATAGAATTTGATTTCCCCCTTCCGGGTAGGATTGGTCAGGTTGATCCTGTGGTTATCCATCCGGTAATACGGGTTTTTGCGGTACAGGGCGGGTGTATGGCCCTTGGTCACCTGAAGGGAGAATAATTGCCGGTCGGACAAATGGAAATTTGTCGGCGCTTTGCTGGTGATCCGGGCTGTACCGGCATCAGCGAGGCTGAAATGCGAGCCGTTAAATTTAAAAGCCTTTTTCAGGTACCTAGGCTCTTTCAAATCCGAAAACTTGGGAGGAAAGGGAAGAAACGCGAACACCTTGCCGGTGTATCCGATATGAATGGCAATTTCTTTGGAAGAAACGAAGGGATAAAAAGAAAACCCTTCCGCTCATCTCCATTTTAGGGTGAAGCATAGATTTCGAGATAATAATCAGGGACA
>CALMYQ010000202.1 GCA_937873655.1 uncultured Lewinella sp. | reverse complement strand
CGCCATACCCTTGTGGTCGCCATACCCTTGTGGTCGCCATACCCTTGTGGTCGCCATACCCTTGTGGTCGCCGAAAACCTGCGTGCAGGAAAAAGCAATTAAAACATATCAATGTGAACGCCTGAAGATCACCCTCGGAAATCCGGAAAAACACCGGCGACATTCACTTCCAAACCCGGCAACACAGCCGATTTGATCATCCCCTCCTCCGCTGCAAAGGAGAACAAACCGTACCGGTCTCCTTCCAGCCGGTAAACCTCAATGCTGCAGTTGCGCGGATCGGCGATCCAATATTCGGGTACGCGAAATTGCTCGTAGAGGTCTTTTTTGAGTACCCGGTCCTTGTCCATGGTGCCTTTTGATATAATTTCCACAATCAGATCGGGCACACCGACAATGCCGTTGTTTTCCTTGATGATGTGCCTTCGCTCATTGGACACGAACAATAAATCAGGTTGGATGCCGGCGTTTTCCTCATCGAAGTAAACGTCATAGGGGGCATGGAAAAGTTCGCCCCTCTTTTGCACATCAGGCAATCCCCCTATTCCTCAGCTTTACTACCCGCCAAAGACTGAAAGAAGGCAGAAATCTACCTCCACCGACACAATCCCGCCTTCCAACGACAAAAATTGCCCGCTTCCCGCCCAGCCCGTAGTTTGCGCTAAATTTCAAAACCAAAACCAAGGATCATGAAAAAGCGCATGCTGTTATTTACCGGATTGTTATTACTGGGCCTTTCGGGGTGCATCCCGTCCCTTCACCCGTTGTACACCCTGGATACCATATTCTTTGATGCAGACCTGTTGGGCACCTGGCACGAACAAAGCGGCGGCACCTGGACCTTCAAGGCCAATAAGGACCCTTCCTATGAAGTCAGCCTGGTGAACGAAGATCAAAAGGAAAGGGACACCTTTACTGTCTATATGGTAAAACTGGACGACCACTTCTTTCTCGATTTCGTGCGCAAGGACCGGGAAGAATACTTTGCCCCCTATCTGCCGACCCACTCCTTCGCCAAGATCGAGAAAAACGGTAAGGATTGGGTCATCCGCACCTTTAACGGCGATTTCCTCGAAAAACTCATCAAGAACCGCAAGATCCGGATCAAACACGAGGTGCTGGATAACGACCAGTACCTGCTGACGGCCTCAACCGAAGAATTGCAGGAATTTTTCCGCAAATTTGCAACGGAACCGGAGGCGTTCGATGAACCGACGACGCTGACAAGGGAATTATGAAAACCATCTCAAATATCATCCGGAACCGCGGGGTGCAGCACCTCGCGTTCTGGACACTTTCACTGGTGGTCCTTGCCTACCTGTTTGCCTACCAGCAGCAACCCAACATTGCCGATTGGGTTTACGCCTTGTTGTTTCACCTGAGCATTGTCCTGGCGGTGTATCTCAACATCGGGTTGCTGATCCCGGCCTATTTCAGCAAAGGGCGGTATTTGCTGTATTTGTTGGTCAGTATCGGGGGTATCCTGGCGGCGACCTGGTTTAACATCCTCTTTTTCCGCTACATACCTGCCGATCAGATCGGCGGATTCTATTTCATCGCCTACTACGGCTTTTGGGATATTTTGCTGTTCATGGTCGTTTACTGGGTATTGAGCAGTTTGCTGAAACTGTCCAAAAGCTGGTTTCTGGTTCGGGAAAAGGACCGCAAGATAGACCGGCTGAAAAAAGACCTGCAGGAGATCGAATTGCAAAACCTCAAATCCCAACTCAACCCCCATTTCCTGCTGAACAGCCTGAACGGCATCTATTCGCTGGCCCTGGACCAAGACCAAAGAACCGCCAAGGCCATTCTGATGCTGTCGCAAAACCTTCGGTTCACCCTGTACGAATGCAATACCGAATTCATCCCGCTGGAACAGGAATTGAATTTTTTGCAGAATTACCTGGACCTTCAACGCCTGCGATTGGAAAACCGCGCAATGATCGGGCTGGAGTTGACCGGCAATCTGGAAGACCGCCAGGTGCCGCCCTTGCTGTTCCTGCCGCTGGTGGAGAATGCCTTCAAACACGGCCTCCACGGCGACCAGAACGAGGTGCGGATCCGGATCGAATGCCGGGCTACCGCCGGTGAGCTCAACTTCAGGATTGAGAACACCACACCGGCGGCCACGGCAACCGACCAGACAATGGGCGGGGTCGGCCTGGAGAATGTCCGGAAACGACTGAATGCTATTTACCCTGACCGGCACCGGTTGGTTATTGACCGGTCGACTAAAGGGTTTTCTGTTGATCTGTTGATCTGTTGATTTACCTCCTTCGCCGAGGCTACGGCGGTCGGGGGGTGATGTGGCCTGCCATGCGGCACGCGCGGTTGATTCGATAGTTCGGCAGTTTGATGCCTTGGCGACGGACACCCAACCCTAAAGCAATGAAGCAATGAAACTCACCTGTTACATCCTGGACGACGAACCGCTGGCCATCCGCATCCTGCAAAAGTATGTGGAGGATTCACCTATCCTTCATCTGGCCGGCCAATCGACCAATCCGGTTGCGGCTTTGCAGGAATTGCAGCTTAAACCCGTGGACCTGTTGTTCCTGGACATCAATATGCCGGAATTAAAGGGTACCGACCTGGCCCGGATGCTGAAACCCGCGCCGCTTTATATTTTCACCACCGCTTATCCGGAATTTGCAGCAGAGGGTTTTGAGCTCGACGCGGTCGACTACCTGGTGAAACCCGTCAGTCAGGCCAGGTTTGCCGTTGCCGTCCAGAAGGTGATGCGGCATCTTCAGGCGCCCGCCATGAACGAAGAGGCCGGCTACCTGAGTTTTCGCGCCGACCGCCGGCAATACCGGATCCCGCACCAGGAGATCCTTTTTTTGCAGGCGATGGGCGATTATACGCGTATCTTCACCACAGGCGAGAATTATATGTGCAAACAGACCCTCACCGCCATGATGGAACAACTGCCCGCAGGGCTGTTCCGCCAGATCCACCGGTCCTATGCCGTGGCCATCAAAAAAGTCAGGTTCATCGAAGGCAATCAGGTAGGCATTGAAGACCAGTTGCTGCCCATTGGGAAGAATTACCGGGATGGGGTGGAGGAATGGTGGGGGGGGTAGGAGAACAGAGGGTGAGAGGGTGAGAGGGTGAGAGAGGGGGATTAACTGACGGAATAGGGGTTAATCCGGGGTTGAGGCATCCCTATTCAAAACCATAACCAATATGAGAGCAATTTTTTCCATTCTGTTTCTTTTTTGCATCCTGTCGACCGGTGCGGGACAAAGTGCATCCAATACCCTGACGACCCATAAATGGGTATTGGCAAGCGACGAAATGAGCGGCGTCGGCAACCACATAACCTTGCCGGAAAATATGCGCCTGGAGTTCTCGGATAGCGGCGCATGGTCCGCTAATCCCAGCTTATTCGGTTCTATGGAAGGTACCTGGAGTATGGAGAAAAACGGACAAGTGACCATGATCTTCGGCCCCAGAAAAAGGGCTACGATCACAGAGGTCACGGCCGACCGCATCAAGATCCGTTTCCGCAGGCCGGGGGCAAAGCGAGTGCTGGTCTGGAAGGCGGAGTGAGGAAGTGTCTTCCTTCGTCCTGCTTATGGCGGGACTACGGCGACCGGGGGAGGAATTACCTCCTTCGCTCTTGATGAGCTACGGCGGTCGGGGGAGGAATTACCTCCTTCGCTCTTGATGAGCTACGGCGGTCGGGGGAGGAA